>NZ_AP027266.1:65000-762498 GCF_036322625.1 Roseicyclus marinus | reverse complement strand
GCGGATCAGCGCCGCGACATTGTCGAGATCGCTGTCGATGGCCTCGCGGACGCCGGGATATTGCAGTTTCACGGCCAGCGTTTCGCCCTCGGGGGTCGTGGCGCGGTGAACCTGCCCGATGGAGGCGGCGGCAAGTGGCGTCGTGTCGAAACTGCGGAAAAGCTTGCGGAAATCTGGGCCGTAGGCGGTTTGTAGCACCTGCTTCAACTGCTGCGGCGGCATCACATGGGCCTGCGCGCGGAGCCGCGACAGGATCGCCTCCAGCTCGGGCGGCAAAAGATCGCCCGCCTCCATCGACAGAAGCTGGCCGAGTTTCATCGCCGCCCCGCGCATTTCGGACAGGCGGTCGGCCAGGCGGGTGATGTTGGCGGGCGTCATGACCAGATCGGCAAGGCGCGGGCGCTGACCCCGCAACAGCGCCTGCGCACCGCTGAGCGCCACGCCACCCGCAAGGCCGGTGGCCAGCCCGCCCATGCTGCGCGCGCGGGCGAACCGGCCTGCGGGCACGGGATGGGGGCGAAGATCGTTGGACCTGGTCATGGGGGCCTGCGCTGCGACGGATCAGGGCCAGATAGCGCCGCGGTGTCCCCGCTCAATCCCCCGGCGGATATGCCACGCCATCCGCCGCGCGGCGGGCAGCCGGGGCGACAGGCGGGACATGCGCCGCCCAGCGCCGGCGCCCGGCGCGTTTGGCGGCATAAAGCGCGGCATCGGCATCGGCCAGTAGGCGGGTCAGATCGGGCCGCTTGGGATAATCCACGCTGGCCGCGAACCCGATGGAGGCGGAGACCCGGCACAGATGATCCTGAAAGGGCAAGGGTTCCTCGATCGTGGCGATGAGGCGGGCTGCGACCTGTTCCATCTCGGCCCGCCCGGCGCAGTCTCGGAGCAGCACGAGGAATTCGTCGCCGCCGACACGACCCGCCAGATCGCGCTGCCGCAGCTGGTGGCGCAAGATCGCGCCCACGCGTTCCAGGACGGCATCGCCTGCGGCATGTCCGAAACTGTCATTGACCTGTTTGAACAAATCGAGGTCGAGATGCATGATTCCGAAATCCTGTGTCGGGTCGTCAAGGCAGCGGGCGATGGCGGCATCCATCGCGCGGCGGTTGGCCAGACCGGTCAGGGGATCGCTCAGGGCCTGCGCCTCGGCCTCGGCACGGGCGGCGTCGAGGCGTTGGGACAGGTGGCGCGACAGCGCCATCGTCGCGCTGTTGGCCTCGTGCAGGTAGAGCAGTTCGACAGTCTGGTCACAGGGCGAGAAATCGTTGAGCGTCAGGCCGAATTCCGAAACCGCGCGGGCAAAGGACAGGCCCAGCGAAATGTCGAGGATCAGGCCGGTTCCCGCAGGCAGCGTGGTCAGCGCCCCGCGCAGCGGCAGGTCGGGCGCATTGCGCAGGACAAGCCCGAGGCGTTGACCGGCCAGCGCCTCGAGCCCCGGCATCGTGGCGACCCGCGACGGTCGGCGCAATTCGATCAGCCGAAAGAGCGGCAGGCCCGCCAGCGGGCCGCGCCGCGCCATCTTGGTCAGGGTGGGGCCCGCCTGCACCACGCGCCCCTCGGGATCGGCCCAAAGATGCATCGGCATCAGCACGTCGAGCGCACCACCCGACAGGCCGATCACCCGGTCAAGGCTGGGCGGAAGGCCGATCATGCCCGCACCCGCCCCGGATCGAAGCGGCGCCCAGTCGAAAAGGCCGGGTCGAGCAACTGCACCTCGAGCCGTTCGACCGCCCCATCAAGCCCGTCGAGCCGCAAAAGCGCGAGCGCCCCGTAATCATCGGCCATGGCGCGCAGGCAACCCATCAGGATCGGCCCGATTCCCGGCAGCGACCAGCGGGCGTGGATCGTGAACGTCGCCGCATCGCGGCGTTCCAGCACGATCTGCGGCAGGTCCAGATCGGGCATCGCCAGCCGCCCGCGATCGCCCAATTCCTCGAGCGAATGGAGGAAATCGACGAAACCGGCACCGGAAAACCGCATCAGGCGGCGCAACGGTTCAAGGTGCGGATCGGTCACCAGCCAAGTCCCGATGTCCTCCAGCAGCACGTTGGGCGGCTTGTGCAGCACGTGGCAGGCGGCGTCGAAACAGGCCAGCGTCATCGCGTCAGGATAGTCGAGCATCGCTTCGAAATCGTCGAAGGGCAGGCCCGCCTGTCCCCGAACCTCGGCCCAGACGCCGGGTCCGTAGGTCGCAGTCAGAAACCCCTGAAGCGCGCGGTTCACCATGCCATGCATGCCATCCACCCGTTGCAGTCGCGGAGCCGTCACAGCGCCCGCCCCAAAGGGATAGGGGGCGGGACGTAAACGAAACCTTGCGCAATCAGGGCGTTTTCAGGGCATTTGCGGCAGCTTCAGAAATCGGTCGGCGCGCCCCCCTCGGCCTTGCGGCGGGCGACGAAGGCGGCCAGTTCCTCGTGGATGGCCGGGTCCATCGGCGGTGGCTCGAATTCGGCGAGGATCTTCTTGTAGAGCCCATGCGCACGTTCGGCGGTCCACAGGCCCCCCGCGCCCTGCCATGCCTCGTAATTGCGCCAATCCGACAGGAAAGGGCCGTAAAAGGCCTGTTGGTAGCGGTCCTGCGTGTGCTGGCAGCCAAAGAAATGGCCACCCGGCCCGACCTCGGCGATGGCGTCGAGCGCCAGATCGGCCTCGGTCGTGCCAAGGATCGAGGGCTCGAAATAGCGCTGGAATTGCTGCAAGACCTCGCAATCCATGACGAATTTCTCGGGCGAGGCGATCAGCCCGCCCTCCAGCCACCCTGCCGCGTGATAGACCATGTTGGTCCCCGATTGGACGGCAGCCCAGAGCGAATTCATCGTCTCCCACATCGCCTGCGCATCGGGGACATTGGCCGCGCAAACGCCAGACGAGCGCAAGGGCAGGCCGTAGAACCGCGCCATCTGGCCCGTCATCTGGGTCGCGCGGATATATTCGGGCGTGCCGAAGGCGGGCGCGCCCGATTTCATGTCGACATTGGAGGTGAAGGTGCCGATGGCCACGGGGCAACCCGGTGCGATCCACTGCAAGAGGGCGATGGCGGCCAAAGCCTCGGCCAGGCTCAGCATGACGGCGCCCGACAGCGTGACCGGGGCCATGGCGCCGGCCAGCGTGAAGGGGGTGACGACCACCGGTTGCCCGCGCCTGGCGAGCCGCATCGCGCCGTCAAGCATCGGCCAGTCGTGCTTCAACGGACTGACCGAATTGATGTTGGTGAACATGCGAGGGGCGGCATCGAATTCCGCATGGCTCAGGCCGCCCGCGATGCGGACCATCTCCATCACATCCTCGACCCGTTCGGGGCCGAGCGAATAGGCATGGACCGCCTTGTCGGTGAGGGTCAGCTTGTCGAACAGGCAATCGAGATGGCGCACGCCCGCATGCACATCGATGGGTTCGACCGGATAGCCGCCCGCGAAATGGATGCAGTTGAAATACTGCGTCAGCTTGATGAATTCGCGGTAGGTCGCCATGTCGCCCGGCCGCTTGCCGCGCTCCAGGTCCCAGGCATTGGGCGGGGAGGAGACATTGCCGAACAGCATGTGGCCCTCGCCCATGGTGATGGCGCGGTCGGGGTTGCGCGGCGTGATGGTGAAGGAGGGCGGCGCCTTGGCCACCATCTCCTCGACGAAGGCGCGGTCGAAGCGGACCATCTGCCCCTCGACCCGGCAGCCTGCAGCCCGGAGATGGCCCAAAGCCTCGTCGTTGAGGAATTCGATCCCGATCTCGGACAGGACGCGCATCGCGCCATCGTGGATGGCCTGCACCCCCTCGGGCGGGAGGGGTTCTGTCGGGCGGTCGGTGTTGACCGGCACGCGCCACGGCATCTGGTCGATGACATGGCCCCCCGCCCGGGCGGAATGGCCCGCGCGCCCGCCCCCACGGCGGCGTTTCGGGGCGGCTAGGTCGGTCATGTCACTCATCGGGCGGCCTTTCGCTGGCGGGCGGGCTGGTCTGGCCCGCGCCTGTCAGGGGGCAGGTTTGCCCATCGCCCGACCACCTGATTGCCCGGAACCGACGCGCGGAGGTCGCATTTCCGCGCCCCGACCTGCGCACCAGCAATGCCTCAGGCGCGGGTCGACAGCCAATCGGGCAGCGCGCCGATATCGGGCAGCACCGCATCGGCAAGGGGGGTCAGCTCCGCCGGTCCCGCCATGCCGGTCAGGACCGCAACCGTCACCATCCCGGCGGCCCGTCCCGCGACCAGATCATGGGCGCTGTCGCCCACCATCACGCAGGTCGCGGGATCGAGACCATGGGCCTTGGCAAAGCCAAGACACATGCCGGGGGCCGGTTTGGCCCCGTATCCCGAATCATACCCGGCGATATAGTCGAATTTGTCAATTATTTCAGCGCCTTCAAGATGCCTCCGCGCGGCGGATTCCGCGTCGTTGGTGGCAAGACCCACGGCCAGCCCAGAGGCGCGAAACCCCGTCAGAAGCGGGGCCAGCGGCACGGCCGGAACCATCGCCACATGGGCGGCGGCTTGCACCAGATAGCGCTCGATCGCGTCGGTGGACCAATGCGGAAGCGCCGGGGAAAGCACCGCAGCCTGTTCCTTGACCGTGCCCGCGATGGACAGGGCACCGGGCAGGAAACGTTTGTTTTCCCAATCATATTCGAGGCATTCGGCAATATGGGCGCGGCGCGCGTCCACCCCTTCGGACAGGGTGTCGATAAGCCCCGCGATCCAATGCGACCAGCTGAGGTGAAAGTCGAACAGCGTGCCGTCCTTGTCGAACAGGAGGCCCCGGATCGCGGTATTGGACGGCTGGGACAAGATACAACTCCAGGTTGAAAATGAGTGGAATGTCTCGCGCGAACTTCATATCGGCGTGACAGAATGACCTCTTGGCTCTATAGCGCAGGCTCACGATGGACGGCATTGGCAAAAAATTCAGCCTGCAAGACAGCGTAGGCCACCAGATCACCCGCACCGCACGGATTCTCGAGCGGCGGGTGGAGGATGATCTTCGCCGCTTCGGCTTGACGCGTGTGGGATGGTGCGTGCTCGTCGCCGTCGCCGAGGAAGGCAAGAAGAACCCCTCCGACATCGCCAATTTCGTGGGTATCGACCGCACCGCCACATCGCGCGCGCTGCGCCAGCTCGAAAGCGACGGGTTGATCCTGCGCGAGATGGGCCGCGACGACCGCCGCACGACCGAGGTGCGCATGACCGAATTGGGCCAGGCGCAGTTCATCGCGGCCCTGCCCTTTTGCCGGGCGGCATCGATCCATTTCCACAGCAAGCTGAGCGAGCCGGAACTGGAAACGCTCAAGGGGCTCCTGGCGAAACTGACCGCCGACGAACTGCCCTGAGAGAGCTTTCGCAGCGCGCTCAGGTCCAGTGAGGCAGATCGCCCCCCGGCAGCGCGGCGCGGATATGCAGCATCTGTTCGGGCGGGCAGCCCAGCGCCGCGGCGCAGTCGATGACCCAGGCATCATCCATCAAGACGAAATCCAGCACCGCCGCGAGGAATTCGGGATCGCCGGCGCGACGGCGCAGATCGCTCTCGCTGGTGCCGGTCGCACCGAGAAACGCCGGAAAGATCTCGTCCTGCCCGGCAATCCAGCCCAGCACCGCCAAGGCGCGGGTTTCCGCCAATTCTTGATTCATCCCCAAGACAATCCCGCTCGCTAAAGCATTTGTTAACCATTCCAGACCAAAACCGGTGCACAGTCTCCGACCATGACGCGGGTTTGGTGACATACGAGTAACGGGTGCGAGGCGGGCATGACAGGGCGAATACTTGTTGTCGACGACGTCGCGACGAACCGCATCGTCATGAAGGTCAAGCTTGCCGCTGCCTGCTATGCCGTGGAACAGGCCGATTGCGGCCATGCCGCGCTGGCCGCCGCCCGCAGCAATGCGCCCGATCTGATCTTGCTCGATGTCGTGATGCCCGAGATGTCGGGGCTTGAGGTGTGCCGCCGTCTCAAGGCCGATCCGGAAACCGCCGATATTCCCGTCATCCTGATCACCGCTCTGGCCGATCACGCCTCGAAAATGGCGGGGCTGGAGGCGGGAGCGGATGATTTCCTGACCAAGCCCGTGGACGAGGTGACGTTGCTGGCGCGGGTGCGTTCGCTGCTGCGGGCCCGCGATACGGCGCGGGAATTGCGCCAGCGGGGCGAGACGGCACCGGGTTTCGCCGAGGCCGCCGCCGGATTTGCAGCCCGCGAACGCCCCGGCCGGATCGCGTTGATCGCATCGGGCCCCAAGGGCGCGGTGCTGTGGAAGACGGCGCTGGACGACCGCGTCGCGGGCGAGGTGTCGATCCTGCCCCGCGATGCGGCACTGGGGGGGTTCGCGGTCGAGGATCCGGAGGTTCCCGATGTCTTTGTCATCGCCGCCGACCTGTCGCATCGCAACGAGGGGCTGCGCCTGTTGTCCGATCTGCGCTCGCGGCCCGCGACACGCCATGCGGCGACGGTGATGATCCTGCCCGACGGCGATGCCGAACGCGCGGCCATCGCGCTGGATCTCGGTGCGCATGACATCTTGTATGACCCGTTCGACGCGGCCGAACTGGCGATCCGCATCCGTGCGCAGCTGGGGCGCAAGCGGCAGGCCGACCGGCTGCGCGCTTCGGTCAGGCTGGAACTGGAAATGGCCGTGACCGACAGCCTGACCGGGCTGCACAACCGCCGAAAGGGCCTGTTCGAACTGGAGCGGATGCTGGCCCGCAACAGCGACGGCCTGGCCGTGATGCTGCTGGACATCGACCATTTCAAACAGGTCAACGACAGCCTTGGCCATGCGACGGGCGACCGGGTTCTGCACATGGTGGCCCGCAGATTGCGGGGCAAGCTGGACGATGACGCGCTTCTGGCGCGGATCGGCGGCGAGGAATTTCTCGTGGCGCTGCCCGGCTGCAATCAGGCCACCGCACTGGCCAGGGCCGAGGAATTGCGCCAAGCCATCGCGATGCAACCCTTTGGCCTTGGCGGCGCGACGAAACCCCTCGACATCACGTTGAGCGTGGGCATCGCCCTGTCGCAACCGGGCAGCGCGGAAACCGCGCAAAGCCTGCTCGACCGGGCCGATGCGGCGCTTTACGGGGCAAAAGCGCTTGGCCGCGACCAGGTCACGCTGTCGACGGTATCGGCGACCTGACACGGCCAGATGCCCTTGGCCTGCGGCCTGCCCGATCAACGCCCCCCGTCGCGCCCGCCCATCCGGCGCAGCGCACGACCCAGACGTTCGACCAAGGCGGCGCGTTCGGTCGCGTCGAGCGTTTCGAGATGATCGAGCAAGGCGCGATGCCCCTGCCCTTGCGCGGCGCTGGCGGCATCGCGCGACCGGTTCAGCGCAGCCTCGGCAGCGGCCCGGTCGAAAGGCTCGGACAGAAGTGCCGCGCGCAGATCGGCCATCGCCTGCCCCATCTCGCGTCGATCGGCGCGGAGTGCCGCGCGGTCGATCCTGTCGGTCACCGCCTGCCGTTCGTCGCGCGGCAAGGCGATGGCGAAAGGCCCAAGGCCCAGACTGCGCAGGCGCGGATCGTCGTCGCCCATGGGCCGCCCCGACCCGATGGAGGTCACGGCCCCCACGACCAGCCCCACGATCAGGAGGTTCAGACCCAGCGACAGGCCCAGCGCGATCTTCAGACCGCGCGCGCCGCGCCGGGGTGCCTTGTGTTCGCCCGACGGGTCAGACATCGCCCCCCTCCTCCCATGTTCCATCCCAGAGCGCGCCCATCTCGGGCATCGTGCCGGCGCCACCGGACAGGGTCCAGATCTGCCCACCCGACCAGCTGTCCACGACATCGGGCGCGGCAAAGCCGAGGACAAGGCCCGCAACACCGGCAAGCGTCACGCCCGAGACCGCAGGCCAACCCCCAAGCGCCGCGATCCACCGGCCGAACGGGCCGGAGCGGCGGACCGGGGGTGTCGCCGGGGCGGACTGGGCGCGCGTTTCGGCCTGCACCCGGTCCGCATCGGCCAGCACGCGCGCGACCAGCGCATCGGGGGGCGCTGCGGCCTGCCTTGCCGCGTCGAACAGCGCGTCGAGCGCATCATCGTCACGTTCAGTCGTCATGGCCCAGGGCCTCCTTCCTGCCGGCAAGAGCGGCTGTCAGTGCCCGCTTGCCCCGGGCGGTCAGGCTTTCGACGGCCTCCACCCCCACATCCAGTATTTCAGCGATCTCGGGGTTGGACAGCCCCTCGATATGGCGCAGCACCACGGCCTGTCGCTGCCTTTCGGGCAGACGCGCCAGCGCGGCATCGAGCGCGGCCATCCGGTCGGCGGCGACCATCCGCGCCTCGATCCCCGGCATGCCATCGGCGGCAAGATCGGGATCGTCCAAGGGCTCCGTCCGCCCCCGCCGCCTGAGCCGGTCGGTGCACAGGTTCGCCACGACACGGTAAAGCCAGGTCGCGGGTTCGGCTGCCCCATCCTGCCGCCAGCCCCCCGCCGCCCGCCAAAGCCGCAACATCGCCTCTTGCGCGATATCCTCGGCCTCGGCCCGGTCGCCCAGCACGCGGCTGGCATGACGCAGGGCGCGCGGCAAAAGCCTTTCGGTCAAAAGCCGGGCCGCCCCCGGATCGCCATTGGCGAAGAGGACCATCAGCGCCCCGTCGGAGAGCCGGTCGAGCCCGGACATTTCCTGCGTCATGCTTTTGTCTATCGCTCCGTGCCGCGCGCGGAAAGCACCCGGCGCGGAGCATGTCACCTGCCCCGCGCCGGGATCGGTCGGGATCAGCCGCGCCAGAAACCCTGGCCATGCCGCCCGCCGCGCTCGCCGCCATGCTGGCCGCGCCGTGCGCCCATCTGCTCCATGGCGGCCTCGAATTCGGCCTCGGTCACGCTGCCATCGCCATCGGCATCGACGCGCCCGAACATGCGCTCCATCCCCGCCGTCCGACGATCATCGCGCAGCGCCTCGTGTTCGGCGGTGCTGATCGCGCCATCGCCGTCGGTGTCGGCCCGTTCGAGCATCCGGTCCACGCCGGCCTCGGCCCGCGTCATCGCCTGTGCGATCAGCTCGTCCCGGGTCACGAGACCATCGCCATCGGCATCGGCGCGGGCAAACCGGTCCTGGGCGGCGGCCTGCATCTCTTGCAGGGTGAGCGCGCCATTGCCGTCGAGATCGAGCTCGGAAAAGGTCATCCGGGGGCCGGGGCCACGGCCATCTTGCGCCAGCGCGGGGGCTGCGAGGGCCAGGGGGATGAGGGTGGCCAGAAGGCCTGCCTTGAGGATGGACATCTGCATAACTCCTGTTGCTTGCTGTCTCTGCCCCGTTCCACGCAGAGGCCGCAGATTTCCGTCGCGGCTTTTTTGATCGGCGCGTGAGGCGCGGCGAGAGGTCACTGGACGGGGCGCGCGCGGCGGCGCATTTAGGGGGCATGAGCCATGACGACGCGACGCTGCGCCCCGAATTTCTGCCCGGCCCACCCGAGCGGCCCACCGGCCCCGCCATCCTGCGCGGCCTGCGCCGCCGCTGCCCCAATTGCGGCGAGGCGGGGCTGTTCGAGGGCTACCTGAAGCTCAACGGGTCCTGCACCGCCTGCGGCGAGGATCTGAGCCATGCCCGCGCCGATGACGGCCCGGCCTATCTGTCGATCCTCTTGACGGCCAAGGTGATGGGGACCTTGCAGCTCTTCGTCTACGAGATGTTCCAGCCCGGGCCCTGGGTCATGGCGGGGACGTTTTCGATTGGCGTGGTGGCCATGGCCCTCTACCTTCTGCCCCGGTTCAAGGGCATGATCGTGGGGATCCAGTGGGCGAAACGGATGCACGGCTTCTAGTGGACAAAAGCGCCATCAGGAATGCCGCCACGGTGATCGTACTGCGCGACCGCGCCACCCGTCCGAGGGTGCTGATGGGCCAACGCGGGCAGGATGCGGCCTTCATGCCGTCGAAATTCGTCTTTCCGGGTGGGGCCGTTGACGCGGTGGATGCCGTCATCCCGCTCGCCTTCGACCCGACCCCAGGCTGTGCGGCGGCCCTTGCGCGCGAGAGCGATCTGGGCCCCGCACCGCTTGTCGCGGCCGCGACCCGCGAATTGTGGGAAGAAACGGGGCTTTTGATCGGCGCGCCCGATGCACGGGCGGGCAGATTGGACAAGCCGCAGGGTTGGCGCGGCTATCTTGGCACAGGCCATCTGCCCGATGGCACGGATCTGACCTTTCTCTTTCGCGCGATCACGCCCCCCGGCCGCCCGCGCCGCTTCGATGCGCGGTTTTTCCTGGTCGAGGCCGAGGCGCTCAGGAACGATCCCGACGATTTCAGCCGCGCGGAGGCGGAGCTGGGCCATCTGCATTGGGTGCCGCTCGACGAGGTCAGGGGCTATGACATGCCCTTCATCACCGAAGTGGTGCTGGCCGAATTGTCTGCCCGGCTGGAGGGGCGGCAAGCCCCCGGCGTGCCGTTTTTCGACAACCGGACCGAGGTGAGCCGGTTCTCGCGGTTGTAAGAGGTTTCGCCGCGCGTGCCGCGCGCCGACCCGTCGGGGGCTCTGCCCCCGAACCCCCGGCATATTTGGAGAAAGATGAAGGGGGGATCAGAGGCCGAAGACCCATTCCCCGAGACCCAGCCAGAGCGGCATGAGCGCGAAGGCCAGAAGCGTCTGGACCGTGATCATCGCGGCCATGAGCGGCGCATCACCCCCCATCTGGCGCGCGAGCGTATAGGCGGCGACCCCCGTGGGCAGCGCGCCGTAGATCAGCGCCACCTGCGCGGTGAGCGGAGGCAGGCCGAGCGCCAGGGCAAGGGCGAAGATGACGAGGGGGAAAAGCACGAGCTTTCCCCCCGCCGCGATGGCCATGGGCAGGAGATCGGCCTGAAGCCCGCGCAGCTTGAGGCTCGCGCCCACGCACAAGAGCATGATGGGAAGGGCCGCCTGCCCCAGCACCGCAAGCGTTTCGGTCAGAACCGGGATCGGCGCCCAGCCCAGCGCATTCACCACGGCACCTGCAAGGATCGACAGGATCAGCGGGTTCGTGGCAAGCCCGCGCGCGGCATTCACGAGGACCGGACTGCCCGGCTTGGGCAGAAGGACCGAGAAAAGCCCCACGACCGTCAGGTTGACCACGGGCACGAGCACCGCCGCCGCCAGAACCGCCAACTGCAACCCCGCCGCCCCGTAGAGCGTTTCGGCCACGGCCAGCGAGATGAAGGTGTTGAAGCGGCTTGCCCCTTGCAGGATCGAGGTGGCTTGCGGCCCCTCGTAGCGCAAGGTGACGGCAAGGGCGGTGGCCGCCCCCACGGCGAGGAAAAAGCCCGCGTAGAGCGTCGCGGTGAAGGAGAGAAGGTTCGGGTCCGACAGGTCCGTCTGCGAGATCTTCACGAAGAAGAGCGCGGGCATCAGGACGAAATAGACGAGGCGGTCATTGAGGGTCCAGAATTCCTCGGACGGGATGCCGCCGCGCCGGAGCGCGTAGCCGGTGACGATCAGCAGGAAGATCGGCGCGATGGAGAGCGCGATGGCGATCATGGCAGCGCCCCGAGGAAGATGATGAGGACCGATACGACCAGCAGGAGCGCCCCCGCAATCTCCTTGGCCGAGGAGCGTTCGCCAAGCCAGAAGGCCGAGACGAGAAAGGTGAAGACCAGTTCGATCTGGCCCAGAGCCTTGACATAGGCGGCCGTCTGCAGCGCGAAGGCGGTGAACCAGGCGAGACTGCCGAGCATGGAGGTCAGCCCCATCGGCCCCGACACGCGCCAGGAGGCCAGGACGCGCCCGATCTGCCCCGCCTCGCGCCAGGCGAGCCACAGGCCGAGTGTGAGTGTCTGCACGAAAGTGGCCACCACCAGCGCCGTCGCCGCCCGCAACAGGTCATCCCCCCCCTCAAGGCTCAGCGTCGCGCCCCGGTAGCAGACCGCCGACAGCCCGAAGAGCAACCCCGACAGAAGCCCGTAACCCGAGGCGGCATTGAAAAGCCGCGCGCGCAGGCCTAGCGCCACATCGCCCCGCGGCGGATCGGACAGGAGCATGACACCCGCAAAGCCCACCACGATGGCGAGCGCGACGGGCAGCGAAACGGCCTCTCCCAAAAGAACGAGGCCGATGAGCGCGCTCAGGATCACATCGGTCTTGGCCAGCGTCACACCGACCGCGAAATTGCGCCGCCCGAAGAGCGTGACGACACAGGCCGTCGCCAGCATCTGGCCGATGGCCCCGGTCAGCGCATAGCCCCAGAAGGCGGGCGTGGGGCTTGGCAGGGCCTGCCCCGTCACCCCGAGCCAGAGCGCCAGCGCGAGGGCAGCGAGCGGCATGGAAAAGGCGAACCGCGCCCAGGTCGCCCCCATGGTCGACAGCGTCGTGACCTTGAGATGGCGCTGCAGCAGGAACCGGAGGTTCTGGAAGAAGGCAGCGAGTATCGTGGCGATGATCCAGACGGGCATGACCCCTCACATGCGCCGCAAACCCCCGGCCTGCAATCTAATTCTTGGGGTAAAGGGGATGGGGCACCGGGTCTTTCGCGCGCCACAGATAGGCCCGGAAGATCGCGCCATAGCCCGGATAGCTGTAGCCCGCGTTCCGGCCCAGATAGGCCTCGCGGTTGTTCCAGTAGATGCGCGGCAGTCGGTACCAGGGCAGCTTGGGGTGCATGTGGTGAACGACATGGAGGTTGTTGTTGAGAAACAGAAAGGCCAAGGGCCCGCGATCCTCGATGATCACCGTGCGGCCGCGCGCGCGCTCATGGGCCTGGTGTTCGAGAAAGGTCCGGATCTTGAGGATGGCCAGCGCCACGTAGCACGACACCAGGTAGGCCCAGAGCGGCAGAGGCGCGGCCACGACCAGCGCCACAAGGGCGATCGTGGGCGGCAGATGCCAGAGCCAGGCGCGCAGGACGGCCATGTCGCCCGCCCGGATGCTCCGCCAATCGGCGGCCATGAAACCGACCTGCCCGATCAGCGGCCCGAGGATCATCCGACCGGCAAGCGTGTTGTTGGCGTTCAAGAGCCGCCGGTGCAGCGGCGACAGCTGCGCCCAGACGACAGGGTCGAGGTAATTCGATTCCGGATCGTCATAGGGGTCGGTCAGGCGGGCATCCATGTGATGGGCCAGATGCGTGTCGCGGAACCGCAGGTAGGGAATGGCAAGGTTGAAGGCGGGAAAGACCAGCGCCTCGCCCAGCCGCCGTTCGGAAAAGGGATGGCCATGGATGACCTCGTGCTGGAGCGAGGATTGCAGCGCGATGGTGGGGATCAAGACCGCCATGGCCAGCGCCACGCTGATCCCCGGCAGCACGAAAAGGCCCAGCCAAAGCCCGACATAACTGGCAAGGATCAGCGCCAGTGTCGGCCATTCGATGCGCATGATCTGCCCGGTCCCTTGCGTTGCGGGGCCTCCGCGCCCCTGCCCGGGATCACGGATATGTGAGCTTGCGCTTTGCGGGCAGTCGGGGTTTTCTCAGCGGATACTCAACATCGTTGTGGAAAATCAGCAATGCTGGAAAAATCCGACAAACGCAGTGTGGCAGCCACGTTCCGCGACCGGTTGGCGGCGGCGCTGGCGATCTCGGGCCAAAGCCGGGCAGGGCTGGCGCGCGCCATCGGGGTGGATCGCTCCAGCGTCACGCAGATGCTGGCGCCCGGCGAAACGCGGATGCCGGGGGGGCATGTGGTGGCCGCCTGCGCGCAGGCGCTCGATGTTTCGGCCGATTGGCTTTTGGGGCTGACCGACCGGCCGGAACAGGCGGGCGCGCTGTTGGACAGCTCGCTGTCGATCTCGGAAACGGGCCGCGCGACGGGGCTCGATGACCAGATCTTTGCCTGGCACCGCGAGGCCGAGGGTTACAAGATCCGCCATGTGCCCGCGACCCTGCCCGACATGCTGAAAACCAACGCGCTCTTGCGCTGGGAGTATGCGCCGCTGACCCATCGCCGCCCCGATGCCGCCATCGATGCCGCCGCCGAGCGGCTCGACTGGATGCGGCTGACCGAAGGCGATTACGAAATGGCCATGGCGGTCCACGAGATGGAAAGCTTCGCCCGGGGCGAAGGCTATTACGCGGGGCTGGACCCCGACATCCGCCGCGCCCAGATCGATTGGCTGGCCGAGGTCTATGACCAGTTCTACCCGTCGCTGCGGATCTTTCTCTATGACGCGCGGCGGGTCTGGTCGGCCCCTGTCACGGTCTTTGGCCCCAAGATGGCGGTGATCTACCTTGGCCGCCATTACATCGCGTTTCGCGACCGCGACCGGGTGCGCACGGTGACGCGGCATTTCGACTGGCTGGTGCGCGAGGCGCAGGTCTCGGCCCGCGCGATCCCCGGCCATCTGGCGCATCTGCGCGGGCTGGTCGATCAGGGGCGCTGACCGACAGCACCCTCCGCCGCCTGAAGGCCCAACCGCTCCGCCACTGCGCGCGCCAGGGCAGCGCCCAGCGCGTGATGGGCTGCGGCGTCCCAATGCACCCCGTCTACGGGGGACACCGCGACATGCGCGCCCGCATCGAAAAACCCGGCACCGATGCGCGCGGCGGCAGCGCGCAAGTGATCGCTCAACCCCGCCTGGCGCGCTGCGGCGCCTGCAAAGGCATCGTCCAGAACGCCCGTTTCCACGACCGGAACGGGGGCGAGGATCATCAGATCATCCACAACCCCCTCGGCCCGGGCGGACAGGCAGATGCGCTCGACCGAACGGGCGATTTCCCAGGCGGTGACGGAAAACCGGGGCTTGAGGTCATTGGTGCCCAGCATCACCAGCATCAGGTCGATGGGCCGGTGGCTGTGCAGGATCGCGGGCAGCACGGCGATGCCGTTGCGACAGCCCCCTTCGACGGGATCGTCATGCACCGTGGTGCGGCCCGGCAAGCCTTCGGAAATCACCTGCACCTCCGGGCCGAGATGGGCGGCCATCACCTCCGGCCATCGGTCGGCGCGGTCATGCCGGTCCAGATGACCGATCCGCGTGACCGGGCGCGTCCCGTGCGTGTTGCTGTCGCCATAGCATAGCACGACCGGCATGGCCGCATCCTCCCCTGATGTCCCTGCAGCGCAGTCTTGCGCGGCGGATCGGAACTGTCACGGGAAATTGCGGGCGGGCGGCGCAGGAGCAACGGGAGAAAAGGTGGATTCTCGACACAGAACCGCCGCGCAGACCACGCAAGGCCCCTTCGCCTTTCCGTTTCCCGATCTTTCCCCAGCCTTGTCCACAGCCCTCAAAAGGGCATCGGATGCGCCTTGTGGGTGGTGTCGATCGCCTCCATCAGCTCCGCCGACAGGGTCACATCAACCCCCGAGAGGATATGCGCCAGCTGCTCCGACGTGGTCGCGCCAAAGATCGTCGACACCGCAAAGGGCCGCTGGACGGTAAAGGCCAGCGCCATATGGACCGGGTCGACCCCGTGCTGCTTCGCCAGCTCCAGATAGGCCGCAACGGCGGCAAAGGCGCGCTCCGTCTTGCGCCCGCCCAGATCCCCGTTGATCGCCATCCGGCTGCCTTCGGGCAGGGCGCCATCCTGGTATTTCCCGGTCAAGAGCCCCGCACCCAGCGGCGAATAGGCCAGAAGCGTCACCTGCTCGTTCACCGCCAGCTCCGCCATGTCGAGGTCATAGAGACGGCACAGAAGCGAATATTCGTTCTGGATCGACTGCACCCTTGGCAGGCCCCGATCCTCGGCCAGGCGCAGCCATTGCGCCGTGCCCCATGCGCTGTCGTTCGAAAGCGCGAAATGCCGGATCTTGCCCGCCTTCACGGCCTGGTCCGCCGCCTCCAGCACCTCTTCCATATGCGCCAGCGTCACGGCGCGATCCTGTTTCGACGGGTCATAGCGCCAGCACTGGCGGAAATGGTAGCTGCCCCGGTTGGGCCAATGCATCTGGTAGATGTCGATCACGTCCGTTTTCAGCCGCGCGAGCGAGGCGTCGATGGCCGCGGTAAAGGTCGCCCCGGTGATATCCTGCCCCTGCCGGACAAAGGCCGCGTTCTTGCCGGTGATCTTGGTGGCCAGAACGTAATCGCCCCGCCGCCCCGGATTGGCCGCGTTCCAGTTGCCCAGGATCTCCTCGGTCACGCCCACGGTTTCTGCGCGCACCGGGTTCACCGGATACATCTCGGCGGTGTCGACGATGGTGATGCCCGCGTCGAGCGCCATGTCCATCTGGCGATGGGCGTCGGCCTCGGGCGTCTGGTTGCCCCATGTCATCGTGCCAAGGCAGTAATCGGTGATCATCGTGTCGGTCGAGCCGAGGGCGATCTGGCGCATTCTCTTGTCCCCTGTCCTGTGTCGGGCCGGACCCTAGCCGCCGGACCGGGATGTGCAAGGCCGGTTCAGACCCGGCGCTTGAGAACATTTGGTGAACATCTATACTGCCGCGCCATGGACCTGACGAAACTGACTCGCCAATCGCATCGCCATGACCGCCCCGGCCTGCCGCTTCTGGGGCGGTTCCGGCTGGCGGGCGCGCGGGCGCATGAGTTTTGCGGGCCCGCGCGGCGGCGTCTGGCACTCTGGCTTGCGGCAGAGACGGCGGGCACCGTGCTGTGGATCCGGCCCGCATGGCATCCCGACAGGCTGCACATGGCCGGCGTGCGGGGGGAGATCGACCCCGCCCGCCTGATCACGGTCGAACCCGACCGGCCCGAAGACATCCTCTGGACCATGGAGGAGGCGCTGCGCGCGGGGCTTTTGCCCCTCGTCGTGGCCGAATTGCCCGAACCGCCGGGCCTGACCCCGGTGCGCCGCCTGCATCTTGCCGCCGAAACCGGGGTCGAGGCGCGCGGCACATCCCCCCTCGCCCTGCTTCTCACACCGGGCGAGGGCGGGGCAGCAGGCGTGGAAACCCGCTGGAGCCTGACCCCCGCCCATGGGGCCGACGACACCCGCTGGACCCTCGCGCGACTGCGGGGACGGGACGCGCCGCCGGGGGAATGGGGCGTGACACGCGGCGCGGACGGCCGGCCAAGGCTCGTGGCGGAACAACCCCCGCCATACCGCCAGTCAGGCCGCCTCCCACCCATGCGAAAACCGACCAATTCACGATGTCCAAGCGGTAAAAGTGACCCATTCACGAAATGATGCGGCAACTCGGCCCCAGACATTTCACCCAGCCGATATCGCCGACCTATACCTCCGACATGCCGCGGCGCTTTAGATCGTCCCAAACGACCCATTGAGCGCCCGCCTGGCGAATGCTGAGCTGACCGAGGCTTATCGAGTCCTGCGCCACGCAGGGAGGTGTGTGTTTTCTCGTCACTCAGCCCGTCGAAGGGGGCATCCCCGCCCCCTTCGACGGACCCCCGCCTGCTCAGGCCGCAGCCTCCGACGCCAGCCCCGAAATCGCCTGGATCAGGCTGTCCTCGGTCACTTCCTCTGCCGTGAATTCGCGCATGATCGTGCCGTTGTACATCGCTACAATCCGGTCGGAACATTGCAGCACCTCCGGCATCTCGGAGGAGATGACGATCACCGCATAGCCCTGCCGCGCCAGGTCCCGCAAAAGGTTGTGGATCTCGGATTTGGAACCGACATCGATCCCCCGCGTGGGTTCGTCCACGATCAGCACCTCGGGACGCATCGACAGCCATTTGCCGATGACGATCTTTTGCTGATTGCCGCCCGACAGGTTGCCCACCAGGGTGCGCCAGCTGGGGCTCTTGATCGACAGCCGGTCGCGGTATTGGTCATAGATCGAGATTTCGGCCCCATCCGCCACGAAGGGCCCGGCTGTCAGATCGGCCACCTGCGGCAGGGTGATGTTGTCCCGGCAATTCATGCCCAGCACCAGGCCCTGTTCCTTGCGGCTTTCGGGCACGAGCGAAATGCCCTTGCGGATCGCATCGATGGGCGAGGTGATCGTGACCTCCTCCCCCTTCAACAGGATGCGCCCCGCCGTGGGCTTGCGCAGCCCGAACAGCGTTTCCGCGATCTCGGTGCGGCCCGCGCCGACCAGACCGTAAAAGCCCAGAACCTCGCCCTCGCGCACCTCGAAGGTCGCATCGCGGAAAAGCGTGCCGCACGACAACCCCTCGACCCGGAGCGCGACCGCCCCCGGCTCCACCGGCGCGGCAGAGCGGCTGAGGTCGAGCTTGCGGCCGATCATCATCTGCGTGACCTCGGTCTCGTCGGTCTGCGCCGTGGTCAGCGTGCCGCGATATTCGCCATCGCGCAGAACGGAAATCCGGTCGGTGATGCGAAAGATCTCTTCCATGCGGTGCGAAATGTAGATGATCCCCACACCCTGCGCCTTGAGATCCGCGATCACGTCGAAGAGCACGACCTTTTCCGCATCGGTGAGCGAGGCGGTGGGTTCGTCAAAGATCACGGCCTTGGCATCGACCGTCAGGGCGCGGGCGATCTCGACCATCTGCTGGTTCGCGATGGACAGATCGCCCACCCGCGTCCGGGCGGTGAACCCCACACGCAGGCGCTGCAAGATCGCGTCGGTGCGGGCGTAAAGCGTCGCCCAATCCACGCGGCCAAAGCTCTTGCGGGGCAATTCGCCCAGATAGATGTTCTCGGCCACCGACAATTCCTGCGCCAGGCTCAATTCCTGGTGGATGAACATGACGCCATTGGCCTTGGCCTCGAGCGGGCCTTTCATGCGCGTCTCGCGCTCGGCGATGAAAATCCGGCCCGCATCGGGTTGATAGATGCCGCCCAGAACCTTCATCAGCGTGGATTTGCCCGCGCCGTTTTCGCCCATCAGCGCGTGAACCTCGCCCGGCATCACGGTGAAACTCACGCCATCGAGCGCGCGCACGCCCGGAAAATCCTTGACGATCCCGTCGAGCCGCAGCGCGGGGGTTTGCCCGGTCATACTTTCAACTCCCCTGAAGCCTTGCGGTTGAGCTGGCGGTCCAGAAGCAGGACCACGATCAGGATCGTGCCGATCACGATGTTCACCGTCTCGGTATCGGCCCCGATATGGTTGAGGCCCCGCCGCAGCAGCTGGATCGCGATGACACCGCCCAGCGTGCCGATGATCGACCCCTTGCCGCCCGTCAGCTTGGTGCCGCCCAGAACCACCGCCGTGATCGCCCACAATTCGAACAGCATCCCGTCATTGGGGTTCACCGACCCGCTGCCGGAATAAAAGACGACGGCGGAAAGGGCGGCCAGAAACCCGATCACCACGAAATTGATCAGCATGTGGGGGCCGACCCGGATGCCCGCATTCACCGCCGCCTCACGGTTGTCGCCGATGGCATAGGCGTTGCGGCCATGAACCGTGCGCGTCATCACCAGCCAAAAGACGACGACCACGGCCAACAGGACCAAGGCCGGCGTCTGCAGGCCGAAAATGCCCCATTCGGCCATGTCCACCATCGTCCAGTTCAGATGCGAGGTGGGCTGCTCGCCATTGTACATGAAGACGAGGCCCCGATAACCCAGCATCGCGCCCAAGGTGACGATGAAGGCATCGACCCCCGTCTTCCACACGACCAGACCGTTGATCAGCCCCAGCACGCAGCCGGTGACAAGCGCGATGAGCCACGCAAGCGGGATCGCCCCGTCGCCCATCGCCTCCATCATCGGCCAGCCCATGCTGTCGAGCATGACGATCCCGCACAGCGCGTAGATCGCGCCGACCGACAGGTCGATATTGCCGTTCACCATGACGATGGTCATGCCCACCGCGATGATCCCGATGGGCGCGGATTGCTTGAGCAGCAACAACAGGTTGTCCAGATCGATGAAGGTCGTGCTCGACCCCGCCCAATAGCGCCCGGCCAGTTCGAAAAAGACCAGCTGCAGCAGGATGAAGCCCCAGATCGCACCGTTCTGGACAAGTTTCTTGAGGATATCGTTGGTCATGTGCATCCCCATCACGCGATCGGCGACCAGAGCTTCCCGCGCTTGGTGGCGATATCGAGCCAGACCGCGAGAATGATGATGATCCAGGTCACGACGAACTGAACGTAGAATTGCAGACCGGCCAGCAGCAGACCGTTCTGGATGAAGCCAAGGATCAGCACGCCGATCACCGTCTTGAAGATCGTGCCCGACCCACCCAGAAGCGACGCCCCCCCCAGGATCACGGCGGCCAGAACCTCCAGCTCCAGCCCCTGCCCCACGGTGTTCTGCGCGCCCATGGTGCGGCTGGCCTGGATCAGACCCGCCACCGCGACGCAAAAGGCGGAAATCAGGTAGGTCAGGAACACGACCCTTGCGCGCGGGATGCCCGAGAATGTCGCCGCCGTCGGATTGCCCCCCACGGCATAGACCTTGCGGCCAAAGGGCGTCTTGGCGAGCAAGATGCCCAGAAACGCCGCCAGCGCGACAAGGATCAGGACCGGGATCGGGATGCCCAGCGCCGTGCCGCGCCCGAAAACGCCGAACCACGTGGCACTTTGATCGGCGATATCCATGTTCTGCCCGCCCGACCATGTCAGCGTCAGACCATGGATGGCCGACAGCATCCCCAAGGTGACAATCAGCGAATTGAGCCGCAGGTAGCCCACCAGAAACCCGTTGATCGCGCCCAGACACAGGGTCAGGGCGAACATCGCCGGAATGGCCAGCGCCGGGCCAACGGCCGGGTTTTCATGCAGGTCCAGCACCACGATGGCCGAAAAGGACAGCATCGATCCGACCGACAGGTCCAGATTGCCCCCGATCACCACGAAGGTGACGCCAAGCGCCATCACGCCCAGAATGGCCGAGGACCGGATCACGCCAAAGACATTGTCGATGTCGATGAAGCGCGGGTTCCACAGCGTGAAACCCACCATGAACAGGATGAAGGCAACAAGGATGCCTTGGCGGGCCAACAGGCCCCCGAATGTCTTGATAGCCGTGTCGGCCATTCTGTCCGTCCTCCCCTGCGGACGCGCCCCCCTCGGCGCTGGTTCCGGTCTTGCGCGCGGCTTGTGGGCTGCGCGTCAGACCAGTGTCATGCCCCCGTCGATCATCACGATCTGGCCGGTCATGTAATCGCTGGCCCGCGAGGCAAGGAACGTCGTCGTGCCGGTGATATCCGCCGGGCGCGCGACGCGTCCCTTCAGGATCTCGGACGAGAATTCCTCCATCGCCTGGCCGGGGCGCTCGGCGGCCCCGATGTCCATCAGGTCGCGGTCCACCTGCTCCCACATCTCGGTGGCGACCACCCCCGGCGCAAAGCCTGTCACCGTGATACCATGCTTGGCAAGGTCGCGCGCCGCCGACTGCGTCAGGCTGACCACCGCCCATTTCGAGGCGCAATAGGGCGCGACATTGTCGAACCCCTGCCGCGACGCGACCGACGCGGTGTTGACGATCTTGCCCACCGTTCCATCCGGCGCGGGGCCCTGCGCGATCATCTGGCGCGCGGCCTCCTGCATGCCGATCAGGCAGCCCAACCCGTTCACATCCATGATCAGGTGCCAATTGTCCTCGGTCACGTCGAGGAAATTCATCGGCTTGTTCACGCCGGCATTGTTGAACACCACATCGACCCGGCCAAAGGCCTGTGCCGTCGCCTCGACCATCGCGCGGACCTGCGCGCGGTCGCGCACATCGACGCCGACCGACAGGATCGCATCGGGCGCGATGCCGTCACGCGCGCGGTTGGCCTCGGCCACCTCGGCCACCTGGTCGGCGTTCAGATCCGCCAGACAGACCTTTGCGCCCTCGTCCAAAAGCGCCTCTGCAATGGCGCGCCCGATCCCCCGCGCCGCACCGGTCACGATGCAGACACGCCCTTCTACCCCATGCGGTTCAGCCACGGTGAATTCCTTTGTCGTCTGGCAATGCTCTGGAAAAAAGCGGGGCGACGGCAGGCCGCCGCCCCGTCAGGGAGGGGAGGATCAGAACACCGGGCGGGTAAACTCGCCCATGTTGTCTTGCGTGATCTTGGGCGTGTCGAAGTAGTTCAGGAACGGAACATCTTCGCCTGCCAGGATGTCGAGCGCGGTCTGAAGCGCGGCCTCGGCATCATCGACCGGGGATTGGTAGATCGACCCCCAGTATTCGCCGCGCTCCATCGCATCATAGCCGACCGCGAAATTGGTCGCGCCGACAAAGGTGATGCCTTCGGCCCGGCCAGCGGCCAGCGCCGCGTTGAGCGCGCCCACGCCCATGTTGTCGTCGCCCGAATAGACGCCGTCGATATCGTCATATTGGACAAGGAAGGCTTCCATCACGCGCTGGCTGTCTTCGCGGTTCCAGTTGCCGGGCTGGCTGGCCACCAGCGTCACGTTCGGGCAGACCTCGGGCAGGCGCTGCTCGAACCCCTTCGGCGCGTTCGATGGCGGTCGTATAGCCCGGCTGGCCGGTGATCTGCACGATCCGCGCCTCGTCCTGGATGCCCAGCGCGGTGAAGCGCTCGCACATGATTTCCGCCGACCGCGCGCCCTGCGTGACGTTGTCGGGCCCCGAGAAGGAGCGGATGAAATCGAACCCTTCCTCGGCGATGTTCGAATTGGTGATCACGACGGGGATACCCGCCTGATGGGCCTGGCGAACGGCGGGGATGACGGCCTGACCATTGGTCGGCCAGATGATCATCGCGTCGACTTCCTGCTGCACCAGATCCTGGATCTGGGCGATCTGGCGGGCCACGTCGCCGCCTGCATCCAGAACGACGACCTCGACATCGGGGTTGGCTTCCGCCGCCGCGATGAAGGCCTGTTCATAGGTGGTCTGGTAGCTGTCGACGCCCACGTTGTTTTGCGTGATGCCGATGGTGTAGGTCTGCGCCGCCGCCGCGCCGCCCATGGCAATGAGCGCGGTCGTGCAGGCAAGCGAGAGCTTGGTGTTGCGGGTCATGTCTTTCCTCCCTGTGTCGGTCTGGTGATTGCCGCTGCCTCCCAGCCCGGGAATCGCCCGGTGCAATCTGCCCTGATCCAGCGTTGTTTCACCCCCGGATGACCCGGGCCATTTTGTCCGATTTGGACAAATTGATATCCATTTTGAACATTTTCGGCCATCGTGTCCGGATATCAAATTGAACATTGCATGGAGGACAGCCCATGACGCGCTCCCCGATCCGGGTCGCCGGGCAACGTGCCAGCGGAACCATGAACAAGCAACCGAGCGAAATCCTCCAATTCGGACAAGACGCCTCATCGCTTGGCGGCCGTCTTGGCGCGGGTGCCGCCGATGTGGAGCTGGCCCGCGTCGTCGAGTTCCTCGGCGGGCTCTGCCGCGAGATCGACACCTCGCTCGAGCCGACAACACCCAATCCGCACCTGAACATGATCCTCCACCTGATGCGCGGACATATCGAGGGGCGGATGGTCTCCTCCTCCTCGATGGCCTCCGCCTCGGGGGTGCCCTATGCCACCGCGATGCGCAAGCTGGCCGAGATCCAGTCCGCAGGCCTCGTCGAACAGCGCCCGCGCACGAAATCGGGCCGGACCTTCTCGCTCCATCCCAGCGCCCACCTGCTCGAGGAATTCGGCCAGATCGCAAGCCGGATCGGTCGGCTGGCGCGGGCCTCCTTCGACGCCGCGGACCCGGAAGAAACCGAAGATTACTTCTACGGCGGCTCCTATGTCTCGAGCCAGGCGGTCATCGCGCCGCCCCGCGCGCTCCTGTCGCCGCTGAAACTGGCGGGCGGCCTGCGCATCCTCGTGCATGGCGACCCGACCTTCATGGTGATGGAAAACCTCAAGCGCCAGTTCGAACAGATCGTCGGCACCGACATCCACCAGCGCGCCTTTTCCATCGACCGCCTGCACCAGGAAACGCTGCGCAACGCCGAACGCAAGCGCAGCGCCTATGACCTGATCGCCGTCGACCTGCCCTGGATCGGCGAATTCGTGACCAAGGGCGTGATCCGCCCCCTGACCGAGGTGATGGATACCGACAGGCTCGATCCCGGCGATTTCCACACCGCGGGCTGGCGCGCCACGCATTGGAACGGCGTGCCCTACGGCGTGCCCAGCCAGACCACGCCGGAACTGATGTTCTACCGCAAGGATTGGTTCGCCCGCGACGGCATCACGCCCCCCGTCACGGCCGACGAGGTGATCGCGGCCGCCCGCCATTTCCACGACCCCCGCGCCGGGCGCTACGGGGTGGCGTGGAATGCCGCGCGCGGCACGGCGCTGGGCCATACCTTCATGATGACCTGCGCCGCTTTCGGCCAGCCGATCATCGACCTGCCCGAGATCGCGGGCGGCTATGACGCGGCCCGCCTGGGCCGGGGGCCGTGGCGGCCCCGGCTCGACACCGACCGCGCGCTTGCGGCGGCCGAATACCTGATGGAGCTGCTGGATTATTCCCCACCCGATATCCTGTCGATGTCCTGGTATGAACGCGTCCGCCCCTATGCGGCGGGCAAGGTGGCGATGGCCTATGGCTACACGCTGCTGGCCCCGTATTTCGAGCTCGATGAAACCTGCCCCGCCTATGACAACACGGGCTACCTGCCTCATCCCCATGGTCCGGCTGGCGCACCCATCGCGCCCGTGGGCGGCTATGCGCTGTGTATCCCGGCCAATCTCGCCCCCGACCGGGTGAAGGATGCCGCCGAGGCGCTGATCGCCTTCACCTCGCCCGGCGCGCAGAAGCTGTATGTCCAGAATGGCAGTCGCACCGCCCCCCGCTATTCGGTGGGCGCCGATCCCGAGGTGCGCCGCCTGTCCCCGATCTTCGAGACCGTCGACCAGATGTCGTGGCGCGACGAGCTGCAATTCTGGCCGCGCCCGCCGATCCCGCAGGTCTCCGAGATCATCAAGCTATGCGGTCTCGAACTGCACGACATGCTGCGCGGCCTGACCCGGCCCCGCGATGCGCTCGCCCGCATCCAGGCCCGCGCCGAAACGATCCTGGAAGACACAGACCACGAGGGAGGAAACCCATGGACCCCGAACGCCTGAAGGGCAAGAATATCCTGATCACCGGTGCCGCGCGCGGCATGGGTGCCGCCAATGCCGAAGCCTTCGCCGCGCAAGGGGCCAATGTCTGCCTCGGCGACCTGGACCTCGATGCGGCGCAGGAAATGGCCGACCGGATCAATGCCGCCGGCAATGGCCGCGCCATCGCCGTGCGGATGGATGTGACCAAGCGCGCCGACAATGCCGCCGCCGTCGCAGCCACGGTCGAGGCCTTCGGCTCGATCAACGTGGGCCTGTTCAATGCGGGCCTGAACAAACCCCGGTTCTTCATGGATATCGACGAAGACAACTGGGACATGATCATGAACGTCAACACCAAGGCGATGTGGCTGGGCATGCAGGAAACCGCTCGCCAGATGATCGCCCAGGGCAAGGAGGGCGGCCCCTACAAGCTGATCAACGTGGGCTCCATCGCCTCGCGCAAGCCGCTGATCGACGTGACGGTCTATTGCACCTCGAAATACGGCTGCTTGGCCCTGACCCATTGCGGGGCGCTGGCGCTGGCCGAACACAACATCACCGTCAACGGCTATGCCCCCGGTGTCGTGGTCACCCCGCTGTGGGAACAGCTCGACAAGGACCTCGTCGATATCGGCTTCAAGGACCGCGAGGGCCAGGCCTACGAGGACATCGTGCGCGATGCGCTCCAGATCAAGCGCGTCTCCTACCCCGACGACATCACCGGCACCGCGTCCTTCCTTGCCAGCCGCGACAGCGACTACATGACCGGCCAGATGATCCACATCGACGGCGGCTGGTGCATCCAGTAACGCCAGACGTTTTCACCCGACAAACACCCGCAAAACCGGCAGGCCCCGCGCCGCCGGAAGGAGATTTTCATGTCCCGCGCCCTGATGCCGAACCTGCTGACCCCCCAAGACCTGAACCCCAACTGGGAATGGCGCGACCGCTTGCCCGCCTGGGGCCATACCTCGGTCGATTTCGAACGCCGCATCGACCACGACCGCCTGCGCCGCTACCGGCTGGCCCGCACCCGCCAATCGCTGCAGGCCTCGAATGCAGGCTCGCTCCTGCTCTTTGATGTCAACAACATCCGCTATGTCTCGGCCACCAAGATCGGCGAATGGGAACGGGACAAGATGTGCCGCTTCTGCCTGCTGACGGGCGACGACAGCCCCTATGTCTGGGATTTCGGCTCGGCCGCGGTCCATCACAAGCGTCATTCCGACTGGCTGGAACCCGACCATTGCCTTGCGGGCGTGGTGGGCATGCGCGGCACGATCCCGCCCGAATTCGGCCTGATGAAGAAATACGCCAAGATGATCGCCCAGCTGATCCGCGACGCGGGCATGGCCGACATGCCCGTGGGCGTCGATTACGCCGAAACCGCCATGTTCCACGCGCTCCAGGAAGAAGGGATCAAGGTCGTCGACGGCCAGCAGATCATGCTGGCCGCGCGCGAGATCAAGAACTGGGACGAGATCCAGCTGCTCACGCAGGCCGCCGCCATGGTCGATGGCGTCTACCACATGATCTACGAGGAACTGAAACCCGGCGTGCGCGAGAACGACATCGTGGCACTCTCGAACAAGCTCCTCTACGAGATGGGCTCCGATGACGTGGAGGCGATCAACGCCATCTCGGGCGAACGCTGCAACCCCCATCCGCACAATTTCACCGACCGCCTCATCCGGCCCGGTGACCAGTGTTTCTTCGACATCCTGCAAAGCTACCAGGGCTACCGGACCTGCTACTACCGCACCTTCAACGTGGGCCGCGCCACGCCCGCGCAGAATGACGCCTACGTCAAGGCGCGCGAATGGATCGACGCCTCCATCGCCATGATCAAGCCCGGTGTCACCACCGACAAGGTGGCCGAGGTCTGGCCGACGGCAGAAAGCCTTGGCTTCCCCAACGAGGACGCGGCCTTCGGCCTGCAATTCGGCCACGGCCTGGGCCTTGCGCTCCATGAGCGGCCCATCATCAGCCGCGCGGTCAGCCTCGAGCATCCGATGGAGATCCAGACCGGCATGGTCTTCGCGTTGGAGACCTACTGCCCCGCCGCCGACGGCTATTCCGCCGCGCGCATCGAGGAAGAGGTGGTCGTGACCGAGACGGGCTGCGAGGTGATCAGCCTCTTCCCCGCCGAGGAACTGCCCATCGCCAACCGCTACTGAGTGGTGGGGTGGGTTTCACCCACCCTACGCCAGCCTGATGGGATGCCGGACCCCCACGAACCGAACCCCGTAGGGTGGGTGAAACCCACCAATCCCCCCCAACGCGGGTGAAACCCACCACCCGCCAAAGGACCAGACCCATGGCCAAGCCAAAGACCAATACCGAGGATTACCTGCGCATGTATGCCCAGATGGTCCGCATCCGCACCTTCGAGGACAACGCCAACCAGCTCTACCTCTCGGCCAAGATGCCGGGGCTGACCCATATGTATTCCGGCGAAGAGGCCGTCGCCGTCGGCATCTGCGAGGCGCTGACCGACAATGACCACATCACCTCCACCCATCGCGGTCATGGGCATTGCGTGGCCAAGGGCGCGGAATTCAAGGAAATGTTTTGCGAGCTTCTGGGCAAGGCCGAGGGCTATTGCCGGGGCAAGGGCGGCTCGATGCATATCGCCGACCAAAGCCACGGCAACCTTGGCGCCAATGCCATCGTGGGCGGGTCGATGGGGATCGCCACCGGATCGGCCTTGCGCGCGAAACTGATGGGGCAGGACGATGTCACCGTCTGTTTCTTCGGCGATGGCGCCACCGCCCAGGGCCTCATGTACGAGGTGATGAACATGGCAGCCCTTTGGAAGCTGCCGGTCATCTACGCCTGCGAGAACAACGGCTATTCCGAATACACCAGGACCGAGGAAATCGCCGCTGGCTCCATCATCGCGCGGGCCGAGGCCTTCGGGATCGAGGCGCACCAGGTCGACGGTCAGGACGTGCTGGCCGTCAACGAGCTGACCCAGAAACTGGTGGCGCGCGCCCGCAAGGGCGAAGGCCCGTTCTTCATGGAACTGATGACCTATCGCTACCACGGCCACCACGTGGGCGACATCAACCGCGAATATTACCGCTCCAAGGCCGAGGAAAAGGACTGGAAGGACAATCGCGACCCGATCATCCGCTTCCGCGCCTTTCTCGTGGAGCAAGGCATCGCCACCGAAGCCGAGATCGAGGCGATGAACGCCGAGATCGAAAAGGATGCGGCCGAGGCCGTCGCCTATGCCGAACAGGCCCCCTACCCCCCGGCCCATGAGGTCGACATGCACGTTTTCGCGGATTGAGGAGGAATGACGATGCGGGAAATCACCCTGTCCCAAGCCGTGAACGAGGCGCTGGCCGAGGAAATGCGCCGTGATCCCACGGTCTTCATCCTGGGCGAGGATGTGGCCGAGGCGGGCACGCCCTTCAAGGTCCTGTCGGGCCTCGTCGAGGAATTCGGCACGGGCCGCGTCATCGACACGCCGATTTCCGAACCGGGGTTTGTCGGCATGGCAGTGGGCGCGGCCATGACCGGCGCTCGGCCTGTCGTCGACCTGATGTTCGGCGATTTCATCTACCTGGTGATGGATCAGCTCTGCAACCAGGCGGCCAAGCAGCATTACATGTCGGGCGGCAAGCTGACCGTGCCGATGGTGCTGCGCACCAACCTTGGCGCGACGCGGCGCTCGGCGGCGCAGCACAGCCAATCCCTGCAGGCGCTCGTGGCCCATATCCCCGGCCTCAAGGTCGCGCTGCCCTCGTCCGCCTACGAGGCCAAGGGCCTGATGAAGACGGCCATCCGCGACAACAACCCGGTCGTCATCTTCGAAGACAAGCTGATGTACCAGGACAAGGCCCCCGTGCCGGAGGAGGAATACCTGATCCCCTTCGGTGTCGCCAACGTGAAGCGGGAAGGGCGCGACATCACGCTCATTGCCACCTCGTCGATGGTGCAGGTGGCCGAAAAGGCCGCCGCCCTTCTTGCACAAGACGGCATCGAGGCCGAGGTGATCGACCCCCGCACCATCGTGCCCCTGGATGAAAAAACGCTTCTCGACAGCGTGAAAAAGACCAGCCGCGCCATCGTCATCGACGAGGGGCATCAAAGCTACGGCGTGACCGCCGAAATCGCGAGCCGCCTGAACGAAAAGGCCTTCTACCACCTCGATGCGCCCGTCCTGCGGATGGGGGCGATGGATGTGCCCGTCCCCTTCAGCCCCGCGCTCGAGGATCTGACCGTGCCCACCCCCGAAGCCGTGGCCGCCAATGCCCGCAAGCTTTGCGCCGGGGAGATGACAGATGCCGCGTGACGTGACCATGCCCCAGCTCGGCATGGCGCAGGATGCGGGCAAGATCGTGTCCTGGCTCAAATCCCCGGGCGAGGCCGTGACCAAGGGCGATGCGCTCTTCGAGGTGGAAACCGACAAGGCCGTGATGGAGGTCGAAAGCCCCGCCGACGGCTACCTGACCGGCGTGGCCTATCCCGAGGGCGCGGATGTGCCCGTGGGTCAGGTCATCGCCCGCATCACCGACAGCCCCGAAGAGACGGGGACGGACGACACAGGCGACCCCCAAGCGCCCGACGCCACCACGACCGACAGACCCGCCGCAGGCGACAGCCTGCCCGAGGGCCACAAGATCACCATGCCGCAACTGGGCATGGCTCAAGATACCGGCCTCCTCGTGTCCTGGCTCAAGGCACCGGGCGACGAGGTCGCGCCCGAGGATATCCTCTTCGAGGTCGAAACCGACAAGAGCACGATGGAGGTGGAGGCAGGCCGCAAGGGCTGGCTGGCCGCAACGCTCGCCCAACCGGGCGAAGAGGTGCCGGTGGGCGCGCCCGTGGCGATCCTGTCCGACACGCGGCCCGAGGCGCCCGTCGCCCGCGCGCTCAAGGACAGCGCGCCCCAGCCTGCCGCCAAGGCCGACCCGAAACCGGAACCGGAACCGGCCAAGGCGGATACGGCAAAATCCGCCCCGGCCAAACAGGCCCCCGCCGCCGCGAAACCGGCCCCTGCCACGGCCCCAATGTCGGGCGACCGCATCCTCGCCTCGCCCAAGGCCCGCCGCCTTGCGCGGGAACAGGGGCTCGACCTTGCGCGCTTGGTCGAGGCGGGGCATCCCCAACCCTTTCACGTCACCGATCTGGATACGCTCCGGGCGCTGCCCGTTGCCGCTGCGCCCCAGCCCCGGACGGAGGCCCCAGCCTCCCGCCGCCTGACCGCGCTCTGCCCCGAGGATGGGTTGACCGGCTTTGTCGCCTGGGCCGCCCGCGACCTGTCGCTCAGCGATGCCGATGCGATCCTTGCGGGGCTTGTGGGCGCAAGCCTGGGCCAGCCTGAGCCCGTCACGATCGCCATCGACCGGTTCGGCACCACGCGACACTTCACCGTGCCGCCGGGCCGTGCGCTTGGCAGCGTCACCGAAACCGGCACCGACGCGCCACCCGCGCTCCGGCTCCGCGACCTGCGCGCCACGCGCGTGGCCAGTGTCGCGATGGGGGCCGAGGATGCGCCTGTCCTGACGCTCGTCCCGGACGGCACCGGCCTCTCGATCACGCTGGAATGCGCCGCAGACCAGCTCTCCGCCGAGGCCGCTCTCGCGCTTCTGACCGAATTCGCGGGCCGGATGGAGCAGCCGCTCCGCCACCTGCTCTGACACGGGGGATATCCCAGATGCTTCATACCGACCTCTACATCGACGGCGCATGGCACAAGACCGACACGCGCTTCGACGTGATCAACCCGGCCACGGAACAGGTCATCGCCTCCGTCGCCTCTGCCGAGATCGCGGATGCCGATGCAGCCCTCGATGCCGCCGAACGCGCCATGGCCGATTGGGCCAAGCGCACACCCCGCGACCGCTCCGAGGTGCTGCGCCGCGCCTGGGAACTCATGACCGCCCGGCTCGAGGATTTCGCCCGCCTCATCACGCTCGAAAACGGCAAGGCGCGCGCCGATGCCATGGGCGAGGCCGCCTATGCCGCCGAATTCTTCCGCTGGTTCGCCGAAGAAGCCGTGCGCGCCGATGGAATGATCACGCGCGCCCCGGCATCGGGCGCCCGCATAATGGTCCAGCACAAGCCCGCGGGCCTTGCCGTTCTGATCACGCCCTGGAACTATCCCGCCGCCATGGGCACGCGGAAAATCGCGCCGGCGCTCGCGGCAGGCTGCGCCGTGATCATCAAACCGGCCTCCGAGACGCCCCTCACCATGCTCGCGCTGATGCCCCTGTTGGAAGAGGCGGGCGTGCCCAAGGGCCTTGTGAACGTGCTGCCCTCGAAACGCACGGGCGCGCTGGTCGATCACATGCTGCACGACCCCCGCGTCCGCGTGGTCAGCTTCACCGGCTCTACGGGCGTGGGCCGCACGCTTCTGAAATCCGCCGCCGACCAGGTGCTGAAACCGGCCATGGAACTGGGCGGCAATGCGCCGGTCCTGGTGCTCCATGACGCCGACATGGACACCGCCATAAACGGCACGATGCTCGCCAAGATGCGCAACCTGGGCGAGGCCTGCACCGCCGCCAACCGCATCTATGTGCACGAGAGCATCGCCGCCGAATTCACCCAGCGCCTTGCCGCGCGGATGTCGGCGCTGAAAGTCGGCGATGGCAGCGATCCCGGCGTCGATGTCGGCCCGCTGGTCAATGCAGGCACCCGCGACAAGGTGGCGGCCTTCGTCGCCGATGCGCTGGCCAAGGGCGCGACGCTCGAATGCGGCGGCACGATCCCCGAGGGTCCGGGCTATTTCTACCCGCCCACGGTCCTGTCGAATGTCCCGCAGGATGCCGATTGCGTCCATGACGAGATCTTCGGCCCCGTGGCCGCGATCCAGACCTTCACCGACGAGGAAGACGCCATCGCGCGCGCCAATGCCACCGAATACGGGCTTGTCGCTTACGTCTTCAGCCGCGATTTCCGCCGCGCGATGCAGGTTTGCGAGCGGCTCGATTACGGCATGGTGGGCCTGAACCGGGGTCTCGTCTCCGACCCGGCAGCCCCCTTTGGCGGGACCAAGCAATCGGGCTTGGGTCGCGAGGGCGGGCATGAGGGGATGCTCGAATTCATGGAAACCCAGTACATCTCGGCTGATTGGTAAGGGACGCGACCATGACAGATATCGCAGCCAGCCCCACCACCCGGCGTCTCGCACTGGAAAAGGGCATCGACATCGACGCGCTGGCCCAGCGCCTCGGGCGCACCACGATCGGCCCCGAGGATCTGGCGGGCGCGGCCCCCGCCCCCGCCTCTGCGCCCGCCGCCGATACCGCCTATTGGGATGTGGACCATGCCGCCCATGGCCCGGTGACCCATGAAAAGATGAGCCGCTTCGCCCAGGTCGCCGCCCGCAACCTCGCGGCGGCCCAGATGCTCATCCCCGCCGTCACCCACCACGACCGCGCCGACATGACCGCCATCGAGAGCCTGCGCAAAGCCTGGCGCCCCGAGGCCGAGGCGCGCGGCGTGAAACTGACGGCGCTGGCCTTCCATGTCGCGGCCCTGGCGCGCAGCCTTCGCGCCTTTCCCCGCTTCAACGCCTCGCTCTCGCCCGATGGCGAGACGCTGATCCTCAAGGAGTACGTCCATATCGGCATCGCCGTGGACACCGAACATGGCCTCATGGTTCCCGTGATCCGCAACGCCGACCGCAAGGGGCTCTGGACCATCGCGGCCGAGATCGCGGATCTCGCCGCCCGCGCGCAGGCCCGCAAGATCGGCCCGCAAGAGATGGGCGGCGCCTCCATGACCATCACCAACCTGGGCGGCATCGGCGGCACGGCCTTCACCCCCATCGTGAACCCGCCCGAAGTGGCGATCCTCGGCCTGACGCGCACGGAAACCGTGACCGTCTGGGAGGGCGACACGCCGCGCCCGGTGCCCATGGTGCCCCTCGATCTCTCCTATGACCACCGCGTGATCAACGGGGCCGACGCCGCGCGCTTCCTGTCGCATTACGCAAGGCTCATCGCCGATCCCCGCCGGATGCTGATCTGACCGGGGGCGGGCCCCGCCCGCCCCCCTCCGACCTCGGCAAGTCGACACCGTCCTTCCCCGGGGCCTCCGCCCCTTGCCGCCGCAACGCGCCACCGGGCGCGAGGGGGAACACGCGGGGCGGAGAGGCGGTCGATGCCGACCCCCAAACCGCCCGTAGAGGAACGGGTGCAAGGGACGAAGGCCATGACCGGGGCCTCAGCCCGGCCCGAAGCCGCCAAGCGCTCAACCGCTCCGTGCAAGGGGAATGGTGCGGGGTTTGGTCGAAAGCGGCGGGAGGGACGTGGACGGGGTGGAGGTTCATTCACTGCACGGCGAAAGACGGCTTGGAGCCTCTTGCCTTTGTCATGAGGAGCCGCGCGTCGACGGGCCGCGGTACGGCGATCCGTCGGTAGAGCCTTGTGCTTTATGCCAGCCAAGTCCGGAAAAGGTCGAAACGGCGCGCTGGCGTCGACAAATCGCCGGGCCGGGGGGCGGCCCGTCGATGCGCGGCGGCCTGCGGCCTTGGGTCCGCGCGGGTGCGCCGTTCGAACGTCCGCTTTGTCCCGCGTTGGAGACCTTGGCGCCCATCACCCCCCGAAAACCGACCCCCTTCTGACGAAAACACACGTGCATCCCGCCTCCCGGCCCGCTACGCAAGACGGACAAGACCCCAAGGCCCCCCGACCCGATGCGCCTCATCATCTCCTTCGCCGCGCTGTTTCTCTCGGTGCTGCTCTTGCAACTCTCCTCGGGCGGCGTGGGGCCGCTCGACGTGCTCTCGGGCACGGAGCTGGGCTTCACCAACGGGCAGATCGGCCTTCTGGGCTCCGCGCATTTCTTCGGCTTCTTCATCGGCTGCTGGTGGGCCCCGCGCGTCATGGGCTCGGTCGGCCATTCCCGCGCCTTCGCGGCCTTCATCGCGGCAGGCGCCATCGGGCTTCTGGCCCATATGATGGTCGTCGACCCCTATGCCTGGTCGCTGATGCGCGCGGCGACCGGCTTTTGCGTGGCGGGCTGCTACACGGTGATCGAGGCGTGGTTGCAGGCCAAGACCGACAATGCCAACCGGGGCCGCACCATGGGCACCTACCGCATGGTCGATACCGGCGGCAGCCTGGTCGCGCAGCTGATGATCGGGGTTCTCGATCCGGCCTCCTATGTCTCCTACAACCTCCTGGGCATCCTGTGCATCGCAGCACTTCTGCCGCTGACGCTGACCCGCACCCCCCAGCCCGAAACGGGTGAGGCCCCGCGCCTGCGCCCCGGTCTTGCCTGGCGGCTCTCGCCCCTTGCGGTGGCGGGCGTCATCACCTCGGGCGTCTCGGGCGCGGCCTTTCGCATGGTGGGCCCGCTCTATGGCGCGCAGGTGGGGCTGACCGCCGACCAGATCGGCCTGTTTCTCGCGGCCTATGTCCTTGGCGGGGCCTTCGCGCAATGGCCCGCAGGCTGGGCCGCCGACCGCCATGACCGCCGCACGGTCCTGATGTGGTTTTCGGTCTTTTCCATCGCGGCCTGCGGCGTGACCGTCGGCTTTTCCGGCCTTGGCGTGATCGCGATCTTTTTCGCGGCGCTCGTCTTCGGGGCGGCGACCTTTCCGATCTATTCCATCGCCGCCGCCCATGCCCATGACTGGGCCGAGGATGACCAGCGGGTCGAATTGTCCGCAGCCCTCATGTTCTTCTATGCGCTGGGGGCCATCGCCGCCCCCGTCGTCACCGCATGGCTGATCGCGGCCTATGGCCCGGCGGCGCTTTTCGCGCTGATCGCGCTCGCGCATGTGGGGCTCGTGATCTTCGGCCTGATCCGCATGCGCCGCCGCCCCGCCGCGGGCATGCGCAACCCCTATGTCTGGATCCCGCGGACCTCCTTCCTTGTCGGGCGCATCTTCCGCCGCCCGCGCTGACCCTTTCCCCTCCCCCGTCCTTGATCCCGGACAAGGTGGCCCCCCGCCATCCGTGCCAGCCTTGCCCCATCTCACGGACCAGACCCAAGGGGGACACCACCATGGACATTCGTTTCGACGGGAAAACCGCCATCGTCACCGGGGCTGCCTCGGGCATCGGCCTTGCCATCGCGCGCGAGCTTGCCGAAAGCGGCGCGCGCGTCCTTCTGGCCGATCTCGACATGGCCAAGACGACAGCCGCAGCCCGGGCCATCGGCCATGATGCCCTTGCCATCGCCGCCGATGTCTCCGACGCCCACCAGGTCGCGCGCATGGTCGATGCCGCCGTGACACGGACAGGGGGCCTGCACCTCCTGGTGAACAATGCAGGCATCGGCGGACCGCTCGCCCCCTTGGGCGAATATCCCCTCGACGGCTGGCACAGGGTCATCGACGTGAACCTCCATGGCGTCTTCTACGGCATGCGCCACGCCATCCCCGCCATGAAAGCCTCCGGCGCGGGGGGGGCGATCGTCAACATCTCCTCCATTCTCGGCACCGTGGGCTTTGCCGGGGCCTCCGCCTATGTCGCGGCCAAACATGCGCTTTTGGGTCTGACGCGGGCCGCGGCGCTCGACCATGCCGCCGACAAGATCCGCGTCAATGCCGTGGGGCCCGCCTTCATCCACACGCCGCTGGTCGAAGCGGCCCTTGACGCCGACACCCGAAAAGCCCTCGAAGGGATGCATGCCCTCAAGCGCATGGGCACCCCGGAAGAGGTCTCTTCCCTCGTCTGCTACCTCCTGTCGGACCGCGCCGCCTTCGTCACCGGCTCCTACCACCTCGTCGACGGCGGCTATACCGCGCAGTAAACCTGCCCTCTGGCCTTGCCCGCGCCCGCCCGCTAAACGGGGCCTCACGCGCATCCGACGGGCAAGAAGGGCAAGGCACGGCCATGGCACGCATCCTCATCACCTCGGCGATCCCCTATATCAACGGGATCAAGCACCTGGGCAATCTGGTGGGCAGCCAGCTGCCCGCCGATCTCTTCGCCCGCTACAAGCGCGCCCGCGGCGACGAGGTGCTGTTTCTCTGCGCCACCGACGAACACGGCACCCCCGCCGAGCTTGCCGCCGCCAAGGCCGGCAAACCCGTGGCCGACTACTGCGCCGAGATGTGGGCCGTGCAGGACGCGCTCGGGCGCGGCTTCCGGCTGTCCTTCGACCATTTCGGCCGCTCCTCCTCGCCCCAGAACCACCGCCTGACCCAGCATTTCGCGGGCCGTCTGGCCGAGGCCGGCCTGATCCGCGAAGTCGCCGAGAAACAGGTCTATTCCAACGCCGACGGCCGCTTCCTGCCCGACCGCTACATCGAGGGCACCTGCCCCAATTGCGGCTATGACAAGGCGCGCGGGGATCAATGCGAGAATTGCACCAAGCAGCTCGACCCCACCGACCTCATCAACCCCCGCTCCGCGATCTCCGGCTCCACCGACCTCGAGGTGCGCGAGACCAAGCATCTCTACCTGCGCCAATCGGCCATGCGCGACCAGCTGCGCGCCTGGATCGACAGCAAGACGGACTGGCCGATCCTGACCACGTCGATCGCCCGCAAATGGCTCGACGATGGCGACGGGCTGCAGGATCGCGGCATCACCCGCGACCTCGACTGGGGCATCCCGGTGAAAAAGGGCGATCAGGATTGGCCGGGGATGGAGGGCAAGGTCTTCTACGTCTGGTTCGACGCCCCCATCGAATACATCGCCTGCGCCGCCGAATGGGTCGAGGCGGGCAAGGGCCCCGGATCGGAGAAAGGTTGGGAACGCTGGTGGCGCACCGACAAGGGCGCAGAGGACGTGCGCTACGTCCAGTTCATGGGCAAGGACAACGTGCCCTTCCACACGCTCTCCTTCCCCTCCACGATCCTCGGCTCGGGCGAGCCGTGGAAGCTCGTCGATTACATCAAATCCTTCAACTACCTGAATTATGACGGCGGCCAGTTCTCCACCAGCCAGGGGCGCGGCGTCTTCATGGACCAGGCGCTCGAGATCCTGCCCGCCGATTACTGGCGCTGGTGGCTCCTGTCCCATGTCCCCGAAACCTCGGACACGGAATTCACCTGGGAGGCGTTCCAACAGGACGTGAACAAGGACCTCGCCGATGTCCTTGGCAATTTCGTGAGCCGGATCACCAAGTTCTGCCGCTCCAAATTCGGCGAGACCGTGCCCGAGGGCGGCAGCTACGGCCCGCAGGAGGCGGCGCTCATCGCCGATCTGGACACCCGCCTGCGCCGCTACGAGGCGCATATGGACGCGATCGAGATCCGCAAGGCCGCGGCCGAGCTGCGCGCGATCTGGGTCGCAGGCAACGAATACCTGCAATCGGCAGGCCCCTGGACCGTGTTCAAGGAAGACCCCGTCCGCGCCGCAGCCATCACGCGGCTCGCGCTGAACCTCATCCCCTTCTATGCGGGCCTCTCCGCGCCCTTCATCCCCGATGCGGCCCGGACCATGGCCGACGCCATGGGCATGAACCCCACCTGGCCCGAAAGCGCCGAAACGGCACTCGCCGCCCTGAAGCCGGGACAGGCTTTCACCGTGCCCGACGTGCTCTTCGCCAAGATCGACGACGCCACGCGGGAGGATTGGGCCGCGCGCTTCGCAGGCGTCCGGGGCTGACGGAGAGGGCGGAGGGGGGCCAGCCCCCCGTCGCGCCTTGCGCGCCTCCCCCGGGATATTTGGAAAACAGAGACGGCTCTAAACGCTTTCTTTACCCTTTTCGGCGCAGGCTGGTCTTGCGGTACAGGCGGGGACGCCGATGACCGCAAACGGAGAAGCCCCGACCGGCTGCTTGACCGGTCGGGGTCATCCTTGTCCCCATCTTCTCTGTTTCAAAAATATCCCCGCCGGAGGCTCCCACAGACCCCACAGGCCCGCCGCCAGCCATGGCACCGGATACGCCACCACCCCAAGGAGCGCCCCCAACAGGGGCGCGAGGCGGGGCCCCGGCCCGTCAGGCCCGCAGCACCGCGCCTGGGTTCAGGATGCCCAGCGGGTCCAGCGCCGCCTTGATCGCGCGCATCGCCTTGAGCTTGCCCGGATCGCCATAGCGCTCCAGGTCCTCGACCTTCAGCCGCCCGACCCCGTGTTCCGCCGAGACCGACCCGCCCAGCTCCTGCACCAGGTCATGGACCGCCCGCTTGATCGCGCCGCGCTGGTTCTCGTGATCGGCGCGCGATTTGCCGGGCATGGGAAAGACGTTGTAATGCAGGTTCCCGTCGCCCATGTGGCCGAAACAATTCAGCCGGAACTCCCCCACCGCGCCGATCCGTGCCGGGGCCTCCGCGATGAAGCGGGGCACGGCGGCAACAGGCACCGAGATGTCATGCGAGGAAACCGCCCCGATCCGGCGGTTGGCCGCCGGAATGTTTTCCCGAAGCGCCCAGAATTCGGCCCTCTGCGCCTCGGATTGCGCGATCACGCCGTCGCTGACCAGATCCTGCTCGAAGGCTTCGGCGAACAGCTCTTCCAGCGCCGCCTCGGGGCTTGTCCCCGCCCCCATGCCCAGATCGATCAGGCAGATCCAATCGGGGCGCGGATCGAAGGGCTGGCGCGTCTCGGGCCCCACCTCGTCGAGAAACATCAGCCCCTCGCGCCCGATCAGCTCGAAAGCCGAGAGCGAGGGGCCCACGCGCGCCTGCGCCAGTTTCAACAGGCCCAGCGCCGCCTCGGGCGAGGGCACGACCATCATCGCGGCCCCCACAGCCGCCGGTTTCGGGAAAAGCCTGAGCGAGGCTGCCGTGATCACCCCCAGCGTCCCCTCCGAGCCGATCAGCAGATGCCGCAGGTCATAGCCCGTGTTGTCCTTGCGCAGGGGCGACAGCGTGTCGATCACCGTGCCATCGGCCAGCACCGCCTCGACCCCCAGCACCAGATCGCGCGCATTGCCGTAGCGGATCACGTTCACCCCGCCCGCATTGGTGGCCAACAGCCCGCCCAACCGCGCCGATCCCTGGCTGGCCAGCGTGAGCGGGAAAATCCAATCCTCGGCCTCGGCGGCGGCATGGATCTCCGAGAGGATCGCGCCGGCCTCCACGATCATCGTGCCCGCCTCGGCATCGAAGTGCCGGATCACGCGCATCCGTTCCATCGACAAGATGACCGGCGGCGTGCCGTCTTCGGCCAATTGCCCGCCCACCAGCCCCGTGCCCCCGCCATAGGGGATGACCGGCGCGCGCAAGTCGCTGCACAGCCGCAGCACGGCTGCGACCTCCGCCACCGATCCCGGTGCCACGATGGCCGCCGCCTGCCCCTGCCAGCGCCCGCGCGGCTCCTCCAGGTAGCTCGGCGTCACCGCGCGCAGGGCTGCGGCCGGCAGGATCGCGGCCAGTCTTTCGGCGATCTCGGTCATTCTCTCGCTCCCCTCCTCGTGCCGGCAGGGCGTCACCCGATCTCGGTCCGCCCGCGCCGGTCATGGCGCAGATGCGCGTACAGCACATGGTTGCGCCAGCGCCCCGCGATCTGAAGATAGCTCTGCGCCACGCCTTCGTATTTGAACCCCGCCTTTTCCAGCACCCCGCGCGAGGCGGCGTTTTCCGGCAGGCAGGCGGCCTCGACCCGGCTCAGGTCCAATTCGCGAAACGCGTAATGGACCACCGCCCCGATCGCCTCCCGCATGTAGCCCTGGCGGGCATGGACCTCGCCGATCCAATAGCCCAGCGTCGCCGCCTGCGCAGGCCCCCGCCGGATATTGTCGAGCGTGATCGCCCCCAGCAGCACCTCGTCCGCGCGGCGAAAGATGAAGAGCGGCACGGCGCTCCCCTGCCCCAGCGCCCGTTGCGACCAATAGACCCGTCCCGTGAAACTCTTGCGGCTCAGATGGTCGGGGGCCCATGTCGGCTCCCAGGGCGTCAGGAAGGCGTGCGAGGCATCGCGCAGCGCCGCCCAGGACCGGTAATCGGCATGGCGCGGCAGCCGCAGCGTCAGCCGCTCGGTCTCCAGCCGCAGATGCCGTTTGCGCGCCAGCATCACGCCGCCAGACGCTCCCTGACCCGGCCCAGCTCGGGGGCCTTGGCCACCGGCCCGTAAAGCGCCATCGCCGCCTGCCCCGATGCGACCAGCGCCCCCGCATGGTCCCTGAGCCACGCCAGATTGACCGCATCGATCCGCGCAACCGTTTCCTCGAGCGGCGGCACCCGGTTCCAGATCGCCACCAGCCGCGCCAGGCGCTCCGCCCGGGACGAAGGGCTTTCCAGCCCCATCAAAAGCCCCGCCTTCATCTGCGCCCGAGCGCGGGCCAGTTCGGCCTCGCTCATATCCTCGGCCGAGCGGCGCAATTCATCCACTGTCAGCCCCACCAGCTCCGGCAATTCCTTGCCCGATGTCCCGGCATAGATCGTCAGCATCCCCGTATCGTCGTAACTCCCGACCGAGGCATAGATCGTGTAGCACAGGCCCCGCTTTTCCCGGATCTCCTGGAACAGCCTCGACGACATGCCGCCGCCAAGCGCACTGGCATAGATCTGGGCGGTATAGATATCGTCCGACCGGTAGCCGGGCGCCTCCAGCGCAAGGGTGAAATGCGCCTGTTCAAGCTTTTTCACCACCCGCCGCTCACCACCCGCGAAAACGGCGGGTTCCGGCACCACCGGCCGCGATGCCGGCAGATGGCCAAAGGCGGCCTCGGCCAGCCGCACGATCTCGTCGTGATCGACCGCGCCCGCCGCCGACAGGATCAGCTGGCCCGCCCCGTAATGCTCGGCCACGAACCGGTCGAAATCCCCCCGGTCAAAGGCCCGCACCCGCTCCGCCGGCCCCAGGATCGTGCGCCCCAGCGCCTGGCCCGGATAGGCCTCTTCCTGCAACCAGTCGAAAATGATGTCGTCGGGCGTATCGGCGGCCTGCCCGATCTCCTGCAAGATCACGCCCCGCTCCACCTCGATCTCGCGCGGATCGAACACCGGGTTCAGCACGATATCGGCGATCAGGTCGAGCGCGAGGGCCACATCCTGCCGCAACACCCGCGCGTAATAGGCCGTCACCTCGCGGCTCGTATAGGCGTTGATGTAACCGCCCACATCCTCGATCTCTTCGGCGATCTGAAGCGCGCTGCGCCGCGCCGTGCCCTTGAACGCCATGTGTTCCAGGAAATGCGCGACACCGTTTTGCTCGGGCGCCTCGTGGCGTCCCCCCGCCGAGACCCACAGGCCCAGCGCGGCGCTCTCCAGCCCCGGCATATGCTCGGTCACGACCCGCAGACCGTTCGACAATGTATGGACGGAGACGCTCACCGGGCCAACGCCTCGCGCACATGGGCCTCGAGGGCTGTCAGGTCATTGGGCACACGGCTCACCCGCTCGGGCCGCTCGAACAGATCCGCCATGCGCGCGGGCAGCGCGGGCCTGATGCCCGTGGCCGCCTCCACCGCATCGGGGAATTTCGCCGGATGCGCGGTGGCCAGCGTCACCATCGGCACCGCCCCCAGGAAATCTTGCGCCACATGCACACCCACCGCCGAATGCGGGCACAAAAGCTCGCCCATCTCGCCCCTTGATCGCGCGATCATGGCCGAGGTTTCGGCCTCCGACGCGCGCCCGCTCGCGAAATCGCTCCGCAACGCCTCCAGCGCCCCTTGGGAGATATGGAACCCCCCCGCCTTCAACTCCGCCATCAACTGCGCCACCGCCGCCCCGTCGCGCCCATAGGCATCGAACAGCGCGCGCTCGAAATTGGACGACACCTGGATATCCATCGACGGGCTGATCGAGGGGGCAACCCCTTGGGTCACGTAATCCCCCGTCGACAGCGCCCGGTGCAGGATATCGTTCTGGTTCGTCGCCACCACCAGCCGCGCGATGGGCAAGCCCATCCTCTTGGCCAGGTATCCGGCAAAGATATCGCCGAAATTCCCCGTCGGCACACAGAACGACACCTCGCGATGCGGTGCCCCCAGCGCCACGGCGGCGGTGAAATAATAGACCACCTGCGCCAGAACCCGGGCGAAATTGATCGAATTCACGCCCGCCAGCCGCACCTCGTCGCGAAAGACGAAATCGTTGAACATGTCCTTCAACCGCGCCTGCGCATCGTCGAACGTGCCGTCGATGGCCAGCGCATGGGCATTGGCCTCGGACACGGTCGTCATCTGGCGGCGCTGCACATCCGACACCCGGCCATGCGGGTAAAGGATGAAGACATCGACATTCTCGAGCCCCCGGAACGCCTCCATCGCCGCTGATCCGGTATCCCCGCTCGTGGCCCCCACGATGGTCACCCGCTCGCCCGACCGCGCCAGCGCCGTCTGGAACAGCTGGCCGATCAGCTGCATCGCGAAATCCTTGAAGGCCAGCGTCGGCCCGTGGAACAGTTCGAGCAGGAAATGATTGTCCTGCAATTGCTTGAGCGGCGCGCGCGCCGCATGGCCGAACCCCGCATAGGCCCGCGCGATGCAATCGCCGAATTCGGCGTCGGTGAAACTCTCGCCCACGAAGGGCCGCATCACGCGAAAGGCGACGTCCTCATAGGACAGGCCCGCCAGCGCCGCGATCTCGGCGGCACTCATGCGCGGCAGCGTCTCGGGCACGTAAAGCCCGCCATCGCGCGCCAATCCCGTCAGCATCGTGTCTTCGAAGGTGAGCACCGGGGCCTGACCCCGGGTCGAGATATAGCGCATGGGCCGAAACTGTCCCCTAATCTGGTCGCTGCCTGATACGCCAGAGCAGAAACACTGTCATCCCCAACCAGACCAGCGCCAGCAAAAACCATGTCACCGCGTAATTCAGGTGATCATTGGGAATGCCCTCGCTCGTCACCGGCAGGGGCGTCACCCCGGCCTCCGCAGGATCGAGCGCGCGCGCGATCACCAGCACGGGCTCCGTGCCCAGATGCGCGGCCATCACACCCACATCCCGCGCGAACCAGATATTGCCCGCGACATCGTTGTCCGGCGTGAACCCGTCGCGCTCCTCGGGCCAATGCAGATTGCCCAGAACCGCAACCATTCCCTCGGGCGGCGCGGGCAGGTCATCGGCCACCGGCAGCACCCCCCGGTCCAAGAGAACGCGCCGCCCGCCCTCGGTCTCCAGAACCGAAATCAGCCGATAGCCTGCCCCGATCCCGCGCTGGCTCACCAGAACGCGCAAGGCCTCCGCCCCGATCCGCCCCGAAACCGCGACCGGCAGGTAGCGATCGGCCTCCGCATCCGGCACCTCGGGCAGGGCCACGGGCGCATCCGCGATCCGCGCCTCGATCTCGGCCAGGATGCCTTCCTTCCAGCCCAGCCGCTGCAGCTGCCACACGCCCAGCGACACGAGGATGGCAATCCCCACAGCCCCAAAGACCGCAACGCTGATCATCCGCCCCATGGCATCCTCCAAGCAAAAGGCCCGCCGCATCTGGCAGGCCTTCACGTTTCATCAAGGTTAACGCCCCCACCCTTCATCTTGGCCCGAAAACTCCGGGGGGAGGCCGAAGGCCGGGGGGCAGAGCCCCCTTACTAAAAGAGGCGGGGCAGAGCCCCCCAAACTAAAGAATCTTGGCAGAGCCCCCTTTGGTCAGAAACGACGGACAAAGCCGGGGGCATCACCCCCGGCCCCGCCTCAACCGATCACGACCGCCTGGCCCCAGATGTAGACGGCCAGGAACAGGAACAGCCAGACCACATCGACGAAATGCCAGTACCAGGCCGCCGCCTCGAACCCGATATGCTTCTCGGCGGTGAAATGGCCCTTCAGCACCCGCAGCCAGCAGACGAACAGAAAGATCGTCCCGATGATCACATGCGCGCCATGGAACCCGGTGGCGAGAAAGAAGGTGGCAAAGAACTTGTCGCCGCCAAAGCTCCAGCCGTAATGCGCGATCAGCTCGTAATATTCGAACGCCTGCAACCCGGTAAAGATCAGGCCCAGCACCACGCCGATGATCAGACCGTTGGCCACGTCCTTGCGCGGGCCGCCATGGACCAGCGCATGGTGCGACCAGGTGACGGCGCAGCCCGACAACAGCAGGATCAGCGTGTTGATCAGCGGCAGGTGGAACGGGTCCACCGCGTAGATTTCCGGCGGCACATAGGCGGAGGCCACGTATTCGTTCATCGGGTAGAGCGCATGCTTGAAGAAGGCCCAGAACCACGCGACGAAGAACATCACCTCGGACATGATGAACATGATGAAGCCGTAGCGCAGGCCGATCCGCACCACCGGCGTGTGATCGCCCGCATTGCTTTCCGACACCACGTCGGCCCACCAGCCGAACATGACGTAAAGCGTGGCGACAAAGCCCATGGCGAACATCCAGGGCAGGCCGCCATGCATCCAGTTCACCGCCCCGAAGAGCATGACAAAGGCCGCACCGGCCGCCATCAGCGGCCAGATCGACGGGTTGATGATATGGTAATCGTGGTTCTTGGCATGGGCCATGGGTGTCGTCCTCGGTCCGGTTTTCTCTAGTTGGCCACGGGGGCCGGGGTGGCCAGCGCGGCATAATCCTCTGGGATGTCCGTCACGTGGAACGTGTAGGACAGGGTGATCGCGGGCGTGCCGCGGGCCTCCGGGTCGTCAAGAATGGCGGGATCGACAAAGAATGTCACCGGCATCTCCACCCGCTCGCCCGGCTGCAACACCTGCAACTCGAAGCAGAAGCAATGGATCTTGACGAAATATCCGCCCGTCTCGAAGGGCGCGACATTGAAGCTCGCCGTGCCCGCGATGGGCTCGTCGGTCGGGTTGTAGGCCTCGTAGAACGCCAGCCCCGTCTCCCCGATCCGGATGTCCATATGCGGCTGCATCGCCCGGAATTCCCAGGGCATGTCGCGCGCGCGGCTCGCGTCGAAGCGCACCCGGATCGTCTGGTCGAGCACCGTCTCGCTGCCCGCTTCCGCCACTTGCGTCGTCCCGCCAAAGCCCGTGACCCGGCAGAACCAGTCGTAGAACGGCACCGAGGCCCAGGCGAGCCCCCCCATCAGAACGATCACGCCCAGGCAGCGGGCGACGATCTGGCCGTTCGACAGCTTGGCGGTGGTCTCGCTCATCGGCCAGGCTCCACCGGCGGCGTGATCGACACACGCGGCGTGTGGTCAAAGGCCTCCATCGACGCGCCCTCGCGGATCTTGGCGATGGTCAGGCCGAATACGATGGCCGCGAACCCCACAAGGCTCAGCGCCACCCCGATGTTGCGCCCCATGCGGCGCTTGTGCAGGTCATGGGTCTGCGTGATCGGCATCAGAAAACCCCCCAGGCGCGCAACCCGGCATCCGCCAGCAGCGCACCGAAATGCAGGAACAGATAATAGAGCGAGAAGCGGAAGAACCGCTTTTCCACGACATAACCATCGGCCTGCGCGGCCTCCTCGGCCCGGCGCCAGATCTCCCACGCGCCCTTGAGGAAGATCGCGTTCAGAACCACCGCCGCCGCCAGGTAAACCGGGCCCGCCACGCTCGTCAGCCCCAGGCCCAGCGCCACGGGCACCAGCAGAACCGTGTAGATCCAGATCTGCCGCCGCGTCTCGGCGCGGCCATGGGTGACCGTCAGCATCGGCACCTTGGCCTCGTGGTAATCCGACTTCATGAACAGCGCGAGCGCCCAGAAATGCGGCGGCGTCCACATGAAGATCAGCGCGAACATCAGCACCGCCTCGAGGCTCACCGACCCCGTCGCCGCCGCCCAGCCGATCATCGGCGGGAAGGCACCGGCCGCCCCCCCGATCACGATGTTCTGCGGCGTCGCGCGCTTGAGCCACATCGTGTAGATCACCGCGTAGAAAAAGATGGTGAAGGCCAGGATGCCCGCCGCCAGCCAATTGGTCGCCAGCCCCAGCATCGCCACCGAAATCGCCGACAGCCACATCCCCAGCGACAGCGCCTCGCCCGCCGTGACCTTGCCCGCGGGCACCGGGCGCTTGGCGGTCCGGCGCATCACCGCGTCGATATCGGCATCATACCACATGTTCAGCGCGCCCGAGGCCCCGCCGCCCAGCGCGATGAACAAGATCGCGGTGAAGCCGATCATCGGATCGACCGGCACGGGGGCCACCAACAGCCCCACCAGCGCCGTGAAGACGACCAGCGACATCACCCGCGGCTTCAAAAGCGCGACGTAATCGCCGAACCGGGCCTCGCCCTCGGCGGTCTGGATGGTCGTGTTGGTCGTCAGGTCGCTCATGCGTCTTGTCGCTTCATCTTGACCGTAGGCCGGGCGTCTGCCCGGCCTTGCTTTCATTGCTCGGGCCGGGCCGCCGCCCCGCCCGTTCCGATCACTCGGCCGAGGCCAGCTCGATCACGCCCGGCGCGCGCATGTCGCCGATCGACGCGAATTCCTGCGCCTCGCCGTTGATCCAGGCGTCGTATTCTTCCTGTGTCACGGCAAAGACGGTGATCGGCATGAAGGCGTGGTTCACACCGCACAATTCCGAACACTGGCCGAAATAGACGCCTTCCTGGCCTTCCTCGACCTCGAACCACAATTCGGCCAGACGGCCCGGAACGCCGTCCTGCTTCACGCCGAACGCCGGAACGGTCCAGGAATGGATCACGTCGGCCGCCGTCACCTGCACCACCACGGTCGCGCCGGTCGGCACCACCATCGCGGTATCGGTCGCCAGCAGGTGCTCGTCGGGCGAATAGCCGAAATCGGCCAGTTCTTCCTCGGTCAGCATGAAGCTGTCATAGGCGATGCCATGCTCGGGATATTCATAGCCCCAGTACCACTGGTAGCCGGTGGCCTTCACCACGACATCCGCCTCGGGGATGGTCTGCTGCTTGAACAGCACCGGCAGCGAAAAGGCCCCGATCACGACCAGGATGATCAGCGGCACGACCGTCCAGGTCACCTCGATCTTGGTGTTGTGGGTGAATGTCGCGGGCGTGGGGTTGGCGCGCTCGTTGTGGCGGAACACCGACCACAAAAGCAGCGCGGTCACGAACAGCACGATGGCCGTCATGATCACGATGAGCAGGGCGTCCAGCGCCCGGATATCGCGCGCCAGTTCCGTCACACCGGGCTGAAAGCCCGTGGCCCCCGGCACCGGTGCCCCGATGATCTCGAGCCCGTCGCGCAGGCCCGCGGTCTGCGCTGCGACAGCGCCCGCGGCCAAGGTTGCACCAATCCCGGCCCAAAGGCCGTACAGCGTCTTGCGAAGCATCATTTCGGTCTGTCCTGTCGTTCGCGGCAAGCCGACCAGCGCGCTGGCGCGCGGCAGGCATACCGTTGCGTTCTGTCTGGCCAAGACCATATAGCTGAGGGCCGGGCAAGGCATTTGGTCTAAATGTCTCACCCCCTGCCCGATTGATCTGGATCATTTTTGCATCTTCAGCAAATCACCCCGCAAACCGGAGGCCCGATGTCCGAGCAAACCCCCTTCCGCCCCTTCGACACCCATCTCGACGAGGGCGCGGCGCTTGCGATCCTCAGGGCTGCAACCGACGGGGCCGAGGATGGCGAGCTGTTTCTCGAACGCCGCCGCTCCGAGGTGCTGGTGTTCGACGATGGCAGGGTCAAGACCGCAAGCTATGACGCCGCCGAAGGATTCGGCCTGCGCGCCGTCAAGGGCGAGGTCGCAGGCTACGCCCATTCCACCGAAATTTCCGAAAGCGCGCTCAAACGCGCCTCCGAAACCGCGCGCCTTGCCGTGGGCGCAGGCGGCGGCACTTTGGCCGATGCGCCCAAGGGCACCAATGCCCGCCTCTATACCGATGCCGATCCGATGAGCGGCGCGGAATTCTCCGTCAAGCTCGACACGCTCGCCCAGATCGACGCCTATGCCCGCGCGCTCGATCCCCGCGTGGTGCAGGTGTCCGCCTCCATGGCCGCCAGCCATCAGGAGGTCGAGATCCTCCGCCCCGAAGGCACCCGCACCCGCGACATCCGCCCGATGGTCCGCCTCAACGTCTCGGTGATCGTCGAAGAGAATGGTCGCCGCGAATCGGGCAGCGCGGGCGGCGGCGGCCGCATCGGCCTGACCGGTCTCCTGACCGCCGACCATTGGCAGGCACTGGCGCAAGAGGCTTTGCGCATCGCCGTCGTGAACCTCTCCGCCGAAGCCGCGCCTGCGGGCGTGATGGACGTGGTCCTCGGCCCCGGCTGGCCCGGCATCTTGCTGCACGAGGCCGTGGGCCACGGGCTCGAGGGCGATTTCAACCGCAAGAAACAATCGGCCTTCGCCGGATTGATGGGCCAGCGCGTCGCCGCCCCCGGCGTCACCGTTCTGGATGACGGCACCATCCCCGACCGGCGCGGCTCCATCACCGTCGATGACGAAGGCACGCCCAGCGCGAAAAACGTCCTGATCGAGGACGGCATTCTGGTGGGCTACATGCAGGACCGCCAATCCGCCCGCCTGATGGGTGTCGCCCCCACCGGCAACGGTCGGCGCGAAAGCTACGCCCATGCCCCCATGGCGCGGATGACCAACACCTACATGCTCGGCGGCGATGCCGATCCGGCGGGCATCCTGTCCGACCTCAAGTACGGGATCTATGCCGTGGGCTTCGGCGGCGGTCAGGTCGACATCACCAACGGCAAATTCGTGTTCTCCTGCACCGAGGCCTATCGCGTGAAAAACGGGGTCGTCGGCGCACCGGTCAAGGGCGCGACCCTGATCGGCGACGGCGCGACCGCGCTCCAGCAGATCCGCGCCATCGGCAACGACATGGCGCTCGACCCCGGCATGGGAAATTGCGGCAAGGCCGGTCAATGGGTGCCCGTGGGCGTGGGCCAGCCGACGCTCCTGATCGGCGGTCTCACCGTAGGCGGCTCTGCCGCCTGACGGGCGGGGATGGGCGGCATCGGGCCGCCCGACACCCCCCTCACGCAGGGTTTCCTGACGAAACCTTGCAAGCCGCGCGCGGCCTTAACGATCCATCAAGATGTGCCGCCGAAATTTAACCTTTCGGCAACGGATGCCGCCATTCCGTTCAGTTTTGGTAAGCATCCGTTAACCGATTGCCGCCAGTCTCGGCGCATGTGGAGCCTCTCCGAATCCTCGCCCGCCGCCCCCATCGCCCGGCCCGACACTTGGCGGGATTTCGGGGATGACGCCTTTTTCGAAGCGTCCACCTCCTACATCCCGCCCCCCGTCCGCGATCCTGCTGAACGGCTCGCCCGCCTGCGCCTCATCCGCTCCCGGCGCGTCGGTCCCGCCACCTATCTGCGCCTCATGGCCGAACACGGGTCAGCCAGCCAAGCGCTTGAGATATTGCCACAAATCGCCCGCGCTGCCGGGGTCGACAGCTACCAGCCCTGCCCCGAACCGGTGGCGCTGGCCGAACTGAAAGCCGCCAAACGCATGGGCGCCGCGCTCCTTTGCCTTGGCGATCCCGATTATCCCGCATCCCTCGCAGGCATCCCCGACGCCCCGCCCCTTCTCTGGGTCAAGGGCCATAACACCCTGTTTTCAAAGCCTGTTCTGGCCCTCGTCGGCACCCGCAACGCCTCCGCGCTCGGCAGTCGGATGGCCCGCAGCCTCGCCGCCGATCTGGGTGCGGCGGGGTTTGTCATCGCCTCCGGCCTTGCGCGCGGCATCGACGCGCTCGCCCATCGCGCCAGCCTCGACACCGGCACGATCGCGGTGATGGCGGGCGGGCTCGATGTGATCTACCCGACTGAAAACACGGGCCTTTTCCACGACATCGCCCAACGCGGACTTGTCGTTTCGGAAATGCCCTTCGGCTGCGAACCGCAGGCCCGCCACTTCCCCCGCCGCAACCGGATCGTGGCGGGCCTCGCCCAGGCCGTCATCGTGGTGGAGGCCGCCGTGCGCTCGGGTTCCCTCATCACCGCGCGCCTTGCATTGGAACAGGGGCGCGAGGTCATGGCCGTGCCCGGTCACCCGCTCGACAGCCGCGCGGGCGGCGGCAATCTCTTGATCCGCGACGGCGCAGCCCTGATCCGCAACGCCGAGGATGTCCTTGAAATCCTTGGCAATCCCACCGCCGCGCCCAAGCGGCCCCACCGCCCGGAAGCCGCACAAAACCCCAGCACACCCGCCCCCCAAGGCGGCGTCGAAGGCGCCATTCTCGCCATCCTCACCGAAACCCCCGTGGCCGAGGATCAGCTGATCCGCAGCCTTGGCCAACCGCCCCGCGCCGTGGCCCAGGCGCTTGCCATTCTCGAAATGGCAGGCCGCATCACGCGCGGCGCAGGCGGCATGGTCGCCCGCAGCTGACGACGGCCTTTCCGCCGCGACAGGAATTCCCGCATTGAAAATGCGGGCTTTTCCCCTCATCCCCTGCCGCATTGACAAGCCGGGCCCAGACCCCACATGGTCCGCCGCCACATGGCCCCCCGGCCCAACAGGAAGTTCCGCATGCCCGTCGTCGTCGTCGAATCGCCCGCCAAGGCCAAGACAATCAACAAGTATCTGGGCAGCGACTACACCGTTCTCGCCTCCTACGGCCATGTCCGCGACCTGCCTTCCAAGGACGGATCGGTCGACCCCGAGGCGGGATTCGCCATGGAATGGGAAATCGCAACCGACAGTCGCAAGCATGTCAAAGCCATCGCCGAGGCGCTGAAATCCGACCCCGTCCTGATCCTCGCCACCGACCCCGACCGCGAGGGAGAGGCGATTTCCTGGCACCTCCAGGAAGCCCTGACCAAGCAAAAGGCGATCAAATCCGGCACCGAGGTCAGCCGCGTGGTCTTCAACGCCATCACAAAATCCGCCGTGACCGAGGCGATGAAAAAGCCCCGTCAGGTCGATATGGAACTGGTCGAGGCCTATCTCGCCCGCCGCGCGCTGGATTACCTTGTGGGCTTCAACCTCTCGCCGGTGCTATGGCGCAAGCTGCCCGGCGCGAAATCGGCGGGCCGCGTGCAATCGGTGGCACTGCGCATCATCACCGACCGCGAGATGGAGATCGAGGCTTTCCGCGCCCGCGAATACTGGTCGGTCCGCGCCATGCTGCAAACGCCCCGCGGGCAAGAGGTCGAGGCGCGCCTGACCCATCTGCGCGGCAAGAAACTCGACCGCTATGACCTGGCCACCGCCGCCGAAGCGGGCCTTGCCGTGCAGGCCGTCGCCTCCCGCGCGCTCAGCGTCACCGATGTCGAGGCCAAGCCCGCCAACCGCAACCCCGCGCCGCCCTTCATGACCTCCACCCTCCAGCAGGAGGCGAGCCGCAAATACGGCATGGGCGCGCGCCAGACGATGAACGCGGCCCAGCGTCTCTATGAGGCGGGCCACATCACCTACATGCGGACCGACGGCATCGACATGGCCCCCGAGGCCGTCCACGCCGCCCGCGACACGATCAAGGCGCGTTACGGGGCAAATTACGTCCCCGCCGATCCGCGCATGTACAAGAACAAGGCCAAGAATGCGCAGGAAGCGCATGAATGCATCCGGCCCACGGACCTGTCGAAATCGCCCGACGACATCCGCCTGTCCGAGGATGACCAGCGCAAGCTTTACGACCTGATCTGGAAGCGCACCATCGCCAGCCAGATGGAGGCCGCCCGCCTCGAACGCACCACCGTCACCATCGCCAGCGCCGATGCGCAGGTCGAATTGCGCGCCACCGGGCAGGTCGTGCTGTTCGACGGTTTCCTCAAGGTCTACGAGGAAGGCCGCGACGACGAGACCGACGAGGACAGCCGCCGCCTGCCGCAGATGGCGCGTGGCGAGGCGTTGAAACCCGCCGCCGATGCGCTCAAGGGCGAATGGAAAAAGCTGTCGGGCGACGGTGCGACGACGCGGACCGGCGATCTCGCTACATCCGATGCCGCCCTTTTGTCCGCCGATGGCGCGACGCTCGGCCAGCAGCATTTCACCCAAGCCCCCCCCCGCTACACCGAGGCGACACTGGTCAAGCGGATGGAGGAACTGGGCATCGGGCGACCCTCGACCTATGCCAGCATCCTCGACACGATCGTGGCGCGCGGCTACGTCCGCAAGGACAAGAACCGCCTCATCCCAGAGGACAAGGGGCGGCTCGTCACGGCATTCCTCGTCAATTACTTCCGCCGCTACGTCGAATACGACTTCACCGCCGATCTGGAAAACCAGCTCGACGAGGTCAGCGCGGGCGACCGCGCCTACAAGGATGTTCTGACCGCTTTCTGGCGCGATTTCTCGGCCTCGCTGTCGGAAACCTCGGAACTGCGCATCACCGATGTGCTCGACAAGATCAACGAGGTGCTGGAGCCGCATCTCTTCCCGCCGCGCCCCGACGGGTCCGACCCGCGCGCCTGCCCGTCTTGCGGCGCGGGGCGGCTATCGATGCGGACCGCGCGCTCGGGCGGGGCCTTCATCGGCTGCTCGAACTATCCCGAATGCCGCTACACCCGCCCCTTCGGCCCCCCGAACCCCGAGGGCGATGACGGCACGGCCATCGGCCCGGATGGCAAGATGCTGGGCGTCGATCCCGATACGTCGGAACCCGTGACGCTGCGCGATGGGCGCTTTGGCCCCTATGTGCAGCTGGGCGACGCGACCGAGGACAATCCCAAACCCAAGCGCGCCTCCCTGCCCAAGGGTTGGCAGGCCGATGCGATGGACATCGACAAGGCGCTCAAGCTTCTGTCGCTGCCGCGCATGGTCGGCCCCCACCCCGAGGATGGCGCGCCGGTCGAGGCCGCGATCGGCCGCTTCGGCCCCTATGTCAGCTACAAGGCCAAGGAAGCCGCCAAGCCGCTCTACGCCAATCTCCCCGATGTGGAAGAGGTCTGGACCATCGGCATGAACCGCGCGGTGGAATTGCTGGCGGCCAAGGCCGCGGGCCGCAGCGGGCGCGGATCGGCCGCCGCCCCGCTCAAGGAACTGGGCGAGCATCCCGAACATGGCGGACCCATCCAGGTCATGCCGGGACGCTACGGGCCTTACGTGAAATGGGACAAGGTCAACGCCACGATCCCCAAGGATATCGCCCCCGAGGCGGTGACACTGGAACAGGCGGTCGAATGGATCGCCGAAAAGGCCGCGAAAGCCCCCGCCAAGGGCAAGGCAAAGGCAAAAGCTGCCAAGCCAAAGGCCGCCAAGACCACCAAGACCAAGGCGGCGGCGAAACCGAAGCCCAAGGCGGCGACCAAAAAGACCTGACCGCGCCGAGACATCGAAAAACTGCAGTTTTCCGCACCCGTCCTGCATCGGGTTGATCAACGGTCCGCTTCCCCCTTGATCCCCGGCCCAAGACACCTGACATGAGCGGCATGAACACGCGCACCCCCCTGGAGTTTCTCCTGTCCCGTCGCTCGGTCCCGGTGCGGATGCTTGCGACGCCCACCCCCGATGACGCCACGCTCACCCGGCTCTTGACCGCCGCCGCCCGCGTGCCCGATCACGGGAAACTCGTCCCCTTCCGCTTTGCCGTGCTGCGCAAACCCGCCGTCGACCGGCTGGCCCGCATCACGCAAGACATCGGCACGGCACAGGGCCGCGACCCCGAAAAACTGGTCAAACAGGCCCAGGCCTTTCTCGACGCGCCGATGACGGTAGCCGTCATATCCACCCCGCGCCCCGATACGCCGATCCCGCTGGTGGAACAGGAACAGACGGCGGGCCTTGCCTGTCTCAGCCTTGTGAACGCGGCCGAGGCGGCAGGGTTCGGCGGGCATTGGCTGACCGGCTGGATGGCGCGCGACCGCGATTTCCTGCGCGCGGGCCTCGGGTTGGAGCCGCCCGCGACCGTGGCCGGTTTCGTCCATCTGGGCACCCCCAAGGGTGAGCCGATGGAACGCCCCCGCCCCGATCTCGACGCGATCACGGACTGGATCGACACATGATCCTCTCCGCCTTTCTCAAGGCCTTGGGACAGGTTTCGGACCGCCGCTTTCTGTTGGTGCTGGCCCTGGGCATCGGGCTGACGCTCGCGCTGTTGCTGGGCTTTTACATCGCCTTCGTGGCGCTTGTGGGCTGGCTTTTGCCCGACGCCTTCACCCTGCCCTGGATCGGCCAGATCACATGGGCCGAGGCGGCGATCAGCTGGGCGGCGGTGCCGATCTTCCTTGTCCTGTCGGTCTTCCTGATGGTGCCCGTCGCCTCGGCCTTCATGGGGATTTTCCTCGAACGGGTGGCCGATGCGGTGGAAGATCGCCATTACCCCGGCCTGCCCCCCGCGCGCAGCATCGGCCTTTTGGAGGGGATAGGCGATGCCGCGCGGTTTCTGGGGGTGGTGCTGGGCGTGAACCTCGTGGCGCTGGTGGCCTACCTCATGTTCGCGCCAATCGCGCCGATCCTGTTCTGGGTGGTCAACGGCTTCTTGCTGGGCCGGGAATACGGCCAGCTCGTCGCCCTGCGCCGCACCGATGCGGCCGGCGCGCAGGCGTTCCGGCGGCGCAATTCAGGAACGCTGTTTGCAGCAGGCGTGCTGATGGCCGTGCCGCTTACGATCCCGGTGGTGAACCTGCTGGTGCCGATCCTGGGCGCCGCGACCTTCACCCATCTCTATCACACGCTCAACCGGGCTGCCCCATCCCGAACCGGGTGAACAGGTCGATATCCTCGATCGTGATGACGCCGCTCAGGATGACGCCCGCGATCATCGCCCAGATCACCGCCGCGACACCCGAGGTCACGAGAAAACGCCGCTTGAGCTGCGGGTTCACCGGGGCGGAGCCATGGGTGCCCATCACCCGCTCGCCCGCATCCGACTGGCTGGTCACGCCCACCTGCAGCACGACGAACAGCGTCATGAACCAGATGATGGCGTAAAGAACGAGACCCGTGACAACACCCATCAGACCTGCTCCAGCTCGACGAGGGTTCCGGTGAAATCCTTGGGATGCAGGAACAGGACCGGCTTGCCATGCGCGCCGATCTTGGGCTCGCCCGTCCCCAGCACCCGCGCGCCCGCCGCCTTCAGCCTGTCGCGCGCGGCCAGGATATCCTCGACCTCGTAGCAGACATGGTGGATGCCGCCCGAGGGGTTCTTGTCCAGGAAACCCTGGATCGGGGAATTCTCGCCCAACGGGTAGAGCAATTCGATCTTGGTATTGGGCAATTCGATGAAGACGACCGTCACGCCGTGGTCGGGTTCGTCCTGCGGCGGGTTCACCTTCGCGCCCAGCGTGTCGCGGTATTGCGCGGCCGCGGCCTCCAGATCGGGAACGGCGATGGCGACATGGTTCAGGCGACCGATCATGGGCGCATCCTCCTTCTTGGCTTGGCCGAGATATGGCCGCACGCACCCGCCCTGCCAAGGGATGAAGCGCCGCAGGCGGCAAGTTAACCAAAGCTCAACCTTGCGCCGCCCTAATCGGACGCTGACAGCGACTCGGGCAGGTCTGCACCGCCCGGGGCAAGCACCAGGGGGCCGGGGAAAGATGGACGATATCTTGCACAATCTGGCGGGCCGACCGCGCCCGACGCCCGAGCGGCCGTTCCTCGGCCTCACCATCCTTGTGGTGGAGGACAGCCGCTACGCGTCCGAGGCGATGCGGCTCTTGTGCCTGCGGTCGGGGGCGCGCATCCGGCGGGCCGATTGCATCGCCTCCGCACGGCGGCATCTGAATGTCTACCGCCCCTCGGTCGCCATAGTGGACCTTGGCCTGCCCGACGGGTCCGGCCTTGACCTCATCGCGCATATCAGCGCGCTACAGCCCCGCGTGCCGGTCGTGCTCGGCACATCAGGGGCGGATCGCGATACGGCTGCGGCGGAGGCCATGGGCGCCGGGGCCGATGGCTTTCTGCCCAAACCGCTCGAAACGCTTGCGGCATTCCAGGCGGCCATCCTCGCCCATCTGCCCGACACGTTGCGCCCCAAGCTGCCCCGCGTGGCAGAGGGCGGGCGCGTCACGCCCGACCTGATCGCCTATCGCGAGGATCTGAGCCATGCGATGGACTTGCTGGCGCAGGACGACCTGCCCGTGGGCTACCTGCGTCGGTTTCTTCTGGGGGTTGCGCGCAGCGCGCAGGACGGCGCGCTGGAAGACCGCGCCAAGGACCTGCCGCCGGCCACGCTCGACCCCGCCGCACGCCTGGCCCTGCACCAGTTCCTGTCGCATCGGGTCGCGGGATTGCCCCTGGCCATGTAACGCCCCCCGCCGATCCATGGCAGGGGGAAGCGGTCGCTACATCGGCCCCCGCAGGCGTCAGTCGCGCGGGATCACCCGCAGGCCCAGTTCCATCAGCTGGTCGCTGGTGGGCTCCGAGGGTGCGTTCATCATCAGGTCTTCGGCGCGCTGGTTCATCGGGAACAGGATCACCTCGCGGATGTTCGACGTGCCCGCCAGGATCATCACCAACCGGTCGATGCCCGCCGCACAGCCGCCATGGGGCGGTGCGCCGAACTGGAAGGCATTGACCATGCCGCCGAAGCGCTTGCGCACTTCCTCCTCGCCGTAACCTGCCAATTCGAACGCCTTGAACATGATCTCGGGCTTGTGGTTGCGGATCGCCCCCGAGATTACCTCGTAGCCGTTGCAGGCCAGATCGTACTGGTAGCCCAGAACCTTGAGCGGATCGCCCGACAGTGCGTCGAGACCGCCCTGCGGCATGGAGAAGGGGTTGTGGGAAAAGTCGATCTTGCCGGTCGTCTCGTCGCGCTCGTACATCGGGAAATCGACGATCCAGGCGAAGGCGAACCGCCCCTCGTCGATCAGGCCCAGCTCCTGCCCGATGGCCGTGCGCGCGCGGCCCGCGACGGCTTCGAATTCCGCGGGCTTGCCCGCCAGGAAAAACGCCGCATCGCCCGCTTTCAGGCCAAGCTGGGCGCGGATCGCCTCGGTCCGCTCCGGCCCGATGTTCTTGGCCAAGGGGCCAGCGGCCTCGAGGCTGCCATCCTCGGCATCGCGCCAGAAGATATAGCCCATCCCCGGCAGGCCCTGCCCCTGCGCCCAGGAATTCATCCGGTCGCAGAACTTGCGCGACCCGCCCGTCGGCGCGGGAATGGCGCGGACCTGCGTTCCCTCCTGTTCGAGGATCTTCGCGAAAATCGCGAAACCCGAGCCTTTGAAATGCTCGGACACCACCTGCATCTCGATCGGGTTGCGCAGGTCGGGCTTGTCCGTGCCGTATTTCAGCGCGGCCTCGGCATAGGAGATGCGCGGCCATTGATCCGCCGGGTCGGTGCGACGCTCGCCGCCGAATTCCTCGAACACGCCCTGCAGCACCGGGCCGACGGTGGCGAATACGTCTTCCTGCTCGACAAAGGACATCTCCATGTCGAGCTGGTAGAAATCGGTGGGCGAACGGTCGGCGCGCGGATCCTCGTCGCGGAAACAGGGCGCGATCTGGAAATAGCGGTCAAAGCCCGACACCATCAGGAGCTGCTTGAACTGCTGGGGCGCCTGCGGCAGCGCATAGAACTTGCCGGGGTGAAGGCGGCTCGGCACCAGGAAATCGCGCGCCCCCTCGGGGCTGGAGGCGGTGATGATCGGCGTCTGGTATTCACGGAAGCCCAGGTCCCACATCCGCCGCCGGATCGAGGCCACGACATCGGAGCGCAGCTTCATGTTCTCCTGCATCGCCTCGCGGCGCAGGTCGAGGTAGCGGTATTTCAGCCGCGTTTCCTCGGGGTAATCCTGATCGCCGAAGACCTGCAGCGGCAGATCGCCCGCAACCCCGCCCAGAACCTCCATGTCGCGGATGAAGACCTCGATCTCGCCGGTGGGCAGTTTCGGGTTCACGAGCGAGGGATCGCGCGCCTTCACCACGCCGTCGATGCGGATGCAATATTCGGCGCGCAGCTTTTCCACCTTGGAAAAGACCGGGCTGTCGGGATCGCAGAGCACCTGCGTGATCCCGTAATGGTCGCGCAGATCGATGAAGATGACCCCGCCGTGATCGCGCCGACGATGCACCCAGCCCGAAAGGCGGACAGTCTGACCGGTTTCGGCGGCGGTCAGGGCGGCGCAGGTATGGCTGCGGTAGGCGTGCATTTTCGGGTCCCTTCGGGCGGTTCTGGCGTCGCGCCGATAGACCGCCGGCGCGCGTCGAAGTCAACCCCGGCGGGGCGCAAGTGGCAGGCTGCGGGAGCCTCCGGCGGGAGTTTTCGGGCCAAGATGAAGGACGGGTCAGTCCCGGCAGGCCAGCGCCGCGTCCATGGCAGCGGGGGAAAAGGGCGCAAGGGGGCGCGCGCTCAGCCCATCCGCGCCCAGGCGCACCGCCATCACGCGCGACCAATCGGCATCGGCCAGCACGATTTCCGGGCCGCTGCCGCAATCGCGCAGCCCGCCTGTGATGAAGGCCTCCCCGATCCGGTGATTGGTCAGGCCGGACAGGGCCGCGATCTCGGTCAGGCTGCCCCCCTCGAAGCGCCAGACGCGCAGGGTGCGGGCCAGATGGGGGCGGTCGACATAGGCGATTTCGGTCGCGCCATCCCCGTCCAGATCGGCGGCGGCCACCGGGGCAAGCCAGCGGTTGGGCCGCCCGATGTTGGGTGTCGCCGCGACAAGCCCGAGGTCCCCACCCTCCGGCGTCACCCCGTAGACCGCGAGCCGCGCGCCAAGGTCACGATGGGATTGCACCACGATGATCTCGGCCCGCCCGTCCCCGTCGAGATCGGCAAGGCGCGGGGCGAGATCCTCGAACACCTCCGCCTCGGGAAGGGGGAGGCGGGCGACGGGGCAGGATGGATCATCGGAGAGAAGCACGGCAAGCGTGCCCGCCTCGATCCCGTCGCCCAGAACGGCATGGGCGTAGCGGGTGGTGGGATCCTCGAACCAGGCGGCGACGGGGCCGGGGCCGGGATCGGCAAGACGTGCAAGCGATCCCGCCATGGCCCGCTCGGACCACGGCGGCGCGACGCAGGCGGCAGCGGGCGTGGCAGCAAGCAGGGCGGCAAGGACAAACCCGGCCGCCCCGCGCATCAGATCTGCTTTTCCGGCATCTGGACGACGAGACCGTCCAGCGCATCCGACACCTTGAGCTGGCAGGTCAGGCGCGAGCGGCTCGGGTCGGGCTGATAGGCGAATTCCAGCATGTCCTCTTCCATCGGGTCGATCCCGGGCAGCTTCGCGACCCAATCGGGATGGACATAGACATGGCAGGTGGAACAGGCGCAGGCCCCGCCGCAATCGGCCTCGATCCCCGGAATGTTGTTGTCGCGCGCGCCTTCCATCACGGTCAGGCCGTTGGGCACGTCCACGACATGTTCGGTTCCGTTGTGCTCGATATAGGTGATCCTGGCCATCTGGTTCCCTGTTCTGACGATATGGGTCTGGTGTCGGCAGTCAGGTAATACGCGGGCGGCCCGCTTTCCAGCCCGAATTGGACGGCTTGCGCCGCGCGCCACATGTTCTACATTTGTTCCCATGGAACCCGCCACGCGCCCCCCCGATTGGCCCAGACCGCCGGCCTGCCTGCCGCATCACCTGCTGCACCTGCCGCCCGAAGGGGCGCGGGTGGCGGTGGCGGGGCTTGTCCTGGTGCGCCAGCGGCCCGGCACGGCCAAGGGGGTGATCTTCGTCACGCTGGAGGATGAATTTTCCACCTGCAACGTGGTGATCTGGCAAGCCATCTACCAGCGCTTCCGCCGGGCGGTGATCGCGGGGCGGCTGTTGCGCGTCACGGGGCGGGTGCAGCGACAATCGGGGGTGACCCATGTGGTCGCCGAAACGGTGGAGGATCTGTCTCCCCTGCTCGACGACCTGGTGCGGCTGCATGAGCCGACACGCGCCGCCGATCAGCCCTGAGCGACAGCACGCTTTCGCAAAAGGGCAAAACCGGCTATCTTGATCTGCAACAAGACAGCCAAAGCGCGGCGAGCAGTCATCCAGATGCGTCTCCTGTTCCTGATTCCCGGGCTTCTGGCCCTGTCGGCCTGCGGTCCAGCCGCCGAACGCAGCGCCTTTGCCGATCCGATGACGGCAGGCGACAGCGCGATCGAGGTCATGCGCGGTGCAGGCCCGCCCAATGCCGATCCGATGGCCTGTTACGGCCAGCAATCCACTCCCGCCGTGATCGAGACGGTGACCGAACAGGTGATGATCCAGCCCCCGCAACTGACCAGCGACGGGCGCGTTCTGGAACCTGCGATCTTCGTCAGCGAAAGCCAGCAGCGCATCGTGCGGGAGCGTCGCGAATTGTGGTTCGAGGTGCCTTGCGAGATCCAGGTGCGCGACCCCGCCTTCATCACCTCCTTGCAACGGGCGCTTGCCGCGCGCGGGTTCTACAATGGCCCGGTGAACGGCGAGATGACGCGGCGCACCGAACGCGCGGTGCGCGATTTCCAGGCGCCGCAGGGTCTGGACAGCCCGATCCTGTCGCTTGCGGCCGCCCGGCAACTGGGCCTGTCGCTGTGGAACCCGGAACTGGCCTCGGCGACGGGCGGCTGACGCATCAGGCAAAAAGACCCCGGTCCTTAGACCGGGGCCCGTGTCATGGCTTTCACCGCCTTAACGGCTTTCGCGCGGTCACTCTTCGAGGCTGAGGGCCACGAACCGCGGATTGCCCGCCCGCCGGATCAGGAGCAGCACCGATTTCTGACCCGCATCGCTGGCCGCGCGCACCCGTGCGCCGAAATCGGCCACGCTGCTGACGGGCTGCTGTGCCACCTCGGTGATGATGTCGCCGGGCAAAAGCCCCTTGGCGGCGGCATCCGAGGCGGGATCGACGGTTTCGATCACCAGGCCATTCGCCACGCCCTGCGCGCCGAGCTGTTGGCGCAGCTCATCGGTCAGCGGCACCAGCTCCATCCCCAGCACTTCGGCGGACGGGGTCGGCACGGGCGCGCCATCGGGCGTCGTCGCGCCCAGACCCTCGGCGGTCTCGCGACGGCCAAGCGTCACCCGCAGGGTTTCGGTCCCGCCATCGCGGAAGACGACCACGCGCACGGTATCGCCCTCGGCGCTGTCCCCCACGATGCGCACCAGGCCGCGCGTATCCTCGATATCCTGTCCGTCGAAGCTCAGGATGACATCGCCCACCTCGATGCCGCCGTCGAGCGCGGGGCCCTCGGGCACATCGGTCACGAGCGCGCCACGCGCCTGTTCCAGCCCAAGCCCCTCGGCCAGCTCCTCGGTCACGTCCTGGATGCGCACACCCAGCCAGCCGCGCCGCGTCTCGCCGAATTCGCGCAGCTGGTCGACCACGTTGGTCACCACATCCGAGGACATGGCGAAACCGATCCCGATGGAGCCGCCCGTGGGCGACAGGATGGCGGTGTTCACGCCGATCACCTCGCCCGCGAGGTTGAAGAGCGGGCCGCCCGAATTGCCGCGGTTGATGGCGGCATCCGTCTGGATGTAATCGTCATAGGTGCCCGACAGCGCCCGGCCCGAGGCCGAAACGATGCCGACCGAGACGGAAAAGCCCTGTCCCAGCGGGTTGCCCATGGCCATGACCCAATCGCCCACGCGCATCGCCGAACTGTCGCCGAAGGGCACGAAGGGCAGCGCGCTGTCGGCCTCGACCTTCAGCAGCGCGATATCGGTGTTGGGATCGGTGCCGATGATCTCGGCCTCCAGCGTGAAGCCTTCGCGGAATTCGATCAGCACTTCATCCGCGCCTTCGATCACGTGGTTGTTCGTGACGATATATCCGTCTTCGGAAATGACGAAGCCCGACCCCAGCGCCTGGCTGCGGCGCGGTGGGCGCTCGGGATTGCCGCGATCGAGAAAGTCGTTGAAGAAATCCTCGAGCGGCGAGCCCTCGGGCACCATCGGTCCGGGGCCGCCCTGCCGCCCTGCGACGACGGCCGACGTGGTGATGTTGACCACCGCATCGCCCACCTGGTCGACAAGATCGGCAAAGGTGGCGGGGGGCGCGGATTGGGCGCGGGCCTGCATCGCGCCCATGACGGTCGCAAGCGCAAGCATCGCGGCGATCAGTGTCGCAATGGTCCGCCGATAGGCCGACCCCGCATTGTCTTGTGGAATGGCCAGCGCACGGGCACGATGTGGCTGGCGGGCATGTTGGGCCTGTTGGATCGTCACGGAAATTCCCTCCTGTCAAGCCATGCAGGCCATCGCGGTTGGCCGATGACCTCGTTCCAAGATATTCGATCGCGGGGCCCGCTGTTCAATCCCTTTCGCGGCCCCCATGGGTGACATTCGCGTCACGACGGCGTGAAGCCACCGCTCTGGCGCCCGTCACATCGCCCCGGCGCTGATGGCCCAGGACACAAGCACCGCCCCCAATGTCATCGCCGCCAGCCCGATCAACCGGCGCGTTTCGACGGGGATCTGGTTCATCAGCTTCAACAGGTCCTCCAGACGCGAAGGGGCCAGTGCGAACACCAGCCCCTCGATCACGAGAACCATGCCAAGCCCCAGAACAAGGATCAGTCCCAAGGCGCCCCCCGTTACCGGGCCGGTGCGGGCACGGCGAGACCCGAACCCCCGAGATATTCGAAGAATTCGCTGTCGGGCGAGATGACCATGGTCGAATTGCGCTGCATCAGCGCCCGCTCATAGGCCGTCATCGACCGGTAGAATTCAAAGAATTCCTGGTCCTGTCCGAAAGCATTGGCAAAGATCCCGTTGCGCTCGGCATCGGCCTCGCCTCGGATGATCTCGGCCTCGCGGCGGGCATCGGACACAAGCTCGACCACGGTCCGGTCGGCCTGCGCGCGCACCCGCTGGGCGGCTTCCTCACCGCGGGCGCGTTCGTCCGTCGCCTCACGCTCCCGCTCGGCCCGCATCCGGGCGAAGGTCGCCTCGAGGTTCTGGATCGGCAGGTTGGTCTGCTTGAGGCGCACATCGAGCACCTCGAGCCCCAGTGCGGCGGCGCGCAGCCGCGCCTCGGCGGTGATCTGGTCCATCAGCCGCGAACGTTCGGACGACAGGATCGTGTTCGAGGTCACGCCATCGGCACCCAGAACCGCGCGGATCGTGGGGTTCAGGATGCCTTCCAGCCGTTCCTCGCCCGCGCGGATGCCACCTGCACCGACAGCCTGACGGAACTGCACCACGTCCATGATGCGGAACCGCGCAAAGGCGTCGACCACCAGACGCCGGTCATCGGACGGCGTCACCTCGATCGGCGCGGTGTCGAGCGACAGGATACGGTCGTCGTAATAGACCACCTCCTGGATGAACGGGATCTTGAAGTTCAGGCCCGGCTCTTCGATCACCTGCCGGATCTGGCCGAATTGCAGCACCAGCGCGCGCTGGCGTTCGTCGACGACAAAGACCGAGCTGAGCAGAACGGCGACGCCCAGAACGACGACGGGGATGATGTAGGTGATACGGCGCATCAGTTCGAGTTCCCCGTCGTGGTGGTGGTGCCGGGGTTCCGGCGCAATTGGTCAAGCGGCAGGTAGGGCACGACGCCATTCGCTCCGCCGCCCTCCTGGTCGAGGATGACAAGATCGACATCGCCCAGCACACGCTCCATCGTCTCCAGGTAGAGACGGCGGCGCGTCACCTCGGGGGCCTCGCGATATTCGTTGAGAACGGCGAGGAAGCGGCTCGCCTCACCCTCGGCCTCGTTCACGACCTGCGCGCGATAGGCTTCGGCCTGTTCGAGAATCTGGGCCGCTTCACCGCGCGCGCCTGCCAGGACCTGGTTGGCATAGGCATCGGCCCGGCGTTCCAGCTGGTCGCGGTCCTGTTCGGCGGCCTGCACGTCGCGGAACGCGTCGATCACCTCGCCCGGCGGATCGGCCCGGTCAAGGTTCACACGCACCACGTTCACGCCGCTGTCATAGCTGTCCAGCGTCGATTGCGTCAGTTCCAGCACCGTATCGGCGATCAGACCACGGTCGCGGTTCAGGATCGGCGCAAGCTGGCTTGCCGCGATGACCTCGCGCATCGCCGCTTCGGCCACGGCGGTCACGGTCGCCTCGGGGTCGCGCAGGTTGAACAGGAACAACGAGGGATCGGTGATGTTCCAGACCACCTGGAAATCGATGTCGACCACGTTTTCGTCGGTGGTCAGCATCAGGCCGTCATTCGACGATCCCGCGCGCGCCACACCGATGGCCACCGTCCGTTCCGAGGTGACATTGACCACCTCGGCCGTGATGAAGGGCCAGGGCGCGAAATTCAGACCGGGCTGCCCGATCGCATGGAATTCACCGAACAACAGCTCGACCGATTGTTCTTCGGGACGCACCGTGTAGATCGAGTTGAAGGCCCAAAAGCCCACCGCCGCCACAAGACCCGCGATCCAGATCGTGCGCGGGCTGACCGGCATATCGCCGCCGCCATTGCCGCCGCCACCGGACCGGCCACCGCGCCCGCCCATCAGGACGCGCAGCTGTTCCTGGCCCTTGCGGACGATCTCGTCGAGCTCCGGGATCTGCTGCTCGCCACCGGGACGACGACCGCCCGGCCCGTTGTTGCCACGGTCGCCACGGTCGCCACCACCGCCCGAGCCGCCACCGCCGCCCCAAGGTCCGCCATTATTGCCAGCCATCGATCGTCGTTCCCCTCACATCACTGGTCGTCTGTCTCATGTCATATGGGGTGTTTTACCCCGATTGCACCGCAAGCTGTGCGTTTTTCCGGCCAATTCAAGCCGTCCGAACCGGCGTTTTCATCGTCACCAGTTCTTCGGCCATGGTCGGATGCACCGCAACCGTGCGGTCGAAATCCTCTTTCGTCGCGCCCATCTTGACCGCGATGCCCGCCAGCTGGATCATCTCGCCCGCATTGGGCGCGACGATATGACAGCCCAGAACCACCCGCGTCGCCTTGGACACGACCAGTTTCATCAGCACCCGGTCGGACCGCCCGGCAAAGGCGGTGCGCATCGGCCGGAACGACGTGCAATAGATCTCGACCGGTTCGCGGTCCCGCGCCTCTTCCTCGGTCAGGCCCACGGTGCCGAATTCGGGCTGCGTGAACACCGCCGACGGAATCAGGTCGTGATCGACCGGCGTGGGATTGCCCTTGAACACCGTCTCGACGAAAGCCATGCCCTCGCGGATCGCCACCGGCGTCAGGTTCACCCGGTCGGTGACATCGCCGATGGCATAGATGGATGGCACATTGGTCTGGCTGAATTCATCGACCAGGATCTGGCCCCGGCGACCGATCTCGACGCCCGCCTCCTCCAGCCCCAGATCGGTGGTATTGGGCGTGCGGCCTGTCGCAAACAGCACCGCGTCGAATACCCGTTCCATCCCGTTCGAGGCCTTGACCCAAACGGGCCCGCCCGCAGCACCCGCAGGCGGCACCGGACGCTCGACCTCGGGCAGGCCCATCCCCTCCTCGGTCGGAACCGACGGGTGATCGGCATCGGCAGCCGCCATCTCGACGATATTCGTGCCAAGATGCAGGTTCACGCCGCGCTCCTGCATCTGGTCCGCGATCAGGCCGCGCGCCTCCTCGTCGAACCCGCGCAGGATCTGCGCGCCGCGATAGAATTGCGTCACCTCGACGCCCAGACCGTTCAGGATGCAGGCGAATTCGCAGGCGATATAGCCGCCCCCCACGATCAGGATGGATTTGGGCAAGCTTTCCATCTGGAACAGGTCATCCGACACCATCCCCAGATGCGCATTGGGCATGTCGGGCCGCTGCGGCCGCCCCCCTGTCGCGATCAGGATATGCTTGGCCGACCGCGTGCTGCCATCGGCCAGTGTCACGCTATGGGGATCGGCCAACCGGGCGCGCTGGTCGAAGATCTCGACCTTGGAGCCTTCCAAAAGCCCCCGATAGACCCCTTCCAGCCGGTCCAGTTCCCGGTTCAAATGCCCCGAGAACCGCGTCCAGTCGAACGCGCCATCCTCGAGATCCCAGCCATAGGCGCGGGCATCGGCGAACATCTCCCGGTATTCGCTGGCAAAGACCATGAGCTTTTTCGGCACGCAGCCCCGGATCACGCAGGTCCCGCCCAGCCGGCTGTCCTCGGCCAGCGCGACACGCGCCCCACCGGCGGCCGCGACACGGGCGGCGCGCACGCCCCCCGATCCGCCACCGATCACGAAAAGGTCATAGTCGAAATCAGCCATGCCGCATGCGCCCTATCCGTCCGAGGTTTCCCGTCGGGTATCCCACGGTAAAGCCGACGATTCCAGCCCGACCGGGCCAGCCGCGTCATTCGGCGCTGTCGGTGAACAGGTTCTCGCGGTCGGTGATGTCGATGCGCTCATGCTCGACGGTGCCGTTGTTGATGTCGCGCACCTCGACCGTGCCATCGGCATTGCCGATCACCAGAACGTCGCAGATATCGAGGAACAGGCCGTTCTCGACCACGCCCGGGATCTGGTTGAGCACCAAGGACAGCTGCGCGGGATTGGCGATCCGGCGCAGATGCAGGTCGAGAATGTAATTCCCTTCGTCCGTCCGGAACGGGTCGGCCCCGTTCAGCCGCAGGCTGGCGGACCGCCCCAGCACGTCGACATTCGACAGCATTTCCTCGATCAGCGCCTTGGTCGTCTGCCAGCCAAAGGGGATGACCTCGACCGGCAGGGGAAAGGCGCCCAGCGTATCCACCTGCTTGGACAGATCCGCGATCACCACCATCTGGTCCGAGGCCGTCGCCACGATCTTCTCGTGCAGCAACGCCCCGCCACCACCCTTGATGAGGTTGAGATCGGCGTCGTATTCATCCGCCCCGTCGATCGTCAGGTCCAGCCAGCGCACCTCGTCCAGCGTCTTGACCGGAACCCCGACCTCCCGCGCCAGCTGCGCGGTGCGCGCCGATGTGGCCACGCCCGTGATCTTGATGCCGTCCTCGCGGACCATCTCGCCCAGGCAGCGCACCATCCATGCGGCGGTGGACCCCGTTCCCAGACCGACCCGCATACCGTCCTCGACGAATTCGACCGCGCGGCGGGCGGCGATGTACTTGGCCTTGTCGATGGGGGAGAGCGCAGCGGTCATGGGGCAGCCGGTCCTGTCTGGCAATCTGTCACGTGGCTTTCATATCCAAGCCGTCCCCGATGCGCGAGACCAAAGTGACGCCGCGCCATAGGCGGTCAGGACGGCGGGCAGATGCGCGCGCGGCAGGATCAGCAGCATCCCCGGCGCATCCATCGTGATCGTGACCGTCCCGCCCGTGGTCCGGTTCGACGTGCCGATCCGGGTCGCGGGATGAAAGGCATGGCCTGCAAGCGGCCATTCCAGCCCCTCCGACAGCCCCGTGACACCGCTCATCGGAAAGAGCGACAGCCGCGTGCCCTGCGGCAGGTCAAGCGCGATCCTGGGCGGGGCATGCATCACGACATCGCTTGCCCCCACCACGATGCATCGCGTCTCGGCCCGCGCCACGAGCCCGTGGTAAACGGACAATTCGTGATCGACCCGCGCCCCCGTGAACCCCACCGCCAGCACGGCAGGCGCCCGGATATGGCGCAGCGCCTTGTCGAAATCCGTGCTGTCCTGTTCACGGATGGCATGGATGCGATCTGCGGGAACCCTCGCCCGCGCCGCCGCCCCCAGACTGTCCATGTCCCCATAGACCGCCTCTGGCACGATCCCTGCATCGAGCGCCGCGACGGCGCCCCCATCGGCGGCCACCAGACGCGGGGCAAGCGCCAATGCTTGTGACAGATCATCCGGGGCAAGCGGCCCTCCCCCCACGAGGGTCACCCCCTCGGAACAGGAAAAAAGCGGCGCGTCCAAGGGCACATTGTCGCCCATTTTGGGAAAATTCTCCTCCGAAACGCCCAATTCCCGACGCGTTTGTGGGGAATCACTTTGGCAGACAAGGAACTACAGGTAAGAACAATCGGCCCCTCCGGTCGAGCAGAACTGGTTGAGACCCATGAGCGACGCGAACAAGATCCTTACAGTGTCCTATGGCACCTTCTCCTGCACGCTGGAAGGGTTCGACAACCCGTTCCAGGCCATGAAGGTCATTGCGGAATACTTCCGCGACCTCGCCGCAGAGGATCGGTTTTTCGGGGCGGAACCGCCCACGCCGGACACCGAGATGCTGCACCGCATCACCGAAGCGGCCATCCAGCGCCGGGTCGAGGCCCGGATGATGGAAAGCGGTCTGCTGCTGCGCCAGCACGCCGATACGGTCCCAGCGCCCCAAACCGCGCCCCAACCCCCGGCACAGCCTGCCGTGGCCGACACTGCGCCGCAGCCGCAAGCAGGACCGCGTCAGGATGCCGACACGGGCATCGAAAGCGCCCTGCCCGACACGGCCCCGCCCCCCGCCTCCCGGTCGGATGAACCCAAAGCCGCCGCCGCCATAGCGGAGACCAAGGCCGAGCCTGCACCGCCCGCCCCAATCCCGGTCGCGCAAGCCACAGCGCCCGCGCCCGTCCCCTCTGCCGCCGATATCACCGCAGACGCCCCGGTCGAAGGCGAGGGCGCGGGCGATGATACGCTCGCCGCCGTTGCCGCAGCCTTGGCCGCCGACCTGCCCCAAACCGCCACGAATGCGCAATCCGTCGCGGCCACGGCCGCACGCGATGCCGCCATCGACCCGATCCTTCTCGACGAGGCCGAAGACGACGCAGAGCCCGAAGACGAGCCCCACTCGATCTTCGCCGCCGCCGAAAATGACGGCGACACCACCCAGGGCGAGAGCGAAGACGAGGACGATTTTTTCGCCGACACGCCCGCGATGGACGGTGTCTCCGTCGCCGAACGGCTGGCGCGGATCCGTCAGGCCAGTGCCGATGCTTCCGGCGACGACACCTCGGCAATCGTGCGCGAAACGCCCCAAGCCGCCCCCGCACCGGCACCGGCTGCCACCGCAACGCCCCCCGCAGCCTTTGCGGAGGATGATTTCGATGACGCCAACGCGCCCACCGATGACGACGCCGCCATCGCGGCGGCCATCGCCTCCGTGACCGCCCCGCAGCCGGGTCAGCCGGCCCGCCGCGACGGCGCGGGCAACCTGCCGCAGGCCGCAACGGGCGCCCCGACCGCCACGGCAGCGCCACAAGACGCAATCGCCGCCGCAAGCCCCGCACCCGGCGTCGATCTGCGCCTGCTGTCTGAGACCGATCAGGCCGACCGCCTCTTCGATGCGACGGATGCGCGTCTGGCCGATGCCGACACGTCCCGCCGCCGGGCGAATATCGAACACCTCAAAGCGGCCGTCGCCGCGCGCAGCGCCGAACGCCAATTGTCCCCCGGGGACGAGGCGACCATCGGCGACGGCACGGCGGATTACCGTGACGATCTCGCCCAGGTCATGCGCCCGCGCCGCGTCCGGGTCGATGTGACACGCCGGGCCGCCGATGCCCGTCCCGCACCGCTCGTTCTGGTCTCCGAACAGCGGATCGAGGCCGAAGAAACCGCCCCGCCCGTCGAGGCGATCCGCCCGCGCCGCGTGGGCCTTGCCGAGGCTCAGGCGCAATCGCCCCTGCGCCTTGCGGATGCCGCCCCGCAGGCGGCCGCCCCCGCACGCCCGCGCCCGGTGACCAACAGCCTCGTGCAGCTTGCCCAGCGGGCAGGCATGATCATGAGCCGTGGCAAGACCGCCCCGCTTGCCGACACCGCAGCCGATGCGCCCGCGCCCGCTGCCCCTGCCCAAACCGCTGCCGCCACCACGCTCGAGGCCCATGGCGACCGGTTCGCCCAAATCCTCGAAGACAGCGATGCGGTCGAGATCGAAGACGTCGTCGAACTTGCCGCCGTCTATGCAAGCGATGCCTTCGGGACCGGCAGCTTCGACCGCACCGCGTTGTTCGACATGATCGCCGAGGCGACGGAAAACTCGATCCGCCGCCGGGACATCCTCGAAGCCTTCAGCGCATTGATCCGTTCGGGCCGGATCGAACGGCTGCCCAACGGCACCTTCCACCTCGTGGACGACACCGACACGCTCTGAACGCGCGCCTGAAAACGCGAAAGGCCCCGCATCCTCCTGCGGGGCCTTTTCGCATGGATGCGCCCGTGGTCACTCGCGCGGCGGCGCGTCCGGGTCGGCCTGGCCCACCCCTTTGAACACCGCCTTGAGCGGCAGCGCCCACAGGATGCCGAGGATCGTGTAGATCCCCAGCTCCAGCCAGATCGACGGCCTCTCGAACAGGCTCATGATCCACCAGGCCAACGCGATATAGGCAGGCAGGCCGAAGATCAGGATGACCAGCGACAACCTCCGCCGGGTCTTGTAGCTGAGCGCCATGGATGCCCCTTCCGGGTCTGTCTAAGTCAGTCCGCGAACGGGTCGGTGACAAGGATCGTGTCATCCCGCTCGGGTGAGGTGGACAGTAGGGCCACCGGGCATTCGATCAACTCCTCGATGCGGCGCACGTATTTCACCGCCTCGCCCGGCAGATCGGCCCAGCTGCGCGCCCCCTCGGTCGAGGCGGACCACCCCGGCATCTCCTCGTAGACCGGCACGCAGCGCGCCTGTTGCTCGGCCGCCGTCGGCAGGTAATCCAGCCGCTGGCCGTCCAGGTCATAGCCCACGCAGATCCGCAGCGTCTCGAACCCGTCCAGCACGTCGAGCTTGGTCAGCGCGATGCCCTTGACCCCGCTCGTGGCGCAGGTCTGGCGCACGAGGCAGGCGTCGAACCAGCCACAGCGCCGCTTGCGCCCCGTCACCGTGCCGAATTCGCGGCCCCGCTCGCCCAGCCGCTGGCCATCGGCATCGGTCAATTCCGTCGGGAACGGCCCCTCGCCCACGCGGGTCGTATAGGCTTTGACGATGCCCAGAACGTAATCGATGGCCGTGGGCCCGATCCCCACGCCCGTCGCCGCCTGCCCCGCGATCACGTTGGACGAGGTGACGAAAGGATAGGTCCCGAAATCGATGTCCAGTAGAGCGCCCTGCGCCCCTTCGAACAGGATGCGCTTCCCGGCCTTGCGGTTCTCGTTCAGCACTTTCCACACCGGCGCGGCATAGGGCAGGATCTCGGGCGCGATGGCGCGCAATTTGTCGAGCAGCGCGTCGCGGTCGACCTCCTCGATGCCAAGCCCCCGCCGCAGCGGGTTGTGATGCTGCAACGCCCGGTCGACCCGCGCCTGCAACGTCGCATCATCGGCCAGGTCCGCCACCCGCACCGACCGGCGGCCCACCTTGTCCTCATAGGCCGGGCCGATGCCGCGCCCCGTCGTGCCGATCTTGGTCCCGGCGCTTGCCGCTTCCTCCCGCGCGCGATCCAGTTCACCGTGGATCGGCAGGATCAGCGGCGTGTTCTCCGCGATCATCAGCGTCTCGGGCGTGATATCGACGCCCTGCTGCCGGATCGAGGCGATCTCCCCCACCAGGTGCCAGGGGTCCAGCACCACGCCATTGCCGATGACACTCAGCTTGCCGCCGCGCACCACGCCCGAGGGCAGCGCGTTCAGCTTGTAGACCTTGCCGTCGATCACCAGCGTGTGGCCGGCATTGTGACCGCCCTGGAAACGCGCGATCACATCGGCGCGCTCGGACAACCAATCGACGATCTTGCCTTTGCCTTCATCGCCCCACTGGGCGCCGACGACGACAACATTGGCCATGGCGGGTCCTCCGGTTTTCAAGCCACGGGCGGCTATACCGGGGCCGTGCCCGGGTTGAAAGCGGCATCTCGCCCGCCACGCCATCCTTGTCGAAAGATGCGACATGCCGCCGCGCATCGCATCCCGCCACGGGTCGCGGCAAAGTCGCGGTATACATTCGTGTCCCGCCGGGTCCTTCGCTTCACTTGCAACAAAATACTTGCGCAAGAAAGCCCTACTCGCGCTATGGTTGTTGGTACGGGTCTTGCGGCGGCATGCCGCATCCCATAGAGAGACGCGAAATTACGAGCCCGGCCTCGCAAAGGGACCCCGCCCATGGAAAACGTCATCCTCGTCGTGCACCTGATCCTCGCGATCTGCCTCATCGGTGTCGTGCTCTTGCAGCGCTCCGAAGGAGGTGGGCTCGGCATGGGCGGCGGCGGCGGCGTGATGACGGGCCGGCAGGCCGCGACGGCGCTGGGCAAATTGACCTGGGCCTTCGCCATCGCGTTTCTGGCCACCTCGATCACCCTGACGATCATCGCCGCGCAGAACTCCGCCGGGTCCTCCGTGCTCGACCGCGTGGGCGCAGGCACGACCGAGGAAGCACCCGCCGCCGACGGCTCGCTCCTGCCGCCCGCCGATGCGCTCTTGCCGCCGGTCACAGGGGATGCGCCGGCCCTGCCGCCGCGCACCGACTGAGGCGAAAACCCTCGTATATCTGGGGCTTTGCCCGCTTTACCTCACAGGATGTAGCGGTTCGGCTTGCAGCACCGGGCCGAATCCGGTTATTCTCAAATCCCGTGGTATTGGGATTGGCAGACAGGGTTGCGGACGCATCGCAGCCCCACCCGACGCGGGAGAGCTTTCGACATGGCGCGCTATATTTTCATCACCGGCGGTGTGGTCTCCTCGCTTGGCAAGGGTTTGGCCTCGGCGGCGCTGGGCGCGCTGTTGCAGGCACGCGGCTTCACCGTCCGCCTGCGCAAGCTCGACCCCTATCTCAACGTCGATCCCGGCACGATGTCGCCCTTCGAACATGGCGAGGTTTTCGTGACCGATGACGGTGCGGAAACCGATCTCGACCTTGGCCATTACGAACGCTTCACCGGCGTCGCGGCCCGCATGACGGATTCGGTCTCCTCGGGCCGAATCTATTCCAACGTGCTCGAGAAAGAGCGGCGCGGCGATTACCTCGGCAAAACGATCCAGGTGATTCCCCACGTCACCAACGAGATCAAGGATTTCCTCCGCATCGGCGAGGACGAGGTCGATTTCATGCTCTGCGAGATCGGCGGCACCGTCGGCGACATCGAGGGCCTGCCGTTTTTCGAAGCGATCCGCCAGTTCGGCCAGGAAAAGCCGCGCGGCCAATGCATCTTCATGCACCTGACGCTTCTGCCCTTCATCAAGGCCTCGGGCGAGCTGAAAACCAAGCCCACGCAGCATTCGGTCAAGGAACTCCGCTCCATCGGCATCGCGCCCGACATCCTCGTCTGCCGCTCCGAAGGACCGATCCCCGCCAAGGAACGCGAGAAACTCGCGCTTTTCTGCAATGTCCGCCCCGATGCCGTCATCGCGGCCCAGGACCTCGCCTCGATCTACGAGGCCCCGCTCGCCTATCACCGCGAAGGGCTGGACCAGGCCGTCCTCGACGCCTTCCAGATCAGCCCCGCGCCCAAGCCCGACCTCTCGATCTGGGAAGATGTGGCCGACCGCATCCACAACCCCGAGGGCGAGGTGCGGGTTGCCATCGTGGGCAAATACACCCAGCTCGAAGATGCCTACAAATCCATCGCCGAGGCGCTGACGCATGGCGGCATGGCCAACCGCGTCAAGGTCAAGGCCGAATGGATCGACGCCGAGATCTTCGAACGCGAGGACCCGGCGCCGTATCTCGAAGGCTTCGACGCGATCCTCGTGCCCGGCGGCTTCGGCGAACGCGGCACCGAGGGCAAGATCAAGGCCGCCGAATTCGCCCGCACGCGCAAGGTGCCCTATCTGGGGATCTGTCTGGGCATGCAGATGGCCGTGATCGAAGCGGCCCGCAACCTCGCGAGCCTGGGCGATGCAGGCTCCGAGGAATTCGACCACGAGGCCGGGAAAAAGCGGTTCACGCCGGTCGTCTACCACCTCAAGGAATGGGTGCAGGGCAACCACAAGGTCAAGCGCAAGCTGACGGACGCCAAGGGCGGCACGATGCGGCTCGGGGCCTATGACGCCGTGCTGAAAGAAGGCTCCAAGGTGGCCGAGGTCTATGGATCGCTCGCCATCGAGGAACGCCACCGCCACCGCTACGAGGTCGACATCAAGTATCGCGAGGCCTTGGAGGCGCAGGGCCTGTGCTTTTCCGGCATGTCCCCCGATGGCCGCCTGCCCGAGATCGTCGAGGTCGAGGATCACCCCTGGTTCATCGGCGTCCAGTTCCACCCGGAACTGAAATCCAAACCCTTCGCGCCCCACCCGCTGTTCCGCGACTTCGTGCGCGCCGCCAAGGAAAATTCCCGTCTGGTCTGAAGGGCCTCAGGGGTCCGATCACATCATGCGACAGACAAGTGCCGCGACATCCGTTCCGGCACCGGGCAGCTCTCGTTCTATCTGAAGGTGCTCCAGTTTCAGGCCATTGACGGATAATTCGTCAATCAGGTCCTGCAAAGTGCCGTGACCGACCTGGTCCACGATCTTGCGCCGGTCCGAATTCCACAGATCGAGACTTGCCGGCTTCAAGTCGAGCGTAGCCACGAAATGACCGCCCTTGGGCAGCAACAAGCCCATATGGGCAAAGATCCGTCGCCTGATCTTGGCCGGTACATGTTCTATCACGCTGATCGAATAGATGGCGTCAAGCGCGGTGGGAAAGTCCACGGCCTCGAAGCTCTGGTTGAAAGACACGATCCGTGGGTCGAGCGCCGCATAATCGAGAAAACCCCACTCGGTAAGGGTGGCGTCGGGCTTCACTTCGACCGTTCGTTCGCTCCTGTCGACGGTCGCGACAACATTCCCACGCTGCGCCAACATCAACGGGATGGGGGATACGCCAGCCCCGAAATCAGCACAGGACCGCGTCTCCAGCTCGGCGAGCGTCTTGAGAACCCATGGGTATTCGAAAAGCCGTGGCGCGTGGCTGCTGAAGAAACCGAGCTTTTCGCGCGACACGTCGATGACGGGTTCGAGGGGTAGATCAGGAAAACGATTGCGATAGGCGCTGTAGTGACGGGGTGGGCTATCGACCGATGTCGAGGGTCTGGCGGACTTGGGCTTGAGCGCCGGTGCAACCGGTCGCAGCGTGTCGTCCCTTCGTTCGAGAATGGCGCGCGCCTGGGCACGGAAAATTTCGCCCGGGAAAAGATACAGATACCGTTCAGGGAAACCCTTGACCCAATCGGGGATTTTCCGCCCTTCCGGCGGCAAGGTGAACCCGAACGGCTCGCGTTCCAGATTGACCTTCCGCGCGCGCCCGGCCTTTTCAAGGTCCCTGTTTTCCGCGTTGACATAATTCGAGACGAGAACCCAAGCAAAATCGGACGACGCGACATTCGCCAAAAGGTCGAAAATATTGGCGAAAGGCAGGTGGAGCAGGAGATCTCGGCACATCAGAAGATCGGCCGAAGGCAAAGGATCAGTGGTAACGTCCGCAACGAAAAAACGACGTTTTTCGCCTGCGAAACGCTCCACGTTGCGCGCGATCAAGGCGTCGGCGATATCCAGCCCGGTATAGGTCGCATCCCCCAGATCAACCTTGCTCATCCAGTTGAAATCGCCACAAGGCGCATCCACGATCGAGCTTATTCGAAGGTCCCGCAAAAGCGTTTCGAGCTGAGGACGCAGCCCGTGCGTATAGGAAACCGTTGATCCTGACCCGGAAACTGTTTCTGAACCACCTCCCGGCCAGACAATTCCTTCGAAGACCGATTTCAGACCACCTTGCGACATCGTTACTGTTTTCCTGGTACACGGGATACAAAGGGCCGCAACATTTGCTACGGACCGACACTCCGAAAGGGAACATCTTTATTCTGCTGCACGTATTTCTGGCCAACCACGCGCAAGACGAAGCGGATATCCTGGCGCTTCAACATGACAAAACCGCATCCCGACTTGCCCCCATGACCTCGTCCCGGATGATCGACCCGATCAGCCGCACATCGGCCTCCGAGAATGTCAGCGGCAGGCGCATGTCGATCAGCCCCGCAAGGATCGCATCGGTCCTGGGCAGCCGTTGCGGCGGCGCATAACGCCAGCTGTCATAGCGCGAGGTAAAGGCGACAGGCTCCGCCGCCCCGAACCATTTCAGCTCCACCCCCCGCGCGCCACAGGCCGCGACCAGCGCGCGGACCGCCTCGCCCGACCATCCCGGCAACAGGAACTGAAAGGACGACCCGACGATGCTTTCCTGTGGCGGGCGCTCGATCAGCCGCACACCGGGCAGATTGCGCAACCCTTCCTCCAGCGTCCGGTAAAGCGCGTTCCACCGCGCCACCTGCGCGGGCAGGTCCGCGAGTTGCGGGCGCAGGATCGCGGCCCGCAGATGATCCATCCGCCCGGACACATTGGGCGTTTCGTATTTCACCGTCTCGAAATGATCGACCGATGGCCCCGCACCATGCCGCCCGAACAGCATGTAGGAGCCTGACAGCATGATGGCCCGCGCCATCACCTCCGCATCATCCGACACGAGCAACCCGCCCTCGCCCGAATTCATGTGCTTGTAGGTCTGGGTCGAATAGCAGCCGATCACCCCGTGCCGCCCCGACGGCACACCGCGCCACGCCGCCCCCATCGTATGGGCGCAATCCTCGATCACCTGCAGACCATGGGCACGCGCCACCTCCATCAGCCGATCCATGTCGCAGATATGCCCGCGCATATGGCTCAGAAGCAGCACCTTGGCCCCGGTCGCATCCGCCTTTGCGGCCAGATCGTCGATGTCGATGGTCAGGGCTTGCGTCGTCTCGACGAAAACGGGCTCCGCCCCGACGCTCGCAATCGCCCCCGGCACCGGTGCAAGCGTGAAGCCGTTCGACAGAACCCGGTCGCCATGGCCCACGCCCAAAGCCCTCAGCGCGCAGCCCATCGCATAGCCGCCCGAGGCGACGGCCAGGGCATATTTCGCCCCCGTATAGGCCGCGAATTCGCGCTCCAGCGCCGAAACCTCGCCCTCTTCCGCGCCGATCAGGTTGTAGCGATGCAACCGCCCCGAGCGCAGCACGGCGACGGCAGCCTCGATCGCCGCCTCGGGGATCGGCTCTTGCTGGGTGAACTTGCCTGTGAAAACCGGTTTTTCCATAGTGCGAGAATTGGCGGGCACGGCCGCGTCGTCAATGCCCGTCACGGGATCAACCGGTCGATGATCGCATCAAGCCCGTCGTAATGCTCGATCAGCGCCTCGGGCTCCAGATCGGCCACCGCCCGCCCCGTCGGCCCGAAGGTGACCAGCGCGCAGGGCCGCCCGGCGGCGCGCGCCGTCTCGCGGTCCGTCACCGTATCCCCGATCAGGATCGAGCGCTCCACCACGCCCCCCGCGCGGATCACCGCCTCGCGCAGCGGCGCGGGATCGGGTTTGCGCACCGGCAGCGTATCGGCCCCGATCAGCGCCGCGAATTCCCCGCGCACCCCCAGACGGGTCAACAGCGTCTCGGCCAGCCCCTCGGGCTTGTTGGTGCAGATGCCAACGGCCACGCCCCGCGCCTTCAACCGCCCGACCGCCTCCATCGCGCCGGGATAGAGCATCGTGTGGGTGTCGATCGCCTCGCCATAGGCTTCCAGCAGCAGCGGATAGCCCGCCTCGACCATCGCGCCGCCATCCTCGAGCGCCATCCGTTCGGCCGCCAGCCGCAGCATCGCCCGCCCGCCGCGCAGCGCCACGCCGTCATCCTCCCCCATGACCAGTTGCGGGGCATGGCCCATCCTCCCGAGCGCGGCATTGGCCGCCGCGATCAGATCGCCCGCCGTATCCGCCAGCGTTCCGTCGAGGTCGAAAATCACGCAGCGCATGGGTAGCCTTTCGTTAAGGTTTCGGCCGTTTCGTTAAGATCTCGGCAAGTTTCTGCCCCCGTTTGTAACAGGGCGTTAAGCAAAGTGAAGCAGCCCAGCCTTGCGCGGGAACCGCCCATGGGTAAAACGGGCGCAAGCAAGAGAAAGCAGGCAGACCCATGTCCGAACCGCAGGCCACACGGCCCATCGCCCTCATCATTCTTGCTGCCGGACAAGGCACGCGGATGAACTCGGACCTGCCCAAGCCGCTTCACAAGCTGGGGGGCATGCCGCTCATCGCCCATGCGCTTTTCGCGGGCGCCACGCTCGAGCCGTCGCGCATCGTCGTGATCACCGGCCACGGCGCCGAAGCCGTCGAAAAAGCCGTCGAAGACCTCATGCCATTTGCCACCTGCGCCCGGCAGGAACCGCAGCTGGGCACTGGCCATGCCGTCCTGCAAGCCGCTGATGCGCTTGCAGATTTCGAGGGCGACGCCATCGTCCTCTATGCCGATACGCCGTTCATTCGCCCCGAAACGCTGGCCGCGATGCAGGCCGCGCGCGCCGCGCATGACATCGTGGTCCTGGGCTTCCGCGCCGCCGATCCGGGCCGCTACGGACGCCTGATCCTCGACGGCGACCGGCTCGAGCGCATCGTCGAGGCCAAGGATGCCACGCCCGCCGAACTGGCTGTCGACACCTGCAATTCCGGCCTTCTGGCCGCCGACGCCCAAACGCTCCTGCGCCTTTTGTCCAGGGTCACCAACGACAATGCGGCGGGCGAATACTACCTGACCGACCTGCCCGCGCTCGCCCGGGCCGAAGGCCTCAGCGCCACCGCCATCCTCTGCCCCGAGGCGGAAACGCTCGGCATCAATTCCCGCCCCGAACTCGCCGCCGCCGAAACCACGTTCCAGACAAACAAGCGCTTGGAAATGCTGGACAATGGCGTCGCCATGCAGGCCCCCGACACGGTGTTTTTCGCGCTGGACACATGGGTCGGCCGCGATGCCGAGATCGAACCGAACGTCGTCTTCGGCCCCGGCGTCACGGTCGAATCCGGCGCGCAGATCCGTGCCTTTTCCCATCTCGAAGGCTGCCATGTCAGCGCAGGCGCGGTGATCGGCCCCTATGCCCGCCTGCGTCCCGGCGCCGAGATCGGCAATGACGCGCGCATCGGCAATTTCGTCGAGGTGAAAGAGGCCCAGATCGGCGACGGGGCCAAGGTCAACCACCTGACCTATATCGGCGACGCGACCGTGGGCGAGCGCAGCAACATCGGCGCGGGCACCGTCACCTGCAACTACGATGGCGTGATGAAGCACCGCACCATCATCGGGCGTGACACCTTCATCGGGTCCGACACGATGCTGGTCGCCCCCGTCACGCTGGGCGACCGCGCGATGACGGCTTCGGGCTCGGTCATCACCGAGGATGTGCCCCCCGGCGCGCTGGCGCTGGGACGGGCGAAACAGGTCAACAAGCCGGGGCTCGCCGTCAAGCTGATGGACCGGCTGCGCGCGATCAAGGCGGCAAGGAAAGGCTAGACCCATGTGCGGCATCGTCGGCATTCTCGGCACCCACGAGGTCGCCCCCCTGATCCTCGAGGCGCTCAAGCGTCTGGAATATCGCGGGTATGACAGCGCGGGCATCGCCACGCTCGACGGTGGCGATCTCGACCGCCGCCGCGCGGTTGGCAAGCTCATCAACCTGTCCGACCGGCTGGTCCATGACCCCTTGCCCGGCAAGACCGGCATCGGCCACACCCGCTGGGCCACCCATGGCGCGCCGACCGAGGCAAACGCCCATCCCCACCAGAAAGGCCCGGTCGCGGTGGTCCATAACGGGATCATCGAGAATTACCGCGCGCTCCGCGCCGAGCTCTCCGGCTCGAATTTCGAGAGCGAGACGGATACCGAAACCGTCGCTCATCTCTGCGCCCATTACATGGCAGAAGGCCTGCCCCCGCGTGACGCGGCACTGGCGACCATTGCGCGCCTCGAAGGCGCTTTCGCGCTCTGCTTTCTCTTCGAGGGCGAGGACGACCTGATCGTCGCCGCCCGCAAGGGATCGCCCTTGGCCATCGGCCATGGCGAGGGCGAGATGTTCGTGGGCTCGGATGCCATCGCGCTGGCCCCGCTCACCGACCGGATCACCTATCTGGAGGAAGGGGACCACGCCTTCGTCACCCGCTCAGGCGTCGAGATCCTCGATGAAAACCAAGCTCCGGTGACCCGCGCCGAGACGCGGATCGAGGCGCGCGCCGCCGTGATCGACAAGGCCGGCTACAAGCATTTCATGGCCAAGGAGATCCACGAACAGCCCGTGGTCTTCACCGAGGCCTTGGGCCGCTACGCGCCGGGCGCCGCCCCGGTCTTTCCCGAAGCGCTGGATTTCACCCGCTTCGACCGGATCGTGTTGGTCGCCTGCGGCACCGGCTATTATTCCTGCCTGACCGCGAAATACTGGTTCGAACAGGTGGCTGGCCTGCCCTGCGAGGTCGATGTCGCCTCCGAATTCCGCTACCGCGAACCGCCTGTCGCCCCGCGCACGCTGGCCTTGTTCGTCAGCCAATCGGGCGAAACCGCCGACACGCTCGCCGCCCTGCGCTACATGCGCGGGCGTGCCGATCTGGTGGCGAGCCTCGTGAATGTCGGCACCTCCTCCATCGCGCGGGAAAGCGATGTGGCGCTGGCGATCATGGCTGGCGTCGAGGTTTCCGTCGCCTCGACCAAGGCCTATGTGAACCAGCTGGGCGTTCTGGCGCTTCTGGCGCTCCATGCCGCGGGCCAACGCGGCGTGATGACCCCGGCCGAGCTGTCCGCCGAGATCGAGGCGCTGCGCCATCTCCCCGAACAGATGCGCCATGTCCTTGCGCTCGAACCCCGGATCGCGGCCATCGCCACCCGTCTGGCCGAGGCGAAATCGGCCCTCTTCCTCGGGCGGGGCGTCATGTATGCCACGGCGCTCGAGGCGGCGCTGAAACTCAAGGAATTGAGCTACATCCATGCCGAGGCCTATGCCTCGGGCGAGCTGAAACATGGTCCCATCGCGCTCATCGACCGCAGCCTGCCGGTCCTGGTCTTTGCCCCCCATGACGCGCTTTTCGACAAGACCGTCTCGAACATGCAAGAGGTGATGGCGCGCGGCGGACAGGTCACGCTCGTGACCGATGCCGCAGGCGCTGCCACGGCATCCGAAGGCACGGCCGCCGTTCTCACCCTGCCCTCCGCCGGGCGGCTGACGGCGCCCATGCTCTACGCGATCCCGGCCCAGCTGCTGGCCTATCACACCGCCATCGCCAAGGGCACGGACGTGGACCAGCCCCGCAACCTCGCCAAATCCGTGACGGTGGAATGACCCGCCTCGGCCCGCCGGATCTGAGCCTGACCGGGCGACATGTCCGCCTGGTGCCGCTCTCTTCCGACCATGCGACAGCCCTTGCGGAGGCAGTCAGGGCCGGCGGGCTCCACGAGCTCTGGTACACCTTCGTTCCGCCGCCCGAAGGGATGGTGGCCGAGATCGACCGCCGCCTGAGCTTGCGGGACAGGGGCGAGATAATCCCCTTCACCCTCCTCGACGCGACCGGCGCGCCGATCGGTATGACCACCTACATGCATATCGACCACGCCGCCCCAAGGGTCGAGATCGGCTCGACCTGGCTTGTCCCATCCGCGCAGCGCGGACCCGTCAACACCGAAGCCAAGCGCCTGATGCTCGGGCAGGCTTTCGACGTCTGGGGCTGTCTGGCGGTCGAGTTCCGCACCCACCGCCTGAACCAGCAATCGCGCCGCGCCATCGAACGGCTGGGCGCGCAGCTCGACGGTATCCTGCGCGCGCATCTCAGGATGCCCAATGGCACGATCCGCGACACGGCGGTCTATTCGATCACCGCCAGTGATTGGCCCAGCGTGCGCACCCATCTGGACTGGCAGATCGCGCGGCCCCGATGACCCCGACGGATGCAATCGCCACGCTTCGCGCCCATGGCGACCCGGCCCGCGCCGCCGAGATGACCGCCTATCACAAGCAGAGCCGGGAGACCCTTGGCCTGTCGAACGCGCTGACCGGCGAACTGGCCGAGGGGTGGCGCAAATCCCTCGACCAAAGGGGCCTTGTCGCGCTGGCCCAGGGCCTCTGGGCCAGCGACATCTTCGAGGCGCGGATCGCGGCGGGCAAACTTTTCATCCAGGCAAGGATGCGCCCAGATGATAGTCTTGCATGGGAATGCATCGCGGGGTTCGTGCCCGATTTCGACAGCTGGGCCATTGCCGATGCCGTGGCGCAAGGGGGCCAGAAGCGCCTCGTCCAAGACCCGGCCCGCCTCGACGACCTCGAAAGCTGGGTCACGCGCGATCATATGTGGACGCGCCGCGCGGCCCTTGTCTTTTCCCTGCCCTTCACGAAATCCCGCCATCCCAACGTGACCGAACAGGCCGCCCGCACCCGTATCCTCGCATGGTGCGAAACCCTTGCACCGGACCCCGAATGGTTCATCCAGAAAGCCATTGCCTGGTGGCTGCGCGAGCTGTCGAAACGCGACCCTGCGCGGGTCAGGGACTGGCTCGCCACCCATGGCGTCCCCCTCAAATCCTTCGCCCGCCGCGAAGCCGCCCGCCACCTGCCCGATTGACCCCAAATCAAGTTTAGAGCGCATCGCGTTCATCCGCATTCACGCGCCGCTCTCTATTCTTTTGAATTCGCATGTCCGGGGAGCGCAAAACCGGTTCCCACTTTTGCGCGACATGCTCCAAAGGCCCCTTCATCTTGGCCGAAAAACTCCGGGGGAGGCGCGCAAGGCGCGACGGGGGCAGAGCCCCCTTCTTGCCGCGCCCCAAAGCAGGACCCTTGCATTTCATGCCAGCCCCGTTACCCCCGGTGCGCAAGTGACGGGGGAAAGACCATGCATGTTCTGATCACGGGTGCGGGCCGCGGCATCGGCAAGGGCCTCGCCGACGCCTATCGCAGCGCAGGCGCCGAGGTGACGGCAACCGCGCGCGGTGCCGAACCGCCCGCCCGCCTCGACGTGGCCGACCCTGCCTCGGTCGCGGATTTCGCCAAGCGCATGGACTGCCGCGCCATCGATCTCCTGATCTGCAATGCAGGGATCTATCCCGACAAGGGCCAGGGGCTCGAGGAGGGCTTCGCCCCCGCGCTCTGGGCCGAAACCTTCGCGGTGAACGTGACCGGTGTTTTCCTGACCATCCAGGCGCTCCTGCCCAACCTGTCCCTCGCCCAGACCCCGAAAATCGCCATCATCGGCAGCCAGATGGGATCGAACACCCGCGCGCCGGGCGGCAGCTACATCTACCGCGCCTCGAAATCCGCCGTGCTGAACCTGGGGCGCAACCTCGCCGTCGATCTCAAACCGCGCAAGATCGCGGTGGGCATCTACCACCCCGGCTGGGTGCAGACCGACATGGGCGGCACGACAGCCGAGATCACGACCGCCGAGGCGGTATCGGGCCTGATGGCGCGCTTTGCCGAGCTCGATCTTGCGCGGACCGGCTGTTTCGAAACCTGGGACGGACGCGACCATCCGCTCTGATCCCGGACGGCGTGCCGGGTGCTGCCGCGCTCCGTTGCATATTTGAGGAAAGATGAAGGGCAGGCGTCCTCCGCGTCCCGCCCGCTCTTGCAGGCGGGCAGATGCCGTCTTATGACGCGCGGCGTCTGGCAAAGGGACGGGTCATGTCCATTCTGGTGATGAAATTCGGCGGGACCTCCGTCGCCACGCTCGACCGCATCCGCCGCGCCGCCAAGCGCGTCGGCCGCGAGGTCGCCAACGGCCATGACGTGATCGTCATCGTCTCGGCGATGGCGGGCGAGACCAACAAGCTCGTGGGCTTCGTCGAGGAGACCTCGCCGCTCTATGATGCGCGGGAATACGACGCCGTCGTCTCGGCGGGCGAGAACGTGACCGCCGGGCTCATGGCGCTGACCCTGCAGGAAATGGATGTGCCCGCGCGCAGCTGGCAGGGGTGGCAGGTGCCGCTGATCACCACCTCGGCCCATGCGGCAGCCCGGATCGAGGAAATCCCGACCGAGAACATCCTCAAGAAATTCGGCGAAGGCATGAAGGTCGCGGTGATCGCGGGCTTTCAGGGCATCAGCCGCGAGGGGCGGATCACGACGCTGGGCCGCGGCGGGTCGGACACGAGCGCAGTCGCCTTTGCCGCCGCCTTCGACGCGGTGCGCTGTGACATCTACACCGATGTGGACGGGGTCTACACGACCGATCCCCGCATCACCTCCAAGGCGCGCAAGCTTGACCGCATCGCCTTCGAGGAGATGCTGGAGCTTGCCTCGCTGGGGGCCAAGGTCTTGCAGACGCGCTCGGTCGAACTGGCGATGCGCTACAATGTGAAGCTGCGCGTTCTGAGCAGTTTCGAGGAAATGTCGGATGACGCGGGCACGCTCGTCTGTGCCGAGGAGGATATCGTGGAAAGCAATGTCGTGGCCGGTGTGGCCTATTCCCGCGACGAGGCAAAGATGACGCTGCAAGGCGTCGCCGACCGCCCCGGCATCGCCGCCGCCATTTTCGGCCCCCTGGCCGAGGCCGGCGTCAATGTCGACATGATCGTGCAGAACATCTCGGATGGCGGCACGACGGACATGACCTTTTCCTGCCCGGTGAACGAGGTGAAGCGCGCCGAGAAGGCGATGGCCGATGCCAAGGCCGCCGGCGCGATCGATTTCGCGGGGCTCGTGGCCGATACCGATGTCTGCAAGGTCTCGATCGTGGGCATCGGCATGCGCAGCCATGCGGGCGTGGCGGCCAAGATGTTCCAGACCCTGCGCGACGAAGGGATCAACATCAAGGTGATCACCACCTCCGAGATCAAGGTCTCGGTGCTGATCGACCGCAAGTACCTGGAACTGGCGGTGCAGGCGCTGCACGATGCCTTCGGACTGGACCGGGCGGCCTGAGGGCAGCGGGGCTTGCATCCAGCGCAATGCTGCATTGCAGCATCTGGCCTAACCGAGCCGGTCGCCGCGCCCTATTCTCTGTCGGGACACGAACCTGAACCTTTCCGACAGAGGCCATCATGGCAACCCAGACCCTTTCCCCGTTTTCCGCCCCGCATTCCGTGCTCGCGCAGGTCGGCGGCGTTCTCGCTGCCTTCGCCCGCGCCTTTGCCCTGGCCAAGAATGCCGAGGCGCGCTTTGACGAGATCCAGGCGCTGCAGGCGCTGTCCGATGCCGAACTGGCGCGTCGCGGCATCGCGCGCGACAACATCGTGCGCCACGTCTATGCCGATCTGCTGAACGACTGATCGGGAAATTGCGCGCATCGGGGACACCAATCCCGTTGCGCGCCCCCGCCCCCCCGCGCTATCCCTGATCCCCGGAACAAGGGGCGGCCCATCGCAGGTCGCCCGTGGGCGAGGGTGATGCCACAAGGGACCGAAACCGAAAGCCGCAAGCTGCTGAGCCGCTTGCAGGCCGTCATGGCGGATGCCAGCGCCGGGCAGGAACGGCTCGACCGCATCACGCGCCTGATCGCGGATTCGATGGGCACCGAGGTCTGCTCCATCTACCTTTTGCGCGATGCCGACACGCTGGAGCTTTGCGCCACCCAGGGCCTTGCGCCCGAGGCCGTGCATGTCACCCGCATGCGCATCGGTGAGGGCCTCGTGGGTCGCGTCGCCCGCGCCGCCCAACCGATCAACACCGCCAATGCGCCCGCCGAACGCGGTTTCCGCTACATGCCCGAGACGGGCGAGGAGCGCTATTCCAGCTTCCTTGGTGTGCCGATCCAGCGTCTGGGCGAACGTCTGGGCGTTCTGGTCGTGCAATCCAAGGATGCGCGCGAATATTCCGACGACGAGGTCTATGCCCTCGAGGTCGTCGCCATGGTTCTGGCCGAGATGACCGAGCTTGGCGCCTTCATCGGCGAAGGTGCAGCCCTTGCCGAGCGTCACAAAAGCCAGGCGATGTTCCGTGGCGCCTGCGCGCAGGAAGGCACGGCCATGGGCCATGTCTGGCTGCATGAACCCCGCGTGGTCGTGACCCGCCCCGTGGCCGACGATCCCGATGCGGAGCTGGCCCGCCTGCGCGCCGCCGTAGACCAGCTGCGGCTCGACATCGACGACATGCTGACCCGCGCGCCGCTGGCCGATGGCGAACAGCGCGAAGTGCTCGAAGCCTACCGGATGTTCGCCCATTCGCGCGGCTGGATGCGCCGCATGGAAGAGGACATCGCCCGTGGCCTGTCGGCCGAAGCTGCGGTGGAAAAGGAACAATCGACCGCGCGGGCGCGGATGGAAACGGTCGCCGACGCCTATCTGCGCGACCGGCTGCACGATCTTGACGACCTGTCCAACCGGCTCTTGCGGCGACTGACGGGACAGGGAAAGGACACCGGGGCCGAATTGCCCGCCGACCCGGTTCTGGTCGCCCGCAACATCGGGCCCGCCGAGCTTCTGGATTACGGGCGGCGTCTGCGCGGCGTGGTGCTGGAGGAAGGATCGGTCGGCAGCCATGCGGCCATCGTCGCCCGCGCGCTGGCCATCCCGCTCGTGATCCACGCCCGCCCCATCCTGACCGAGGCATTGAACGGCGATGCGATCCTTGTCGACGGGGATCAGGGCATCGTCCACCTGCGCCCCGAGGAAAACGTCGCTGCAGCCTTCCGCGACAAGCTTGCCATGCAGGCCGAGGCGCAGGAGCGTTACGCCTCGATCCGCGACAAACCGGCCGAGGCGCTGTGCGGCACGGTGATCTCGCTCCAGATGAACGCAGGGCTGATGGCCGATCTGCCCTCGCTGCCGTCGTCGGGGGCCGAAGGCGTGGGGCTGTTCCGGACCGAGCTGCAATTCCTGACCCGCAACAAGGTGCCGCGCCGGGGCGAACTGGCCGCGCTGTATTCCCGCGTGATGGATGCGGCGGGGGAAAAGCGCGTGGTGTTCCGCACGCTCGACATCGGCTCGGACAAGGTCCTGCCCTACATGAAGCCGACCGAGGAACCGAACCCAGCGCTCGGCTGGCGCGCGATCCGGGTGGGGCTGGACAAACCCGGCGTCATGCGGATGCAGCTGCAGGCGCTGATCCGCGCGGCCAATGGCAGGCCCTTGTCGGTGATGTTCCCCTTTGTCGCGCAGCTCGAGGAATACACGCAGGCGCGCGATCACCTGTTGCGGGAGATGGACCGCGAGGCGGCACTGGGCCATGTCCTGCCCGAGACGCTGCAAATCGGCGCGATGCTGGAAACCCCGAGCCTCGCCTTTGCGCCGCGCCGGTTCTTCGAGGAATGCGATTTCATCTCGATCGGCGGCAATGACCTGAAACAATTCTTCTTTGCCGCCGACCGCGAGAATGAACGCGTGCGCCGCCGTTACGATACGCTGAACGTCAGCTTCCTGACCTTTCTCGAACAGATCGTGCATCGCTGCGGCGACACCGATACGCCGCTCAGTTTCTGTGGCGAGGATGCGGGCCGCCCGGTCGAAGCGCTGTGTTTCGCCGCCATCGGCCTGCGCACGCTGTCGATGCGGCCTGCCTCCATCGGGCCGGTCAAGTCGTTGATCCGCCGCGTCGACCTGCGCGAGGCGCGGGCGGTGATCAACGAGGCGCGCGCCAGCGGTGCGCAATCGGTGCGCCCAGCCGTGATGGAATGGCTCAAGCGTCAGGGTTGAGCACCCCCTTGCAGCCGCCCCCGACGCGGCGCAAGGATGTGCCGCGGATGCGACTGCCGGGGGACGGCCCCGGACCGGCGTCCACTGAACGTGCCCCATGCTGACGCCCAAGATCATTACCACGCTCCCCCAGAGCACGCCCAAAAGCGTGCTGGCCGATCTTGTCGCGGGTGTGACCGTGGCCATGGTCGCCCTGCCGCTCAGCCTTGCCATCGCCATCGCCTCGGGCGCGGCCCCGGAAACGGGACTGGTGACGGCCATCGTCGCGGGTTTCCTGATCTCGGCGCTTGGGGGCAGCCGGGTTCAGATCGGGGGGCCGACCGGGGCCTTCATCGTGGTTGTGCATGGCGTCATCGCCACCCATGGGTTCGACGGTCTGGTGCTGGCGACCCTGATGGCTGGCGTCATCTTGGTGATCGGTGGGCTGCTCAAGGCCGGAAACCTGATGCGGCTGGTGCCCGAACCCGTGATCAACGGCTTCACCATCGGCATCGCGGCGATCATCGCGCTTAGCCAGTTGCCCGATGCAATGGGCATCACGCTTCCCGCAGGCACGCCCGCCGATGCGCTCGAGCGCATCCCCGCGATCTGGGAGGCGCGCGCGAGCTTTGACTGGCCCAGCTTTGCCATCGGTCTTGGCGCGATCCTCGGCATCATTGCGCTGCGCCGCCTGTTCCCGCGCTTTCCGGGCCTGATCGTGGCGGTGGGCGTGGTCTCGGCAGCGGTGGCGATCCTGTCCCTGCCGGTCGACACGCTTGGCTCGCGCTTCGGGATGTTGCCCGACCGCCTGCCCCTGCCCCGCCTGCCCGAGATCACGCTAGCGCGGCTGATCGACCTTTTGCCCTCGGCGCTCATCATCGCCTTTCTGGCGGGGATCGAATCCCTGCTTTCGGCCATGGTCGCGGATAGGATGGTCGCCGGAAACCACCGCCCCAATGCCGAGATCATGGCGCAGGGCGTGGCCAATGTCGGTTCGGCGCTGATGGGCGGCCTGCCCGCCACGGGGGCCATCGCACGCACCGCGACCAATGTGCGCGCAGGCGGACGGACGCCGCTTGCAGGCATTTTCCACGCGCTGGTGATCCTTGCCGTGATGATGCTGGCCGCCCCCCTTGCGGGCTATCTGGCCATGCCGGCGCTGGCGGGGCTTTTGCTGGTGACGGCCTGGAACATGTCCGAACCCCAGCATTGGCGCGGCTACCTGACGACGGGTCGCGTGTCGGACCGGCTCTTGCTTCTATTGACCATGACGCTCACCGTTCTGGCCGATCTGACCGTGGCCATCGGGGTGGGTGTGGCGCTTGGCCTCGCGCTCAGGCTGGCCCGCCGCGATGTGCCGCCCGCGGACTGGACGCCGCCCGACCGGTAGAGGTAGACCGGGGCCGGGACTGGTGTGGGGAATGGTGGGCAGGATTGCCCACCCTACGGGGGCTACGGGGGCGGGCATGATCACGCAGGATTTCGGCGAGTGGGACGTGGTGATCGTCGGCGCGGGCTCGGCGGGCTGCGTGTTGGCCAATCGCCTGTCCGCAAATCCCAAATGCCGTGTCCTGCTGCTCGAAGCGGGGGGCAGCGACAACCGTCTCTGGGTGCATGTGCCGGTGGGCTATCTTTACGCCATGGGCGACCCCAGCCTTGACTGGTGCCTCAAGACCGAGGCCGAGCCGGGCCTGAACGGGCGCAGCCTGAATTACCCGCGCGGCAAGGTTCTGGGCGGCTGTTCCTCGATCAACGGCATGATCTACATGCGCGGCCAGGCGCGCGACTACGACCTGTGGCGGCAGATGGGCAATACCGGCTGGGGCTGGGACGACGTGCTGCCCTATTTCAAACGCTCCGAGGCCTATCACGGCGGCACGGACGAGGCGCATGGCGACAGCGGCGAATTGCGCGTCGAACGCCAACGCCTGAGCTGGCCGATCCTCGACGCCGTGGCCGAAGCCGCGGGCGAGCTGGGCATTCCCCGCACCCCGGATTTCAACCGCGGCGACAACGAGGGTGCCGGCTATTTCGAGGTCAACCAGAAACGCGGCCTGCGCTGGAACGCGCGCAAGGCCTTTCTCGATCCGGTGCGCCGTCGCCCCAACCTGCGCATCGTGACCGGGGCCGAGGTGCTCTGCCTGTCGCTCGACGGCAAGCGGGCGACAGGCGTGATCTTTCGGCAAGATGGCGCGGCCCATCACGCGCGCTCAGGCGGCGAGGTGGTGCTTGCGGCCGGGGCCATCGGCACGCCCAAGATCCTGGAGCTGTCGGGGATCGGGCGGCCCGACATCCTGCGCCCCCTGGGGATCGCGCCCATCCACGACAGCCCCGGCGTGGGCGAGAACCTTGCCGATCACCTCCAGATCCGCACGATTTTCCGCATCAAGGGCGCCCGGACGCTCAACGATTACTACGCAAGCGCGTTCGGCAAGCTGAAGATCGGCCTCGATTACGCGCTCAAACGCTCGGGCCCCCTGGCCATGGCGCCGTCGCAACTGGGGATCTTCACCCGGTCCTCGCCGGAGCACGAGACCCCCAATATCGAATACCATGTCCAGCCGCTCTCGCTCGACGCCTTCGGCCAGCCGCTCCATGATTTCCCCGCGCTGACCGTGTCGGTCTGCAACCTGCGCCCCGAAAGCCGCGGCGCGGTGCATGTCACCTCGCCCGATCCCAGGGCCGCGCCCGCGATCCGGCCCAATTACCTGTCGGCCGCTGCCGACCAGCGGGTGGCGGTCGATTCGATCCGCCATGCGCGCGCCCTGATGGCGACACGGCGCATGGCCGAATTCGCGCCGGTCGAGATCAAGCCGGGGCCGCAGGTGGATGGCGAAGCGGAGCTCTTGAAAGCTGCGGGCGATATCGCCACGACGATCTTTCACCCCGTCTCCACCGCGCGGATGGGACCGGATCCGGGGGCGGTGGTCAGCCCCGATCTGACCGTGAACGGGATCGGCGGGTTGTCCATCGCCGATGCCTCGGTCATGCCGTCCATTCCCAGCGGCAACACCCATGCGCCCGTGACGATGATCGCGGAAAAAGCGGCCGAGATGATCGCGGCAAGGCTGCGCGCCTGACGCGCCTGACGCGACAGGCGCGGCAAAACTGCAGTTTTGCCCGACGAAAAACTCGAGTTTTTCGACACGGAAAACGCGCGTTTTCCGCCCCCCTCACCGCGCCCAGCGCGTGACCTTGCCCGTGATACCTGCCCATTTGCCGACACCCAGAACCCGTTCGGGGTTCGTTGGTGGCGGCATCTCCACACCCTCGAGCTTCACAAAGCCGAAGCGCCGGTAATAGGGTTCATCGCCCACCAGCATGATGCGCGGCCAGCGGTCTTCCTCCGCCCGCTTCATCCCCTCGCGCATCAGCATGCCGCCCAGACCCTCGCCCTGCCGGGTCGGATGGACCGCCACGGGACCCAGCAACAGGGCCTCAGACCGGCCCACGCGCACCGGCCAGAACCGGATCGCGCCTGCAAGGATGCCATCGGGATCGCGCGCCACGAGGCAAAGCCGCGCCACCGGCGGCACCCCGTCGCGCAGGCGATAGGACGAAAGCGCCTCGCGCCCCGGCGCGAAACAGGTGTCGTAAAGCGCCTCCACCTCCCAACGGTCCGCCGATGTTTCCTGCTCCAGCCGATACATGCCCGCCGTGCCCTGCCTCTGGCCCTTGGCCTAGCATGCCGCTAGGTCTGGCACAAACCCGCGCAAGGAGACACCGTCCATGTTCTATCGCCCCGCCGATGGCCACGGCCTGCCCCACAACCCGTTCAACGCCATCGTGACGCCGCGCCCCATCGGCTGGATCTCGACCCGGGGCGCGGACGGATCGGACAATCTTGCGCCCTATTCCTTCTTCAATGCCGTGGCCTATGTGCCACCGCAGGTCATGTTCGCCTCGACCTCCGCCAAGGAGGATCGCGGCGACACCAAGGACAGCGTCGCCAATATCCGGGAAACGGGCGTCTTTTGCGTGAATATCGTGGAATACGCGATGCGGGACGCGATGAACCAGACTTCGGGGCCCTGGCCCAGGGAAACGGATGAATTCGCGCTCGCGGGCATCGACAGGGCCGACTGCGAAACCATCCAATGTTCGCGCGTGGCGGGCGCGCCCGCAGCGCTCGAATGTCGCCTGACCCGGATCGTGCAGCTGGAAGGTGCGGCCAATTTCGCCGTCTTCGGCGAGGTCATCGGCGTGCATATGCGCGACGATTGTTTGAAGGACGGGGAATTCGACGTGCTGTCCTTCAACCCGCTGACCCGCATGGGCTATAGGGATTATTCGGTCATCCGCGAGAAATTCAGCCTCAAGCGGCCCGGAGAGTGACGGCGCGCGGGATCACCGGCCTTTGGTCTGCATATTTTTGGAAAGATGAAGCAGGCAAGAGGGCTTGCGACACGTGCGGCGCGATGTTTGGCTGAGGCCCGGGGTGGCCGATACGAAAGGGCAAGAGGATGCAGACGATGATCGGGGTGATCGGCGGATCGGGGGTCTACCAGATCGACGGGCTCGAGGATGCGGAATGGGTCGAGGTGCAAAGCCCCTTCGGCGCGCCCTCGGATGCGGTGCTGACCGGGCGGCTCGGCGGCGTGCCCATGGCCTTTCTGCCCCGGCACGGGCGTGGGCATGTGCATAGCCCGACCTCCGTGCCCTACAGGGCCAATATCGATGCGCTGAAGCGTCTGGGCGTAACGGACGTGATTTCCGTTTCGGCCTGCGGCTCCTTCCGCGACGAGATGGCACCGGGCGATTTCGTGATCGTGGACCAGTTCATCGACCGCACCTTCGCGCGGGAAAAGTCGTTCTTCGGCCCCGGCCTTGTCGCCCATGTCTCGGTCGCCCATCCGACCTGTCCCCGGCTGGGTTCTGCCTGCGCGCAGGCGGCTCGTGCCGAAGGGATCACCGTGCATGAGGGCGGCACCTATCTGGCGATGGAGGGGCCGCAGTTCTCGAGCCTCGCCGAGTCGAAGCTCTACCGCGAGGTCTGGGGCTGCGACGTGATCGGCATGACCAACATGCCCGAGGCGAAACTCGCCCGCGAGGCGGAGCTTTGCTATGCCTCCGTCGCCATGATCACCGATTACGACAGCTGGCATCCCGATCACGGCAGCGTCGACATCAGCGACATCGTCCGTGTCCTGACCGGCAATGCCGACAAGGCGCGCGCGCTGGTGGCGCGTCTGCCCGGGCTCCTCGGGGGCGACCGCGCGCCCTGTCCGCATGGCTGCGACCGGGCGCTCGATCACGCGATCCTCACCGCGCCCGAAAAGCGCGATCCGGCCATGGTCGAAAAGCTGTCGGCGGTGGCGGGCCGGGTGTTGTGACACGGCGATGCTGAGCGCCGCGCGTCTGTGGCAGCTTCTGGGCCAGCCGGGCGGCGCGGCCCAGATGGCGCTGGGCGAGCCCGGCGCGGGCGTGGCGCTCGGGGCGCACAGGCTGCACCGTTTCAAGCTCGACATCGGCGGCGCGCAGGTCCCCGCCATCTACCTGTCTCCGCAGGGGCCGGGACCCTATCCCGCGATCCTTTACTGCCATGCCCATGGCAATCGCTACGAGATCGGGGCCGAGGAACTGGTCCTTGGCCGTCCGGCCCTGCAGGCGGCCTATGGGCCGGCGCTGGCGGATCTGGGCTTTGCCAGCCTTGCCATCGACCTGGTGCCCTTCGGCGGTCGGCAGGGCGAGGGGCCCGAAGCGGCGCTGGCCAAGGCAGCCCTTTGGCAGGGGCGGCCCCTGATGGGGCGGATGCTGGCCGAATTGCATGCGGCCTTTCACTGGCTTGCCGCCCGGGCGGAGGTGGACGCCACGCGGATCGCCACGCTCGGCCTGTCGATGGGCGGCACACATGCCTATTGGCTGGCAGCGCTCGAGCCGCGCATCGCGGCCTCTGTGCATCTATGCGTGCTGGCCGATATCGCGCCCCTGATTGCGAGTGGCGCGCATGATCTGCACGGCTCCTACATGACCGTGCCGGGGCTTCTGGCCGAGGGGGACATGGGCGATGTCGCGGCCCTGATCGCGCCCCGCCCGCAGTTCGTGGGGCTGGGCGGCACCGACCCGCTGACCCCAATGGCGGCACGGGACCCTGCGGTGGCGCGGCTTCGGAGCGCCTATGCACGGGCACAGGACGGTCTGCAGCTGCACCTGTCGCCCGATACGGGCCATGTCGAGACGCCCGCGATGCGGCGTGACACATTGGCCTTTCTGACGCGTCACCTGATCGGCTGACCCCTGCCCGCGATCTTCGCGCAACAGCGCGCGCGCGCCTTGGCGCGACCCGCTTGCGCGCAGGCCCCGCTTGCCGTCACTTGGCGGCATGCGTACCGGGCTTTTCCTTGCGACCAGCCTCGCCTTCGCCGCCACTGCGGTCGAGGGCCAGGAATTCGTGCCGGTTCCGGGCCTGATCTCGGATCAGGATTTCTACCGGCTCGTCGCCTGCGGAGCCGAGCCCGGTGGCCCTTGCACCAAGCCGATGATCCGCTGGCCCGAGGCGCGGCGGGGCGAGATGCGCGTGGGCATCGCCGCCGTCGCCCCGACCTTTCCCAGCTACAAGTTCGACCTGATCGACCGCGCCATCGATGAGGCCATCGCGCAGATCAACGCCTCGGGCGCGGATCTCTACCTGACCCGCGTCTACGAAGGCGATCTGGACGTGCCGCTCTTTCTGGTCGACACGCCGCAGGGCGGCACGATCACCGGCACCAGCCTGCCCGATCTCGACGGGGCGGATATGGCGATCGCCCGCGTCGCCCTGCGTTCGCGCGGCGAAGATATCGTGGCCGCCGCCATCGCCATCAGCCAGGACATCAACCGCCGCGAGATCGCCTCGGTCGTGCTCGAGGAACTTGTGCAGGCCATGGGCCTTCCGACCGATATCGACGGCACGGCCTATGACAGGTCGATCTTTGCCGAATACAGCAATTCCACCGTCTGGCTGCGCGGGCAGGATGCCGCCGCGCTCAGGCTCCATTATCCGCGCTTCTAGCCGCGCAGCACCAAGGACAATCCCGCATGACCGCCCACAAGAGTGTTCAGGATTACATCCGCACCATCCCCGATTTCCCGCATGAGGGGATCATGTTCCGCGATGTGACGACGCTCTTCCAGGATCCGCGCGGTTTCCGGCTGGCGGTCGATCAACTGCTCTCGCCCTATGTCGGCGCGCGAATCGACCGCGTCGCGGGGCTCGAGGCGCGGGGCTTCATCCTCGGCGGCGCGGTGGCGCATCAGTTGTCCAAAGGCTTCGTGCCGATCCGGAAAAAGGGCAAATTGCCCGCGCGCACCATCGAACAGGATTACGAACTGGAATACGGGCGCGCGACCGTGGAAATCCACGATGATGCGCTGGAACCGGGCGAAAAGGTCCTGATCGTCGACGATCTCCTGGCCACGGGCGGCACCGCCGAGGCGGGCATCCGCCTGGTCGAACGGCTGGGGGCCGAGGTCGTGGGATGCGCCTTTGTCATCGACCTGCCGGATCTGGGCGGGCGCAAGCGGCTCGAGGCGCTGGGCGTGCCCGTCCACGCGATCTGCGCCTACGAGGGGCTCTGAGCGCCCCCCAGACGGTCGAGGATCATGGCAAGCGTCACCTCCGGGCCGCCGATGACCTGCCCGTCCACGATGACGGAATAGACCGCATCGGGCCGCACGGCGCGGCTTCGTAGCGCACAGGCATCCCCAGGGCAGTCATGCCGCGCCGGGATACGCAGGGCCGACAAGCCGCTCAGCATCCGCCGCGCCCGGTCCGCCAAGGCGCGACATTCGCCGGTGGTCTGGATGACGACACCCGGCCCCAGCGCCTTGGCCCGCGCGTCCCAGTCTCGCGGCAGATGCGGCAGGGCCAAGGGCCCTTGCAAGATGCGCCCGATCAGCCGCACGCCGCCTGGCCCCTCGTCCAGCGTCAACCAGCCGCGCCCCGGCGCGACCTCGGGCGCGATCAGGCCCGGTCCCCGCCCGATCAGCGCCAGAACCGCCGCCAGCCCGTAATACCGCGCGAACCCCTCCACCACGGACCAGAGCCGTGCCGCGCCATCGCGCCCCACCAGGTCCGGCGCGATGCGCAAATCCTGCACCACCAGGGCGCGGTCCGCCCCTTCGATTGGACGCCAGGCAAGCTTGCCCGGCTGAAAGATCACGAGCCCCGTATCGGGTTGTTTCAGCAGCCGGATCTGCAGCCCTTCGGCAAATCGCGCCATCAGCCAGTCGCGGTCCATCGGGGCGTGACCGGCGGGCAGACCGGCATCGACCTGTGCAAAGGCGCTGCGCTCGAACGTCGGCGGGGAAACCGTTACCGTATCGCGTCCGTGGTGGGGCATGGTGCCTCTCCTGGCCATCGGGATCTGCGCGTCGGGTTCCAGACTGCCCCAACGACGGAACCTGCGCCTTGATCTGCCGCAAGGTCAGGCGAAAGCCCGCGACCCGATTGCCAAGCCCGCCCCAAGCCGGTAGCGATGCGCCCGATGCGGGCGTGATGGAATGGTAGACATATCGGACTTAAAATCCGTGGGCCTTCGTGCCGTGGGGGTTCAAGTCCCCCCGCCCGCACCATCACCAGAACACGGACCTTGCCCCAAAACCAAAAACGCGCCCGGATGGGGCGCGTTCTTGCAATCGAGAGGGATCACCCTGTCGCTCAGGCGGCTTCGGCCTCGGCGTCTGCCTGGTGGCGACGCTCGCTTTCCTCGCGGCTGAGCGCGACCGAGGTCCGCACACCCTGTGCCACGAACGCCATCAGACCCTTGACCACACGTTCATTGGGATCGATGCCGGCGCAGCTGAGAACTTCACGACCGTCGCGCGACCGCGCCCAGCGGGCGATCTGCTCGGGGCCGTTCCCATATTTCTTGTCATCCGCGATCGCATCATCGAGCGCGGCAAGAACCACGGCGGCAAAAAGCTTGCGCGCCCGTTGGCCTTGTTCGAAGTTGAAGGCAGTGCCATCAACGAAATCCCGCATTTCGTCGTCCTTTTTTGCTCTTGCGTTTCCGGCGTGGGGACCCTTCTGCCCGATCCTTGTGCGATTCTGTGATGCGAATATCACAAGCTTGATATGCGCTCACTGCATGGCTGTTGAACAATACGCACAGGTTTCAGTAGTTTGTCCGGCTCCAAGACGCCAGATATAGGCGCTGTCGCAATTTCATCAAGATTTTGTCAATATTTTGCCGCAAGCGACCGCACAAAGCCGCTTGCGCAGGCCGATTTTGGCGTTCTCAGTCCTGGCCGCCCGACCACGGCGTGCGCGGCCCCCGACGGCTCCCGCTGCGTGGAATGCGCCCAAGATCGGCCAGGGGCCTCGTTGCGCTGCGGTCCGTCTGGACACGGCGCACCCTCGGGATCGGGCTGCGGCGGCTGCGCTCCATCACATATTCCACTTCGTCATGCGGTGGCTTGCCGTGCCATTCGGCCCAGTAGCGCGGCCCCCCGCGCCGCAGCCAGGCCGGCAGCACCAGAAGCACACCGGCCACGAACCCGCCCGCATGCGCCCAATAGGCGACACCGCCTCCCGCCACATCCATCGACAACCCGTTCACAAGCTGCAGGCCGAACCATAGCCCCAGCATCAGCCAGGCAGGTATGGTAAAGACCCGGATCAGGATGACGATGATCACCAGCACGTCGATCCGCGCGCGCGGAAAGAACAGCAGATAGGCTCCCATCACCCCCGCAATCGCCCCCGAGGCCCCGACCATCGGCACGGTCGATCCCGGCCCCGCGATGATCTGCCCCGCCGCCGCAGCCACGCCCGACGCGAGGTAAAAGGCCAGAAAGGTCACATGGCCCAGCAGATCCTCGAGATTGTCGCCGAAGATATAAAGGAACAGCATGTTCCCGATCAGATGCATCCAGCCCCCGTGCAGGAACATCGAGGTCACGACCGTATGACCATCCTGCCCGCGCAGCACCTCGGCCGGCACCAGCGCCCATTCGGCGTAAAAGCCCATCAGCATCCGCTCGGACCCCGACATCGCCGGATAATAGCTCAGGAAGATCAGCACGTTCACGACGATCAGCCCCCAGGTCACAAAGGGGGTGCGGTTCGACGGGTTGTGATCGCGCAGGGGAAACATGCGCTCTACCTTGGGGCAGGGCCGACAGGGATCAAGGGCAGGCGCGCGGACAGCACGCCCACCTCACTCCAGCTCTTGCGCGGCAAGCGCCAGCCTGACTTCGCGGCGCACCATCTTGCGCACGTTGCGCGTGATGCGCTGACCAAGCACGCCCTGCAATTCCGCGCGCACCACGTCGGCCACGATCTGGCGCAGCGTCTCTTCGTCGAGGATGCCATCCTCGGTTTCGGGAAAGCTGAACGGCTGCGGATCGTCGCCCAGATCCTCCACATCCAGATCGTCATCCTCGTCCATGTCGCTATCGGCATCCGCACCCGTGACAGGCTCCGGGTCGCGCCGGATCGGGCGCGAGAACATCCGGGGCGGGGCCTTTGCCGCCACCTCTGTCTCGGCCACACCCTCGGCGTCAGCCATATTTTCGGCCTCCGCAACAGGGTTCGCCTCAGCCACGGCAGCGGCCTCCACCTCGCCCGGCACCGCCTCTGCCCCTTCGTCTTGGGGCGTGGTGGCATCAGGGGTGGCGCCATCGTCTGCGCTGTCTTCGGCTGGCATCGTTTCGGGCGTTTCAGCCACCCGCGCCGCGTCCGTCACCGCATCATCGTGCTGGGGGGCATCGCCCTCGCCCACCACGGCCATGCCCTCACGGCCTTGCTCGGGCACCTCGGGCTCCGCCCCGACATCCTGCACGGGGTGTCCCCGCACAAGCGCCAGATCGCGCAGCGTGCGCGTGGCGCCTGCGTCCGGCCAATTCGTATCGCCCGTCTCCGCTTCGAAGGCAGGCTGGTCCTGCCCGTCATCCTCCGCCTCGCCCGACAAGGCGGCAACGGCCCCGATCGCGTCCGCAGGCCCCGGCGGAACCGCCACGGACCGTTCGGCCAAGGCCTCTTCGACGGCTTCCTGCCCGCTGCTCTCGATCTCGCCCCAATCCGACAGACGGTCCTCAAGACCCCATGCGGGATCTGCAGCACCCGTAACGGGGGCGGTGGCATCGGGGGCAGTGGCCGCATCGGGCACCGGGGCCCAGGGATCATCCGGCTCCACGACGCGCTGCGCAGGGGTCAGCACCAGCCGGCTTGGCGCGACGCTTGCCTGACCTTCCGACACAAGACGCCGGATCGACGACAGCACGTCCTCGATCTCATTGGCGGATTTCGCAGGTTCCGACATGACCGCTCACTCCTCGACCGGCATGGTGGCGTGCCGCACCAGCACGTTCCTGCCGGACAGCACATCCACGCACCACGTCCCCTCGTCTGGGGGGCTTGGGTGAACCATAGCCGCAACGCTGCGGTCACACAACGGATTGCTGGACCCCGCGCTCAGCGCAAGAAGACGCCGGTCAGTCGCGGCCGATGGCCTGCAGGAGCGCGTCCAACCGGTCGCCCTGCGGCGAGGCGATGCGGGGACGACCACCGGGGAAAGCCGCCGGATAGGCATCCACGTCATATTGCGGCACCGGCAATTCCAGATGCGTGACCGTCAACAGGCCCGCCGCCGCCAGAATGCCATAGGACGCCGAATACAGATCCGATTGCGCCTCGATCCGACCGATGCGGGCCTCCAGCAGATCCTGTTCCGCATCCAGCACATCAAGGGTCGTCCGCGCGCCCAGGGCGGCTTCCTCGCGCACGCCCTCAAAGGCCAGCTGGGCCGCCCGGATCCGCTGATCCGATGCCTGGATCTGCGCCGTCGCGATCCGCAGGCGCGCATAGGCATTGCCGACAGTCTGAAGGTTCACGAGAACCTGCTGGTTCAACCCATAGCGCACGGCCTCCACCTGCGCGAGCGCCTGACGCTCCAGCGCCGGCAGACGCCCCCCGCGATAAAGCGGCTGGGTCAGCGTCAAGCCGATGCTGGCGCTTTCGCCTTCCTGACGCACGGTGGGGGCGCGGACCGTTTCGCCAGCCGACAGATCGATCGAGATCTGGGGACGCGTCGCGCCGCGCGCTTCCTCGACCCCGAATTCAGCCGCCGTCACCTCGAACTGGCGGGCCTGCACCGCCGGGTGCACCTGCCGCGCCAAATCCTGCGCCGCCGCTTCCGAGGCGGGCAGGCGCGGCAATCCGCCGGGATCGGGCAAACCGTTGGGATAGCGCCCAACGGCGATGTTGAACAATTCCCGCGCGATCTCGAGCGTGCCTTGCGCTGCGGCCAGCGCCGAGCGCGCGGTCGCCAGTTGCGATTCGGCCTGCGCCACGTCGGTGCGCGTATCCTCGCCCACCTCGAACCGGTCGCGGGCCGCGCGCAACTGCTCGCTCAGAACCCGCACGTTGCGCTCGCGCACATCCACGATCTGCGTGGCTTCCCAAACTTCCAGATAGGCCGTCACGGCATCGAGCAGCACCTGCTGCTCCAGCGACACAAGCTGCTGACGCGCCGCGTTCACGGCCGCTTCGGCAGACCGGCGCGCGGCAATCCGCGACCCGCCCTGGTAGATCGAGATCTCGCCCAGCAACCGAAAGGTCGTCGTGGTGGTGTTGTTCACCAGGTCGCGCGAGGTGGAGGCGACGAAATCCGCCGTCGGCAACAGTGCCGCATAGGCCAGGTTCACGCTCTCGTCCTGCACGCGCAACAGGTAGCGGTTCTGCTCCAGCAACTGGGAATTGGTATAGGCATCCGCCATGACCTGCCGCAGGCTTTCGGCCGCGGACACGCCCGGCAGGACCAGCGCCAGTGCCGTCGCAGCCAGGGCAACACGCCCGATCCTCGCAAACCTGCCGATCATTGCCTCAATCCTTTTTGTCGCCATGTAGAACCGGTACGCGACCCGCCTGTGGGTCAATAGGTACACAACGCCTCAGAACACGAAGCTGGGTGTCTCGGCAAAGCCCGACAGCACGGGTGCCGTTGCATTGAATTCCATGCGCCACGTGACAAGTCCATGGGTTTTCACACCCAAGCGCACTTCTCCCAGCTGCCCTTGCAGGAATACCGCAATGATCCGGCCACCCTCTTTCACCTGGTCGAGCAAGACTTGCGGAATCTGCTCTACACCCGCGAAAATGGCAATGGCGTCATACGGCCCGTTGCGGCGCGATCCCTCGGCCAGCGGACCGGTCAGAACGGCGGCATTGTCCACGCCTTGCGCCAGCAGCGCGGCCTCGGCATCGCGGGCCAGCGCCTCGTCTTCCTCGACCGCCACGACCGCATCGGCCATCCGCGCCAGGAGCGCCGTGGTATAGCCTGTGCCCGGCCCGATCTCGAGCACCAGGTCGCGCGGCGTGATTTCAAGCGCGCTCAGCATCTTGGCGATCGTGCGCGGCTCCATCAGCTGGCGGCCAGCGCTCAGGGCAACGGGTCCGCCGACATAGGCAAGATCGCGCGCCGCAGGCGGCACGAAAACCTCGCGCGGGACCGCCAACATGGCGTCAATCACGGTGAAACTGGTCACGTCCGACGGACGCACCTGTGTATCGACCATCGTGCGGCGGCGTTCTGCAAAGTCGGCCATGGGAACTGAACCATTCCGTATAGTTATCCTGCAAGAAAGCTCTTGGCACATCCCGCCCTGACGCGCAACGCCAGCGTGGGCGGCTGCGACGATGCCCCCTATCGCGGCTTGCACCGGACCCGTCCTTGGGGTAGGTCACACGCCACACCCTCGGCGGCGAGTTGGCGGAGAGGTTACGCAGCGGATTGCAAATCCGTGTAGACCGGTTCGATTCCGGTACTCGCCTCCACCCTTCACCCCTTCAGACTGAACGCCGCCTGAACCGCCTCGCGCGTCGTGTCGGCCTTGGCCGCCGAAAACACCGTCGCACCCCGGCTCAGCACGTGGAACCGATCCGCCAGCCCATAGGCGAAATCGAAATATTGCTCGACCAGAACGATGGCCATCTCGCCCTCGGCGCGCAGCTGTTCGATCACCCGTCCGATCAGCTGGATGATATTGGGCTGGATGCCCTCGGTCGGCTCGTCCATCAGCAAGAGCCTGGGCCGCGTCACCAGCGCCCGACCGATGGCCAGCTGCTGCTGCTGCCCCCCCGACAGATCGCCACCGCGCCGGTTCTGCATCTCCTTCAGGACCGGGAACATCTCGTAGATCCGCTCGGGCACCACCCGCTCCGCCTTCGGCAGGCAGGCAAGCCCCGTTTCCAGGTTCTCGCGCACCGTCAGCAACGGAAAGATCATCCGCCCCTGCGGCACATATCCCACCCCCATCTGCGCCAGCCTGTGCGCGGGCAGTTTCGGCAGCGCCTGCCCGTTCAGGATCACCTCGCCGCCCGACCGCGCATGCGTCCCCGCAATCGCCTTCATCAGCGATGTCTTGCCCACCCCGTTCGTGCCCATGACGCAGGTCACCTGCCCCTTGGGGGCGGTCAGCGACACGCCGTTCAGGATCTGGCTGCCGCCGTAGTGAAGCGTCAGATCTCGCGTTTCCAGCATCTCAGCGCCCCAGGTAAACTTCGATGACCCGTTCATCGGCCATCACGTGATCAAGCGAGCCTTCGGCCAGAACCGATCCCTCGTGCAGCACCGTCACCCGGCATTCGAGCCGTCGCACGAATTCCATGTCATGTTCGACCACGACGACCGCATGGCTTTGCGCCAACCGCTTGAGCAACGCGGTCGTATGTTCCCGCTCCTCGGTCGTCATGCCCGCTGCCGGCTCATCCACCAGCAACAGCTTGGGGTCCTGCGCCAAAAGCATCCCGATCTCGAGCCATTGCTTCTGCCCATGGCTCAGGATGCCCGCAGGCCGCTCCAGATGCTCGGACAGGCCGATCTCGGCCGCGATCTCGTCGATCCGCGCGCGATCGGCCTCGCTCACCCGGTCGAACAAGGCCGCGATCGGCCCGCGCGGTTTTTTCAGCGATACCCGCAGATTGTCCCAGACGCTCTGGTCTTCGAACACGGTGGGCCGCTGGAACTTGCGCCCAACCCCCACCTGCGCGATCTGCGCCTCCGACATCGCCAGAAGCGACCGGCCCGTCTCCCCCCAGCGCACGCTGCCCGTATCGGGCCGCGTCTTGCCCGTCACGATATCCATGAAGGTCGTCTTGCCCGCACCATTGGGCCCGATCACCGCCCGCATCTCGGGGCAGCCGATGACGAAGCTCAGGTTGTTGATCGCGCGGAACCCGTCGAAGCTGACGGAAATCCCCTGCACCTCCAGAAGCGAGTTCATGCGCGGTCCTTCCTGACGATGTAATCGACCAGCCCGCCCAGCCCCTTGGGCGCAAACAGCGTGACCAGCACGAAGCCCAGACCGAGCAGGACCGGCCACCAATCGACCCAAGCGATGACATAGACGCCCAGATCGATGTCGGGGGCCCGCCCGCCGGTGAAATAGGTCGACAAGAGCGACACTGCCGCAGCCCCGATCACCGCCCCGTAAAGCCGCCCCCTGCCCCCGATGGCGACCCAGACCGCCAGGTAGATGGAGGCGATGGGCGCGATCTCGTCAGGGTTCACGATCCCCGCCTGCGGATAATAAAGCGCCCCCGCGATGCCGCAGATCACCCCCGTCAGGGTGAAGACAAAGAGCTTGTAGCCCTCGACCCGGTAGCCCAGGAACCTGACCCGCTGCTCGTCGTCGCGGATGCCCCGGATGATGTTGCCGAACTTGCCCGACACCAGCCAGACCGCCCCGACATAGGCCAGCCCCAGCGCGGCGGCCGAGGCCCAGAAGAACCAGATCGAGATCCGGTCCTGCCCCACCGCGTCCAGACCGGGGATGTTCTGCAACCCCGACAGGCCGTTGTTGCCGCGCAACCCCGTGTCGTTCTGGAACAGGTAAAGCGACAGGGCGAGCGTCATCGCCTGCGTCAGGATCGACAGGTAGACCCCCGTCACCCGGCTACGAAACGCCAGCCAGCCAAAGACCAGCGCCAGCGCCCCCGGCACCAGCACGACCAGCAAAAGCGTCAGGAACAGGTTGTCAGCCGCCGCCCACATCCAGGGCCAATCGCTCGCCCCCACCACCGAAAAGATCTGCGCCGCCGTCGCCTCGCTCACCTCCGCCTCGGTCGGCGGGATCACCGCGCCCGCAAGGCTGGCGCGCACCACATCCTCGGTCCGGGCCGTCATCAGCCACATGCCGATCACATAGCCCCCCAGCCCGAAAAAGGCGAAATGCCCAAGGCTCAGGATGCCGCAATAGCCCCAGACCAGGTCCATCGCCAAAGCCGCAAGGCACAGGCACAGCGTCATCCCCAGAACCTTGGTGAAACTGACCGACAGCGCGCCGGTGCCATAGGCTTCCGACATCACCGTCACGCCCAGCGCCAACAGCGTCAGCACCCCGATGAAGATCGGCACCGACGGGTTGCGGGCAAAGATCGAGCGTTCCATCTCAATCCCCCGCCGCACGACCGCGCAGCGCGATGATGCCGCGCGGACGGAACTGGATGAACAGGATCACGAAGAGGATCATGTAGGTCTGCGCGGCCAGCGTGTTCGTGGGGTTCAGCCATTCGATGAATTTCTGCAAACCCCCGATCATCCCCGCCCCGATCAGCGTGCCGAAGATATTGCCGACACCGCCCACCACGACCGTCATGAAGCTCTGCACGATGTAGTTGGACCCAAGGTCCGGCACGACCTGCGCGAAGAGCCCGATGGCCACACCGGCGATCCCCGCGATCCCCGACCCAAGGCCGAATGTCAGCATGTTGATCCGGTCCGGGTTGATCCCCATCGAGGCCGCCATGGCCGGGTTCTGCGTGACCGCCCGCACCTCCAGCCCCAGCCGCGTGCGGTTCAGCACCAGCCAGAGCAGCACGAAAAACACCACGCCGAGCAGGAAAATCGCGATCCGGATCGACGAGATCGACACCACGTCATTGATCGCGACCGACCCCGCCAGCCAATCGGGCGGCGTCAGCGGGCGGGCCTGCGTGCCAAAGATCTGGCGCACGATCTGTTGCAGCGCGATGGAAATCCCGAATGTCGCCAGCAGCGTCTCGAGCGGTCGGTGATACAGCCACCGGATCACCAGCCGCTCCATCGCCACCCCGCCCGCGAATGTCACCGCAAAGGCAAGCGGGATCGCGATGGCAATCGACAGCGTGTAATCGGGCACGATGGTCTGCACCACGTAGCCGGTATAGGCCCCGATCATGATGAATTCGCCATGGGCCATGTTGATGACCCCCATCACGCCGAAAGTGATGGCAAGCCCGATGGCCGCAAGAAAATAGATCGAGGCAAGCGACAACCCGTCCAGCGACAGGTCGAGCGCGCGATAGGCGCCCACCCGCATCTCGATCCCCTCCAGCGTGGCGCGCGCCGCATCCGTCACCGCCACGGACGGTTCCCGGTAGACCTCGTAAAACACATGCGCCGCCAGCGCCGCCGCCACCTCCGCCTCCGTGGGCGCGGGCTGGGCCAGTCCTTGGGCCACCAGCGCCGCATAGGCCCGGTCGCGCGCCTCTTCCGTATCGAGCTGCGCCACCGGCACGCCCCCGACCCGCCCCTCGACCACCTGCGCAGCGAGGATGTCGCGCTCTTCGGCGCGGCTGACGAGCGGCGGGGCCAGGCCGTCGGCCACCAGCATCGCATAAGCCGCCGCCGCCTCGATATCGCGCCCCGGCTCCAGCACGCGGGCCAGGTTCACCCCCTCGGGCAGCGCCACGCCCACCCCGCTCGTCACGGCCAAAAGCGGGTTCAGCGTGGCGCGCGCGGCAAGGCTCACGTTGCCCGCAAGGCTTTCGATGGCCGCCACCCGGTCGGCATCGTCATCGTCAAAGGCGATGACAAGCTTGGGCAACAGCACCTCGGCCACTTGGGCAACCTCGGGGTCGCTCTCGACCTCCAAAAGCGCGCGCAACAGCGCCAGATGCCCCTCCTCGGGGGCGTCGTCGATGGCCGCCAGCGCCGCCAACCGTTCCGCCGGATCGTCGGACGCCAACTGGAACGCCACGAGTGCCGAGTCGATGACCGTCTGCACACCCCTGTTGGGCCGCAACTGCGCCACCTCGCGGCTTGTCGCCGTCCCGATCTCCGCCCCCGTGACGATATCGACCAGGACCAGCGGGTCGCCATCGGGATCGGCCACATAGACGAACAGCCCGTCCGATTGCCTCTGGTAGACCTCGCGCGCCGCCCAGCGCGTCAGAAAGCCCGGAACCTCCGGCAGCTCGCTTGCGATCAACCTGTCCAGCACCTGTTGCACCGTCTGCCGCGAGGCATTGGCCACCAGATCGGCCTCGACCTGCAACAAGGCCTGCAGCCCCGCGCCCGCCTCTTGCGCCATGGCGCGCGGGCCATGACCCAGCGCCAGTAACGCCACGGCCAGCACCGCGAAAAAACGTCGTATCATTCTGCAACTGCTCGGAAAAAAGGGGTGCGGGCGGCCCAGGGATCAGGGCCACCCGCCGCAAGCATCGGCTCAGTAATTCGACTGGATCTGCACGCAGGTGTTGGTCTGGGTGTTGTACATCCCGCAGCCCAGGCCCGGCCAATCGCTTTCCAGCACCGCCGATTCCGGCAGGAAATCGGTCCAGGCGTCACCCGGCACGGGATCCGTCTGGCTGATGATGTCGAACTGTCCGTCCGCCCGGATTTCCCCGATCAGAACCGGCTTGGTCAGGTGATGGTTGGGCAGCATTTCCGCGATGCCACCGGTCAGGTTCGGCACCTGGATGCCGTACATCGCCTCGCGCACCGCATCCACATCCGTGGTGCCCGCCGCCTCGACCGCCTGCACCCACATGTTGAAGCCGATGTAATGGGCTTCCATCGGGTCGTTCGTCGGACGGGCCTCATCGCCGATATAGGCGTGCCACGCTTCGATGAAGGCTTCGTTCTCGGGCGTATCGGCGCTCATGAAATAGTTCCATGCCGCCAGATGGCCCGCCAGCGGCGCGGTGTCGAACCCGGCCAGTTCCTCTTCGCCGACCGAAAAGGCCACGACCGGGATATCGTCGGCAGACACGCCCTGCGCCGCCAGTTCCGCGTAAAAGCCCACATTCGCATCGCCGTTGATGGTCGAGATCACGCCGACCTGCTGGCCGCCCGCGCCCAGCGCCACGACATCGGCCACGATCGACGACCAATCCGACTGACCGAAGGGCGTGTAGTTGACGAAGATGTTTTCCTGCGGAATGCCCGCATCGAGCAGGTATTGCTCCAGGATGCGGTTCGTCGTGCGCGGATAGACGTAATCGGTGCCGAGCAGGGCAAAGACCTCGACCCCCAGCTCGTTCAGGTAGTAATCCACCGCCGGGATCGCCTGCTGGTTCGGCGCGGCCCCGGTGTAGAACACGTTGCGGCTCGATTCCTCGCCCTCGTATTGCACCGGGTAGAACATCAGCCCGTTCAGTTCCTCCAGAACCGGTAGCACCGATTTGCGGCTCACGCTGGTCCATGCGCCAAAGATCACGTCGACCTCGTTCACGGTCAGCAATTCGCGCGCGCGCTCGGCAAAGAGCGGCCAATCCGAGGCCGGGTCCACGACCACCGGCACGATCTCCTGCCCCAGCAAGCCACCGGCGGCATTTTGCTGTTCGATCAGCATCAGCATGACATCGCGCAGCGTGGTTTCCGAGATTGCCATCGTCCCGGTCAGCGAATGGAGGATGCCGACTCGGATTTCCGCGCTTGCAGCATGGGCGCAAGCAACCGACATCGCACTGGCAAGAAGGAGTTTTTTCATAATTGGGTCCCAGGTTCACAAGCAGTCACTTCGCTGCCGCAGCAAAGTGAACGCGGATTGACCCTGTGTTGTCTGCCGTTAATTTGACGGCAGAGTGGTGCAATTTCTGCACCACCATCGGGACCTGCGCCAATGCGCCACCTCAAGATCTACCGCGCGATCCGCCTGATCCAGCGCACCGGCTCCATCCGAAAGGCGGCCGAGAACCTCGCGATCTCGCCCTCCGCCCTCAACCGTTCCGTCCAGAGCTTCGAAGAGGAATTGGGCCTGCCCGTCTTCGACCGCGTGCCGGGGGGCGTGCGGCTGACCATGGCGGGCGAATTGCTGCTCAATCTGCTGGACCGCCACCTCGTGGCCTTCGACGACCTGCGCGCCTAGCTTGGCCACCTGCGCGAGGGCGTCAGCGGCACGCTCGACATCTGCCTCGGCTCCGACATCGGCGCGGGCCTTGTCCTGCAAGCGCTGCGCGCCTTCGAGGATGCCTTCCCCGGCGTCTCCGTCACGCTCGTCACCGATGACACCACCCTGCCCCTCCATCGGCGCGAGGCAGATCTCGCGATCCTCACCAATCCCGAAACCGATGACGCGGTCGAGGTGGTCCACGCCATCCGCGTGCCCGTCACCGCCCATTGCGCCCGCCACGATCCCCATGCGCCGACGACGCTCTGGGACATGGTGGACCAGCGCCTGCTCCTGCCGCCTGCGCCCACCGGCACGCGCTCGGCCCTCAGCCACGCCTTGCGCCGCCACCGGCTCGACCCCGGCACGACCACGACACTTGTCGCGGCACAGGTCGCGGACCTTCTGTCGCAACCGGGCCGGATCGCCGTCTTTCCCGAAACCGTCTTTCTGGGCGATGCGCCCGAAACCCGGCGCTTGCCCATGGTGCTTGGCGATGTGCAGCTCTGCGTCCTGCGCCCGGCCCGCGTGCCGATGATCCGCCCGGCCCAGGCCTTTCTCACGATCCTGCAACGCAGCCTCGACAGCGCGCTGCCCCAGACCGCCTGACCCAGAGCATGTCGCGCAAAAGTGGGAACCGGTTTTGCGCTCCCCGGACATGCGAAATCAAAAGGTCAGAGTGCGGCGCTTGAATGCGAATGAACGCGCCGCACTCTAACCCCGCGCCCCGGCGCCCAGCGCCGCCGACAGGTCCGCCGCCGCCCGCGCCACCGCCTCGGCCAACTTTGGCGTCTCGCGCACAGAAACCCGGCTCACCGGCCCCGATACCGACAGCCCCGCCACCGCCTCCCCGTTCCAGTCGAAAACGGCGGCCGCGATGCAGCGCATCCCCTCGTTCTTCTCCTCGTCGTCGATCGCATAGCCCCGCGCCCGCGTCTCCTGCAGATCGGCGCGCAGATCGCCCGGATCGGTCAATGTCCGCGCCGTGAACCGGTCCAGGGGCGCGGTCGCGATGTAGCGCGAAAGCCGGTCATCGCTCATCTGCGCCAAAAGCGCCTTGCCGATGCCCGAGGCATGCATGGGCGACAGCGTGCCCGGCGGAAAGAAAGCCCGGATCGAGGCATGGCTTTCCACCTGGCTCACGAACAGCACATGCGCCTCCCGCGCGATGCCAAGGTTCGCGGTCTCTCCCGTCGCCTCCATCAGCTTGCGCAGGATCGGCCGTGCCCGGTCCACCACCGATGTGCGCCGCAAATAGCGCGCCCCGATCAGGAAGGCGCGCGGCCCGATATGCCACAGCTGCGCGCCTGCCTCGAATTCCACGAGGCCCCGCGCCTCCAGCGTGGTCAGGATGCGATAGGTCGTGGCAGGCGACTGGTCGGTTTCGGCGGCCAGCTCCGACAATGTCGCACCGGGCATGGCCGACAGATGCTCGAAAACCGCCATGGCCCGATCCAGCGATTTGATCGTGTTCTGGTCGGTCTTGTCCTCCCAGGCCTTGGGGCGCCCCCGGGCGCGCTGGCCCCCGGAACGGGCGGAATCGGCGGCTTGATCGTCACGCATTTGACCCTCGCTGCGGTGCAGTGAAAAACTCTTTCACCATGTGAAAAATTATAAGTCACTGAAAAATATTGCAATACCCCTACGCTACCATTTTTGAAAAACCTTTTCAAAAAAATTGTGCGCAGGGCCCGCGCGCTCTACCTTAGCCACAAGAGATGAGGAGAGACCCAGATGAGCCTGCAAAACCCGGTCTTCATTCCCGGCCCGACCAACATGCCCGAAAGCCTGCGCCGGGCCTGCGACATGCCGACGATCGACCACCGCTCCGACCTGTTCAAGGACATCCTCCACCCCGCCCGCAACGGGGTGAAGCGCGTGATCCGCTCCAGCGTCGCCGAGGTGTTCCTCTTCCCCTCCACCGGCACCGGCGGTTGGGAAACGGCCATTACCAACACGCTCAACCCCGGCGATACGGTCCTTGCCGCGCGCAACGGCATGTTCTCCCAGAAATGGATCGACATGTGCCAGCGCCATGGACTGATCGTGGAGATCGTCGAAACCCCCTGGGGCGAAGGCATCCCCACCGCGCGGTTCGAGGAGATCCTCACCGCCGACACGTCGCACAAGATCAAGGCCGTTCTCGCCACCCATAACGAGACCGCGACCGGCGTCCGCTCCGATATCGCGGGCGTGCGCCGCGCCATGGATGCGGCCAAACACCCCGCGCTTCTCTTCGTCGACGGCGTCAGCTCCATCGGCTCCATGCCCTTCGAATTCGACGGCTGGAAGATCGACGTGGCCGTCACCGGCAGCCAAAAGGGCTTCATGCTGCCCGCGGGCCTCGGCATCGCGGCCTTCTCGCCCAAGGCGATGGCTGCCGTCGAAACCGGCGGCCTGCCCCGCACCTATTTCGACATCCGCGACATGGTGAAGGGCTACGCCGTCAACGGCTATCCCTACACGCCTGCCGTGGGCCTCCTGCACGGGCTCAAGGTCGCCTCCGACATGCTGATGGACGAAGGTCTCGACAATGTCTTCGCCCGCCACACCCGCATCGCCTCGGGCGTGCGCGCCGCCGTCGCCGCCTGGGGGATGGAGCTCTGTGCCGCCCGCCCCGATCTCTATTCCGACACGGTCAGCGCGATCCGCACCCCCGAAGGCTTCGACGCGGGCCGCATCGTCACCCATGCCAGCCGCCGCTACGGCATGGCCTTCGGTGCGGGCCTGGGCCAGGTCGCGGGCAAGGTCTTCCGCATCGGCCACCTGGGCAGCCTGACGGACGCGATGATGCTCTCGGGCCTCGCCACGGTCGAAATGGCCATGGCCGATCTGGGTCTCGACATCCGCCTCGGCTCGGGCGTCGCCGCCGCGCAAGAGATCTACCGCACCACCGCCGCGCCCGTGGCGCTGGCCGCCGAATGAGGGGAAGACCATGAAAGACGCGATCGAGAGCCATATCCCGACCTATGACGACGTGCTGGCCGCCCATGAGCGGATCAAGCCCTACATCCACCGCACGCCCGTCCTGACCTCGCAATTCATGAACGAACTGACCGGCGCGGACCTGTTCTTCAAATGCGAGAACTTCCAGAAAGCCGGCGCCTTCAAGGTGCGCGGCGCCTCCAATGCCGTCTTCGGCCTGTCCGAGGAGATGGCGGCCAAGGGTGTTGCGACGCACAGCTCGGGCAACCACGCGCTGTCACTCTCCTATGCCGCAGGGCGTCGCGGCATCCCCTGCCACGTGGTCATGCCCCGCACCGCCCCCGAGGCGAAAAAGGCCGCCGTGCGCGGCTATGGCGGCACGATCACCGAATGCGAACCCTCGACCACCTCGCGCGAAGCCGTCTTTGCCGAGGTGCACGCCCGCACCGGGGCCGATTTCGTCCATCCCTACAACGACCCCCGCGTCATCGCGGGACAGGCCACCTGCTCGCGCGAGCTGATGGAACAGGTCGAAGGCCTCGATGCCGTGATCGCCCCCATCGGCGGCGGCGGCATGGTCTCGGGCTGCTGCCTGACGCTGTCCAACATCGCGCCGCATGTGGAAATCTACGCCGCCGAACCCGAACAGGCCGATGACGCCTACCGCTCGTTCAAGGCGGGCCACATCATCGCCGATGACGCGCCCAACACCATCGCCGACGGGCTCAAGGTGCCGCTCAAGGAAAACACCTGGCATTTCGTCTCGCAGCACGTCACCGATATCCTGACCGCCAGCGAGCAGGAAATCATCGACGCCATGCGCCTGACCTGGGAACGGATGAAGATCGTGATGGAACCCAGCTGCGCCGTGCCGCTGGCCACGATCATCAAGAACCCCGAGGTCTTCCGCGGCAAGCGCGTCGGCGTGATCATCACCGGCGGCAATGTCGACCTGGGCAAGCTGCCCTGGATGTAAGGCAAATGGTGGGCAGAACATGGTGGGCAGGATTGCCCACCCTACGCCCGCATCAAAACCCCCGCAGGGTGGGTGAAACCCACCTCACACGACCCGAAATCCGAATCCCGTAGGGTGGGTGAAACCCACCATCCCGCACCAAAAAATGGAACGCACCATGAAAGACCATATCGATATCGAAACCCTCGAAGTCGGCTACGACATCCCCGCCCTGCCCGGCATGCCCGAGGCCGAAATCCAGACGCCCTGCCTGATCCTCGACCTCGACGCGCTCGAGCGGAACATCAAGAAGATGGGCGATTACGCCAAGGCCCACGGGATGCGCCACCGGGTGCATGGCAAGATGCACAAATCCGTCGACGTGGCGAAACTCCAGGTGGAACTCGGCGGCGCCTGCGGCGTCTGCTGCCAGAAGGTGTCCGAGGCCGAGGTTTTCGCCCGCGGCGGCATCAAGGATGTGCTCGTCTCCAACCAGGTCCGCGAACCCGCCAAGATCGACCGCCTGGCCCGCATGCCGAAACTCGGCGCGCGCACCATCTGCTGCGTCGATGACGTGGCCAATGTCGCCGATCTGTCGGCCGCTGCCGTCAAGCACGGCACCCAGATCGAATGCCTCGTCGAAATCGACTGCGGCGCGGGCCGCTGCGGCGTGACCACCACGCCCGCCGTCGTCGAGATCGCCAAGGCCATCGACGCCGCACCGGGCCTGAAATTCGCGGGCCTCCAGGCCTACCAGGGCGCGATGCAGCACATGGACAGCTACGAAGACCGCAAGGCCAAGATCGCGGTCGCGGTCGCCATGGTGAAAGACGCCGTGGACACGCTCAAAGCCGAGGGGCTCGAGTGCGACATCGTCGGCGGCGGCGGCACCGGCTCCTATTATTTCGAAAGCACCTCGGGCGTCTACAACGAGCTCCAGTGCGGCTCCTACGCCTTCATGGATGCCGATTACGGCCGCATCCTCGATCAAAACGGCAAGCGCATCGACCAGGGCGAATGGGAAAACGCGCTCTTCATCCTGACGAGCGTCATGTCCCACGCCAAGGCCGACAAGGCCATCGTCGATGCTGGCCTCAAGGCGCAATCGGTCGACAGCGGCCTGCCGGTCATCTTCGGCCGCACCGACGTGCAATACGTCAAATGCTCCGATGAACACGGCGTCGTGGCCGACCCCGAGGGCGTGCTGAAAGTGAACGACAAGCTGCGCCTCGTGCCCGGCCATTGCGATCCCACCTGCAACGTCCACGACTGGTATGTCGGCGTGCGCGGCGGCAAGGTCGAGGTCGTCTGGCCCGTCTCCGCACGCGGCAAGGCGTATTGAGCATGGATGGCGGCAAGACCCCCGCCCATGAACTGGCAATCGTCCCGGAAGGGATGATTGCCGATCTCCTGACGCGGCAAGCTTCCTTCGACGCGGTGGAAAAGGTCTTCGCCGCCATGGCCTCGGGCGATGCGGTGAATTTCCCCGTGGTGCGCGAGGCGCTGGGCCACGAGGATGCACTTTACGGCTTCAAGGGCGGCTTCGATGCGGCGGGCGGTGTGCTCGGCCTCAAGGCGGGGGGCTACTGGCCCCACAACCTCGAACGGCGCGGGCTGATCAATCACCAATCGACGGTCTTCCTCTTCGATCCCGACAGCGGTCGGGTCAAGGCGATGGTGGGTGGCAATCTCCTGACCGCGCTCAGGACGGCGGCCGCCTCCTCCGTCTCGATCAAGCACCTGGCCCGGAAAGACGCGAAGGTGCTGGGCATGGTCGGCGCGGGCCACCAGGCGAAATTCCAGCTCCGCGCAGCCCTTGAAACCCATGCTTTCGACGAGGTCATCGGCTGGAACTACCACCCCGAGATGCTGCCGGGCCTCGCCGCCGTGGCCGAGGAAATGGGCCTGCCCTTCCGCGCCGTCGACCTGCCGGGCCTGAGGGCCGCGGATGTGATCATCACCATCACCTCCAGCTTCGCCCCCTCGCTTCTGGCCGACCATGTCTCGCCCGGCACGCACCTGGCCTGCATGGGCACGGACACCAAGGGCAAGCAGGAGGTGGAGGCCGCCCTTCTGGCCCGCGCCTCCGTCTTCTGTGACGAGGTCGCCCAGAGCGTCACCATCGGCGAGGCACAACACGCCGTCGCCTCGGGCCTGATCGATGCCGACAGCGTCACCCCCATCGGCGCGGTGATCAACGGCACCCACAAGGGCCGCCAAAGCGCCGACGAGATCACGCTCTTCGACGGCACCGGCGTCGGTCTTCAGGATCTGGCCGTGGCCGATGCCATCGTGACAACCGCGCTGGCCCGGGGCATGGCGACGGTCGTCCCCATCTGATCCCTTCCGCCGGTGGCACCTTCGGGAGCCTCCGGCGGGAGTTTTTCGGCCAAGATGAAGACGGACCCTCGCGCTTCATCTTGGCGAAAAAACTCCGGGGGAGTCCGAAGGACGGGGGCAGAGCCCCCAGCTACCGCCGCGCCGCGAAGAAGTCCTTCAGGAGTGCCGCCGCCTCCGCCTCCCCGATCCCGCTATAGATCTCCGGCGCCCAATGCGCCTGCGGATGGTCGAAGACGCGCGGCCCCTGCGCCACGCCGCCCGATTTCGGGTCGGAGGCGGCGTAATAAAGCCGCGACAGCCGCGCCGCCGCGATGGCGCCCGCGCAGGCCGGGCAGGGTTCGAGGCTCACCCAGAGATCGCAACCTGTCAGCCGCTCCGATCCCAGCACGCGGCAGGCCTCCCTTATCGCCAGCATCTCGGCATGGGCGGTCGGATCGACCAATTCCCGCATCCGGTTGCGCGCCCGCGCGATCACGACGCCCTCGCGCACCACGACAGCACCCACCGGCACCTCGCCCGCCAGGGCCGCCGCCCGCGCCTCTGCCAGCGCCGCATCCATGAATGAGGTGAAACCGTCCATGCCCCCGTGATCCCGCCTTTCGCTTTGCCTGTCAAACCGCTATGCGGGCGGACATGTCAGACCCCGAACGCATCGCCAAACGTCTCAGCCGCGCCGGCATCGCCTCCCGTCGCGAGGCGGAGCGCATGATCGCCGAGGGCCGCGTCACCGTGAACGGCAAGATCATCGACAGCCCCGCGCTCAATGTCACCGAACGCGACCAGATCACCGTCGACGGCAAACCCGTGGCCGAGGCCGAGCGCCCGCGCCTGTGGCTCTATCACAAGCCCACGGGCCTCGTGACCACGGCCAAGGATGAAAAGGGCCGCGAGACGGTCTTCGACAAGCTCCCCGACGGCATGCCGCGCGTGATGAGCGTGGGCCGGCTCGACCTCAATTCCGAGGGGCTGCTTCTCCTCACCAATGACGGCGGCCTGAAGCGCAAGCTGGAACTGCCCGCGACCGGCTGGCTGCGGAAATACCGGGTGCGGGTCAAGGGCACGCCCACCGATGCCATGCTGGCACCCCTGCGGCAGGGCCTCGTGATCGAAGGCGAGCGGTTCCAGGGGATGGAGGCCACGCTCGACCGCCAGCAGGGGGCCAATGCCTGGCTCACCATCGGGCTGCGCGAAGGCAAGAACCGCGAGATCCGCCGCGCCATGGCCGAGATCGGGCTGGAGGTGAACCGGCTGATCCGCATCTCCTACGGGCCTTTCCGGCTCGGCACGCTGAAACCGGGCGAGGTGGAAGAGATCAAGCCGCGCGTCCTGCGCGATCAGCTGGGGCTCGAGGCCGCCGTCGAAGGCCATGCGGTCGCCAAGGACAAGCCCAAGCGACCGCCAATCCGCAAGAAGACGCCGCTCAAGCCGCAGGACCGCCCGTCCCGTCCCCCCCGGCGCTGAGGCTTTCGCGCTCGAGGAGTTTCGCCTGCGCCATGAAGGCCGCGAACAGGAACGCGGGCAGGCCAAAGGTTTCGAAGGTCACCCAGAATTCCGTCGATTGCGTGCGCCAGACGACTTCGTTGGCCACCGCCATCACCGCAAAGGCCAGCGCGATCCGCCGCGACAGGATCAGCCAGCCGCGATCCGTCATCGGCAGCATCTCCCCCATCAAGACCTTGAGCCAGCCCTGCCCGCGCAAAAGCCCGATGCCGAGCGTCACGGCGAAAAAGCCGTAAACAAGCGTCGTCTTCATCTTGAAGAACCGCTCGTCATTGAGCCAGACGGTCAGCCCGCCGAAGACCACCACCATCACGGCGGTGAAAACCTGCAAGCGGCTGATCTTGCCCGTCAGCTTCCACAGAACGGCCATGGACAACAGGAGCAGCGGCACGAACCCCGCCGTGACCAGGATGAACCCGTCATAGTCGCGGCCCCCGATCGTCCAGCTTGCATCCTGGAACCGCATATAGGCGAGGAAGAACAGGATCGGCGGTCCCAGCTCCAGCGCCTGCCGCAGCCATGGGTTGACGGGTTTTTCGACCTGCATCGGCGATCCTTTCATCGACCCACCTGAACTATCACCGCGCCTGCCGCGATCAACCCCATCAGCGCCAACCGCCGCGGCCCCACCCTTTCGCCCAGCACCAGCCAGCCGATCAGCGCGGCGAATACGGTCGAGGTTTCGCGCAACACCGCAGCCTGCCCCACCTGGTCCAGCCGCGTGGCCAGCATGATCGACCCGAAACTGGCAAAGGCGACAAGGCCTCCGAAAAGGCCGCGGAGCGCCAGCGGGCCCAGGGGCGGCTTCTCGGCCAGACCGCGCCAGAACCTGAGCGCGAGGAACGGGAACAACAGCCCGTCGATGAAGAAAAACCATGCCAAAAAGGTAAAGGGATCTTCCGTCGCCCGGATCGCATAGGCGTCATAGGTCGTGTAAAGCGCGACGAAAAGGCCCGTCAGAACCGCGAACCACAAGGCCGGCACCAGCGTCTCGCGGTCGAGCGTCACATGGATCATGTTGTAGGCCGCAAGCCCGTAAAGCCCCGCCAAAAGCACCGCCACACCCAGCCATTGCAGGGGCGTGAAGACCTCTCCGAACACCAGCCATGCGCCGAGGATGGCAAACAGCGGCCCCGTGCCCCGCATCACCGGGTAGACCACCGTATAGGCCCCGCGCCGGTAGCTCGCCAGCGTCGCCCATTTGTAGAAGGCATGGATGACGAAAGCGCCCGCAAAGATCGGCCACATATGCGGCTCGGGCCATGGCACGACGAAAAAGGCAAAGGGCGCGGCCATCAGCCCGTAACAGGCATCGATCGCGCCCCGCGCCAGAAGCGGATCATGCCGCCCCTTTTGCAGCGCGCCGAAAATCGCGTGCAGCACCGCCGCCAGCAGCGCCAGCAGCGTGGCCCAGCCGCCCGCCGCCGCCGTCCCCTCGATCGAGGCGATCCACGCGCTCATGTCGTTTCACTCACAGGGGCTGTGGACAGAGGTCAGGATTGGTCAAGACCGACCAGCGCATTGGCGAATTCCTCGGGGTCGAAAGGTTGCAGATCGTCAATCTGCTCTCCCACCCCGATGGCATGGATCGGCAGGCCGAACCGGTCGGCCAGCGCCACCAGCACACCGCCCTTGGCCGTGCCGTCAAGCTTGGTCATGACCAGCCCCGACACATCGGCAAGCTTCTGGAAGGTCTCGACCTGGCTCAGCGCATTCTGCCCCGTGGTGGCATCCAGCACGAGGATCGTGTTGTGCGGCGCATCCGGGTCCTTCTTGCGGATCACGCGCACGATCTTGGCCAGCTCCTCCATCAGGTCGGCGCGGTTCTGCAACCGGCCCGCCGTGTCGATCATCAACAGATCCGCCCCCTCGGCCTCGGCCCGGCCCATCGCGTCATAGGCGAGCGCCGCCGGGTCCGATCCTTCGGGCGCGGTCAGGACCGGCACACCGGCGCGCTGCCCCCAGACCTGCAATTGCTCCACCGCCGCCGCGCGGAACGTGTCGCCCGCCGCGATCACCACCGATTTGCCCGCCGCCTTGAACTGGCTCGCGAGCTTGCCGATGGTCGTGGTCTTGCCCGATCCGTTCACACCCACGACCAGCACGACCTGCGGCTTTTTCGGGTAGATCGGCAGGGGGCGGGCCACGGGTTCCATCACGCGGGTGATCTCGGCGGCCAAGAGCCGCTTGATGTCGCTGGCCGACATCATCTTGCCATGCCGCCCCTCGGCCATGTTGGCGGTGACGCGCAGCGCGATATCGACCCCCATGTCCGAGGCGATCAGCAATTCCTCGAGGCTTTCCAGCATCTCGTCATCAAGCGCCCGACGCGGCTCGGCGCTGCGCCCGACCAGGCGGCCCAGGAAACCGGGTTTGGGGGCCGAGGTCTCGGCCACGGGCTCGACCCGGATGGGGGCAGGCGCGGGTTCAGGCGCAGGCTTTGCCTCTGGCTGGGGTTGGGGCTCGGGCGCTGGCGCCGGCTCGGGCGCAGAAGCTGGCGGCGTGGCTTCGGCCTCTCCTGCCCCCTCCTCGATGATCGCGTCCAACCCCTCGTCGATCTTCGAGGATGACCGCAGCATCCGGTCCTTCAGCTTCTTGAAAAACGACATGCGCGGCCTTTCGCCTCGGATCTCACCCGTTTCACCTAATACGGGGCGCGCGCGATGGGAAGGCCATGGTTCCGCCCGCGCTCAAGCGCGGCCCACCCGCAGCCCGCGTCAGATCGTGACGCCCACCAAATCGCTTCAGACGGTGACGCCCGCCTGCCCGCGTCAGATGGTGACGCCGTGCCGCCCCGCCAGGTCGCAGAAAAACTGCCACGCCACCCGGCCCGACCGCGACCCGCGCGTCGCCTGCCATTCGATGGCCTCGGCCACCACCACGGCCTTGTCGACCGTCACGCCATAGGCCGCGCAATAGCCCTCGATCATCGCCAGGTATTCATCCTGCGAACAGGGATGGAACCCCAGCCACAGCCCGAACCGGTCCGACAGGGATACCTTTTCCTCGACCGCCTCCGACGGGTTGATCGCGCTCGAGCGTTCATTCTCGATCATGTCGCGCGGCATCAGGTGGCGACGGTTCGACGTGGCGTAGAAAATCACGTTCTCCGGCCGCCCCTCGACGCCGCCATCCAGCACCGCCTTGAGCGACTTGTAATGATGGTCGTCATGCGAAAACGACAGATCGTCGCAAAACAGGATCACCCGCACCGGGGCCGCGCGCAACAGCGTCAACAGCCGCCCGATGGAGCCCAGATCCTCGCGCTGCACCTCGACCAGCTTCAGATCCGGCGCATCCGCCAGACAGGCGGCATGCACCGCTTTCACGAGCGAGGATTTGCCCATCCCCCGCGCGCCCCACAACAGCGCATTGTTCGCGGGCAATCCCTGCCCGAACCGCGCGGTATTGGCCAAGAGCGTGTCGCGCGACCGGTCCACCCCATGCAGCAGCGACAGGTCCACGCGGTTCACCTTGGCCACCGGCTCCAACCGATCCGGCTCCGCATGCCAGACAAAGGCCGTGGCCCCATGCCAATCGGGTGCGGGCGCGGGCGGCGGCGCGATACGTTCCAGCGCCGCAGCGATGCGGGTCAGGGCCTCGTCATTCATCACGATTACAGCTCTTCGTCTTCGTCCAGGATGCCTTCTTCGCGCAGCCGCCTGATGCGCGACCGCTCGACCAGCCGCACCAGCACGATGGACACCTCGTAAAGCCCGTAGACCACGGTGAACAGGATCAGCTGCGTCACCACGTCGGGCGGCGTCACAAGGGCTGCAAGGGTCAAGATCCCCACGACCGCCCATTTGCGCACATTGCCCAGCCCCTGCGCCGTTACCAGCCCCGCCTTGCCCATCAGCGTCAACAGGACCGGCAACTGGAAACACAGGCCAAAGGCAAAGATGAACTTCAACGTCAGATCGAGGCTTTCGCGCACCGACCCCAAGAAGACGGTCTGTATCCCCTCCTCGGGTCCCGCCGGATTCTGGAACGTGCCATCGCCCGCGATCAGATTGGCCAGCGCCGGGATCGCATCCGAAAAGCCGATGAAGAAATTCATCGCGAGCGGCGTCACGACATAATGCGCAAACGCCGCCCCCATCATGAACAGAACGGGCGAGGCGATCAGGAAAGGCAGGATCGCGCCCTTCTCCGACTTGTAAAGCCCCGGTGCCACGAACCGCCACAGCTGATGGGCGATCACCGGGAAAGACACGGCAAAGCCCATGATGATCGAGATGCGGATCAGGACGAAAAACTTTTCCTGCGGCGCGGTAAAGATCAGCCGCGCATCCTCGCCCCGCGCCCGCAACACTTCGGCCAAGGGCTGCGAGATGAATTCGAGGATCGGCTCGGCCACGGTGAACATCGCCACCATGCCCACGACAAAGGCCAGGACCGACCGGATCAGCCGGGTCCGCAATTCGGCCAGATGCTCGATCAACGGGGCCGAGCTGTCGTCGATCTGGTCTTCCGCGCTCATGATTGGGTCGTTCCGTTCCGGGCCGGTGCCGCCGCCGGGTCTTGGGCAGCCTCGGGTCCTGCCTCCGCGACGGGGGCCTTGGCCGGCGCATCAGCGGGGGCCTTCACCGCAGCCTTGGCCGCGGCAGTCTTGTCGGCGATGGTCTTGTCGATCTTGGCCTGCCGCAGCGCCTCGGCCTCGTCCTTGCGGGCCTTGGCGGCGGCGGCCTTTTCCTCGGCCAGCTTCCGGCTCTGGCTGCCCTCGGGATATTTGTCGGGGTCCAGCTCGAGATCCAGATCGTCACCGAACGCATCCTTTAACGCATTCATCCCCGCCTTGCGGGGGCTGCTGGCGTAACTCGCCGCCTTGCGCAGATCGCGGTTCAGCTCGGTCATGCCGCTTTCGTCCGCGGCCTCGTCCATGGCGCGCTGGAAATCCTTGGCCATGGCCCGGATGCGGCCCGTGAACTGGCCGACCTTGCGGAACATCATCGGAAGATCCTTGGGCCCCACGACGATCAGCGCGACGATGCCGATCACCAGAAGCTCCATCCAGCCGATATCAGGCATCAGCGTCCCTATGCGCTAGGCGGCAAACGACCCCCGTTTTGCACGGCGGGGGTCGGGCCGCGATCAGGCCCCGACGGGGCCCCGGTCAGGCCTCGATCAAGCCCCGATCACGCGTTATCGCGCTCGGCGCGGGGGGTCACGTCACGGGCGGCCGTGCCGTCATCCGACGCGCTGTTGGACGCGTTCTCGATCTCGCCCGTCGAATCCTTCACACCGCGCTTGAACGCCGTGATGCCCTTGCCGACCTCGCCCATCAGGCCCGCGATCTTGCCGCGGCCGAACAGGACAAGGACCACGATGGCAATAAGCAAAAGGCCTGCCGGTCCGATATTGTTGAGCATGGCTCTCTCCCTGACACCGCGCAGGGCCGTTCCCCGGCCGCGCGGTTCTCTGCTGAACTCCGGAGTCCATAGGTAGGCGTTCCCCGCGCCAGATCAAAGCCCCAAAACGCAAGCCGCCCCGCGACGATCAGCGCTTTTTCGCAAAGACGAAACACCGGTCCCGCCGCACGGTCAGCCAAAGCGGCGTTCCGGGCTTGGGCAGGAACACCGCCGGAACCGTCGCCTTCAGGATGCCGCCGTCGAAATCCATGCGGAATTCCACAAGGCTCTCATGCCCCATGAACCTTGCCCGCGCCACGACGCCGCGCGCGGGCGTGCCATCCTGCGGCGTGGGGTTGGGGCCGCGCCCGCCCCGGTCGAAATCGATCTTCACATGCTGCGGGCGGAACACGATCTCCACCTCCGTGCCATCGGCATGGCCAGGGGCCAGGAACTGGCCAAAGGCCGTATCGACCAGCGCGCCCTGCACCTTTCCCGCGATCACGTTGATATCGCTGAAAAAGGCCGCCGCCGCCTTGTCGCACGGCGCATTGTAGATGTTGTAGGGCGCGCCCTTCTGCACGATCACGCCGTCGCGCATCAGCGCGATCTGGTCGGCCATGCGCATCGCTTCCTCGGGCTCGTGGGTGACCAGCACCACGGCCGTTCCCTCGTCCTTCAACAGCTGCAGGGTCTCGTCCCGGATGCCGTCCCGCAACCGGTTGTCGAGGCCCGAGAACGGCTCGTCCATCAGCATGATCCGCGGCCTTGGCGCCAGCGCGCGGGCCAGCGCCACGCGCTGCTGCTCGCCGCCCGACAGCATGTGCGGCACCTTGTCGGCATAGCCGCCCAGATCGACCCGCTCCAGCAATTCGCCCACCCGCGCCTGCACCTCGGCGCGGCTCCCGCGCAGCCCGAATGCGACGTTCTGCCCGACCGTCAGATGCGGAAACAGCGCGAAATCCTGAAAGATGAGGCCCACGCCCCGCGCCTCGGGCGGCAGGTGCTGCTCCCCGTCCGACAGCGCCACGCCATCGGCGCGCACCGCCCCCCCGGTCTGCCGCTCGATGCCCGCGATCACCCGCAGCGTCGTCGACTTGCCGCAACCAGATGGCCCGAGCAGGCACAGGATCTCGCCCGGCCCGACGGCAAAGGACACATCGCGCACCACCTCGCGCCCGTCGAAGCGACAGGTGACATGGTCGACCTCGAGACGCGGCGCGTCAGCCATCCCGGAAATACCCGATCAATTCACTCAAGTGCCGCAGCTAGCAGGCCCGCCCCGAAGGGGCAAGGCGGCACCGCCCCGAAGGGGCGCACGCCCCACCCCTCAGATCGTCGCGCTCGTCTGCCCCCCGTCGAGCAGGATGTTCTGCCCCACGATGAACCCCGCATGCTCCGAACACAGGAAAGCACAGGTGTTGCCGAATTCCGCGATCGTCCCGTAGCGCCCCGACGGGATCGCCTTGCACCGGATCTTGCGCGCCTCCTCCAGTGACACGTCCTGCGCCTTGGCGACACCCTTCTCCAGCGCCACCGCGCGGTCCGTGTCATGCGAGCCGGGCAACAGGTTGTTGATCGTGACCCCATGGCCCGCCACCTGCCGCGCCGTGCCCGCGACATAGCCCGTCAATCCCGTCCGCGCCGCGTTCGACAGGCCCAGCTGCGGGATCGGCGCCTTCACCGATTGCGAGGTGATGTTGACCACCCGGCCCCAGCCCCGCTCCATCATCCCCGGCACCAGCGCCGTCATCAGCGCGATGGGCGTCAGCATGTTGGCATCGAGCGCCTTGATGAAATCCTCCCGACCCCAATCCGACCACAGGCCGGGGGGCGGCCCGCCCGCATTGGTGATCAGGATGTCGACCGCGCCCGCCGCCTCCAGCACCCGCGCCCGGCCCGCCTCGTCGGTGATGTCGGCGGCCACCGCCGTCACGCTCACACCATGCTCGGCCCGGATCGCCGCCGCCGTCGCCTCCAACGCCTCCGCGCCCCGCGCGTTCAGCACCAGCTCGACGCCCGCCGCCGCCAGCGCCTCGGCGCAGCCGCGCCCCAACCCCTTGGACGATGCGCAAACCAGCGCCCGCTTGCCCCTGATCCCCAGATCCATGCCCGGTTTCTCCCCTGTTCGTGGCGTTCGGCCTCTCCTACCAGCCTGCCACCGCACCCGCCAGCCTTGACCCCTCCTCCGCGGCGCTCTACCCCAAAGACGACACCTCCGATCCAAAGTTCCCCGATGACCGATCTCGCGCCCCTCTGCCGATTTGCGACCTATCCCGCAGAGGCACTGCGCGCGCTCACCGGCGCGAACGAGGGCGATCCGATCGGTCTTGGCGACGCGGCCCTGCCCGGCGACACCTATCGCCTCCACCGCGATGCGCGCCCCGCCCGCCTTGCGATCAGCGACCGCCCCGAGATCGGGCCCGGCGGCGGGCAATGCGTGGCCACGGGCTCCGAGGTCGGCATCCCCGGCGAGCCGCTGACCATCGCCGCCTGCCACCGCTTCATGGGCGCCAAGGGCCAGATGATCGAGGTTCTGGTCCTCAAACGCCAGAGCGAGACCCAAGGCACCTTGCTCCACCTCCTGCCGCTCTCCCCCCTCGAACCCGGCACCGAATACGATCTCATCGGCTCCGACGGCCACACCGCCCCGGACCGTTTCGCCGATATCGCCTCGGTCAGCTTCTTCGCCGGAACCCACCTGACGCTTGCGGGCGGCGCGCAGGCCCGGGTCGAGGATCTGCGCGTCGGCGACAGGGTGCTCACCCGCGATCACGGCCCGCGTCCGATCCGCTGGATCGGCCACCAGACCCGCCGCGCCGCGGGCGCCGCCGCCCCCGTCCGCATCGCCCAGGGCACGCTCAGCACCGCCCGCGACCTGCGCCTTTCGCCCCAGCACCGGCTCTTCATCTGGCAACGCCGCGACCGCCTCGGCACCGGCCGGGCCGAGGTGCTGGTCCGCGCCGAGCTTCTGGTCAACGGCACCACCGTCACCCGCGAAGAAGGCGGCCATCTCGACAGCTACCTGATTCTCTTCGACAGCCACGAGATCATCTTCGCCGAAGGCATCGCCGTCGAAAGCCTGCTCGTCACCTCCGACATCCGCGCCCGCCTGCCTGCGGATCTCGCGCTTCAGACGGGCCTGCCCGACAGCCGCGCCGCCCCCCTGTTCGAGATCGACGAAACCATCCTCGGCGACAGCCAGGATGCCGCCACCCGCCTGACAGAGGCCAGCCGCGGCACCGACAGCGACTGACCGCCCCTTCATCTTGGCCAAAAAACTCATCTTGATCTGCCCCATGCGGCGACGGGCCGGCGCGGAGCGCACCACTGCCACCGCCCCGACACGTCGCGGCCAAAGCCCCATCCCGGCCCCATCCCCGCCCCATCCCGGATTGCCCCGACCCCGCCCCGCCGCTATATCGCGCCCATGCTGGACACCGCCCCTACGAACCGCCCCGCCCTGCCGCCCGAAATCGCGCGGCGCCGGACCTTTGCCATCATCTCGCATCCCGATGCGGGCAAGACGACGCTGACCGAGAAATTCCTGCTGTTCGGCGGCGCGATCCAGATGGCGGGACAGGTCCGCGCCAAGGGCGAGGCGCGGCGCACCCGCTCCGACTTCATGCAGATGGAAAAGGACCGCGGCATCTCGGTTTCCGCCTCGGCCATGTCCTTCGATTTCGACCGCTACCGCTTCAACCTCGTCGACACGCCCGGCCACAGCGATTTCTCCGAGGATACCTACCGCACGCTCACCGCCGTCGATGCCGCCGTCATGGTGATCGACGGGGCCAAGGGTGTTGAGTCCCAGACCCGCAAACTCTTCGAGGTTTGCCGGATGCGCGACCTGCCCATCCTGACCTTCTGCAACAAGATGGACCGCGAGGCCCGCGACACCTTCGAGATTATCGACGAGATCCAGGAAAACCTCGCCATCGACGTGACGCCCGCCTCCTGGCCCATCGGCATGGGGCGCGAGTTCATCGGCTGCTACGATATCCTGCACGACCGGCTCGACCTGATGGACCGCGCCGACCGCAATCGCGTGGCCCAAAGCATCCGCATCGACGGCTTGGACGACCCGAAACTCGCCGAACATGTCCCCGCCGACCTGCTGGCGAAACTGCGCGAAGACCTCGAAATGGCGCAGGCGCTCCTGCCCGCCTTCGACCGCGACCGCTTTCTCGAAGGGTCGATGACGCCCATCTGGTTCGGCTCCGCGATCAATTCCTTCGGCGTCAAGGAACTGATGGCGGGCATCGGCGAATTCGGGCCGCCCCCCCAGCCCCAGCGCGCCGAACCGCGCCAGGTCGCCCCCGAAGAACCCAAGGTCACGGGCTTCGTCTTCAAGGTGCAGGCCAACATGGACCCCAAGCACCGCGACCGCGTGGCCTTCGTCCGCCTCGCCTCGGGCCATTTCGAACGCGGCATGAAATTGCACCATGTCCGCGCGGGCAAACCGATGGCGGTGACCAATCCCGTCCTCTTCCTCGCCGCCGACCGCGAATTGGCCGAAGAGGCCTGGGCCGGCGACATCATCGGCATTCCCAACCACGGGCAGCTCCGCATCGGCGACACGCTGACCGAGGGTGAGACGCTCAAGGTCACGGGCATCCCCTCCTTCGCGCCGGAACTCCTGCAGACCGCGCGCGCGGGCGACCCGATGAAGGCCAAGCACATGGAAAAGGCCCTGATGCAATTCGCCGAGGAGGGCGCGGCCAAGGTCTTCAAGCCCATGATCGGCTCGGGCTTTGTCGTAGGCGTCGTGGGCGCACTGCAATTCGAGGTTCTGGCCAGCCGGATCGAGCTGGAATACGGCCTGCCCGTCCGGTTCGAGGGCTCGCAATTCACCTCCGCCCGCTGGGTCCACGGCCCGAAAGACGCGGTGGAGGCCTTCTCGGCCGCCAACAAGCAGCACATGGCCTCCGACAATGACGGCGACCCGGTCTATCTCACCCGCCTGCAATGGGACATCGACCGCGTCGCGCGCGACTATCCGCAGGTGCAGCTCTCCGCGACCAAGGAACTGATGGTCTGACGGCGTCGGGGTCCAAGCAGGCGGGACCACATCACCCGCCCGCGTCGGACCATGCGATCGTCGGCCATCCACGACGCGGGCAAACGGGAACGCAGGACAGCGACACAGGCCCAAGCCTGTTGACGAACGCGCCGCCGCGAAGCACTCTGAACAAAACGGGAACGAGGTTTCGCATGGCACCCCCTGTCCGACTGCCCATCGACTATGTCGAGTTTTCCTCCCCCGTGCTCGAGGAAACCCAAGCCTTCTTCGCTGGCGCCTTCGGTTGGGATTTCGTCGACTACGGCCCCGACTACCGCGATATTCAGGGCGCGGGGACAGGCGGCGGGCTGGAACGCGCAGCCCCCACCGCTCCCCTGATCGTGCTCAAGGCAGAGGATCTGGAAAGCGCTTTGGCACAGGTCCGCGCAGCTGGGGCCGAGATCACGAAAGACATCTTCGCCTTCCCCGGCGGTCGCCGCTTCGAGTTCCGCGCGCCGGGCGGCATCGCCATGGCTGTCTGGTCCAGCTGAATCGCGCCATGCCCCTCCGGAACCGCGTCCTGCCCACGGGCGAGATCGTCGCCAACCCCGCGCGCGGGCTCTTCACCGGCAACCGGGGCATCCTGCACGGACCCGACCGGACGCTTGGCCCCCGCCGCTGGACCCATCCGCATTGGATCACCTGCGCGCTCACCCATCCGCGCGGGCTCTATCATGGTCCCATGCCCGACCGCCGCTGGACCGCGCTGTTCTTCCTCGACGAGGCCGTGGCCCTTGCCGCCGGTCACCGCCCCTGCGCCGAATGCCGCCGCGTGGCCTACACCCGGTTTCGGACGGCCTGGTCCTTGGCCTTCGGCACGCGTCCCCGCGCGCCCGAGATCGACGCATCGCTGCACCAAGCCCGCGTCACCCGGGCCCGCGCGCAGCTCCGCCATCAGGCCCCGGCACGCGACCTGCCCGACGGCAGTTTCCTCCTCTGGCAGGGGCGCGTGCATCTGGTCCTCGGCGACAGTCTCCTGCCCTTCTCCCCCGCAGGCTACGGCGCACCCCTCGACCGGCCCACGGCCCCGGTCACCGTGCTCACCCCGCGCCCGACGCTGGCCGTTCTCACCGCCGGATACCGTCCCGTCCTGCACCCTTCGGCGGGGGCCGGGCCGGAATCTTTCCAAAACCTTGCCGCGCGTTCCCGCCCGTAACGATCGCTTCACGAACGCCCCGCGATCTTAACCCTTCGGCAAGACTTGGCCTCCACGCTTAACCTTTCCCTAACCATGCCCCCCGAAAGGCGCGGTTTGACGGCAGGTCGCTTTTCCCCTATGTGCCACCCATCCCCGCGATCCGCGCGTGGGCATGATCCGTGGGGCGCTACGGTTTTTGATGCGCTCCAACTCACCCCGCCGGGAGTGTCCCGGCCAGACTGGACGCATATGACGAGCTTTTCCGACCTCAACCTTAATCCCAAGGTTCTCAAGGCCGTAGCCGAAGCAGGCTACGAAACTCCCACCCCGATCCAGGCCGGCGCGATCCCCCACGCGCTCGAAGGGCGCGACGTTCTGGGCATCGCCCAGACCGGCACCGGCAAGACCGCCAGCTTCACGCTGCCGATGATCACCATCCTGGCCCGTGGCCGCGCCCGCGCCCGGATGCCGCGCTCCCTCGTGCTCTGCCCGACGCGCGAACTGGCCGCGCAGGTGGCCGAAAACTTCGACACCTACGCGAAATATGTCAAACTTACCAAGGCCTTGCTGATCGGCGGCGTCAGCTTCAAGGAACAGGACGCGCTCATCGACAAGGGCGTCGACGTGCTGATCGCAACGCCCGGTCGCCTGCTCGATCACTTCGAGCGCGGCAAACTGATCCTGACCGACGTCAAGGTCATGGTGGTCGATGAAGCCGACCGGATGCTCGACATGGGCTTTATCCCTGATATCGAACGCATTTTCGGCCTCGTGCCCTTCACCCGCCAGACCTTTTTCTTCTCCGCCACCATGGCGCCCGAGATCGAGCGGATCACCAACACCTTCCTCTCGAACCCCGCGAGAATCGAGGTGGCGCGGCAGGCCAGCGCGTCGGAAACCATCGAACAGCGCCTGCTGGAATTCCGCCCCTCGCGCCGCGACCGCGAAACCGCAGCGCGCGAAAAGCGCGAAATGCTGCGCGCCGCGATCCGGGTGGAGGGCGAGGCCTGCACCAACGCCATCATCTTCTGCAACCGCAAGATCGACGTGGATGTGGTCGCCAAGTCGTTGAAAAAGCACGGCCTTAATGCCGAGCCGATCCACGGCGACCTGGACCAGTCGCAGCGGATGCGCACGCTCGACGGGTTCCGCGAGGGGCGTGTGCGCTTCCTCGTGGCCTCCGACGTGGCCGCGCGCGGGCTCGACATTCCCAGCGTCAGCCATGTGTTCAACTACGACGTCCCCAGCCATGCCGAGGATTACGTCCACCGCATCGGCCGCACCGGCCGCGCCGGACGCTCCGGCGTCGCCATCTCGATCTCGGTTCCCGCAGATGACAAGTATCTGGGCGCAATCGAGAAATTGATCGAAACCACCATCCCGCGCGCCCCCCTCCCCTGGAGCCCGGACGAAGGCAGCGCCGAACCCCGTCCCCGCAGCAATGATGAGGCCGAGGGCGAGGAAACCCCCCGCAGCCGCAGCAGAAGCCGCAGCCGCAGCCGGTCCAAACCCGCCGCGGAAACAGCCGTCGACCAGCCGAAACCCGAGGCCGCGAAACCCGAGACCAAGGACCGCCCGCTTGCCGAAGAGCGCGCGCCGCGAGACCGCGACGACCGCGCCCCGCGTGGACGCGAAGACCGTGGGCGCCAGGATCGCAGCGACCGTGGCGGGCGCGACCGGGGCGACCGGGGTGGGCGCGTCATGGGCATGGGCGACCACCTGCCCGATTTCATCGCGTTGAGCTTTGACGAACGGCGCGGCGGCCCGCCCCGCAGCTTCACCGAAACCGAGGATGAGGCGGTGGAAACACCCGTCGAGGCGGTCGCGGAAACTCCTGAAAAGACAGAGGAAAAGCCCAAGCGCAGCACGCGCCGGGTGCGCAAGCCCCGCACCAGCGCCAAGGCCGCGGCCGAGAGCGAAGCGGCCACCGACGCAGCCCCCGCCACGGGTACGGACAGCGACGCGGTCTGATCCGGCCCGCAGGACGACATGAGAAAACCCGGCCAACTGGCCGGGTTTTTTGTTCGGTGAAGGACGCTTTCGTCAGGCCGCCATCAGCCGCGAGATCAGGACCGCCACCTCGGGCTTCTTGCCGATCTCGGTCAGGCACAGGTTGCGCACGATGCGGCGCACGGCCTCTTCCAGCTTGTCGTCATCCATCACGGTGCGCGCATCGATGCGCGGGATCGCCTCGGCCAGATCATCCTCGATCATCTCGGCCAGATCGGCACCGCCATTCGTGACTTCGGGCAGGCCGCGCAGCTGCACCCAGCTGTCCTCGAGCAGAACGTCATCCTCGTCGACGATGAGCGCCACGGCCACCAGCCCGTTCAGCGCAAGCTTCATCCGGTCGCGGATCACCCCGTCCAGCGCGCCGACAAAGGCCGTGCCGTCGAGATAGGTCTTTGACACATCGACATAATCCACGATGCCCGGCGCATTGCCCGACAATTCCACCATCGTCCCGTTGGCCGCGATGATGCCGGTCATCCCCTTGGACAGCGCCAGTTGCGCATGTTCGCGCAGGTGGCGGTATTCGCCATGGTTCGGGATCAGGATGCGCGGGCGCAGGATGTCATGCATCGCCTCGAGGTCCGGGCGGTTCGCGTGGCCCGAGACATGGTAGAACCCGTGGCTGTCATCGATCACGTCGACGCCTTTTTCGGCAAGCGCGTTCTTGATGCGGGCGACGCCCACCTCGTTGCCCGGGATCGTCTTGGAGGAGAAGAGGAACATATCCCCTTCCTTCAGCTCGTGGCCCAGGTAGCTGCCCCGCCCCAGGGCGGCAGAGGCCGCGCGGCGCTCGCCCTGGCTGCCGGTGACGATCAGCATCAGGTTCTCGCGCGGCACGTCCAGCGCATCCTCGGGGCTGAGCGTCTTGGGGAAATTGGTCAGAACGCCCGCCTCGACACCCGCCGTCACCATGCGCTTCATCGCGCGGCCCATCAGGCAGATCGACCGCCCGTTGGCCACGCCCGCATCGGCCAGCGTCTTGAGGCGGGCGATGTTGCTGGCAAAAGTCGTGGCGACGACCATCCCCTTGGCGCCTGCGATCAATTCGCCGATGGGTTCGGGCAATTGGCTTTCGGACCGGCCGGGATGGCGCGTGAAGACATTGGTCGAATCGCAGATGAAGGCCGTGACGCCATCTTGCGCGATCTGCCGCCAGAGCGTTTCGTCAAAGGCCTCGCCCACAACCGGGTCGCGGTCGATCTTGAAATCGCCCGAATGGACGACGCGACCGCCGGGCGTGTCGATCACCAGCGCGGAGGCCTCGGGGATCGAATGGCTGACCGGGGCGAATTGCACGGTGAAGGGTCCGACCGTGACCGCCTCGGGCCAAGGGAGCGTCACGCGGACCTGGCCTGCGTCATGGCCCGCTTCCTCCAGCTTGCGGATGGCGTGGATCGCGGTGAAGCGGCGGCAATAGACCGGCGCCTTGAGCCGCCCCCAGAGATGGCCGACCGCGCCCACGTGATCCTCGTGCGCATGGGTGATGAAGATGGCGTCGATCCGGTCGCGCCGTTCCTCGAGCCATGCGATGTCGGGAATGATGACATCGACGCCCGGTTGGCCATCCATGTCGGGGAATGCCACGCCAAGGTCCACGACGATCAGGCGCTCCTTGCCTGCGGGGCCGTAGCCGTAGACGTAGCAATTCATCCCGATCTCCCCCGCGCCGCCGAGAGGGAGGTAGATGAGCCGGTTCCGGTCGGTCATAGGGTGCCTTGATCCTTGTTGTATTGGTGGATGACCGTCAGGCCATGCATGGTCAGATCATCCTCGATCCGGTCAAATAGCACATCGCCCTGCGAGAACAACGATGCAAGCCCCCCCGTGCCGATGATCCGCATGGGGCGGTCATATTCCGCGCGCACCCGGTCGCAGATGCCGCGCACAAGCCCGATATAGCCCCAGAACACGCCCGATTGCATGCAGGCCACCGTATTGGTGCCGATGACGCGCTGGGGTTTGGACACGTCGACATGGGGGAGCGCGGCTGCCGCGCGGTGCAGCGCCTCGAGGCTCAGGTTCACGCCGGGCGCGATGATGCCACCGACATAGGCGCCGTCATGGGCCACCACGTCAAAGGTGGTGGCCGTGCCGAAATCCACCACGATCAGATCGCCGCCGTGCCGATTGTAGGCACCTGCCGTGTTGACCAGACGGTCGGGACCGACCTGTGTGCCCTCGTCCACGCGGGGTGGGCGGGGAAGCAGGCATTCGGGTTTGCCCACGACCAGCGGACGGCAATCGAAATAGCGGTCGCACAGGACGCGCAGGTTGAAGACCACGCGCGGCACGGTCGAGGACAGGATGCATTCCGTGATCTCGACCGGGATCTTGTGATGCGCCATGAGCGTCGAGAACCAGACGAAATACTGGTCCGCCGTGCGCTGGTGGTCGGTCGCGGTCCTGAGCGTGCACAGGAACCGCGTGCCGTCCCAGACGCTGAAGACGGTGTTGGTATTGCCGCAATCGATGCACAGAAGCATGAGACCGCCCCTCAGAAAAAGATGTCGGCTGCCGCGATCTTTTGCGGGCCATGGGAGGTTTCCAGCACGAGTTGCCCGTCGCTGTCCACGTCCGCGAAAGTGCCGGTGATGCTGTCGCGCGGGGTGCGGGCGGTGATCAGCTCGCCCAGCCGCGCGGCATCGGCCAGCCATGCGCGGCGGATCGGGGCAAACCCCTGCTGGGTATAGACCCGCTCCCAATGGTCGAAGGCCGTGGCCAGATGGGTCAGAAAGGTCTCGGGCGTGACGGAGACCCCGGTTTCCCCTGCAACGCTGACAGGTGCGACGGCACCGGGTTCCAGCTCGGCAGCGGCTGGGGCAGCGGCTAGGTTCACGCCGATCCCGATGACGAGCGTGTCGATCCGCCCCGCGGCACCCGTGCTTTCCAGCAAGATGCCCGCGACCTTGCCCCCGTTCAGGAGGACGTCATTGGGCCATTTGAGCGACAGCGCGCCCACCCCGCCCGTCACGGCAGACAGCGCTTCGCGCAGGGCAAGGGCCGCGACAAAGGACCGAAGCGCCGCCTCGGCCGCCGTGCCGGTCGGACGCAGGACAAGGGAGGCCGCAAAATTGCCCGGCGGCATGGCCCATGCCCGCCCGCGGCGCCCGCGCGCGGCCGTCTGTTCCAGCGCGCATATCCATGTGGGGCCAGCCATATCGGGGGCGCGGCGCGCCGCCTCGGCCATGGTGCTGTCGGTGGTCTGCAGGATCAGCCGGCCCAGATGGTCGGGCCAGCCGAGCTCTGCCGGGGATGCCTCAGCGGACAAGAGTTTCCGCAGCCACGGCGGCCATCCCTTCCAGTCCCAGGAGGTTCACACCCGGCAGCCACGCCAGCGCGATGATCGCGGCCATGGCCATCAGCCCGGCATAGGGCACAAGACCCATCCGGCCATCGAGACCTTCGCGATCCTCACCGAAATACATCAGGTAGACGAGTCGGAGGTAGTAATAGGCCCCGATCACCGAGGCGATGACACCGGCCACGGCAAGCCATGTCATCCCGCCCTCGACCGCCGCGAACAGCACGGCGTATTTGCCGAAGAAGCCCACCAGCGGCGGCACACCCGCAAGGCTGAACATCAGCACCAGAAGCGCCAGCGCCTTGCCCCCTTCGCGGCTGGCAAAGGACGAGAGCGCATGGATGTCGGTCACATGCCGCCCGTCCTTTTCCATCGACAGGATGAAGGCAAAGGTCCCGATGTTCATCGTGACATAGATGGCGATGTAGATGAGCATCGCCTGCACACCCTGTTCGGTGCCGGAGGCCAGACCCATCAGCGCAAAGCCCATGTGCCCGATCGAGGAATAGGCCATAAGGCGCTTGATATCGGTCTGCCCGATCGCGGCGATGGAGCCGAGGAACATGGACAGAACCGCCAGAAGCGCCACGACCTGCTGCCAATCGGCCACGGCACCGCCAAAGGCGTCATGGACGACGCGGGCGAAAAGCGCCACCGCCGCGACCTTGGGCGCGGTCGCCAGAAGGGCTGTCACCGGCGTCGGCGCGCCTTCGTAGACATCGGGGGTCCACATGTGGAAGGGCGCTGCCGAGACCTTGAAGGCAAGGCCCGAGATCAGGAAGACGAGGCCGATCAGAAGGCCCACGGGCATGTCACCTGCCGTGGCCGTCTCGATGATGCCTGGGAATTGCGTGGTGCCGGCAAAGCCGTAGATCAGGGAGGCGCCATAGAGCAGCAGACCCGAGGAGAGCGCGCCAAGGATGAAGTATTTCAGGCCCGCCTCGGTCGAGCGCACGCTGTCGCGCCGGAGCGAGGCGATCACGTAAAGCGCGAGCGATTGCAGCTCGAGCCCGACGTAGAGCACGATCAGGTCGCCGGATGACACCATGACCATCATCCCGATGACCGACAGGGTCACGAGGATCGGGTATTCGAAGCGCAAGAGATCGGATTTCTGCATGTATTCGATGCCGACGACCAGGATCGCGGCTGCCGACAGAAGGATCGTGATCTTGGCGAAGCGCGCGAAGCCGTCATCGACAAAGCCGCCGTTGAAGCCCACCCGCGCGCCGTCGCCCGTGACGGCGATGTAGAAAGCCATCACGACGAAGATCAGCGCCGTGCCCCATGTCAGCGCCGGGGCGACCCCGTCCTTGGACGTGTAGACGGCGGCCAGCATCGCGGCCATGGCAAAGACCGCAAGGACGATCTCGGGGATCAGGATGGACAGGTCGGCACCGATCATCGGATCACCTCAATGGTTTGCAGCATGCATCGCATCGGGCACATGGGCCGCGACAGCGAGGTCATAAGTGGAAACAAGCGCCTCGACCGAGGGGCCGATCATGTCGGTGATCAGGCTGGGATAGACGCCCAGAAGCAGGGTCATGACGACGAGGGGCGCAAAGATCGCCCGCTCGCGGCTGTCCATGTCGGTGATCGACTTGAGGCTTTCCTTGATCAGGTCGCCGAACACGACCCGGCGATAGAGCCAGAGCGCATAGCAGGCCGACAGGATCACGCCGGTAGCGGCCAGAACGCCGACCCAGGTGTTGACCTGGAAGACGCCCATGAGCGTCAGGAATTCACCGACGAAACCGCTGGTGCCCGGCAGGCCCACATTGGCCATGGTGAAGAGCATGAAGATCGCAGCATAGGCCGGCATCCGCACGACAAGGCCGCCATAGGCGTCGATGTCGCGGGTGTGCATCCGGTCGTAGATCACGCCGACGCACAAAAACAGCGCGCCCGACACGAAACCATGGCTGATCATCTGGAAAATCGCGCCGTCGACGCCCTGCTGGTTCGCGGCGAAAATGCCCATGGTCACGAAACCCATGTGGGCGACGGAGGAATAGGCGATAAGCTTTTTCATGTCCTCCTGCACCATCGCGACAAGCGAGGTGTAGATGATGGCGATCACCGACAGCCACAGCACGAGCGGCGCCATGATGTCGGAGGCCACCGGGAACATCGGGAGCGAGAAGCGAAGGAAGCCGTAGCCGCCCATCTTCAGAAGGATCGCGGCCAGCACGACCGAACCGGCCGTGGGGGCCTGGACGTGGGCATCGGGCAACCAGGTATGCACGGGCCACATCGGCATCTTGACCGCGAAGCTCGCGAAGAAGGCGAGCCACAAGAGCGTCTGCACGCCACCCGCGATCTGCCAGCCCATCAGGCTGATCGGCCCTGCGCTGAATTCATGCGCCAGAAGCGCCACGATATCGGTCGTGCCTGCATCCACATACATCGCGATCATCGCGACGAGCATCAGGACCGAGCCGAGGAAGGTGTAGAGGAAGAACTTGAAGGCCGCGTAGATGCGATCCTTGCCGCCCCAGATGCCGATGATCAGGAACATCGGGATCAGGCCTGCCTCGAAGAACAGGTAGAACAGCACCAGGTCCAGCGCCACGAACACGCCGATCATCAGCGTTTCCAGCACCAGCATGGCGATCATGTATTCCTTGACCCGATGCGTGACACCCCAGCAGGACGCGATGGTGATCGGCATGAGGAAGGTCGTCAGCAGCACGAAGAGCACGCTGATGCCGTCGATGCCGACCTTGTAGGTCAGCCCGAACAGCCATTCGCTTTCCTCCACCAGCTGGAAGCCGGTGTCGTTCGGGTCGAATTCGACAAGGATCGCGAGCGAGATCAGGAAGGTCGCCGTGGTCGCGGCCAGCGCCAGGCGCTTGGCGTTGAGCTGCGCCGCGGCATCATCCCCGCGCAGGAACACGCCGAGGATCACGGCCGCGACAATCGGCAGGAAGGTGACGATGGAAAGCAGGTTGTCCATGACGCGTCTCTCAGCCTCCGGCCCGCAGGGTCACCCAGGTCACAAGGACCACGAGGCCCAGAACCATGGCGAAGGCATAGGTGAAGATGTAGCCGGATTGCGCCCGGCCCGCGAGGCGGGTGAAGAAGGGGATGATCCCCAGTGCGAGGCCGTTGATGCCCCCGTCGATCACGGCGCCATCGCCGCCCTTCCACAGGAAGCGGCCAAGCGCGCGCGCGGGACGCACGAAGAGGAAGTCATAGGCTTCGTCGAAATACCACTTGTTCAGGAGGAACTGGTAGAGCGGGCGCTGGCTTTCGGCGAGGCGGCGGGGCAGCGACGGGTTCACGATGTAGAACCAGAAGGCCACGACAAAGCCCAGAAGCATCGCGAAGAAAGGGCTCCACTTGACCCATTTGGGCACTCCATGGGCCTCGTTCAGGATGTTGTTGTCGGGGGCGGTGTGGATCGCCCCCTCGCCCGGCGCGCCGACGAGGTTGTAATGGGCGTAGCCATGATCGCCCTCGGCGGTGTCGGTCGCATGGGTATCGGCGGCTGCGGCAGCATGGGTGTCGGCCGCGCCATGAGCCTCATCGGTCGCGCCATGCGCGTCCTCTTCGGCTGCGTGACCTTCCTGCGCGTAGGGCACACCGAAGAAGCGGCCCACATCATCGGTATGACCGAAGAAGGAATTGTACCAGACCACGCCAGAAAAGACCGCGCCGACCGCCAGCACGCCAAGGGGTGCGAGCATGGTCCAGGGGCTTTCATGCGCATGTTCATGCGTGTGCTTGTTGCCCCGCGCCTCGCCAAAGAAGGTGAGGAAGATCAGACGCCAGGAATAGAAGCTGGTGAAGACAGCCGCCACGATCAGCGCCCAGAAGGCGAAATGCCCGAGATCCCCGCCAAAGGCAAAGGCGCTTTCGACCACCGCATCCTTGGAGAAGAAGCCCGCAAAGCCGAAATAGGTGGTCGGGACGCCGACCCCGGTGATGGCAAGCGTGCCGATCATCATCGCCCAGAAGGTGAGCGGGATCTTTTTCCTCAGGCCGCCATAGTTCCGCATGTCCTGTTCATGGTGCATCGCATGGATGACCGACCCCGCGCCCAAGAACAGCATCGCCTTGAAGAAGGCATGGGTGAACAGGTGGAACATCGCCACCGAATAGACGCCGACGCCCGCGGCCACGAACATGTAGCCCAGCTGCGAACAGGTCGAATAGGCGATGACGCGCTTGATGTCGTTCTGCACCAGGCCGACGGTCGCCGCGAAAAACGCGGTGACGGCCCCGATGATGATGATGAAATTGCCCGCCATCGGCGCGTATTCGATGATCGGCGACATGCGGCAGACAAGGAACACGCCTGCCGTCACCATGGTCGCGGCATGGATCAGCGCCGACACGGGTGTCGGACCTTCCATCGCGTCGGGCAGCCATGTGTGCAGCAAAAGCTGGGCCGATTTGCCCATCGCGCCGATGAAAAGCAGGAAGGCGATGGTTTCCGCCGCGTTCAACTCCATCCCGAGGAAGGTGATGGTCATCTGCGCAAGCTCGGCCCCCATGGGCAGGATCACGTCGAACTGGATCGAATCCGTCATCCAGAACAGTGCGAAAATCCCCAGAAGAAAGCCGAAATCGCCGACCCGGTTGACGATGAAAGCCTTCATCGCCGCAGCCCCGGCCGAAGGTTTGCGGAAATAGAAGCCGATCAGCAGGTAGGAGGCGACCCCCACCCCTTCCCAGCCGAAGAAGAGCTGCAAGAGGTTGTCGGCCGTCACCAGCATCAGCATCGCAAAGGTGAAGAACGACAGGTAGGCAAAGAACCTCGGCCGGTAGCTTTCACCGTCCTTGAAGTTCTCGTCATGGGCCATGTAGCCGAAGGAATAGAGATGCACGAGCGCCGAGACCGAGGTGATCACGATCAGCATGATCGCGGTCAACCGGTCGATGCGGATCGCCCAGTCGGTGAAGAGCGTGCCGCTTTCGATCCAGGTGAAAAGCGGCACGGTGTAGGTTTCGCCGTCAAAGCCCAGGAACACCGTCCAGGACAAGAGACAGGCGAGAAACAGCATCGCGGTGGCCGCGACCTGCGCACCGGTCTGACCGATCATGCGCCAGCCGAAACCCGCGACCAGCGCGCCGACGAGAGGGGCGAAAAGGAGGATCGTTTCCACGGGTTCAGCCCTTCATGTTCGATACGTCTTCGACCGCGATCGTGCCGCGGTTGCGGAAGAAACAGACAAGGATGGCAAGACCGATGGCCGCTTCGGCGGCGGCGACGGTCAGCACGAACAGCGTGAACACCTGCCCCGTCAGATCGCCCAGAAAGGCCGAAAAGGCGACGAGGTTGATGTTGACCGCCAGAAGCATCAATTCGATCGACATCAAGATGACGATGACGTTCTTGCGGTTGAGAAAGATCCCGAAGATCCCGATGACGAAAAGCGCCGCCGCCACCGTCAGGTAGTGTTCAAGTCCGATCGTCATCTCGTCCCTCCGCAAGGCCCTATCGCCCCGCATGGTCGTTCAACTTGTGCCGCGCTTGGGCGCGGTCTGGTTCAGACAGGGGTGGTCAAAGCCCCTGGCCCGGTTTCACGTCTTTCAGTTCCAGCGCCTTTTTCGGATCGCGCATCATCTGGGCGATGATGTCCTGGCGCTTCACATCAGCCCGGTGGCGCAAGGTCAGCACGATGGCCCCGATCATGGCGACCAGCAGGATCAGCCCCGACACCTGGAAGGCGAGGAAGTAGCGGTCATAAAGGATCAGGCCCAGGGCTTGCGTGTTATGCGCCTGTTCCAGCGCGGGCGTGGGGTTGGCAAGCCGCCCCTCGATCCCGTCGGAAAAGGTCCAGGGCCCGAAGGCCAGCGCCAGTTGCATCAAGAGAACCACGCCGATCAGGCCCGCAAGCGGCATGTATTTCGCCATCTCGGCCTTGAGCTCGGCGAAATCGATGTCGAGCATCATCACCACGAACAAGAACAGGACCGCGACCGCGCCGACATAGACGATGATCAAGAGCATCGCGACGAATTCCGCGCCCACCAGCACGAAAAGCCCAGCCCCCGACAGGAAGGCGAGGATCAGCCACAGGACCGAATGAACGGGGTTGCGCGCCGTCACGGTCAAGAGGCCGGCGATGACCATCACCGCCGCGAAAAGGTAAAAGGTGAAATCCGCAATCGTCATCTCAGGCCTTGCCTTCCGTATCGAGGGCTTCGGTCGCCAGTTCCATTGCCTTGTTCATCGCGGGCACGCCGCCGAAAAGGGCGGCCAGACCGATGGTTTCGGCCACTTCCTGCCGGGTGGCGCCCGCCGCGATCGCGTGGCGCACGGTCAGGCGGATCTGCGCCTCGGCCACCGCGCCCTGGATCGTCAGACCCAGCAGCGTCAGCAACAGGCGCGTCTTGGCCTCCAGCCCGCCGGGGTTGAACTGGCGGCCCAGAAACGCCTCCAGCATCTCGGCAGGCACGGTCGGCCACATCTTGTCCATGGTCGAGGGCGTGAAGCTGGCCAGCGCCGGGTTCAGCGACTTGACCCAGGTTTCCGTCATTTCCTGGGTCTGGCGCATCAACGCCTCGAACGGGTTTGCGGGGGTGTCAGTCATCGGTAGGGCGCATCCAGTTCGAGGTTGCGCGCGATGGCCGCTTCCCAGCGTTCGCCGTTTTCCAGAAGCTTGGCCTTGTCGTAGTACAGCTCTTCGCGCGTTTCGGTGGCGAATTCGAAATTCGGCCCTTCGACGATGGCATCCACCGGACAGGCTTCCTGGCAGAAGCCGCAATAGATGCATTTCGTCATGTCGATGTCATAGCGCGTGGTGCGGCGCGAGCCGTCTTCGCGGGGTTCGGCATCGATGGTGATCGCCTGCGCGGGGCAGATCGCCTCGCACAGCTTGCAGGCGATGCAGCGTTCCTCGCCGTTGGGATAGCGGCGCAGCGCATGTTCCCCCCGGAAGCGCGGCGACAGCGGCCCCTTTTCGTGGGGGTAGTTGATCGTCACCTTGGGGGCGAAGAAATACTTCATCCCCAAACGGAACCCGGCCCAGATATCGGCCAGGAGAAAATACTTGGCGGCGCGGGTATAGTCGATCTGGCTCATGTCACCCTCCGATCGCCCAGCGGGCATAGGCGCCGCCGAACAGTTCGAATTTCGCGGCAAAGGCCACCAGAACGACCCAGGCAAGGCTGAAGGGCAGGAAGACTTTCCACCCCAGCCGCATCAGCTGGTCGTAGCGGTAGCGCGGCACGATGGCCTTCACCATCGCGAAGAGGAAGAAGAAGAACGCCATCTTGGCGACCATCCACAGCGGGCTGTCCGGCAGGAACGGCACCGGCGACAGCCAGCCGCCGAAGAACAAGAGCGTGATCAGCGCGCACATCAGGAAGATGGCGATGTATTCGCCCGCCATGAAGAGCAGGAAGGGCGTGGAGGAATATTCCACCTGGTAGCCCGCCACCAGTTCCGATTCCGCCTCGGGCAGGTCGAAGGGCGGGCGGTTCGTTTCGGCAAGTGCCGAGATGAAGAACAGGAAGACCATCGGCAAATGCGGCAGCCAGTACCAGCTGAACAGGCCCCAATCCCCGTCCTGCGCCGCCACGATCGCCCCGAAATTCAGCGAGCCGGTCGAGATCACGACACCGATGATGATGAGACCGATGGACACCTCGTAGGAGATCATCTGCGCCGCCGAGCGCAGCGAGCCGAGGAACGGGTATTTGGAGTTCGAGGCCCACCCGCCCATGATCACGCCATAGACCTCGAGCGAGGACATGGCGAAAACGTACAGGATGGCCACGTTGATATCGGCCAGAACCCAGTTGTCATTGAAGGGAATGACCGCCCAGGCGATCACGGCCAGAACGAAACTGGTCATCGGGGCAAGCAGGAAAACGGGGCGATCCGCGCCTGCCGGGATCACGACTTCCTTGACGACGTATTTCAGCGCGTCGGCCACCGTCTGCAGCAGGCCGAAGATGCCCACCACGTTCGGGCCGCGCCGCATCATCACGGCCGCCCAGATCTTCCGGTCGCCGTAGACGAGGAACAAGAGACTGACCATGACAAAGCCGAGCACCAGCAGGCTTTGCGCCGCCATGATCGTCATCAGGCCCAGCGTGGTCGAAAAAAAGCCGTCCATGGGTCGTTCCCTAAACCGTCGGTATCCCCTGATCGGCGCACGCGGCCGCCACTACTTCGGCGTCGAGCGTCTGCAACCCCCGCGGGAGCGCCGGCGAGATGGTGTAAACCGCATCTCCGACCCAAACGCCACCCTGTTCCTGCACATTTGTGCGGACATGTCGCGCAAAGCCGAAGCCGCGTATGAGGGCGTATTGCGCAGCTGCGCAACGCGCGTAAGCGTCCACGTCGTCGCGGGTCGCCACACCCGTCATCTGCACGCGGAAATTGACCAGATCATTGTCCAGAAGCCGGGTTTCGACACCGTCATAGCTGGCGGGGGGCATGGAGCCCGGTCGCGGCCCCTCGCCCGCGGCGCAAGCCGCGACAAGGCTCAGGCCCAAAAGGCCCGAAACGCCACCCCGGACCAAAGCCACCGCCCTTACTCCGCCGCCATCCTGGTTTCGGCGCGCGCCTTGGCCCGCGCCGACAGTTCGGCCATCAGGCTCGAGGCCCGCGTGATCGGATTGGTCAGGAAGTGATCCGCAACGGCCATGACGAAATCCGCCTTGCCAAGCGGGCCAAGCGGCAGCGCCTCGCCCGTGTTTTCCGGCACCTCGTCGATCATGGCCAGATGCGGCACGGCTGCGACCAATTCACGCCGCAGCTCGGCCAGCGTGTTCCAGCCCTGCGTCTTGCCCAGTTCGGCAGAGAGCGCGCGCAGGATCGCCCAGTTTTCCTTGGCCTCGCCCGGCGGGAAACCGGCGCGGAGCGCCAGTTGCGGACGGCCCTCGGTGTTGACGAACAGGCCCTGCTCTTCCGTCCAGGCAGCGCCCGGCAGGATCAGGTCGGCACGATGCGCGCCGCGGTCGCCATGGCTGCCCTGGTAGATCACGAAAGCACCCGGCGCGATGTCCACCTCGTCCGCGCCAAGGTTGTAGATCACATCGGCCCCGTCGACGGCGGCGGTCAGACCACCCTCGGTCACGGCACCCACATCCATCGCGCCCACGCGGCCCGCAGCAGTGTGCAGAATCAACAGGCCCGAGCCCGATTCCGCGGCAATCTGCATCGCATGGGCCAGAACGGCGGCCCCATCGGCCTCGCGCAAGGCACCCTGGCCAAGGATCACGAGGCTGTCGACGCCTTGGGCACTATCGTGTTTCGCGCCGATCTGTGCACTCAGCGCTGCCCGGTCGGTGCCCAGATGCGTGTAATCATAGGTCAGATCGACCGCCTGCCCGATCAGCGACACCTTTGCCCCCTGCGTCCAGGCCTTGCGGATGCGCGCATTCAGAACGGGGGCCTCGGTGCGGGGATTCGTGCCGATCAGCAAGATCGCCTTTGCCGTGTCGATATCCTCGATCGCGGCGGTGCCGACATAGGCCGCGCGGTTGCCTGCGGGCAGTTTCGCCCCATCGGTGCGGCACTCCACGGCGCCGCCCATGCCCTCGACCAGATGCTTGAGGGAAAACGCGGCTTCCGTCGGGGCCAGATCGCCGATCAGCCCGGCAAGCTTGGCGGCGCCCTTGATCTTGCGTGCGGCCAGATCCAGCGCCTCGGCCCAGCTGGCCGCGCGCAGTTTGCCGTCCTCGCGGATATAGGGGCGGTCAAGCCGCTGGCGACGGAGCCCGTCCCACACATAGCGCGACTTGTCCGACAGCCATTCCTCGTTCACGCCGTCATGATTGCGCGGCAGGATGCGCATGACTTCGCGCCCCTTGGTGTCGATGCGGATGTTCGACCCCAATGCATCCATCACGTCGATGGATTCGGTCTTGGTCAATTCCCAGGGCCGCGCGGTGAAGGCGTAGGGTTTGGACGTCAGCGCACCCACCGGGCACAGGTCCACGATATTGCCCTGCAGCTCGGATTCGAGCGTCTGGCCGAGATAGCTGGTGATCTCGCTGTCCTCGCCCCGGCCGGTCTGGCCCATTTCGGGCACACCCGCGACCTCGGTGATGAAGCGGACGCACCGCGTGCAAGAAATACAGCGCGTCATCTCGGTCTTGACCAGGGGGCCAAGGTCGAGGTTGTCGGCGGCGCGCTTGGGTTCGCGGTAGCGTGAGAAATCCACGCCATAGGCCATCGCCTGGTCCTGCAGATCGCATTCGCCGCCCTGATCGCAGATCGGGCAATCCAGCGGATGGTTGATCAGGAGAAACTCCATCACCCCTTCGCGGGCCTTCTTGACCATCGGGCTGTTGGTCTTGACCACGGGCGGCTGGCCCTCGGGTCCGGGGCGCAGGTCGCGCACCTGCATCGCGCAAGACGCAGCAGGCTTTGGCGGGCCGCCCACCACCTCGACCAGGCACATCCGGCAATTGCCCGCGATGGACAGGCGTTCGTGGTAGCAAAAGCGCGGGATTTCGATCCCCGCCACTTCACAGGCCTGGATCAGGGTCATGGCGGGATCCACCTCGACCTCGTGGCCGTCGATGATGATCTTGCGCAGGTCGCTCATGGGGTGCGGTCCTTCTTCCGGCGCGGGCGACGGGTCTGATGCATCGCCCCGCACTTCGGTTCGGGCCGCTTTTAGACCTACCGGAGCAATCTGCCAATGGGCGAACCGGCGGCGATTTCGTCGCGGCCAACGCGACAGGCGCCCTCGGTATCGGCATCATCGGTCACACCGCGCTGTGCGAAATAGGCGCGGGCCAGGGTGATGAAGCGTTCCTGTTCGTCATCATCCTCGACATAGGCCGTCACCTCGTCCCGGCTGTAGCCAAGGTCCATCGCGTGACCGGCCAATCCCAGAAGGAACGCGCTGGCCGCAAAGCTGCGCCGTTCGATCGACGGGCAGGTCCGTTCGATGTGCCGCCCGATGGTGATCACCAAAAGCCCGTTGTGCAGCCTTTCGTCACTGCGCAGCGCGTCGAAACGGTCGGCGCGCGCCGCTCCGGCTGCGGTCAACAGGCCGGTCGCGATAACGAGGATCGAAAGGGACATTACCTTTGCGTAGGGTTTCATGCGTGCTGCCTCGACATTGCCCGTGCTTGTTGACCGACAGATGGGCCGCATGACCCCTGTCATTCAATAACAAGCCGGTCCTCGATGGCCTCGATCAGCAACGCACCGCCGATAGGCAGGGCCCCATGGGCCTAAATCCGCACGCCCCAGAAGATCACGATCATCCAGACAGTGCCCGCGATGACCGCAATGGACAGAACGCCATAAAGCGCCGCCTCCATCCGCGCGGGCGTGTTCACCGCCATCGCCACGCCCGAGGCCAGCATCGCACCGATCACGACCCCGAGAATCGAACCACCGATGCCCCATGTATAGCCAAGGATCATGCCCGTGACGCAGAACGCCAGGTAGATGACCGCAAGCCCGTACCAATACAAACGAACCATGTACATTTGCCCTTGCTGCCCGTGCATGCCCGCGCTCTTTCGTTGTCGCGGATCATCTTTGCGGCGAAAGTCTAGGCAAAAGCGCGGCATGGCACAACGCAATGCGACACGCTTTGCGTGGGGCTGCGTCGCTTTCGCAACATCGGTCCTGATCGGGTGGGCGGCTCAGCGTTCCGCGCAACGTCCGGATACGATCGGTTCACCGCCCGCATTGCGCGTCACGGCCCAATCGCCGGTCGCCGGATCGATCGTCCAGTCAACATCGGAAAAACCGGTCCGTTCGATGCAATGGCGTGTCGCCTCGAAGCGGGCGCTTTCGCGGGCCTGCTCCAGCGTCGCCCCCGGTGCCCGCACCAGCACGGTGAAATCGCGCCGCGTTTCGCCGGTCGACAGACGTGCATCGAACGGAAGCCCCGCACTGCGCGGACCATTGTCACGAAAGGCGCAGGCCGAGACGCCGACAACGACCCCAAGAAGCATGGCTAGACGCAGGATTTTGATCGTCATCGTCTTCCGTCCGCAAGCAAAGCCCGGGCGCGAGATCGCCCTGTCCCGGTCTCGCCCATCCAACCCTGTGCGTCAAGCACTCGCCGGTTCGGACGTTTGTCAGCGCTGGCAACGCCCCATGAAATAGAACACCCCGTCATCAAGCCGGATCTGGGTGTAATCCCGTGCGGGCGGCAGGGGTTCGTAGCGCGCGCCAAGAGCGGCGCAATGCGCCCCGGCTGCGGCCTCTGCGGCGATCCAATCTTCGCGCATGAGCGCACTGCCGTCACCCCGCCGCACCTCGATGGCGGGCAAGCTCTGGCTGAAGGGCACGCCGCGATTGATCCCGCCGACCTCGAGACTGGTTTCCGCGGCGACGAAATCGGGTAGCGCCGGCATACAGGCGGCAAGCGCCACTGCCGACAGGATCGTGAGACCGCGCGCGATCACTCCGCCGCGATCTCGACCACGCCGCCGCGCTTTACGCGGATGCGATCCTCGATCTCGTGACGGAAATGGCACACAAGACCCTGGATCGGCCAGGCCGCTGCATCGCCAAGCGCGCAGATCGTATGCCCTTCGACCTGCTTGGTCACGTCGAGCAGCATGTCGATTTCCTCGACCTGCGCCTCGCCCTTCACCAGACGGTCCATGACACGCATCATCCAGCCCGTGCCCTCGCGGCAGGGCGTGCACTGGCCGCAGCTTTCGTGCTTGTAGAACTTGGACAGCCGCCAGATCGCCTTGATGATGTCGGTGGACTGATCCATCACGATCACCGCCGCCGTGCCAAGGCCCGAGCGCTGTTCGCGCAGCCAGTCGAAATCCATGATCGCGCCTTCGCGCATCACCTCGGCCGGCAGCATCGGCACGGAGGATCCGCCGGGGATCACCGCCTTGAGATTGTCCCACCCGCCGCGAATGCCGCCGCAATGACGCTCGATCAGTTCGTCAAAGGGGATGCTCATCGCTTCCTCGACGACGCAGGGGTTGTTCACATGGCCCGAGATGGCGAACAGCTTGGTGCCCGCATTGTTGGGGCGGCCAAAGCCTGCGAACCATTCCGCGCCGCGGCGCAGGATGGTGGGAACGACGGCAATCGATTCGACGTTGTTGACCGTGGTCGGACAGCCATAAAGCCCCGCACCCGCCGGAAACGGCGGCTTCATCCGGGGCATGCCCTTGCGCCCTTCGAGCGATTCCAAGAGCGCGGTTTCCTCGCCGCAGATATAGGCCCCTGCCCCGTGATGCAGGTAGAGGTCGAAATCCCAGCCCGATTTGGCGGCGTTCTTGCCCAGAAGACCCGCCTCGTAGGCTTCGTCGATGGCGGCCTGCAGCGCCTCGCGCTCGCGGATGTATTCGCCCCGGATATAGATGTAGCAGGCATGCGCGCCCATCGCGAACGACGCGATCAGGCAGCCTTCGATCAGGGTGTGGGGATCGTTGCGCATGATCTCCCGGTCCTTGCAGGTGCCCGGTTCGCTTTCATCCGCGTTAACGACCAGGTAGCTGGGCCGTCCATCCGATTCCTTGGGCATGAAAGACCATTTGAGACCGGTCGGGAACCCCGCGCCGCCCCGCCCGCGCAGGCCGGAGGCTTTCATGATCTCCACGATCTTGTCGCGACCCAGGCCGATCAGGTCCTTGGTGCCATCCCAATGGCCGCGCACTTTCGCGCCCGCAAGGCTGCGGTCGTGCATGCCATAGATATTGGTGAAGATCCGGTCCTTGTCCTGAAGCATATGGCCTCTCTCGCGTATCTCTGACCCGGGTCTGGCGGGCCGAATGGCTGGCGTCAGCGCTCTGCGCGGCGCGCTTTCCACACCCAATATGTCACAATCAGCGCCCAGACCAGTGCGGCAATCGCCGCAAGGTCGAACAGGAAGGCAAAGCGCGGCGGCAAGCCAAGCTGCCCACCAAGGAAACTTGCGCCCATCCACAGCACCATGGTCGCCGCCATGACGATGGCCGCCAGCCGGATCTGGCCACGGCGGCGGCGTTCGGTCGCGCTGTCTTCGGGTCGGGTTGGCATGGCTTGCTTCGGTCTGGTCGCGTTCGGCCCTGCCTAGCGGATCGGGACGGGCCGGGGCAATCCCCCGGCCCGTCCCGCAATCTCAGATCATCGCACGGGCCTGCGCCACGATGTCGTGACGCGTGCAGATCATGCGAAACCCCTTTTGCTGGGCATCGAGCCAGGCGATCCCTTCTTCGTCCAGCGTGGCGATCTGGTCGAAATGGAAGATCCCGAAGTCTTTCAGCGCTTCGGCGAGTTTCGGACCGACACCCTTGAGCGCGGTCAGATCATCGCCCACCCCGTCGCGGGGCGCATCCAGCAGATGCGGGGACGGGACGACATGCGCTGCCGGGGTCGGGTCAACGACCGCTGCCACAGGCTCCGATACAGGCTCCGCCAGCGGGACGACTTCCGCCATAGGTCTGGAGATCGGCGCATCCCCGATCGGGATCACCTCCGCCACCGGGGCGGGGGGCACGGCTGCGGCACGGGCCAAGGCTGCCAGATAGCTGCGCGGCGCCGTGAGGCCGAGCTGCATGGCCTGCAGCGCGGCTGTGCCGATAAACGCCGTGCCATAGGAAAAAAGATGAAGGACGTCACGCTGCGCAGCCTGACTGCGCAGCCAGATCATTTCGGTGTTGGTCATACCCATTCCTCGGAATTGATGGTCCATAACCCTCCCGAAGGTCAGTATACCTCACCTTTGTCGACTTTGCGCGAGAATTCCGTATCACCGCCCGCCGCCAGCAGCTTTGCCTGCTCGACCCAGGTGTCGCGCGTCACGCGGCCCTTGAACCCTTCGAGGTTCTCGTCGACCCATGCGACCTCTTCGGCGGTCCAGTTGGCGATCTGGTCGAAATGGTAGAAGCCAAGGCTGTTGCACAGTTTTTCGAGCTTCGGGCCGATCCCCTTGATCCGCTTGAGGTCATCGGCACCCCCGGCGCGCGGCGCATCAAGCGCTGCGGGCCGTGTGCCGGCACCACTTGCTGCGACCGGAGCGGGGGCCGGTGCCGGTGCGGCGGCTGCAGGCGCAGACGCGGCCGGAGCGGCGGCCACGGGGGCTGCCTTGGCAGGGGCTGGCGTTGCCGCACCCGCGGCTGCGGCAGGCTGGGCCTCCGTCAGATCGCGTCCGGCCCAACCTGCCGTGCCCGGTTTGACCGGACCCGGCAGGGGGTTGAGAAACATCAGTGAGAGAACCGCACCAACGACGAAAAAGATCACCGCCGCCGCGAAGATCGCCTGGATGAGGGTCCAATCGCCCAGGATCATCAAGGCGGCCATTCCGCCAAAGCCCACCGCCGAGGCCACGCCCCATGCGATCGCAAAATTCAGGATGCCGCCGGATGTCGATTTCATGTGGATTCCCCCGCTGGACGTGCTTTTGCGGCAAACTAACGCAGCAAAAGCGATTTGTCTCGGGTGATCAGGACGAAGTGTCGCGCCCTGTTGCGCTGTTGCGCCGCGCTTCGAGGATCGCGTCGAAATCGGTGGCAAAGGCGAATTGCAGGAATATGCCGCCCACGACGGTGGTCCCCAGCCCCGCGATGGCCCCGACCGCAACCCACAAACCAAGCCACCCCACAGCGGCCAAGGCCACCGTCAATCCCATGATCGCCGCGATCGTCCAGACCACCATGATCATCACGTAACGCTGTCCACTGCTCATCTTCTTTGTCCTTCCTCGGTTGCACCCCGTTCGGTGTGGGGCGCAACCTAGGAAGCATGAGCACCCCGGCCAGAGGCCGGGCCCGCGACATGGTGACCGCTCAGAAGATCAGCGCGCGGCGGCGAGCGTTGCGGCTTGCGCGATCCAGCCATCACGCTCGATACGGCCCTTGAACTTGAGCCGGGCATCGACCCAGGCGATTTCCGCCGGGGTCCAGGCCGCGATCTGGTCGTAATGCCAAAAACCCAGTTCGTTCAGCAGGGCCTCGAGCTTGGGACCGACGCCCGAGATCTTCTTGAGATCATCGGCGGCTTGCCCGGCGCGGGGGCCGGAGAGCTGTTCGGGAGCCGCCTCTTCGACCTCGGCAGGGGCCGTGGTCTCATCGGCCTTGGTCTTGGCCTTGGCCTTGGGTGCGGGCTTGGGCGCTGTCTTTGGCGGGACGCGATCGGCCGCGGGCGCAGGTGGCCGTTCGGCCAGCGCCACGTCGCCACCCGATTGCTTGCCCCAAGGGGCGAGCATCGGCACCTCGGTCCCGTCGATCCGCTTGATCGTGTCGCCGATATCCGTCGCGCGACGCGCCGAGATGTTGAGCGGGTCGCGTCCGGCCTCGTGATCCTTGAGGGAGGTCAGACCGCCCTTGGGCTCGGAGGCATAGCGCCCGTTCTGCGGCCCGGGCGTCGGCACGCGGCCCGCCGCCATCTCGTCGATGATCCAGGCCAGTTTCTCGGCGGTCAGATCCTCGTAGTAATCCTTGCCGATCTGGGCCATGGGCGCATTGGCACAGGCGCCGAGACATTCCACCTCTTCCCAGCTGAACTTGCCGTCGGCGGAGAGTTGATGGGCTTTCGGCGCAATCTTTTCCTTGCAGACGGCCACGAGATCCTCGGCGCCGCAGATCATGCACGAGGTCGTGCCGCAGATCTGCAGATGCGCGACCGAGCCCACCGGTTGCAGCTGGAACATGAAATAGAATGTCGCGACCTCCAAAGCGCGGATATGCGCAAGTCCCAGCATGTCGGCGACATGTTCGATGGCGGGACGGGTCAGCCACCCCTCCTGCTCCTGGGCGCGCCACAGAAGCGGGATGATGGCGCTGGCCTGCCGCCCCTCGGGGTATTTCGTGATCTGCGCCTCCGCCCAGGCCTGGTTGGCGGGGGTGAAGGCGAAGCTGGCGGGCTGGTCGGGATGGAGACGGCGGAGCATCTGTCGGGTCCTTGAAATGTCGAGCGCGGCGAAGGCGTTACCTGCGGAAGCCTCCGGCGGGAGTTTTTTGGCCAAGATGAAGCAGGGCGCCGCCTGTCACCGGTCCACCTCGCCGAAGACGATGTCGAGCGAGCCGAGGATGGCCGAGACATCGGCAAGCTGGTGGCCCCGGCACAGGTGATCCATCGCCTGGAGATGCGCATAGCCCGGCGCGCGCAGCTTGGCGCGGTAGGGTTTGTTGGTGCCATCGGCCACGAGATAGACGCCGAATTCGCCCTTGGGCGCTTCGACGGCGGCATAGATCTCGCCCTCGGGCACGTGGAAACCCTCGGTGTAGAGCTTGAAGTGATGGATGAGCGCTTCCATCGAGGTCTTCATGTCCGACCGCTTGGGCGGGCTGATCTTGCCGCGGGCCATGATCTCGCCCGGGCCTTCGGCGCGCAGCTTGGCGATGGCCTGCTTGATGATCGAGGTCGATTCCCGCATCTCGGCCATGCGGCAGAGGTAGCGGTCATAGCAATCGCCGTTCTTGCCCACGGGGATCTGGAAGTCGAATTCGTCGTAGCACTCATAGGGCTGCGCGCGACGCAGGTCCCAGGCGAGGCCCGAGCCGCGCGCCATGACGCCCGAAAAGCCCCAATCGAGAATGTCCTGTTCGGTCACGATCCCGATGTCGACATTGCGCTGCTTGAAGATTCGGTTTTCGGTCAGGAGCGTGTCGATATCGGCCAGGGCCTTGGGGAATTCATCGGCCCAGGTGTCGATATCGTCGATCAGCTCGGGCGGCAGGTCCTGGTGGACACCGCCGGGGCGGAAATAGGCGGCGTGGAGCCGCGCGCCACAGGCCCGCTCGTAGAAGATCATCAGCTTCTCGCGTTCCTCGAAGCCCCAGAGCGGAGGCGTCAGCGCGCCCACGTCCATCGCCTGCGTCGTGACGTTGAGAAGATGGTTCAGGATGCGCCCGATCTCGCAGTAAAGCACGCGGATCAGCTGCGCGCGGCGCGGCACGGGGGTGCCCGTCAGCTTTTCGATGGCCAGAACCCAGGCATGTTCCTGGTTCATCGTGCCGACGTAATCGAGCCGGTCGAAATAGGGCAGGTTCTGCAGGTAGGTGCGGCTTTCCATCAGCTTTTCAGTGCCGCGGTGCAGAAGCCCTATATGCGGGTCGCAGCGTTCGCAGATCTCGCCATCGAGCTCGAGAACCAGCCGCAGCACGCCATGCGCCGCCGGATGCTGGGGGCCGAAGTTGATGTTGAAGTTGCGGATCTTCTGTTCGCCGGTCTCGACGTCCTGGAACCCTTTGGAGCCGTCCATCATTTCGCCGCCTCCTTGGCCTTTTCATCGCCGGGCAGGACGTAATCGGCCCCTTCCCACGGCGACATGAAATCGAATTGCCGGTATTCCTGCACCAGTTTCACCGGCTCGTAGACCACGCGCTTGAGCGCCTCGTCATAGCGGACCTCGGTATAGCCCGTGGTCGGGAAATCCTTGCGCAGCGGATGGCCGCGGAACCCGTAATCGGTCAGGATGCGGCGCAGATCGGCATGGCCCGTGAACAGGATGCCGAACATGTCGTAGACTTCGCGCTCGTACCAGCCGGCACCGGGATGGATGCCGGTGATCGAGGGCAGAACCTCGTCCTCGCGCAGCGCGCATTTCACGCGGATGCGGTGGTTCTGGTACATGCTCAGGAAATGCCAGACCACGTCGAACCGGCGGTCGCGGGTGGGCCAATCGACAGCCGTGATATCCACGAGGGTCGAGAACTTGCAGGTCGCATCGGACCGCAGCCATTCGATGAACCCGAGCACCGCACCCGGCACGATCTCGACCGTCAGCTCGCCATGGGCCGAGACCGAAGTCGCGATCACGGCATCGGGATTGCGGTCCGCGATATGGGCGGCCAGTTCCTTGAGGGTTTCGACGCTCATCTGTCGTCTCCTTCGCGCGCGATGGGCGCGTCAGCGGGTGATGGTGCCCGTGCGGCGGATTTTCCGCTGCAACTGGAGGATACCGTAAAGCAGCGCTTCCGCCGTGGGCGGGCAGCCCGGCACGTAGATGTCGACCGGCACGATCCGGTCGCAGCCGCGCACTACGCTGTAGCTGTAATGGTAATAGCCGCCGCCATTGGCACAGGACCCCATGGAGATGACATAGCGCGGCTCGGGCATCTGGTCGTAGACCTTGCGCAGCGCGGGCGCCATCTTGTTGGTCAGCGTGCCCGCCACGATCATCACGTCCGACTGGCGCGGGGAGGCGCGCGGCGCGATCCCGAAGCGTTCGGCATCATAGCGCGGCATCGAGGTGTGCATCATCTCGACCGCGCAGCAGGCAAGACCGAAGGTCATCCAGTGCAGCGAGCCTGTGCGCGCCCAGTTGATGATGTCCTCGGTCGAGGTCAGCAGGAAACCCTTGTCCTGCAACGCGCGGTTCAGCTCGGTCGTGGCGACCTCGCGGTCGGGACCGGCGGCATTGGTGCCCGTCATCACTCCCATTCCAGCGCCCCTTTCTTCCACTCGTAGGCAAAGCCCACCGTCAACACGCCGAGGAAGACCATCATCGACCAGAAGGCGACATCCGACATGGTCGGAAAGGCGACGGCCCAGGGAAACAGGAACGCGATCTCGAGGTCGAAGATGATGAACAGGATCGACACGAGGTAGAAGCGCACGTCGAATTTCATCCGCGCGTCGTCGAAGGCGTTGAACCCGCATTCATAGGCCGACAGCTTTTCCGGGTCGGGGTTGCGCACGGCCAGAACGACGGCGGCGAGGATCAGCACGATTCCCAATCCGATGGCGATGGCCAGGAAGATCAGGATCGGAGCATAGGATGTCAGCAGGTCCGACATGGCGGTCTGGTCGCCTTTCCTGGATAGGTCTGTTGCCGGGGGATTGCACCCCCGGACGGTCCGGTCTCGTTGCGGTTGATTTACGCGCCACCGTCTTGAGGGTCAACGGGGCGCGGTGCGGCAAATCGGGGGGGGGCGGCACCACCCTGACCGACGCAATTCATCATGTATCCGGTTCAAACCAAGATGGCGTAGGGAAGGGTTCTATGGGTTCACCATTTTCAGCGCGCGGTTTTCCACGTGCTGGGTTTTCGAGGTTTGGGGCTGCGCGTCTCGAGACGCGCAGCCCCCATGTCGCAATGGTCACTGGAAACAAGCACAAACCCCATGACGACCCTTCATCCCGCAGACCCGAGGCAGAAGCTCCTGCCCTGATTGCCGACTTGATGTCGGGCGTTGAACTGGTCCAGCCGCGCGCTGCCTCGGACCGACGCGACCCAATAGAAGCGCTGCTTTGTAAGCTATCCCTTCCCGCAGCCGAACCAGATCCACATCGCCAAGCGTCATCAACAGCCAAGGACCATGCTTGCGCCCCTTGGCGTTTGCCGGGTGGTTTCTTCGTGCTCTCCGAAAGTCGGCATGATCACATCGGCCAGCAGGGCGGCCTGTCCCCCCATGCTGGTCCTGCGCCACGGGTGACGACGGGAGGGCCCGCAGTTCAACCCTCGTGAGCTGTCGTTCGCTGTGGCACGGAGGGGATCAGGCGGGCCACTTTCGAGTCGTCCATATGCCGCCAAAACGACATGGAACTGTAGCGACGGAACAGATCCGGGGGCAGGATCGTCGCACGATCGCGGGGGGCCACGATCTTGTGGACACGGTGCAACCCGTCCATGCCGAGCTGCGTGTCGAACTCCGGCGCATCATACTCGACCGCCTCGAAATCATGCTCGAACCACGGCTCGTCGATGAACTCGTAGATCGCGCGGAAGACATCGCGTGGACGCCGCACCAGCAGGTCGTAATCCACCAGCATCAGCCGGTCCGCATAGTCCGCATAGCAGGCCTCTTTCAGCGCGTTCCACGGAAAGCCGACGAGGCTGTTGGGTCCACCCAGCGCCTCGAGCCGGGAATAGACCGTCGCCCGCTGCTGCGGGTTGGCAAAGACGCGCGTGTTCTCGAACGGGTTCTTGCGATACTGCCGCTCCATCGAATCCATGATCCACGCCACGTCGCGGACAAGGCAGATCACCTTGGCATCGGGAAAGACGGTCAGTATCGCCGCGAATTTCGCGGTCCATGATCGGTTGGTGTCAAAGACCACCCGCGCGTCCAGGTCGGCGTAGTAATTCTCGAACAACCCCTTCAGAAGCCGCCGCCGCTGTTCGTAGCTGACCATCGAGGCCATCTCGGACCCCGCCGAGACCTGCGCGATCATCCCCTCGAACAGGCCCGCGATCGGCCCGGACATGGCCGCGTGAAACTCGGGGTTCTGCCGCAGCACAGCCGCCGTCATCGTCGAGCCCGACCGGGGCAGGCCCGAGATGAAGTGAAACCGTCGATCCATATCCGCCTTGCCGAACTCAATGGGGGCTGCCCTGTCATGGCCCGGTAACGCCCCGTTATCCTTGGTCGAACGCCTTGCCCTCAGGCCGCGCCCCGTTGCAGGGTCACCGACATCTCCGGATCGGCCAGTGCCGCGTCCCAATCCACGCCCGCCGCAAGCCGCGCCTTGATCTGCGGCGGCACCTGCCGCGCCGAGGAAATGCGCGGGCGCTCCATCTCGGGGATGATCCGTTCGGCCTCGTATAGCGCCTCGTATTCCGCGTAATTGTCAAAGACCTGCCGCCCGGCATAATCGATGAAGGTTTCCGCCGCCGCGCCATTGGCGAGGATCACATCATGCGCCTCGGTCTCGACGTGGTAATAGGTGAAATATGCCTCCATCTCGGCCATCGGCACGAAACGGATCGTGGAGCCGTTCACCAGCGCACCCGCGTTGATCACCAACCCGTCGATCATGAGGCCGTGATCGGCACTGACATAGAGGTCGCCATGCGGCAGACCCTCGCCCAGAGCGCCCTTGGCAATGCAGACCGGCGCCATGCGGGCGGGCGTGAACATCGAGTTTCTCAGCCGCTGCTCGCCCAGCCATTTCACCGGCACGGCACGGCCATCCGCCGTCGTGACTAGGTCGCCGATCTTCAGATGCTCGACCGGCACCTCGCCCGAGGGCGTGGCGATCAGCGTGCCGGACAGGAAGCAGTAATTGTAGGGTTCTGCAGAAGTGAACCCCAAAAGGGGCTCATTGAATGCATAGTACCTGTTTGTGAGCAAGAACCGCCGGAAACCTCGAGCTACGACAATGCCGTATCTTGTCGTACCGTTGAGGAACATAAGTTCACTGGTACTCGAACCAGGGCCTACCACCCCTATGCGATCCCCGGGCATTGTGACACCGTTGTTCCAATTGTCTTCTGTATCGAAGACGGTGTACCTTGAAGAGCTGGCGCGGCTCTGGGTGGTGTTGCTGCCCGAGAACACCACAGCGACAAAGGAAAAAGTTTCACTCAACATACAATTTACCTACTCGTAATTTACTATGTCCAATAAAAGCACTGGGGCGCGCTATGTCCAGCGCGGCGTTACTTTTTTACGCCAAAAAAACTGATTCCGACAACTATGGCAAGCTTTCGAACGATGCATCAGCCGTCCATCGTCCGGTAACAGGCCTGCTCTCTAAAACACCGCCCTCAATTCCCGGCGCAGGATCTTGCCCGACGCACTCTTCGGCACGCTTTCGACGAAACGATACTCCACCGGGTGCTTGTAATGGGCCAGACAGCCCTCGACATGGGCGCGCAGCGCCGCCTCGTCGATCTCGGCCCCTGCCGCGCGCACGACAAAGGCCACCGGCACCTCGCCCGCTTCGTCATCCGGGCGGCCCACCACGGCGGCATCGGCAACCCCGTCATGGGCGCAAAGCGCTGCCTCGACCTCGGCGGGCGCGACCTGGAAGCCCTTGACCTTGATCAGTTCCTTCAACCGGTCGCGGATATACATGAAGCCTTCGTCATCGATCACCGCCAGATCACCGGTGCGCAGCCAGCCGTCCGGTGTCAGGCTTTCTTCCGTGGCCTGCGGATTGTTCAGATAGCCCAGCATCACCTGCGGGCCGCGCACCCAAAGCTCCCCTTCCACGCCGGGGTCCACGTCCTTCAGGCTGAGCGGGTCGACGATCCGGCATTCGGTAGAGGGCACAGCCTGCCCGCTCGACCCATGCCGCACGTTGCCTGCCACCGTCATGTGGGAAATCGGCGCCATCTCGGTCATGCCATAGCCCTGGACCGAGCGCGCGCCGAACCGCTCTCCGACCGCCTTTTCGATCTCGGGGCCAAGCGGGGCGGCGCCGGAAAAGATCTCCTCGACGCTCGAGACATCGAATTGATCGACCAAGGGATGCTTGGCCAGGGCCAGCGCCACCGGCGGCACGATGTAAAGCCGCGTTGCCCGATGCGCCTCGATCAGGCGCAGGAACAGTTCGAGGTCGAAGCGCGGCATGGTCACAAGCTTGGCGCGCCTCTGCAGGAACAGGTTCATCAGAACCGTCATGCCGTAGATGTGGAAGAACGGCAAAAAGGCGATGGCCACATCCCGCGCGCCGATCCCGGCCACGGCTCCCGATTGCGTGACATTCGCGACAAGGTTGCGATGGGTCAGCATCACCCCCTTGGGTCGCCCCGTCGTGCCGCTCGAATAGGGCAGGACGACCACATGGCTCTCAAGATCCACCGGGGCCTGCGCCATCAGCGGCTGACCCATCACATCCTCGAGCGACAGGCAACGCTCGCCCCCGATCACCACGATCTCGCGCACCGCCGTCCCCTCGATGGCGGCCTGCGCGACTTCGGCGAATGCGGGCACCGTGACCAGCAAAACCGCGCCCGCATCCTCCAGCTGGTGGCGGATCTCGGGCGCGGTATAGGTCGGGTTGATCGTGGTCACCGTCCCCCCGCCCCAGGCCACGGCGTGAAAGACGACCGGATATTCTGGCATGTTCGGCGCAAGGATCGCGACCGTGCCGCCGGGCAGGATGCCGCGCTCGGTCAATCCGCCCGCAAGCCGCCGGATGCCGTCCACGACATCGCCCGCAGTCAGCGCGCGCCCCGTGGGCCCATCGACGATGGCCACCTCGGCCTCGCGGCCCAAAAGCCCCTCGAACAGCTTTTCCGTGATCGACACCGGCGCGACCTCGATCGTGCCGTGGCGGCTGACGTATCCTGTCATCGCGACATCCTCCCCTGCGCGGGGCCCGCGGCCTCCCCGCCGCGACATACCCCCCGTTGCGCAGGCTAGCACGCCTGACCGGTCAGATGTCCAGCACGACTGTGCCCAGCTTCTGGCCCGCAGCGACCATGTCATGCGCCGCCGCACAATCGGACAGGCCCCCGCCCGGAACAACGGCATGGGACAGAACGCCCGCCTCGAGCCAGGCGGTCAATTGCCGTTCACCCGCGCGGCGCTTTTCCCCCGCCAACTGGTAGACGATCAGCATGTGCAGCCGCACGTTCTTGAACATGAACGGATAGAATTCGAGGCGCGGCACCATCTCGGCCGCACTCGCATAGGCCGCGATCACGCCGCCAGGCTTGACCAGCGCCAGGTCCGTGGCCTGGTTCGCGCCGAAATCCACGTCGATGATCCGGTCCACCCCGGCCCCGCCGGTCAGATCCATCACCGCGCCCGCCACATCCGTGTCGCGGTAATTCACCCAGTCCTCCGCCGTGGAATGCGCGCCCTTCGCCGCCGAGGAAACCGTTGTGATCACCCGCGCGCCCGCAGCCCGCGCCATCTGCACGGCATAGCGCCCAACCGTTCCCGCGCCGCCCGTCACCATCAGGGTCTGCCCCGCGACAGGTCCATCCCCCATCACGGCATACCAGGCCGTCATAGCCGGAATGCCGAAACAGGCCCCTTCCGCAAATCCCACCCCATCGGGCAGGCGCACCGCCTGCTCGGCTGGCAGCGCGACACGCTCCGCAGCCGTCCCCATCGCGCGCTGCCAGCCCGCGTTCCAGATCCAGACCCGCTCACCGATCCGCGCCCGATCGACGCCCTCCCCCACGGCCTCGATCACGCCCGCGCCATCCGAATGAGGCACGATGCGCGGATAGGCCATCACCGCACCCGCCCTCGCGCCCGCGCGCAGCTTCACGTCCGACGGGTTGACCCCCGACGCATGGAGCCGCACCACAACCTCGCCCGGCCCCGCCACCGGATCCTGCATCTCGCCAAATTGCAGCACCTCGCCCGCAGGTCCGAACCGCTCGTACCAAACCGCCTTCATCCCTCGCCCTCCCCTTCATCTTGGCCAAAAAACTCCGGGGGAGGCTGAAAGCCGGGGGCAGAGCCCCCCGAATTTTCGCGCGAAAATTCGCTCCCCTCACACCACCCAGGATGCTTTGCGCTTTTCGAAAAACGCGGCAATGCCTTCCGCACTCTCGGCACTTTCCCAGCGCGCGACAAGCGCCTCGATGCTCAGGGCCACCTGCGCCGCATCCGCCCCGCGCGCAAGCTCCGCGACCAGCCTTTTGCCTTGCGCCACCGCGCCCGGGGCCGCCGCCAGGTAGGGCGCGATCTCCGCCTCGATGGCCGCGTCCAGATCCGCCTCCGGAACCGCCCGCGCCAAAAGCCCCAGCTCCACCGCCTCTGCCGCGTCAAAGACACGGCCCGAGAAAAACACCCGCCGCGCCCGGGCAGCCCCCATCCGCGCCACCACATAGGGCCCGATCGTGGCGGGGATCAGTCCCAACCGCACCTCGGTCAGGCCGATCTTGGCCCCCTCGACCCCAATCGCCACGTCGCAGACGCTCATCAACCCCACGCCGCCGCCAAAGGCCTGCCCCTGCACCCGCCCGACAAGCGGCTTGGGCATCGCATCGAGCGCGCCGAGCATTGCGGCCAAGGCCCCCGCCTCCCGCGCCCGCGTGGCCCCATCGGTCTCCATCTGCGCCTGCATCCAGCCCAGGTCCCCCCCGGCACAAAAGGACCGCCCCTTGCCCGTCAACACAACGACGCGCACCGCCGGATCGCGGCCCAACAGCCCCGCAACTTCGGTCAGCTCCGCGATCATCGCGGCATCCATCGCATTGTGCTTTTCGGGCCGGTTCAGCCGCAGCCAGGCGACCCCGCGCCCGTCCACCTCCAGCTCAAGCGTCTCCATCGCGCATCCTCCGTGCCATGGCCGCCGCCGCCTCGACGGCCGCCAGATCAAGCCCCGTCTCGTGGCCCCGCACGGCCAGGTGCCGCGCCACGGCCTCGGTCGCGACATTGCCCGCCGCCCCCGGCGCATAGGGACAGCCGCCAAGCCCGCCCACGGCCGCATCGAACACCCGCACACCGGCCTCCAGCGCGACATCGATATTTGCCAGCGCCCTGCCGCCGGTGTCGTGGAAATGCCCGGCCAGGTTCGCAACCGGCACGGCATCGGCCACAGCAGCCAGCATGGCCGCCACGCGTTCGGGCACCCCCGCCCCGATCGTATCGCCCAGCGACACCTCGTAGCAGCCCATCCCGAAGAGCGCGCCCGCCACATCGGCCACCTCCCCCGGCGCGACCGGCCCATCATAGGGGCAATCGGTGACACAGCTCACATAGCCCCGGACCGGCAGCCCGATGGCCCGCGCCGCCTCCACCACGGGGCGAAACCGCTCCAGGCTCTCGGCGATGCTCGCATTGATATTCGCCTTCGAAAATCCTTCGGATGCGGCGGCGAAAATCGCCACCTCGTCGACACCTGCCGCCACCGCCGCCTCGAACCCTTTCAGGTTCGGCGCCAGCGCCGCGTAGCGCACACCCGGCACCCGCGCGATGCCTGCCATGACCTCGGCCGCATCGGCCATCTGGGGCACCCACCGGGGGCTCACGAAACTCGTGACCTCGATCCGCCGGAACCCGCAGGCCGACAAGGCATCGACCAGCGCGATCTTTTCGGCAGCCGGGATCAGCCGCTTCTCGTTCTGCAACCCGTCGCGGGGGCCGACCTCGAAGATCTCGACCGCATCACACATCCACCGGCACCTCGTAGAAATCCCGCGCGTAGAACGCCTGCGGTCCTTCGATCTCGGCCGCCTGCCGGAACGCGGGCCGCGCCTGCAAGGCCGCCCAATAGGCGCGCAACCTCGGGTAGGGGTCCATCCGCACGTAATAGGGGGCCGCGAACAGGTTGAAGCCCAGCATCGCATCCGCCCCCGAAAACCCCGAGGGCAGGAAGGTCTCGCCCGCGACCATCCCCTCGAGCGCCCGCAAGGTATCGGCCAGCCGCAGCGTGTTGAGCTTGACCACCGTGGGCGAGGGTTTCGCGGGCGGCCGCAGGAACAGGTGGTTCAGGTTCAACTGCTCGATCAGGCTGGCCTGCGTCTCGGCAAATCCGATGGCCTCCAGGAACCGCACCCGTTCCACATCGCCGGGGCCGCGCCCGAACCCGTGATCCGAGCGCGTCTCGCAGAGGTATTGCACGATGGCCCCGCTCTCGAAGATCGTGATCCCGTCGATCTCCAGCGCGGGAATCCGGCCTGCGGGCGAGACATCCATCAACCCCGGCTCGCGCATCGCCCGTTCCCCGATCCGGTAGCGGATGATCTCGTCGGGCGGCGTGCCCATCTCGCACAAAAGCCAGAGCACCCGGAACGACCGCCCCCATGGCACGTGATGCAACCGGATCATTCAACATCCTCCGCGTCCAGAACGATCAAGGCCGCCCCGGCCTCGACCTGCGCACCGGGGGCCACCGGCACCTCGGCCACCACCCCGTCCCGTCCCGCCGTCAGGGAATGCTCCATCTTCATCGCCTCGAGAATGGCCAGCCGGTCACCCACAGCAACCCGGTCGCCGGGCGCCACGAAGACCGCCTTGACGAGGCCCGGCATCGGCGCCTCGATCACGCCGGACCCTGCACCTGCAGCAGCGGCGACAGCCAGGGGATCGACGAGCCCGAAGGTATGGGCATCGCCCGCAAAGACGATCACCTCCGCCCCGGCCACGACCATCCCCGCCGAAACGGCTGCCCCGTCGATGCGCCATCTTGCGCCGTCGCGGGCCAGCTCATGCGCCGTGCCGCCCAGCTCGACGCGGAACCGCCCGCCGGGCCGCACCTCGACCACGGCCCGCACGACCTCGCCCCCATGGTCCAGCACCACCTGCCGCCGCAACGGCGCCCAAAGGGTAAAGCCCGAAACCGGCCCCGGCTCCCTGTCCAGCCCCAAGGCCCCAAGGGCCGCCAGCGCCATGACCTGCGACGAGGCCACGGGGACGGCGGCCAAGACCTCCAGGTCGCGCGCGATCAACCCGGTATCCACATCCCCCGCCGCGAACCCCGCATGCCCCGCCAACCGCCGCAAAAAGGCAAGGTTCGTCACCGACCCGGCCACCTCGGTCCGCGCAAGCGCCTGTTCCAACTGCCGCAGCGCCACATCCCGCGTCGGCCCGTGGACGATGATCTTGGCAATCATCGGATCGTACCAGGGCGAGATCTCGTCCCCCGCCCGGACGCCGGTATCGGCCCGCGCACATTCCGGGAAGCGCAGATGCGTCAAGCGCCCCGTCGCGGGCAAAAACCCCTTGGGCACATCCTCGGCATAAAGCCGCGCCTCGAAAGCATGGCCCGTGATCGACAGATCCTCCTGTGCGCAAGGGAGCCGCTCGCCCGCCGCCACGCGCAATTGCCATTCGACCAGATCGACGCCTGTGATCGCCTCGGTCACCGGATGCTCGACCTGCAACCGCGTGTTCATCTCCATGAACCAGAACCCGTCGGGCCGCAGCCCGCGCGATCCGTCCACGATGAACTCCACCGTCCCCGCGCCCGCATAGCCGATGGCCTCTGCCGCGCGCACGGCGGCCTGCCCCATCGCCGCGCGCATCGCATCGGTCATGCCGGGCGCGGGCGCTTCCTCGATCACCTTCTGGTGGCGGCGCTGGAGCGAACAATCCCGCTCGAACAGATGCACCGCGCGGGTGCCGTCGCCGAACACCTGCACCTCGATGTGGCGGGGCTTGTCGACATATTTCTCGATCAGAACGGCCTCGTTGCCAAAGGCCGTCGCGGCCTCCCCCCTGGCGCTTTCCAGCGCCTCCCTGAAATCCGCCGCGCGCTCGACCCGGCGCATCCCCTTGCCGCCGCCGCCCGCGACCGCCTTGATCAGCACCGGATACCCGATGGCCTCGGCGGCACCCGCCAGATGCTCCGGGTCCTGGTTGGCCCCGTGATAGCCCGGCACGACGGGAACGCCCGCCTCCTCCATCAGGGCCTTGGCCGCATCCTTGAACCCCATGGCTCGGATCGCGCTGGCCGAGGGCCCGATGAAGACAAGCCCCGCCGCCTCCACCGCCTCGACGAAATCGGGGTTCTCGGACAAGAAGCCATAGCCCGGATGGATCGCCTCTGCCCCCGTTGCTTTCGCGGCAGCGATGATCGCATCCCCCCTCAGGTAGCTCTCGGAGGGCTTCGATCCCCCGATATGCACCGCCTCGTCGGCCATCGCGACATGGCGCGAGGCCGCATCGGCATCGGAATGGACGGCGACCGTCGCCACCCCCAATTTGCGGCAGGTCTCGATCACGCGACACGCGATCTCGCCCCGGTTCGCGATCAGGATCTTATGAAACATCTCCGACATCTTCCCTTGGGCGCGCCTTCAGCTCGGTCAAACCCACCATCTTCTCTGTTTCCCAAATATCCCGGGGGAGCGCGGAACGCGCGGGGGCAGAGCCCCCTGCCCCCGGCCTCACATCCGGAAGACGCCAAAGCGCGTCTCCTCCACCGGCGCATTCAACGCCGCCGCAAGCGACAGCCCCAGCACCTCGCGGCTCTTGCGCGGATCGACCACCCCGTCATCCCAAAGCCGCGCCGAGGCATAAAGCGGGTGCGACTGCCGCTCGAACATCTCGATCGTGGGGCGCTTGAATTCGGCCTCGGCCTCCGCCGACCATTCCTGCCCCGCCCGCTCCATCGCCTCGCGCTTGACGGTGGCGAGCACCCCCGCCGCCTGCGCGCCGCCCATCACCGAAATCCGCGAATTGGGCCAGGACCACAGGAACCGGGGGCTATAGGCCCGCCCCGCCATCCCGTAATTCCCCGCGCCAAAGGACCCGCCCACAAGCATCGTGATCTTGGGCACGGCGGTCGTGGCCACAGCCGTCACCATCTTGGCCCCGTGCCGCGCGATCCCCTCGTTCTCGTATTTCCGCCCCACCATGAAGCCGGTGATATTCTGCAAGAACACCAGGGGGATCTTCCGCTGAGAGCACAATTCCACGAAATGCGCCGCCTTCTGCGCGCTCTCGGAAAAGAGCACGCCATTGTTGGCGACGATCCCCACATCCATCCCCATCACCTGGGCGAAACCGGTCACGATGCTCTCGCCGAAGCGCGGCTTGAACTCGTCGAACCAGCTGTCATCGACGATCCGCGCGATCACCTCGCGGATGTCATAGGGCGTGGTCAGCGATGCAGGCACCACGCCCAGCAAGTCCTCCGGATCATAGGCAGGCGGGCGGTTGTCGCGGATGGTGGGTTTCACCCACCCTACACCGTCGCCCCGTAGGGTGGGTGAAACCCACAGCTCCCCCAACGACCTGACCGCCCGCCGCGCCAGCGCGAGCGCATGCGCATCATCCTCCGCCAGGTAATCCGCCACCCCCGACAGGCGCGTATGCACATCGCCCCCGCCCAGATCCTCGGCGCTCACGACCTCCCCCGTCGCCGCCTTTACCAGCGGCGGCCCCGCCAGGAAAATCGTCCCCTGTTCCTTCACGATGATCGACACATCCGACATCGCGGGCACATAGGCCCCTCCGGCGGTGCAGGATCCCATCACCACCGCGATCTGCGCGATCCCCTTGGCCGACATCCGCGCCTGGTTGTAGAAGATCCGCCCGAAATGATCCCGGTCGGGGAAAACCTCGTCCTGGTTGGGCAGGTTCGCGCCCCCGCTGTCCACCAGGTAGACACAGGGCAACCGGTTCTCCTCCGCGATCTCTTGCGCACGAAGGTGCTTTTTCACCGTCACCGGGTAATAGGTGCCGCCCTTCACGGTCGCATCGTTGCACAGGACCATGACCTGCCGCCCCTCGACGAGGCCCACGCCCGCGATCACCCCGCCACAGGGCGCGGCCCCGTCATACATGCCATGACCCGCAACAGCGCCCACCTCCAGGAACGGAGAACCGGGATCGAGCAGGTTCGCCACCCGCTCGCGGGGCAGCATCTTGCCGCGCGCGACATGCCGCTCCCTTGCCTTGTCGCCGCCCCCCGCCGCAGCCAGCGCCGCAGCTTCGGCGATCTCGGAGAGCGCCGCCAGATGCGCCGCCCGATTGGCCCGCGCCTCCTCCGAGCCCGCGATGAATTGCGACTTGAGCCTCATTGTCCCTCCCCCTCGGGTCGCGCCACGGGCCGAAAGGGCATCGCCTGCGCGACCCAACCCAGATCCGCCGCCGCCGCCGCCACACCCATCAACCGCGCGACCTGCCACAGCGCCACCGCCTCGGTCAGCTTCAACCGCGCCTCATGCGTCTCGCACCAGGCGGCCACCGGATCTTCCGCCCCCGCGCAATCATCCCCGGCCGAGATGCCATGCGCCACGTCCCACAATTGCGGATAAAGCCCCGGCAAGACCTCGGGCGCGGCCACATCCTGCGGCGCGGGCAAGCTTGCCAAAAGCCTGTCGCGCAAATCCCGCTGTTCGACCGCAAGCCGCCTCTGGCAGGCCTGCGGCGCCGCCCCCCGGTCGCAGGCCACGATGGCCAGCGATCCGCAATGATGCACCCGGTCCCGCGTCACCAAAGCGTAATCCTCGACCGTCCGGGCCGGGCCGCTCCGGGCGAAGCCCATCTCGAAATGCGCGATGGCGCGCTCGAAACAGGTCGAAAACCCCTCCGCCCCCGCAGGTCCGGCCCAAAGCGCCAGCGCGATCACCGCCCCGCCCCTCACGTGCCCGGCCCCATGTCGGGCAGATCGACCGGGCGGCCCCAGTCGTCCACGGCCATCGCCCAAGCCTCCCCGCAGGTCACGACCAGCCGCACGCCCGGCACCGGCGCGGGCCGCCCCGCGCACTCGGTCGCCGCCCCGCCCGTCTCGGCCACATAGCGCGCCGCCGCCTCGAGGATGATCTCCGTTTCCGACGGCGGCACCGCCCGCATCCCCGCCAAAAGCCCGAAAGCCGCCGCAAAGGCCACCAGCCCCAGAAGCGGCAAGCCGATCCCCCGCATCATGGCCAGAGCCCCTTCATCTTGGCCGAAAAACTCCGGGGGAGCGGCAAGGCCGCGGGGCAGAGCCCCCAGCACCCCCACCCCACGGGAAAGCCGCAGGGGTCCTTTCCCCTGCCCGGCCAAAGCCCCGCCTCTGCGCCCGCCGCCACCTCACCCCATCAACGCCATCAATTCGCGCCCGACGAGCATCCGCCGGATCTCGCTCGTGCCCGCGCCGATCTCCATCAGCTTGGCATCGCGGAACATGCGGCTGACGGCACTGTCGTTCAGGAACCCCGCGCCCCCCATCGCCTGCACCGCCTGGTGGGCGACCTTCATCCCCTCCTCGCTCGCGTAAAGCACGCAAGCCGCCGCATCCTGCCGCGTGACCGCGCCCCGGTCACAGGCTTTCGCAACCTCGTAGGCATAGGCGCGCGCGGAATTCATCGCCGTGTACATGTCCGCGATCTTGCCCTGCATCAGCTGGAAATTGCCGACCGGCTGGCCGAACTGGCGGCGCTCGACCATGTAGGGCATGACCTCGTCCATGCAGCCCGCCATGATCCCGATATTCACCCCCGACAGAACCACCCGCTCGTAATCCAGCCCGCTCATCAGGACGCGGACACCGCGCCCTTCCTCGCCCAGCACGTTCTCGAAGGGCACCTCGACATCCTCGAACACGAGCTCGGCCGTATTCGATCCCCGCATGCCGAGCTTGTCGAAATGCGGGCTCGTGGAAAATCCCTTCATCGTCTTTTCCACGATGAAGGCGGTGATCCCCCGCGATCCGGCCTCGGGATCGGTCTTGGCATAGACGACGAGCGTATCGGCATCGGGTCCGTTGGTGATCCAGTATTTCGTCCCGTTCAGCACGTAGCGGTCATTGCGCTTCTCCGCGCGCAGCTGCATCCCCACAACATCCGATCCCGCGCCCGCCTCCGACATGGCCAACGCGCCCACATGCTCGCCCGACACGAGCTTTGGCAGATAGCGCGCCTTTTGCTCCGCCGTGCCGTTGAGCTTGATCTGGTTGACGCAGAGATTGGAATGCGCCCCGTAACTCAACCCGATCGAGGCCGAGGCGCGGCTGATCTCCTCCACCGCCACGGTATGGGCCAGATAGCCCATCCCCGCACCGCCGAATTCCTCCTCGACCGTGATCCCCAACAGGCCCAGATCGCCCATCTCGCGCCAGAGCGCGTTGGGAAAGGCATTCGTCCGGTCGGTCTCGGCCGCCAGCGGCTTGACCCGCTCCTGTGCGAAGCGATGCACCATCTCGCGCAGCGCGTTCACATCCTCACCCAGATCGAAGGTCATGGACCCGAGGAACATGGCGCCAATCCTCCCATTAATTGAACGCTTGTTCAATTCATACCGCGCGCGCGCCCCTCCTGTCAAAGGATTCGCTCGGGCGCTGACGGAAAACCCCGGTTTTCCGTCCCGCAAAGCGTCAGCTTTGCGCACCGTTTTCCGACAGGAAAACGCCCCCCTTGCCATCCGGCCCGGCCAATGCTCCGCTGACCCACGGCCAAGGGATGACCCGATATGCTTCGCTTCCACATCTACGACGTGTTCACGACCACGCCCTTCACCGGCAATCCGCTGGCCATCGTCGAAGGGGCCGATGACCTGACCACCGCGCAGATGCAGACCCTCGCACGCCAGTTCAACCTGTCCGAAACGCTCTTCATCCAGCGCCCGGAAAACCCGTCCCATACCGCCCGCGTGCGCATCTTCTTTCCCACCGCCGAAATCCCCTTCGCGGGCCACCCGACCATCGGCTGCGCCCTGCACCTGGCAGGCGGCCGAGACACCACCATCACGCTCGAGGAACAGGCAGGCCTCGTGCCCGTCACGATCACGCGGCAGGAGGACGGCGCGGCGCTCGCCGAATTCACTGCGCCCAGGACACCGGAGCGCCACGCCCCGACCCCGCCGCAGGCCCTGATCGCCCGCGCGCTCGGCATTCCGCCCGCAGGGATCGGCCCGCAGGACCCCGGCGTCTGGCAGGGCGGACCGGCCTTTCTCTATATCCCCGTCACCGATCTCTCCACCCTCGCCACAGCCCGCCCCTGCGAACCCGCATGGTCCGAGCTGATGGCCATGGCCGATGTCGACAGCGCCTATCTCTACACCCCGACCGCGACGGGCTACCGCGCGCGCATGTTCTCTCCCACGGCGGGCATCCCCGAGGATCCGGCCACCGGATCGGCCAGTGCCATCCTCGCGGCCCAGCTTCTGGCCACCGGCGCCCTGCCCGAGGGCACGACCACGATCCCCCTCACCCAGGGCGTCGAGATGGGCCGCCCCTCCGACATCCGCCTGACCGCGACCGTCACGGGCGGATCGCTCGGCCCGATCCGCATCGCGGGCCATGCCGTGCCCATCGCCTCCGGCACGATCCGGCTGCCCTGACACGGTCTTTCCAGCCCGCCCGCCCCGGTCTATACCGCTGGCCATGGTTTTCGATCTCTTGCGCCGCCTGACGGCCCCGAACCCCGAACCGCTGCCCTATGACGACGCGCGCCTTGCGCTCGCAGCCCTTCTGGTGCGCATCGCCCGGGCCGATGGCGATTACGCCGCCATCGAAAAGACCCTCATCGACCGGCTTCTCGCCCATCGCTACGACCTGACCGACAGCGCGGCCCAAGCCCTGCGCACCGAGGCCGAGGCGCTCGAGGCCGAAGCCCCCGACACCGTCCGCTTCACCCGCGCGATCAAGGACAGCGTCCCCTATGACGACCGCCTCCACGTGATCGAGGCGCTGTGGTTCATCGTGCTCGCCGATGGCACCCGCGACAGCGAAGAGGATTCGCTCCTGCGCATGATCGCCCCCATGCTCGGCGTGAACGACCGCGACAGCAACCTCGCCCGCAAGCGCGTCGAAGCCAGCCGGTCCCAGAACTAGCGCTGCGCCGATGATCGCCGCCCTGCCCATGTATGACCGCCCCGAACTTCGGGCGGAAACCGATGCGCTCTGGGCATGCATCCGCGACGCGATGCGCGCCCGCGCCATCCCCGCCCCCGATGCGCTGACCCGAGACCGCGACCCCTGGGAAATCTGGCAAAGCCCCGATCTCCTTCTGGCGCAAACCTGCGGCCTGCCCTTCCGCGCGCGGCTTCATCCCCATGTCACCCTTGTGGCCACGCCCGATTACGCCCTGCCCCACTGCCCGCCCGGGCAATACAATTCCGTCATCATCGCCCGCGGCCCCGACCTGCCCAAGACCCCCCGCATCGCGGTGAACGACCCGCTCAGCCAATCGGGCTGGGCCGCATTGCACGGCTGGGCCTCTGCCCGCGCGCTGCCCCTCGGTCCGGTCACGATCACGGGCAGCCATGCCGCCTCCGCCCGCGCGGTGGGTGCGGGCCAGGCCGATCTCGCCGCCATCGACGCGGAGACCTGGCGCCAGCTCCTCCGCTTCGACGCCGCCGACCCCGCGCTCGAGATCGCGCGCACAAATCCCACCCCCGGCCTGCCGCTCATCACCGCAGGCGGACGCGACCCCGCCCCGATCCATGCGGCCCTGTCCGAGGCGCTGACAGCCCTGCCCCCCGCAACCCGCGAGGCCCTCGACCTCATGGGCTTCATATCTATCGATAAAATAAATTATCTTGCGATAGATACGCCGCCCAATCCTTGAACATTTGGCGGAAAAACCGGCCAAAACAGCGCGCTTTTCGCTACGGCACCCTGCACAAGAGCGTTGCATTCCTGCCATGCTTGGGCGCAAATTCGCAGACCACCAAGGGAAGTGCCACCGCATGTCAGCCGCTCCGCCGGTCATCCAGATCACCGGCCTCCACAAGAGTTTTGGCGCGCTCGATGTTCTGCGCGGTGTCGACATGACGGCACGCGCGGGCGATGTCGTCTCGCTCATCGGCTCGTCCGGTTCCGGCAAATCCACGCTCCTGCGCTGCGCCAACCTGCTCGAGGACAGCCAGCAGGGCGACGTGATCTTCGAAGGCGAACCGGTGCGCTGGCATGGCACGGGCCATCACCGCCGCCCCGCCGATGCCGAACAGGTCCGCCGCATCCGCACCAACCTCTCCATGGTGTTCCAGCAGTTCAACCTCTGGTCCCATCTCACGATCCTGCAAAACGTGATGGAGGCGCCCGTCACCGTCCTCGGCCATCCCAGGGCCGAGGTCGAGGAGCGTGCCCGCGCCTATCTCGCCAAGGTCGGCATCGCCGACAAGGCCGATGCCTGGCCCGCGCAATTGTCCGGTGGCCAGCAGCAGCGCGCCGCCATCGCACGCGCGCTCTGCATGGAACCCCGCGCGCTGCTCTTCGATGAACCGACCTCCGCCCTAGACCCCGAACTGGAACAAGAGGTGGTGCGCGTGATCCGTGCCCTCGCCGCCGAGGGCCGCACCATGATCCTCGTCACCCATGACATGCGCATGGCCCGCGATCTGTCGTCCCATGTCGTCTTCCTCCACCAGGGCAGGATCGAGGAGGAAGGCCCCCCCTCCGCCCTTTTCGGCGGCGCGAAATCCGAACGCTTGCAACAATTCCTCAGCCATTCCCAAGCGGCCTGAGGCAACCAACCCGAACCAAAGCAGGGAGACCAAAGATGAAACACCTGATCCTGTCGGCCAGCCTTCTGGCCCTGTCCGTCGGCGCCGCCGCCGCGCAAGATGTCGTGCGCCTGGGCACCGAGGGCGCCTACCCTCCGTACAATTTCATCAACGACAACGGCGAGATCGCAGGCTTCGAGCGCGATCTGGGCGATGAGCTGTGCACCCGCGCGGGCCTGACCTGCGAATGGGTCACCAATGATTGGGACAGCATCATCCCCAACCTGACCTCGGGCAATTACGACGTGATCATCGCGGGCATGTCGATCACCGAGGAACGCGAGGCGATCGTCGATTTCACGCAGGCCTATTTCCCGCCCGCGGAATCACTCTTCGTCAGCCTGTCCGAGGATTTCACCCTCGAAGGTGCCGTGGTCGCGGCCCAGACCAATACGATCCAGGCCGGCTACATCGCGTCATCGGGCGCGACCCTGATCGAATTCGCGACCCCTGACGAAACCGTCGCCGCCGTCCGCAACGGCGAGGCCGACGCCGTCTTCGCCGATGGCGACTACCTGATCCCGATCGCCGCCGAAGACGCCGACCTGATGATCGTGGGCGAAGGTGTCCAGCTCGGCGGTGGCGTCGGCATGGCGCTGCGCGAAGGCGACGACCGGCGCGAAGCCTTCGACGCGGCCATCACCTCGATGAAGGAAGACGGCACGCTGAACGCGCTGATCCTTGAATGGTTCGGCCCCGAAGCCGCGACCTTCTGATCCGACCACACCGGGGGCAGGCCAGGCACCTGCCCCCTTCACCTTTCATCAAGGTTAACGCGCGCCCCCCTTTCCCCTGCCCATCTTCATCTTGGCAGACAAACTCCGGGGGAGGCCGCAGGCCGGGGGCAGAGCCCCCATGATCCCGCCGCCCGCCAAAGGCCCCGATGTTCGCGTTTTGCACCGACCCATCGACCCTCGACACGTTCCGCTGGTTCAGCTGCTACCTGACCAACGGCGCGCATATGCTGTTCTACCAATCCTTCCTCGTCGTTTTCGCGCTTCTGGCCGTCACGGCCCCCACCGCGCTCGCCTTCGGCTTTGCCGCCGCCAGCGCCTCGCGCAGCCACATCCTGCCGGTCTCGTGGCTGGGCAAGCTCTACACCGCCATGGTGCGCGGCGTGCCCGACATCGTCTTCTTCCTCTTCTTCGTCCTCGTCCTCGACCAGGCCATCGAATACCTGCGCCACCAGGTCGCCTGCCCCGACTGGACCGAGGATATCCGCCAGGGCGCGAATTTCCTCGTCTGCCCCGAGGCGCGCACGCCCGCCAGCAACGCGCCCCAATGGGTGCATGAAGTCTACGGCTTCGCGCTCGCCGTCTTCACCTATGCCATCGTCTTCGGCGCGTTTTGCGGCAACGTCCTTTACGGCGCGATGCAGGCCGTGCCCCGCGCGCAGCTCGAAACCGCCGAGGCCTATGGCATGTCCCGCAGGCAAGTCTTCTGGCGGGTCCTCGTCCCGCAGATGTGGATCTACGCGCTGCCGGGCCTCAGCAATATCTGGATGATCCTGATCAAGGCGACGCCGCTCCTCTTCCTTCTGGGGATCGAGGATATCGTCTACTGGGCGCGCGAATTGGGCGGCTCGCGCACCTCCGCCTTCCAGTATCCCCATCCCGACTGGCGCTTTTGGTATTTCCTCGCCCTCCTCGTTTTCTACCTCGCCTTCACGCGGGTCTCGGAAATCGTGCTCTCGCGCCTGAACACCCGCCTCTCGCGCGGACAGGCGACAGCCGGCGGCGAAGCACTGAGAAAGGCCGCCGCATGACCTGCGCCGAGGCTTTCAGCGCATATGCCCTGCGCTCGCTGGGCTATGGCGAGCGGATGCTGCCCACCGCCGATATCGGGCTCTGCGACCAGATCGTGCTGATCGGTTCGGGCCTCATCTGGAACGTCTATTTCGGCCTTCTGGCGCTCGGCTTCGGCTTTGTCTTCGCCGTGGCGCTGGCCGTGGCCAAAAACCAGCCCGGCCGCCTGATCCGCAAACCCGCCGAATGGTTCATCTTCGTCTTTCGCGGCTCGCCCCTCTTCATCCAGTTCTTCATGGCCTACGAGGCATTCGTCATGCTGCCCCGCGTTGGCGTGGAATTCACCCTTCTGGGGGTCGAGATCGCGGCCGAAACCCGCTGGTTCTCGCGCGCGTGGCTGGGCGCGCTGATCGTTCTCTTCCTCAACACCTCCGCCTATGCCGCCGAGATTTTCCACGGCGCGCTGCGCGCCATCCCGCGCGGCGATCTGGAGGCGGCGGATGCCTATGGCCTGTCGGGCTGGACGAAATTCCGCCGCATCACCTTTCCCACCATGATGCGGCTCGCATGGCCCAGCTACACCAACGAGGCGATCTTTCTCTTCCACGCGACAGCGCTCGTCTTCTTCTCCAGCTTCCCCGCTTTCCAGCAACGCGGCGATGCGCTCTATTACGCCAATTACTTTGCCGACCGGACCTTCAACCCCTTTGTTCCCTACCCGATCGTGGCTGTCTATTTCGTTCTCCTGACGCTCTGCATCATCGCGCTCTTCGGGCTGATCAACCGGCGTCTCAACCGGCACCTGCCGCAAAACCAGCGTCAGCGTCTGCGCATCCGGCCCCAGATCATCCGATGAGTATGAGTTGATATGAGCGATTATCTCTTCGAAAACCCCGAGATCAAATCGATCCGCGTCGCCGCCGCCGATCTGAACGGCCAGCCGCGCGGCAAGCGCATCGCGCGCCGCTACGCCCAAAAGGCGATCGAGGACGGCACCCGCTTTCCCTATTCCGTCCTCAACCTCGACATCTGGGGCGAGGATATCGACGACAGCCCGCTGGTGTTCGAAGCAGGCGATCCCGATGGCATCTTGCGGCCCACCGAACGCGGCTTCGTACCCATGCCCTGGATCGATGCGCCCACGGCGCTTTTGCCGATCTGGATGTTCCACGACGATGGCCGCCCCTTTGCGGGCGATCCGCGCCATGCGCTGGCCCGCGTGGTCGAGCGCTACAAGGCGCGCGGCCTGACCCCCGTGGTGGCGACCGAGATGGAATTCTACCTCATCGACGACCGCGGCCGCGAATTGCGCGTGCCGCCCAGCCCCCGCTCGGGCAAGCGCCGCCAGCAGGCCGAGATCCTCGCGCTCCGCCAACTCGACGCCTGGGATGCTTTCTTCACCGCGCTCTACGACGCCTGCGAGGAAATGGACATTCCCGCCGACACCACGATTTCCGAAGCCGGTCCGGGCCAGTTCGAGATCAACCTGATGCACGCCCCCGACGCGCTCAAGGCCGCCGATGACGCGTGGTTCTTCAAGCTCCTCGTCAACGGCCTTGCCCGCCGCCACGGCTTTGCCGCGAGCTTCATGGCCAAACCCTACCCGGAATATTCCGGCAGCGGGCTGCACATGCATTTCTCGATCCTCGACGAGACCGGGCGCAACATCTTCGACGATGGCACGGCCAAGGGCTCGGCGATGCTGCGCCATGCGGTGGCGGGCTGCCTTCAGGCGATGCCGGGCTCCATGCTGATCCTTGCGCCGCACGCCACGAGCTATGACCGTTTCGTGCCCGGCGCCCATGCGCCCACCGGCATCGCCTGGGCCTACGAGAACCGCACCACCGCGCTGCGCATCCCTTCGGGCAACCCCGCCGCGCGCCGCATCGAACACCGCGTCGCGGGCGGCGACATCAACCCCTATCTCCTGATCGCCGCCATCCTGGGCGCAGCGCTCAACGGGATCGAGGATGGGGTCGAACCGCCCCCCGCCATCACCGGCAACGCCTATGACAAGGACCTCGAACAGCTGCCCCGCACATGGGACGCCGCCATCGACGCCTTCGCCAACAGCCCCGAGATCGCGCGCATCTTTCCCGCCGACCTCATCGCCAATTTCCTCGCCACCAAGCGGCAGGAACTGCATTACATGGCGGAACTCGGACCCGAGGAACGTCAGGAACTCTACCTCGACACGATCTGACGCCTGCCCGACCGCGCCTTTGCCCCCCTTGCCCCGTTCCACGGGCAGGCATAGCTTGGCCTCATCCAATCAACATGAGCACCCCATGATCCTCGGCATCCTGCAAACCGGCCACGTCCCTCCGGAGGTCGCCGCGCGCGACGGCACCTATACCGATCTCTTCGGACGGCTCTTTGCCCATCGCGGCTACGAGCTGCGGACCTTTTCGGTCGTGGACATGGACTTTCCCGATGGCCCCGACGCCGCCGATGCCTGGCTTGTCACCGGATCGCGCCACGGCGCCTACGAGGATCACCCCTTCATCCCCCCGCTCGAGGATCTGATCCGCGCCATCCGCGACAGCAGGCGGCCCATGGTCGGCATCTGCTTCGGCCACCAGATCATCGCCCAGGCGCTCGGCGGCCGGGTCGAGAAATTCACCGGCGGCTGGTCCGTCGGGCACCGCAACTACACCGTCGGCGGTTGCCCCGTCTCGCTCTACGCTTGGCACCAGGACCAGGTGGTGGACCTGCCCCCCGGCGCAACCGTGCTCGGCTCGAACGATTTCACCCAAAACGCCGTGATCGCCCATGGCGACCGCATACTGACCGTGCAGCCCCACCCCGAATTCCCCGCCTCCGTGGTCGAGGAACTGATCGCGCATCGCTCTTCCACCGTGCCGGGCGCGCTTCTGGACAGCGCGCGCGCGACCCTCGGCCAGCCGACCGACAGCCGCCTGATCGCCGATTGGCTCGCCGATGTCCTCGAAGGCGCGCCCGCGACCCGCATCCCCTTTGCCGCAAAGGCCAGCGCATGAGCTCCAATTCCGTCGCCGACCTGCTGGAAAAACTGCCCGAGGTCTCCCGCGCCTATCTCGAAGGCCGCGCCATAGACGAGGTCGAATGCATCGTCGCGGACCTTGCCGGCATCGCCCGCGGCAAGGCCATGCCGGGTGGCAAATTCGCACGCCAGCCCTTCTTTTACCTGCCCAATTCGATCTTCTTCCAGACGATCACCGGCGATTGGGCCGACAGCGTGGCCGATGGCTTCACCGAACCCGACATGGTGCTGCGGCCCGATTTCGACACCGCCACCCCCGCGCCCTGGACGGCGGATACAACGCTCCAGGTGATCCACGACATCAACGACCAAAAGGGCGATCCGGTCCCCTTCGCGCCGCGCAACGTGCTCAAGCGCGTCGTCGACCTGTACCGGGCGCGCGGCTGGGAACCCATCGTCGCCCCCGAGATGGAATTCTACCTCGTCGCCCCCAACACCGACCCCGCGCGCGAGATCGAACCGCCCATGGGCCGCTCGGGCAGGCGGGCCGCCGCCCGTCAGGCCTATTCCATGTCCGCCGTCGACGAATACGGCAAGGTCATCGACGACATCTACGATTTCGCGGAAATCATGGGCCTCGAGATCGACGGCATCCTGCAAGAGGGCGGCGCGGGCCAGATCGAGCTGAACCTGCGCCACGGCGACCCGGTGAAACTCGCCGACGAGATGTTCTTCTTCAAGCGCATGATCCGCGAAGCGGCGCTGCGCCACGACACCTACGCCACCTTCATGGCCAAACCGATCGAGGGCGAGCCGGGATCGGCCATGCACATCCATCAATCGGTGGTGGACATCAAAACCGGCGAGAACATCTTTTCCAACGCGGACGGCTCCGAAACGCCCGAATTCCTGCATTTCATCGGCGGCATGCAGCGCAACCTGCCCGCCGTGGTGGCGCTTCTGGCCCCATACGTGAACAGCTACCGCCGCTACGTCCCCGATTTCGCCGCCCCCATCAATCTCGAATGGGGCCGCGACAACCGCACCACGGGCCTGCGCGTCCCGGTCAGCGAACCCTCCGCGCGGCGCGTGGAAAACCGCCTGCCGGGGATGGATTGCAACCCCTATCTCGGCATCGCGGCCTCGCTGGCCTGCGGGCTCGTCGGCCTTCTGGAAAAAACCGACCCCTCCGATCCTTTCGCGGGCGATGCCTACCAGATGCAAAGCGGGGTGCCCCGTGGCCTGGGCGATGCCTTGGGCCTCTTGCGCGCCAACACCACCATCCAGCAGGTTCTGGGCGAGGAATTCTGCCGCGTCTATTCCGCCGTCAAGGAACTGGAATACAACGAATTCCTGCAGGTGATCTCGCCGTGGGAACGTGAACACCTGCTCTTGAACGTATGAACCCGCTCTACCGCAACGACCGTCGCGGCGAACATGCGCCCAGCTGGTATGCCGCAAGCCTGCCGCCCGAGCCGCATCGCCCCGCGCTCACCGGTGCGGTCTCGGCCGATGTCGTCATCCTCGGCGCGGGTTTCACCGGGCTTTGGGCCGCACTGACGCTGGCGCGCGCGGGCCGCCGCGTCATCGTCCTCGAGGCGCATCGCGTGGGCTTCGGCGCATCGGGCCGCAACGGCGGTCAGGTGCAATCGGGCTTCAACAAATCCCAGCGCTGGCTCGAGGGACAACTGGGCATGGGCCCCGCCCGCGCGCTCTGGGACCTGTCGGAAACCGGCAAGCACCAGCTCCGCCAATTCTGCGACAGCCACGCCCCAGACGCCGCCTACCGCCCGGGCGTGGCGCATGGCGAATACAGCCCCCTCGATCTGGCCGAGGCCCGGCTCGAGGCCGATCACATGGCCCGCCACTACGACACCACGATCGAGGTCATGGGCCGCGATGCCTTTGCCGCGCTCGTGAAATCGCCCCTCTACGTCGGCGGCACGCTCGACCGCAGCGCGGGCCATCTCCAGCCGCTCGCCTATGCCCGCGCGCTCGCCCGCGCCGCAGAAGCCGCAGGGGCCGTGATCCACGAACTCAGCGAGGTGACCGCCGTCACCACCCGCCCCCGCCTGACGCTGACCACCCCGCGCGGTCAGGTGACGGCGGGCCATGCGATCATCGCGGGCAACGGCTACCTGCCCAACATCCTGCCGCAGGTGAATGCCCGCGTGATGCCGATCAATTCCTTCATCGCCGCGACCGATCCGATCCCCGACCGCTGGCACGACGTGCTGGCCGAGGATATCGCCGTCTCCGACGCGCGCTTCGTGGTGAATTACTACCGCTTCAGCGCCGACCGGCGGTTCCTCTTCGGGGGCCGCGAAAGCTATTCCATCGGCTTTCCCCGCGACATCTCCACCGCCCTTGTCGCCCGGATGCAGCGGCTTTTCCCCCAGCTTGCGGGCGTGGGCATTTCCCATGTCTGGGGCGGCTCGCTCGGCATCACCATGACGCGCCTGCCCCATGTGGTGCGGGTCGCCCCCAACATCCTGTCCGGCGCGGGGTTTTCGGGCCATGGCGTGGCGCTGTCGGGCATGGCGGGACGCGTCATGGCCGAGGCCGTGATGGGACAGGAAACCGGGCTCACCACGCTTGCGGCCCTCCCCGTGCCCCGATTCCCCGGCGGCACGGCCCTGCGCGCGCCGCTCCTGACGCTCGCCATGACATGGTATGCTTTGCGCGACCGTCTGGGCGTCTGATATCCCCCAGATTGTGGCCCAGCCCCGGTTTTCCACGACATTTTGATGACATCGCCACGTCATGCTGGATTCCGATCCGGTTACAGGATAAGAATTCCTGAAAGGGACATTTCAAAAAGGTGAAACCATGGCAGCTCTCGCGTCTGAGGCCCCGGCCCCGAACGTCTATGACGCCGAACCGATCCCCGACGCCGCCCGCGCCGAGATCGACCGCCTGCTGCAATCGGGCGACCTGTTCCGCTACACCGCCCCCGCCGATGCCCCCGTGGCGCTTCTGGAACGCGAATTCGCCGACATGATGGGCGTGAAATACGCGCTCGCCGTCTCGTCCTGTTCCGCCGCGATCTTCCTCGCGCTCCGCGCTCTCGATCTGCAACCCGGTGCGCGGGTTCTGGTCCCCGCCTTCACCTTCGCCGCCGTTCCCTCTGCGGTCGTGCATGCCTTCTGCCAGCCCGTTCTGGTCGAAGTGGGCGAAAACTACCGCATCGACATGACCGATTTCGAGGCCAAGCTCGATGACAACATCGAGGCCGTCATCATCAGCCACATGCGCGGCCATACCTCCGACATGGATGCGATCATGGCGCTCTGCGATGCGCGCGGCATTCCGGTGATCGAGGATGCGGCCCATTCGCTCGGCACGCTCTGGCATGGCCGGAAAATCGGCACCATCGGCAAGATGGGCTGCTTCTCCTTCCAGTCCTACAAGATGATCAACGCGGGCGAGGGTGGCATCCTCATCACCGATGACGCCGATCTGGTGGCCCGCGCGGTCATCATGTCAGGTGCCTACGAACACAACTGGAAAAAGCACAAGGGCCCCGAGGGGCAGAACGACCCCGAACTGGCCATGGCCTTTGCCCGCTGGCAAAACCAGCTGCCGCTCTACAACATGCGGCTCCAGAACCTCAGCGCCGCCGTGATCCGTCCCCAGATCCCCGAGCTTGCCCGCCGGGTCCGCGACGGTCTCAAGAACCACGATTACGTGGCAGGCCTCCTGAACGGCTCGCCTTGGCTCGACGTGCCGCCGCCGCTGGCACCCGAGGATCGCGCGCCCGACTCGATCCAGTTCAACCTCGTGGGCTTCGACACCGATGCCGAGGCCAAGGCCTTTGCCTCCGCCGCCGAGGCGCGCGGGGTCAAGGTGCAGATCTTCGGCCTGTCCTCCGACAATGCCCGCGCCTTCTGGAACTGGCAGTTCATCCCCGGCGACCGGCCCGACCTGCCCCGCACCCGCGCCATGCTCATGCGCGCCTGCGACGTGCGTCTGCCCGTGCGCCTGACCAAGGCGGAACTGGATTTCATCGCCGACGCGCTCATCGCCGCGGCCGAGGATGTGAAGGGCGAAACCCGCGCCTACGGCACCTGATCCCCGGTCATTCCGACAGCCAAAAGACCAAAGGCCCGGCGCTCTGTCGCCGGGCCTTGGCATTTCGCCCAGCCCGATTGCAGCGATCCGCGCAGCCCGCTAGCCTGCCGTCCAAACCGACCGCAGGAGACGACGATGAAGGATCACGCCCCCAATTCCTGGGAAGCCCGCGCCGAGGCCTATTCGCTCTACGGCTTCACCGACCTGCCCTCGGTTCAGGAACGGGGCACCGTCGTCGTCACCCATGGCGAAGGGCCCTATATCGTCGACACCAACGGCAAGCGCTACCTCGACAGCAACTCGGGCCTCTGGAACATGGTCGCGGGCTTCGACCACAAGGGCCTCGCCGATGCCGCCAAGGCGCAATATGACCGCTTCCCCGGCTACCACGCCTTCTTCGGGCGCATGTCCGACCAGACCGTCGCGCTATCCGAAAAACTGATCGAAGTGTCGCCCTTTGCGCGCGGCAAGGTGTTCTACACCAACTCGGGGTCCGAGGCGAATGACACCATGGTCAAGATGCTGTGGTTCATGAACCGCGCCGAAGACCGCCCCCAGGCGACCAAGATCCTGACGCGCTGGAACGGCTATCACGGCGTGACCGCCATCTCCGCCTCGATGACCGGCAAGCCCTACAATTCCGTCTTCGGCCTGCCCCTACCCGGCTTCATCCACCTGACCTGCCCGCATTACTGGCGCTACGGCGAGGACGGCGAGACCGAGGCCGAATTCACCGCCCGCCTCGCCCGCGAACTCGAGGATGTCATCGCCCGCGAAGGCGCCGACACGATCGCGGGCTTCTTCGCCGAACCCGTGATGGGCGCAGGCGGCGTCATCCCGCCCAGCGCGGGCTATTTCCAGGCGATCCAGCCCATCCTGAAAAAACACGGCATCCCGCTTATCGCGGACGAGGTGATCTGCGGCTTCGGGCGCACCGGCAATGTCTGGGGCTGCCAGACCTATGATTTCATCCCCGACGCGATCATCTCCTCCAAGGCGCTGACGGCGGGCTATTTCCCCATGGGGGCCGTCATCCTCGGCCCCGAGATGACCGATCGCCTGCAAGCCGCCATTGACCCGATCGAGGAATTCCCCCACGGCTTCACCGCCTCCGGCCATCCCGTCGGCTGCGCCGTGGCGCTCAAAGCCATCGACGTGGTGCTGAACGAGGGGCTCTTGGACATGGTCCGCGACGGTGCCCCCCGGATGGAGGCGGGCCTGGCCGAGATCGCCAAGCACCCCAATATCGGGGAACTGCGCGGCATCGGCTACATGTGGGCGCTCGAAGCCGTGCGCGACCGCGACGGCAAGGTGCCCTTCGACGGCAAGCTGTCGGTCAGCGAACGCATCGCCAATACCTGCACCGATCACGGGCTGATCTGCCGCCCCTTGGGCCAATCCGTCGTGCTCTGCCCGCCCTTCACCCTGACGGATGCGCAGATGGACGAGATGTTCGAGAAACTGGACGCCGCCCTGAAACAGGTCTTCGCAGCCCTGGCCTGAGGCGGCCACGACCGGACATTCGGACCCTACGACCCCACAGCCTCGGCGCAATAGCGCGCCGCGGCGCTCACCCGGTCGGCCATGAAGAAATGATCGGGGTCCGTGGGCCGCGCCACCGCCTCCATCCGCGCCGCAGCCTCTCCCAGACGGGCGGCGATCACCGCCCTGAGCGCCGGGTCATCGGTCGTGGCACAATCCGAGAAATCCGCCATCGCCGCGCGATAGACCGCGACCTCCGCGCTGGTCCCGGCCTCGCGCGGGCCGAACACGGCCTGCCACAGCCCGCAGCCCGACAGAACAGGCACCAAAAGCCCCAATACGCAGGGCGCAACCCAACCCACACGGCGCATCGCGTCACATCTTGCTGAGCTTCGATTGCAGATCGGCCAGCTGGCGCTTGATCTCGTCCAGTTCCTGCGCCGCCGAACGGGTATCGCCCTCATCGGCCTCCGCATCCTGACCCGGACCCGACCATTGCTTGCCCAGCCCCCCGGTCATCGCCTTCATGAAGGCCTCTTGCTGCGCGCGCATCGCCTCGAACCCCGGCATCTTTGCCATCGGGTTCATCGCGGTCATGTTCTCGACCATCTTCGACTGGCCCTGCTTGAGCATCTCGAAGGACATGGTCAGGAAATCGGGCACCACCGATCCGGCCTGCGTGGTGTAGCTGCGCACCAGATCCGTCAGCACGGCAATGGGCAGGATCGTGTCCCCCCGGCTCTCGTGTTCGGCGATGATCTGCAGCAGGTATTGCCGCGTCAGGTCGTCGCCGGATTTCAGATCGACGATCTTGACCTCGCGGCCCGTGCGGATGAAGCCCGCGATATCTTCCAGCGTCACGTAGTCGGAGGTTTCGGTATTGTACAACCTGCGGCTCGCATAGCGCTTGATCAGCAACGGCTCGCTTGCGTCTGGACGCGCTTTTGTCATGGTCCCTGCCCTCCTTCGCACGCCGCAGCAATGCCCTCGCGGCGCGGTGGCGATCAGCCTAGCCACCTGACGGGGAATTGCAAATTTATTGTGCAGGGGCAGAAAACGCGAAGGGCGAGCCGGGAGGAGGCTCGCCCTTCTGGCATTCATGCCGGTGGGGAGGACACCGGCACGAAATCTGGTGCAGCGATTACTTCGCTGCGGCTTTCTTGGCAGCGGTCGTCACTTCGGCGGTTGCCTTCTTGACGGCGGCGGTCGCCTCTTCGGTGACTTCCTTGCCGGCAGCCATCATCAGCTCGACGGTTTCCATCTGCACTTTCTTGGCGACTTCGGCGAAAGCGGCCATGGTTTCGGCAGCCATTTCAGCCTGTGCCGATGCGAAATCGGTGACGGCCTTGGAATAGTCGGTCGGCTCTGCCTTGACCGAGGTCACGTCACCCAGCTTGGCGATCGTGTCCTTGGTGAACTTCGAGGAGATCTCGGTCGACTTCTCGGCGGCGTCGAGCATGACCTTGGACATCTTCTCGCCCATTGCGGCCGAAGATTTGAACGCGTCATTCATCGCGGTCATGTCGACGGGGAAAGCCGCCATCATGTCGGTCATGGTCTTGGTGAAATCGGTGGTCTTGGCGGGCATGGGTCTTCTCCGGGTTTGATCCCCCGGCACGGGGGGTTTCTGCAACTGCACTGAATATGCATGCTGCGGTGCAGCATGTCAAGGCATTTGCTGCGCCGCAGCATGACCGAAAGATTTTTCGAGTTGTCAGAAGCTTGACTGCCGCCGCCGGGGAAGGCCTCAGCCCCCGACGGTTTCCTTCACATAGGTGCCGGGCGAATCGCAGAGCGGCGGAAACGCCTCCGACCCCGGCTGCCGCGCAGGCACCATCGCACCCGACCGCCCCGCCAGCCACTGGTCCCAGAACGGCCACCACGACCCCTCGTGATAGGTCGCAGCCTCTTTCCAGGCGGCGGGGGTGCCGATGGGCTCGGGCCCGCGCCAATGGCCGTATTTCTTCTTGGCGGGCGGGTTCACGATCCCCGCGATATGACCCGATTCCGACAAGATGAAGGTCTTGTCCTTCGATCCCATCTGCACCACGCCCCGGAAACTGTCCTTCCAGGCCGCGATATGGTCGGTCTCGCAGGCGATGGCACAGACCGGCAGCGTCACATCCGACAGGTGCAGCCGCTCGCCCAGCATGTCGAACCCGTCACCGGCAAAGCCGTTGCCCTGACACAGACCGCGCAGGTATTGCACCGTCATCTTGCCCGGCAGGTTGGTGCTGTCGCCATTCCAGAACAACAGATCAAAGGCCGGCGGCGGCTCGCCCATCATGTAGCTGCGCACGGCCGGCCCATAGACCAGGTCCTTGGCCCGCAGGTAGGAAAAGGTCTTGGACATGTAATAGCTGTCCAGGTACCCCGCCTCCTCCACCTGCCGCTCGATCGCATCGACGAAATCATCGTCGAGAAACGGGGTGAATTCGCCCTGATCGGTGAAATCGGTCAGGGTCGTAAAGAACGTGGCCGATTTGACGCGGCTCTGCCCGCGCTTGGCCTTCAGCGCCAGGGTCAAGGCCAGCGTCGTGCCCGCCACGCAATAGCCCACCGCGTTGATCTGCTTTTCGCCCGTGATGGCACAGACCGTGTCGATGGCCTTCAGGTAGCCATCCTCGATATAGGTCTCGAAGCCCGTCTCGGCATAGCTCGCATCGGGGTTCTTCCAGCTCACGACGAACAGCGTGTAGCCCTGGTCGACAATCCACTGGATCAGCGAATTCTGCGGCTTGAGGTCGAGGATGTAGTATTTGTTGATCCACGGCGGAAAGATCAGCACCGGCGTCTGATGCACCTCGGCGGTCGTCGGCGCATATTGGATCAGCTCCATCATGTGGTTGCGGAACACCACCGATCCCTTGGCCGTGGCCAGGTTCTCGCCCACCTGGAACGCGGACGGGTCGGCCAGCGTCGGCAGGATCTCCCCCTGCCGCGTCTCAAGATCGTGGACAAGGTTCTCCAACCCCTTCACCAGGCTCTCGCCCTCGGTCGCCACCGCCTTTTCCAGCGCGTCGGGGTTGGTGGCCAGGTAATTGGTCGGCGCGAACAGATCGATGATCTGGCCCGCAAAGAATTCCACCCGCTTCTTGTCGCGCGGGCTCAACCCCTCCAACTCGTCCACCGCCTTCTGCATCGCCTGCGCGGTGACCTGGTACTGGCGCTTGATCAGGTTGAAATAGGGATGCGTCTTCCACAGCGGGTTGGAAAACCGCTTGTCCTCGGGCAGGTCATCCTCCGATTGCAGCGCCAGATGCCCCTGCGCCAGCTCCTTCTGGATCTCGGCGAAATGGGACATGGCCTGCCCCCAGTATTGCACCTGCTGCTCCATCATCTTGGCGGGATTGGTCAGCATCTCCTGCCACATGGCCATCCCGGCCTTCAGATACAGGTCCTGCCCCGGCCCCGACAGACCGGCATCGCCGGGCTTTCGCGCACTCAAGGCGGCGACCATCCGTTTGGACAGTTCCTCGATCCTTTGGAGGTTCTGGTTCAGCCGGTCGAGGTTCTCGCCCACTACAGGCTCCTCTGCATCGTCGCGTGCCACCTTGATTTTACCCTTCCAATGGTTCACCTACATCCTAGCGATGCCAAGGTGAGGGGGCAAAGCGACGATTTGATCCGGGGCCGTGCCCACGCCCCGTTTCTCAGGCAGGAGACGCCGATGCGCTACATGCTCACCTATGATATCATGGAATCCATGCGTGTGACGAACCAATGGATGGGCTCGACCGCCCGCGCCATGTGTTCCTATCCGCAGCTCGGCCTGTTCGCGAATCCGATGATCCAGATGACCGCCGCCTGGGGCGAGGTCACGGAACGCAGCTTCGCCCGGATGGCCGTCAAACCCGACTGGGGCATCTATTCCATTCCCGCCGATGACGGCCGCGACCATACCGTGTCCGTCGAAACCGTCGTCGCCCGCCCCTTCGGCGACCTGATCCGGTTCAAGGTGAACGGCCGCGCCCCCACCGGGCGCAAGGTGCTTCTGGTGGCCCCGATGTCCGGGCATTACGCCACCCTCCTGCGCTCGACCGTCACCAGCCTGCTGCCCGATTGTGACGTCCACATCACCGATTGGCACAACGCGCGCGACATTCCCGTCAGCGCGGGCAAATTCGACATCGAGGATTACACCCTCTACCTCGTCGATTTCCTCCGCGCGCTCGGCCCCGACACCCATGTCATCGCCGTCTGCCAGCCCGCCCCCCTCGCACTCGCCGCCACCGCCTACCTGGCCGAGGAAGATCCCAGCGCCCAACCGCGCACCCTCACGCTGATCGGCGGCCCGATCAACCCCGATGCGGCGGCCACCGATGTCACCGATTTCGGCAATCGCGTGACCATGGGCCAGCTGGAACGCATGGTCATCCAGCGCGTCGGCTTCAAATACGAAGGCGCGGGCCGCCTCGTCTATCCCGGCCTGCAGCAGCTGTCGTCCTTCATGGCGATGAACGCCGAAAAACACGCCAAGGCGTTTTCCGACCAGATCCTGCGCGTCGCCAAGGGCGAGGCCAGCGATCACGACAAGCACAACAAGTTCTACGACGAATATCTCGCCGTGATGGACATGACGGCGGAATTCTACCTCTCGACCGTCGAACGCATCTTCAAGGGTCTGGAAATCGCCCAGAACCGCTTCACCGTCGCGGGCAAGCGGGTCGATATCGGCAAGATCACCACCGTCGCCGTCAAAACCGTCGAAGGCGGCAAGGATGACATCTCCGCCCCCGGCCAATGCGTCGCGGCGCTGGACCTGTGCACCGGCCTGCCAGACCACAAGAAAGCCAATTACCTCGAACCCGATGCCGGCCATTACGGCATCTTCGCCGGGAAAAGCTGGCGCAACCGCATCCGCCCGCTGGTGCTCGAATTCATCGACGCCAATTGCGATGCGCCCAAGACGCCGGTCCGCGCGGTCAGCTGATCCCGCCCATGGAACCCAAAGGGGGGATTGCCGTTTTCCGGCAATCCCCCCTTTTCTTTTCCCGCCATCCGGCCCCGGACCCGCAGCTTTTGCAACCGATCCACAGGCTTGCCCACAGGCCTCCTGATCCGCCCAGATGCAGCCCTAGTCCCGGAACCGGCTCCCGTCCCACCAAAAAACCCGGTCACACTGGCCCTGCGCGCAAGCCCCCGCCGTGCCGCCGAACCGCAGCCCCAAGGCACCATTGGCCGCCGTCGTGACCCTGTAGCCCACGCCCAGAAAGCTTTGCGGCTCCCCCGGTCTGCTCGTCAGGAACACGTCGATCGAACAATTCGCCGCCCCGCAATAGGGCCTCGGGATCGCCCCCTCGCAGATCACGCCCGACCAATCGACGATCCGGTCCGGCTGACCGTCGCGGTCCAGATCATGGGCGGCGATGCCCCGATCCTCGATCCGGTAGGGCGCTTCGCATTCGCGCCGCAGATAGGCGTCGATCTGGGGCGTCATCAGCCCTTGAACAGGGGCCGCCGCCACACCGCCCAAGGCCGGCGGCAGCGCTTGACCCGCCTGCACCCATGCGCCCGCACAGACCGACATGATCCGCGAAAGCCCCTCCGACAACCCATCGACCGGGTAACGCCACGCCTGACCGGTGCCCGCGTCAAACACCATGTCCCCGGCCCCCGACAGCGCCCCGAACAGGGCATCCGCCATGGCCAGTTCCACCATCCATTCGCCATACAGCTCGTTGAACCACAGCTCCGGCAAGCGGTAGCCCGTGCCATCCGCAATCAACGTCGCAGCCGGCAAAAGCGCGGCAGCGTTGCGCGCCACCAACTGCGACGAGACCGACACGAACATCCCGAAGGGTGCGTTCAGCACCGTCTCGTGATCCTCCGTCTCCATCAACGGGCGGCGCTGCGGCGAGGGGGCGTTACAACTGAAGACCAGCGAATATTCCGGCGCAGCCAGGCTGGCATAGACCAGCCCGCCCGTATCGCCGCTATCGCTCCGCCACGTCTGGCCGCTGGCCAGCACGGGCATCAGGACAAGAACGGCAGAGACTAGCGCGGCGCGGATCATGGCCCCATGCTATCGCAGACCGCCGCGCCGGTCCACGATGCCGACGGATCACTCGGCCAGCGCATCCCCCGCCCAATCCAGAATGCGCACTACCACCTCATCCGTCATCCCGGGGCTCAGGATATCGCCCGCGATCACATGGTGGAACGGATCGGCCCCCATTTCGGGCAGGCTCACCGGGGCCAGCGTCACCGCGCCACCCCAACGCGCCATCGCCGCCCGCGTGGCGGGCGCCGACACCACTTGGTCGCTGTCCGCAAACAGCACCAGCACCGGCTGGCCTGCCGCGCCCAGATCGCGCCCCCGCATCTCCCGCAACAGCGTCCCAAGGCTGACCGTCGCCACCGTCGGATATCGAGTCGTCCAATGCGCCGCCTGCCCCGCGTTCAACGGCTCGAACCGCCGCTCCGCACCCGCGACCCATGGCACCCACTGGCGCGCAAAGGGCTGCTCAAGCAAGAAACCCGCCCGGTTTTCCACCGCGAAATTGGGCGAGACCAGCACAACCCCCGCCACATCCACGGCCATCGCCGCATCGCTCATCGCCCAGGCCGCCAGCGTGCCGCCTGTCGAGGTGCCGATGACCAGCACCCTTTCCCCCACCCTGCGCCCAATCTCGAGGAAAAGCGCCGTATCCGCCACCCAATCGCCCGCCCGCGCCTCGGCCATCGCATCCCCGCTGCGGCCATGACCTGCCAGCCGCGCATAGACCAGGTTCGCGCCCAGCGCCTCGGCCACGCGGTCGGGCACGGGCCGGATTTCCTCGGGCCCCGCCGAAAACCCGTGCAGGTAGACGACGGACAGGGGCGTCACCGCCCCCTCTTGCCCGGCCCAGACGATCCGCGCCGCGCCGCCTGCGCGGATATCGCCAAACGCCCCCTCGCGCGCTTCCAGGAACGCCACCGGGTCCCCGATCTCGGGCAAGGACCCGATCTCGACCCGCTCGCGCGGCAGGAACGCGAAAACACCGGCAAAAACAAAAGCAATCCCGAAAGACCGGGCAAACCCACGTGTTACTCTAGGCACGCGTCAGAACCTCCTCCACCGCGCGGGTGATCGTGGCCAGACACCCGGGATCGGAAAACCGGTGATCGGCCCCCTTGACCAGTTCCAGCCGGATATCCTCCCCCTCCAGATGATCGAGCAGGCGAAGCGCCACCGCCATCGGCACATCGGCATCGGCTGTCCCCTGCAACATCCTCACCGGGATCGGCAGCGCCAGCGGCGCGCGCAAGACCAACTGCTTGCGCCCATCCTCGATCATGCGCCGCGTGATGACCATCGGCTCGCCATATTCGGACGGCAGGGCAACCTGCCCCTCCTCCATGCAGGCGCGGCGCTGCTCCTCGGACCATTCGGCCCACATCCCGTCCTCGGTGAAATCGGGGGCGGCGGCGATCGTGACCAGCCCCGCGACCTTCTCCGGCATCCGTTTCGCCATGAGCAGGCTGATCCACCCCCCCATGGACGAGCCCACCAGCACCTGCGGCCCCTCGGTCAGCGCGGTGATCGCGGCCAGCGCATCCTCGGCCCAATCCCCGATGCAGCCTTGGGTGAAATCCCCGCTGCTCTGCCCATGCCCCGAATAATCGAACCGCAGGAATGCGCGCCCGGTGCGCCGCGCCCAATCCTCCAGATGCACGGCCTTGGTTCCCGTCATGTCGGACCTCAGACCGCCCAGGAACACCACACCCGGCTCGCGCCCCGAAAACCGGTGCCACGCGATGCGGCGACCTTGCGCCGTTTCCAGAAATTCGGGCGTTGCCATCATCCTGCCTCCTGTCCTTGCCTTGGGCCGACCCTGCGACAGCGAAGGCCGCGCGGCAATCCCCGCCCCGTCCCATGCGCGGTCTCTCGCCCGCCGTTGACTTCGCCCCGCGCCCCGGCCACATAGCGCCCACGACATACCCGCAACCGGGCGTTCCGTGGGCGCCAAACCGACGAGGAGGCCGACAGATGGCCCAGATCACCCTCACCTTCCCCGATGGCAATACGCGCGACTACCCCTCCGGCACGACACCGGCCGAGGTCGCGGCCTCCATCTCCAAATCGCTGGAAAAAGCCGCGATTTCCGCGACGGTCAATGGCGCGCATTTCGACTTGGCTTGGCCGATCCCCAATGACGCCACCATCGCACTGCACACGATGAAGGATGCGCCGCAGGCGCTCGAACTGATCCGCCACGACATGGCCCATGTCATGGCCCGCGCCGTGCAGGAAATCTGGCCCGATGTGAAGGTCACCATCGGCCCCGTCATCGAGAACGGCTGGTATTACGATTTCGACCGGACCGAGCCCTTCACCCCCGAAGACCTTGGCCGGATCGAGGCCAAGATGCGCGAGATCATCAACCTCCGCGACCCGGTCAAGACCGAGCTCTGGGACCGCGCCCGCGCGGTGGCCCATTACGAGGCCTCGGGCGAACCCTACAAGGTGGAGCTTGTCGGCATGATCCCCGAGGATCAGCCGATCCGCATGTATTGGCATGGCACCTGGCAGGATCTGTGCCGCGGTCCCCACCTGCAACACACCGGCCAACTGCCCGCCGATGCCTTCAAGCTCATGAGCGTCGCGGGCGCCTATTGGCGGGGTGACAGCAATCGCCCGATGCTGCAACGCATCTACGGCGTGGCCTTCCAGAACCGCGACGACCTCAAGGCGCATCTGACCTTCCTCGAGGAAGCCGAAAAGCGCGACCACCGCCGCCTGGGCCGCGAGATGGGCCTGTTCCATATGCAAGAAGAAGCGCGTGGTCAGGTCTTCTGGCACCCCAATGGCTGGACCGTCTACACGACGCTGCAAGACTACATGCGCCGCCAGCAAAAACGCGGCGGCTATGTCGAGGTGAACACGCCCCAGGTCGTCGACCGCAAGCTCTGGGAAGCCTCGGGCCATTGGGACAAGTATCAGGAAAACATGTTCATCGTGGAGGTGGACGAGGATCACGCCCGTGAAAAGGCCGTGAACGCGCTCAAGCCCATGAACTGCCCCTGCCACGTGCAGATCTTCAACGTGGGCCTGAAATCCTACCGCGATCTGCCCTTGCGCATGGCCGAATTCGGATCGTGCAACCGCTACGAGCCCTCGGGCGCGCTCCACGGGATCATGCGCGTGCGCGGCTTCACCCAAGATGACGCGCATATCTTCTGCACCGAGGACCAGATCGAGGCGGAAACCGCCCGTTTCATCACCTTCCTCTCGAACATCTACCGCGATCTGGGCTTCCCGGAATTCGAGGTGCTGTTCTCCACCCGCCCCGAACAGCGGGCAGGCAGCGACGAGGTCTGGGACAAGGCCGAAGCGGCCCTTCTGGCCGCCACCCGCGCCGCAGGCATCGAGCCCAAGGTGAACCCCGGCGAAGGCGCCTTCTACGGCCCGAAGCTCGAATTCACGCTGACCGACGCCATCGGGCGTAAATGGCAATGCGGCACCCACCAGGTCGATTTCGTCCTGCCCGAGCGGCTGGACGCCAATTACATCGGCCCCGATGGCGAGAAACACCGCCCCGTCATGCTGCACCGCGCCTGCCTTGGGTCCTTCGAACGTTTCATCGGCATCCTGATCGAGGAACATGCCGGCAAACTGCCCTTCTGGCTGGCTCCTCGACAAGTCGTCGTCGCCTCGATCGTCTCCGAAGGGGATGATTTCGTCCGACAAGCCGTGGCCCAGTTGCAGGAGGCCGGCGTCCGGGCCGAGGCCGATATCCGCAACGAAAAGATCAACTACAAGATCCGCGAGCATTCCGTGGGCAAGGTCCCCGTGATCCTCGCCATCGGTCGGAAAGAGGTGGAGGAGGGCACCGTGACGCTCCGCCGCCTGGGCGAGGCGCAGACCCGTGTCCTGCCCCTGGCCGATGTGGTGGCGGAACTCGCGGCCGAGGCCGTGCCGCCCGATCTGCGCACCGCAGGCTGAGAGGGGGAAGGGGGCTCTGCCCCCGCCACGGCCCGTTCCGGGCCGCGTCTCCCCCGGGATATTTTCAAAACAGAGAAGGGGCCGGGCCGCTGAGGCCCGCCCCGATGCTGCGGCTCAGGCGGCTTTGTCCAGGCCCCGTCCCTTCAACAACGCCTCAACCCCCGGCATCCGTCCCCGGAAGGCGGTGTAAAGCGCGTCGGCCTCGCGGCTTCCGCCTGCCGACAGGATGAAACGTTCAAGCCGCGCCGCCGTTTCGGCATCGAAAGGCCCGCCCGCCTCCTCGAAAGCGTCGAAAGCATCGGCATCCATCACTTCGGACCACATGTAGCTGTAATAGCCGCTGGAATAGCCGTCGCCTGCAAAGACATGGGCGAAATGCGGCGTCGCATGGCGCATCCCGATGGCGCGCGGCATGCCCAGACGCGCCAGCGTTTCGGCCTCTGCCGCCATCGGATCGGCAGGCGCGGGTCCATCGTGGAAATCCAGGTCGACAAGGGCCGAGGCGACATATTCCACCGTCTGGAACCCCATGTCATAGGTCCGCGCCGCCAAGAGCCTGTCGCGCAAGGCAGGCGGCATCGGCGCGCCGGTTTCCGCATGGCGCGCATGGCGGTCCAGCACCTCGGGCACCTCCAGCCAATGTTCGTAAAGCTGGCTCGGCAATTCCACGAAATCGCGCGCCACGCTCGTGCCGCTGATCGAGCCATGGGTCACATCCGACAGCATCTGGTGCAGCGCATGGCCGAATTCATGGAACAGCGTGCGCGCATCGTCATAGGACAAAAGCGCCGGATCGCCCTTGGCGAAATTGCAGACATTGACCACGATGGGCCGCACATCGCCGCCAAGCTTCTTCTGGCTGCGCATCGCCGAACACCAGGCGCCCGAGCGTTTGGAACCGCGCGCGAAATAATCCCCGATGAAGACGGCGACATGCGCGCCTTTGCGCGTCACCTCCCAGGCCCGCGCATCCGGATGGTAGAGCGCCACGTCAAGCGGGCGGAATTCCAGCCCGAACAGCCTGTTGGCGCAATCGAAGGCCGCCTCGATCATCGCCTCGAGCCGGAAATAGGGCTTCAGCTCCGCCTCGTTCAGATCATGCTCGGCCGCGCGGCGTTTCTCGGAATAATAGCGCCAATCCCAGGGCTCCAGCGCGCCGTTGATCCCGTCCTCGTGCAGCATCGCCTCCAGCCGCTCGGCATCCGCCATGGCCTGCGCGCGCGCGGGCTCCCAGACCCGCATGAGAAGGTCGCGCACCGCCTGCGGGTTGCCCGCCATCTCGGTCTCGAGCTTGTAGGCGGCGAAGCTTTCATAGCCCAGCAATCGCGCTCGCTCCTCCCGCAGGGTCAGGATCTCGGCAGCGATCGCGCGATTGTCGGTCGCCCCCCCGTTTCTCCCCCGCGCGGTCCAGGCCCGCCAGGCCCGCTCGCGCAGATCGCGGCGCGGGCTGAATTGCAGGAACGGCACGATGAGCGAGCGCGACAGGGTCACGACCGGCCCCTCATGCCCCTTTTCCTGCCCCGCCGCACGGGCGGCATCGATGACGAAACCGGGCAACCCCTCCAGATCGGCCTCCGACAGCGGCATGGTCCAATCCCGCTCATCGGCCAGGAGGTTCTGGGTGAACTCGGTCCCCAGCACCGCCAGCCGTGCCTTCACCTCCGTCAGCCGCGCCCGCGCCGCCCCCTCGAGCGCCGCCCCCGACCGGGCAAAGGACCGATGCGTCAGGTAGAGCACCCGCTCCTCCTCCTCGGTCAGCTCCAGCTGGTCCCGCCGCTGCCACAGATCGTCGATCCGGGCAAAAAGCGCCGCATTGTTGGTGATCTCCGAGGAATAGGCCGAAAGCTTGGGCGCAAATTCCCGCTGCAACCCTTCCCGCACGGGGTTCGATGTCGATCCGGCGAGGTTGTAGAAAACCCCCGCCACCCGGTCGAGCAGCGCATCGGCCATTTCCAGCGCCGCGACCGTATTGGCAAAACTCGCAGGCTCGGGGTTCTCCGCGATGGCCGCGATCGCCGCGCGCCCCTCCTCCAGCGCCGCCTCCATCGCGGGCGCGAAATCGCCATCCGCGATGCGGTCAAAGGGCGGCAGGCCAAAGGGCGTGTCCCAGGTCTCGAGCAACGGGTTGGTCATCGACAGCCCTCCTTGGCCTTGGCGGAGATCGCCCCGCCCAATCTTCTCGCATCCTCACAAGCCGCCACACACCGGGCAATCGGCCCGCCGCGCCACCGCGATCTCGCGCGTTTCGGCATGGAGCGCATCATGGATCATCATCCGCCCCCGCAGCGTCTTGCCCGCGCCCGTGATCTCCTTGACCGCCTCCAGCGCCATCACCGACCCGATGACCCCCGGCAGCGCCCCGATCACGCCCGTCTCGGCGCAGGTGGCCGACAGGCCCGGTGCCGGCGCCTTGGGAAAGATGCAGGCCATGCAGGGCGCACCGCCCGCCGGATCATAGATCGTCACCTGCCCCTCCCAGGCGGAAATCGCGCCCGCGATCACGGGCCGCCCCGCGGCCACGGCCGCCGCATTCACCATGGACCTTGTGGCAAAAGCGTCCGTCCCATCGAGGATCAGGTCATGTTCGGCGAAAAGCGCCTCGGCGATCTCGGGCGTGAGCATCCGGTTGTAGGGGCGCAGATCGACATGGGGGTTCAAGGCCGCCACCGCCTTTTGCGCCGAAAAGACCTTGGGCATGCCCTGCCGCTCATCGGTATGGATCACCTGCCGCTGCAGGTTCGACAGGCTGACCTCATCGGCATCGATCACCCCGATCCGCCCAACCCCCGCCGCGGCAAGGTAAAGGATCGCGGGAGATCCAAGCCCGCCTGCCCCCACGACCAGAACCGACGCCTCCTTGAGCGCCTTCTGCCCTGGCCCGCCGATGTCGCGCAACGTGATGTGGCGGGCATAGCGCTCCAGCTCCTCGCCGGAAAAGGGGCCCTGTTGCACCGGCGGGGCGACGCGCCCGGCCTCCACCACCTCCGCCCTCGCCCGGATGCGCGCCAGAACCGCCCGGTAGCCCACCACCAAGGCCGCCAGGGCGCCCAGCGTCAGCCATTCCGCAAGCGACCCGCCAACCGCCTCCCGCAATCCATTGCCCTCCGGCAGCGCGATCTGCACCGCCAGCACCGCCAGATACAACAGGCCCAGCATGTAAAGCCGCGCCTGCACGGGCGTGCGCATCAGATGCCCCACACCCCACAACAGGCCCGCCAGAAACAGAACGAACAGCATCAGCCGACCCCGGTGGAGCCAAAGCCCCCCGCCCCGCGCGCCGTTCCCGCCAACGCCGTCACCACCTCGAACCGCGCCAGCGCCACAGGGGCCACCACCGCCTGCGCGATCCGCGCGCCATGGCGCACCCGATAGGCCTCGCTCCCGAAATTCACCAGGATCACGCCCAAGGGCCCCCGGTAATCGCTGTCGATCGTGCCGGGACTGTTGGGCAAACCCACCCCGTGCTTCAGCGCCAGCCCCGAGCGTGGCCGGATCTGCAGCTCGAACCCTTGCGGGATCGCCACCCGCAGCCCCGTCGGCACCAGCATCCGCGCCCCGGGCTTCAGCAACAAACCCGCCAGCCGATCCGCCTCCCGCAAATTCGCCCGCAGATCGGCCCCCGCCGCCCCCGCCGTGGCATAATCGGGCAAGGGCACGGCCGCATCGGCCCAATCCTCGCGCAAAACCTCGATCAGAACGGCCACGAAGCCCCCTTCATCTTTCCCCAAATATGCATATGCGCCGCGAAAAGCTCAGGCCAAGGCCTGCGCGATGCGCGCGGCCAGACGTCGCGCAACCTCGCCCTTGGCCATGCGCGGCCAGGCCTCCGCCCCCTCCGCCGTGATCAGCGTGACCGCATTCTCCGCGCCCCCCATGATCCCCGTTCCGGGCGAGACATCATTGGCCACGATCCAGTCGCAACCCTTGCGCGCGCGCTTGGCCGTCGCATGGGCCTCCACCGTCTCGGTCTCGGCGGCAAAGCCCACGACCAGCCGGGGCCGCCCCGCCCCCATCCGCGCCACGCCTGCCAGGATGTCGGGGTTCTCGGCAAAGTCCAGCCGGGGCAGCGCGCCCGTGCCATCCTTCTTCATCTTCTGTCCCGCCGCATTGGCCACGCGCCAATCGGCCACCGCCGCGGCAAAGACGGCCGCATCGGCCGGAAGCGCCGCCTCGACCGCCGCTGCCATCTCCTGCGCCGTTTCCACCCGCACCACGTCGACCCCGGCGGGCGGCGGCACGCTCGCCGGCCCGGTGACGAAACTCACCCTTGCCCCCAGGTCGCGCAGCGCCTCGGCCAACGCCGTGCCCTGCGCCCCGGAAGAGCGGTTGGCGATGTAGCGCACCGGGTCGATCGGCTCATGCGTCGGCCCCGATGTCACCAGCACATGCCGCCCCTTGAGCGGTCCGTCGCCCAAGGCGCGCCCCACCGCCGCCACGATCTCGGGCACCTCGGCCATCCGCCCCGGCCCGAATTCGCCGCAGGCCATGGATCCCTCGTTCGGCCCCACGACCAGAACGCCATCCCCCTGCAACACCGACAGGTTGCGCTGCGTGGCGGGATGCTCCCACATCCGCACATTCATCGCAGGCGCGATCAGCACCCGCTTGTCGGTCGCCATCAACAGGGTCGAAGCCAGATCATTCGCCAGACCATGGGCCATCTTGCCCATCAGATCGGCGGTCGCGGGGGCCACCACCACCAGGTCGGCGGCGCGCGACAGCTGGATATGCCCCATCTCCGCCTCGTCGGTCAGATCGAACAGGTCGCGATAGACCTTTTCCCCCGCCAGGGCCGACACCGACAAGGGCGTCACGAATTCCTCGCCCGCCCGCGTCAGGACCGGCACGACAGATGCGCCCGCATCCCGCAAACGCCGGATCAGGTCCAGCGCCTTGTAGGCCGCGATACCGCCGCCGATGATCAGGAGAATCCGCTTGCCCGCCAGCATGATGGCCACCTCATTCCACGGGGGCCGAAGGTAGGGGGCAGCCCGTCCAAGGGCAATCTCTTTCAGCGAAAGGCGGCACAGGGGTCGGGCCGGTCCACCGGCTCCGACAAGGCCCACAGATCAAAGGGCTGATCGCCCTCCGGCACCGCCTCGAACTGGCCAAGGCTGAAAACCGCAACCTCCGGCGCGGCCCGCGCGATCAAGGCGGGCACACCCCAATCGCGGCGCGCATGGCCATTGCCGGTGATCACGGCCACCGGCCCGCCATGGGCGGCCAGGGCTTCAAGCGCCGCCTCGGCCAGCGCCGCATCGCGCAGCCGCTGCGCCTCCACGAAACCGGGCAGGATATCCTCGGGCAATGCATCGCAATGGGCCGCCATCTGCTCGGCCTCGCGCGCGGCCTGTTCCGCCTCGGGCAGGGCCGCGCTCAGACCGAACAGCGCCGCATCGCCTGCGAAAACTTCGGCAGCGCCTTGGGCAAAGGCCCCCTGCGCCGCCTCCCGCCCGATCAGCGCGCCATAAACCGGCACCTCCGCCCCATAGGCAAAGAGCGGCGCGTAATAGGAAAAATCCGGCCAGCCGGAATTGGCCCAATCAAGATAAAAGGCAAGCGCTTGCGCATCCCCCGCCATCTCCGGCGTGATCCCCCGCGCCGCTTCCGCACCGATCATCTCGAACACGATGGCGGATGGCCCGATCCCCTCCAGAACCTCGGCCTGCAGGGCATGATGGCCCGGATTGTCATGCACCTCGCCCAGCACCACGACCTCCGCGCGGGATGCCGCCGCGACGATCTCGGGCAGGCTTGCTTGACCAAGGGCAGGAAGGGCCTGCGCGCCCAGCGCACAGGCCAGCATCACGGCGCGCCGCACCTCAGCGCAGCGCGACAAAGGCCACCGCCATGGACGGCGACCCCTCGGCCAGCGGCAGATCGTGCTCTGGCGCGGCCGTCGCCAGCGAATAGGCGAACAGCGCCACCAAAAGGGCCAGCGGCGCGTGCAGGATCAGGCGACGAAGAATGACCGAACCTCCTTCGACTGCGCTTCCAGCGTCTTGCGCATCTTGGCGAAAGCGGCGGCTTCCAGCTGGCGCACGCGCTCCTTGGACAGGCCCAGTTCCTCGCCCAGGCTCTCCAGCGTCCGGGGCTCCTCGCGCAGCTTGCGCTCGCGCACGATGAACCGTTCCCGGTCGTTCAGCGCCTGCATGGCGACGATCAGCCAATCGCGCAGCTGTTCGGTGTCATGGGCTTCTTCGACGATCTCGGCGGCCTGGGTGCTCGTATCCTCCAGCGCGTCGATCCATTCGCGGCCCTCGTCATCGACGGATTGCGTGGCGTTCAGCGAATAATCCGAACCCGCCAGACGCCCCTCCATCATCTCGACATCATGCAGCGGCACGCCGACCTCGGTCGCGATCATCTGGCGCATCTGGTGCTTGTCGAGGTTCTGGCCCGCGGCCAGCGCCTCGCGCTCCAGCCGCGCCTGGACCCGGCGCATGTTGAAGAAAAGCGATTTCTGGCTCGACGTGGACCCGGTGCGCACCATCGACCAGTTGCGCATCACGTAATCCTGGATCGACGCCTTGATCCACCAGACCGCATAGGTCGAAAAGCGCACGCCACGATCGGGGTCGAACTTGTCGGCCGCCTTCATCAGGCCCAGCCCCGCCTCCTGGATCAGATCGTTCATCGGCGCGCCATAGCGCTTGAACTTGGCCGCCATCGAGATGGCAAGCCGCATATAGGCCGTCACCAGCCGATGCAGCGCTTCCTCGTCGCGATGGTCGCGCCAGGCATAGGCCAGTTTCAGTTCCGTCTCCGCATCCAGCAACTCCGCCCGCATCGCGCGGCGGCTGAGGCTGTGTTCTCCACCCATGTCCAGTGCCATCTGGGAACCCCCCGGTTTGCGTTGATGACGCCATTGGCAAGCAGCGTTCTGATGGGTGTTACGCAGCGAAAGACCATCTGGTTCACTTTTTGGGGTAGAAAATTTCGTGCACCGGCATATGTCGCGCGGGTTTCGCTCATCACGAATGCGCGAGCAGCCACCGCGCGCGCCGGTCCGGCCCGATGCGTTCACCCGCCCGCGACCCGCGCGTCGCCGTCCCCTCCACATCGCCGCACGGGGCGCGAAAGCTGCAATTCTTTCCGATCCGTTACCGCCTTCCGCCGCCGGTCATCTTTCGTCAGGATCCGGCCCGTTTTGTTTACGCTTCGGTAATGTCTCCAGCGTAGCGGTTAACCATGTTCGACACAGCCCGCCCCGAAAGCCTGTCCCGCATCCACACCGTAGCCTTCGAAGGGCTCGAGGCCCGCCGGGTCGAGGTGCAATGCGCCGTGACCCCCGGCGTGCCGGCCTTCGCCGTCGTGGGTCTGCCCGACAAGGCCGTGTCCGAGGCCCGCGAAAGGGTCCGCACCGCGCTTTCGGCCATGGCCATCGCGCTCCCCTCCAAGCGGATCACGGTCAATCTCTCGCCCGCCGACCTGCCCAAGGAAGGCTCGCATTTCGATCTACCCATAGCGCTCGCGCTGCTTGCAGCCCTCGATATTGTGCCCCGTGATCGTGTGGACGGGGCCATGGCGCTGGGCGAATTGTCCCTCGACGGCACGCTCGTCGCCGTCATCGGGGCGCTGCCCACGGCGCTCGCGGCAGGCGAGGATGGGCGCGTCCTCTTCTGTCCCGCCGCCTGCGGGGCCGAGGCCGCCTGGGTCGGCGCAACCCCCGTCTTCGCCGCGCGCACCCTCGCCGAGCTGATCGGCCACCTGACCGACCGCGCCCCCCTCGACCCCGCCCGCCCCGGCGAGGTGATCGAGACCCCGCATCTCAAATGCCTCTCCGAAGTGCGCGGACAGGAACGCGCCAAACGCGCGCTCGAAATCGCTGCAGCCGGTCGCCATCACCTCCTGATGGTGGGCAGTCCCGGTTCCGGGAAATCCATGCTGGCCGCGCGCCTTCCCGGCCTCCTGCCGCCGCTATCGGCTCCCGAAGCCCTTGAAACTTCGATGATTCATTCGCTTGCGGGCCTCCTCGACGAAGGCGGCATTTCCCGCACCCGCCCCTATCGCGCGCCCCATCACACCGCCTCCATGGCCGCCATCGTCGGCGGCGGCCGGGGCGCCAAACCGGGCGAGATCAGCCTTGCGCACAACGGGGTTCTCTTCCTCGACGAATTCCCCGAATATCCCCGCGCCGTCCTCGAAACCCTGCGCCAACCCATCGAAACCGGCGATGTCGTGGTCGCCCGCGCCAATGCGCATGTCACCTATCCCTGCCGCTTCCTGCTGATCGCCGCCGCCAACCCCTGCCGCTGCGGCCAGCTTTACGATGCCGCCCAGGCCTGTGGCCGCGCGCCGCTCTGTGGCGAGGATTACATGGGCCGCATCTCGGGCCCGCTGATGGACCGGTTCGATCTGCGGCTCGAGGTGCCGCCCGTGGCCTATGCCGATCTCGACCTGCCCGCGACCGGCGAGAAAAGCGCCGATATCGCGCTGCGCGTGGCCGCCGCCCGGCGGATCCAGGCCGACCGCTTCGCAGCCTTGGGCGCCCCCGCCCGCGTCAACGCCGATGCCGAAGGCGCGCTGCTCGACGCCATCGCCACCCCCGATCCAGCCGGAAAAGCCTTTCTTGTCAAGGCGGCGGAGCGGTTTCGCCTGACCGCGCGGGGCTATCACCGGCTCTTGCGGCTTGCCCGCACCATCGCCGATCTGGAGGGCGACACCACGGTCGCCACGCCCCATATCGCCGAGGCGCTGGCCTATCGGCTCATCGGCTCGGGGACCGCCAACAGCGATTAGAGCTTGGCCTCGATCGCCGCCCAGATCTTGCCCGCGACATTGATCCCGTCGAACCGCTCCAATTCCTGGATGCCGGTGGGAGAGGTCACGTTGATCTCGGTCAGGTAGCCGCCGATCACGTCGATACCGACGAAAACCTGCCCCATCTCGCGCAGCCGGGGGCCGATGGCCTCGCAGATCTCATGCTCGCGCGCGGTCAGTCCGATCTTTTCCGCCCGCCCGCCCACGTGCAGGTTCGACCGCGTCTCGCCCGTGGCCGGCACGCGGTTGATCGCACCCGCGGCCTGCCCGTCGACGAGGATGATCCGCTTGTCCCCCTCCGACACGGCCGGCAGGAATTTCTGCGCGATAAGCGGCTCGCGATTGATGCCGGTGAACAATTCATGCAGCGAATTGAGGTTGCGGTCGCTGTCGGTCAGCCGGAACACGCCCGCACCGCCATTGCCATAAAGCGGTTTGAGGATGATGTCGCCATGGCGATCCTTGAACTCGCGCAGGACGGACAGATCGCGCGCGATGGTCGTGGGCGGCGTCAGCTCGGGAAAATCCAGAACCAACAGTTTCTCGGGGCAATTGCGCACCCAGAACGGGTCGTTCACCACCAGCGTCTGCCCCTTCAACCGGTCCAGAAGATGCGTGGTGGTGATATAGCCCATGTCGAAAGGCGGATCCTGCCGCAGCCAGACCACGTCGACATCGCCCAGATCCAGATCCTCGACCGGACCCAGATGGGCATGATCGCCCCGCACGCGCTGCACCCGCAGGCTTTGGGCACGCGCCATGATGCGCCCTTCGCGATAGCTCAGGTGATCGGGGGTATAGACCCAAAGATCATGGCCACGCGCCTGCGCCTCTTCGGCGAGGCGAAAGGTGCTGTCGGCATCGATATTGACCGACCCGATCGGGTCCATCTGAAAGGCAACCTTCATGGCCCGCGCTCCGTGCAATTGCATCGCACCCTGTTTGGCGCGTGGCCGCGCCGGGCGCAAGGCTGCGCGGTTGCGCGACCGGGTCAGGCCGCCATCAACGCATTGGGCAGGACATCGATCCGCCCGGCCCGGTCGACCAAGGCGACATCGAACCGCATCTCGGTCAGGGAGCCGCGCAGGAAAAAGCCCAATCCGGCCTCGGCGCTGGTCATCAACCGCGCAATCTGGCGGCGTGACAGGCGCGTGGCCGCCTCGGCCCAGCTTGGCGCGGATTTCACCTCGACGAAAATGACCACATCCCCTTTCGACAGGACCAGATCGATCTCGCCACCGGGACCGCGCCAACGACGACACAGCACCCGGTATCCCTCCTCAGCATAGCGCGCCACGACACTGTCTTCGGCTGCCTTGCCCGCAAGATACGACCGCAATCCGCTCATCCGTCCGATCCTTCCTTCAGCGCAAGCGCGCGTTGATACACATCCCGCCGCGGCAGGCCCAGCGCCTCGGCGACATGGGCGGCGGCATCCTTGAGCCGCATCCGCCCCATCGCCTCGGCAAGCGCGGCATCCACATCCGCCGCGTCCGGAGCCACCTCGAGCGGGCGACCGATCACCAGCACGATCTCACCCTTCGGGGCATCCCCCGCCAGACCATCGCGCAGGCTGCCCAAGGTGCCCCGGCGCACCTCTTCGAAGCGTTTGGTCAATTCCCTGCACAGCGCCGCCTCCCGCATCTCTCCCCAGTGCTCGCAGAATTCCCCTAACAATCGCTGAACGCGCCGTGGACTTTCATAGATGATCAGCGTCGCGGGGATCGTCCCGATTTCCTCGATCCAACGCGCCCGTGCGCCGGCCTGCGCCGGGGGAAAACCCGCAAAGAGGAACCGGTCCGACGGCAGGCCCGAGATGCTCAGCGCCATGATCGCGGCCGAAGGGCCGGGGGCGGCATTCACCGGATGCCCCGCCCCGATGGCCGCGCGCGCCAGCTGATAGCCCGGATCGGCCACGACCGGCGTTCCCGCCTCGGAACAATAGGCCACGCTGCGTCCCTCTACGAGATGGCGCAGGATGCGGGGGCGCGCCTCGGCGCCATTGTGGTCGTGATAGGCGATGAGCGGCCTGTCGCCCAAACGCAGCCCGTGGATTTCCATCAGGTGGCGCAGGGTGCGGGTATCCTCGGCCACCAGCACATCGGCACTGGCCAGGATATCGAGCGCGCGCAGCGTGATGTCGCGCGCAGCCCCGATCGGGGTGGCGACAAACCACAGCCCCGCTGCCAGCGCGACACGGCGGGCCGTGCCCGTCCCTTCCCCGGCGTCTCGATCCATCGGTGACATCCCGCCTGAGCCGGCGCATCCCGCGCGGGCATCGTTTACTTGCCGTGGCGGACGCTCTAGCCTAGTCGGAAACGGTCGGCAGCGCCCCACGGAGGTATCGAGCTCATGTTTTCCGCTTTGCGCACCATCCGCAAGCCCCTGAAGATCCTTGCGAGCCTTGGCCTCGCCACGGCGCTGGGGGCGTGCCAGGTCGCGGGCCCCCGGCTTGGCTCCGGGCCTTCGGTCGGGGGGCAGACGGTGCAGGTGGCGATGCTGCTGCCGGTCACCTCCGCCCAGGGCGGCGATGCGACCATTGCGCAAAGCCTTGAAAACGCGGCCCGTCTCGCTGCGGCCGATTTGCCGGGCGTCACGATCGAGATCACCGTCTACGACACGGCAGGCCTGCCCGCCCAGGCCGCCAATGCCGCGCGCGAGGCCGTTCAGGCCGGGGCCGACATCATCGTGGGCCCGCTGCGTTCGGACAGCGCGGCCGCCGCAGGCGTCGCCGTGGCCAATTCCAACGTCAACATCCTCAGTTTCTCGAACAACACCGAGATCGCGGGCGGCAATGTCTTCGTGCTGGGCCATACCTTCCAGAATTCGGCGGCGCGCATCGTGAGCTATGCCGCATCGCAGGGGCGCGACCGCATCGTCGTGGCCCATGCCCAGAACCTCGCGGGCGAGGTGGCGCGCGATGCCGTCCTGCGCTCGGCGCAAGCGGCGGGGGCGACCGTCGTGCAGACCGTGCCTTACGAATTCTCGCAAAACGGGGTGATCGGCGCGGTGCCGCAGATCATGTCCGCGGTGCGGGACAACCAGGCCAATGCGCTGATGCTGACCTCGGACAGCGCCGGCGCGCTGCCTTTCTTCGCCCAGCTTCTGCCGGAAAACGGGCTCGACCTCGAAGCGGTGCAGATGATGGGTCTGACCCGCTGGGACACGCCGCCCCAGACGCTGGAACTGTCCGGACTTCAGGGCGGTTGGTTCACGGTTCCCGATCCGCAGGCCGCCGCCGATTTCAACGGTCGCTACGAGGCCACATATGCAACCCCGCCCCATATCCTTGCGGCCCTTGGCTATGACGCGATCCGCGCCGTGGGCGAGACTGCGATGGCCTCCGGACGGCTCGGTGCGGCCGACCTGACGGCCAGCGCTGGTTTCGAAGGCGCGAACGGGGTATTCCGACTGCTCACCGATGGCACGAACCAGCGTGCGATGGCCATCGCCCAAGTGACCCAGAACCAGGTGGCCATGATTGACCCCGCCCCAAGACGCCTTGCCGGTTTCGGTTTCTGACCGGAACCCGAGCCTTCCGCCCACACCCTCCGCCCCCGGCGCGCTGATCGCACCGGCCGAGGTCATTCTCGACGAAGCAGCGCTGTGCGCGCGGCTGGATCAGGCCGTGGCGGGCCTGTCCGAGGCCGCTTCCATCCGCGCGGCGGCGACCCGCATCCTGCAAGAGGCCCAGGCCACGGGCCGCCGCGCCATCGAGGAGGGGATCGCCGCGAACCCGCTGACCGCGCGGCGCATCACCCGCGCCTATACCTACCTGACCGATGGCCTCGTGCGCGGCGTCCTGCACGTCGCGCAAACCCATCTGCACCCCAACGCCCTGCCCACACAGGCCGAACGCATGGCAATCATGGCCATCGGCGGCTATGGCCGGGGCGAAATGGCACCCTATTCCGATGTCGACCTTCTGTTCGTCACATCGGGCAAGATCTCCGCCCATGCCGAGAGCGTGATCGAATCCGCCCTCTACATGCTGTGGGACCTGCACATGAAGGTGGGCCATTCCAGCCGCACGATCCGCGACTGCCTGCGGCTGGGCAAACAGGACATCACGATCCGCACCAGCCTGCTGGAGATGCGCTTTCTCAGCGGCGAGGAGGCCATCGCCGACGAGCTGCGCCGCGCGCTGCGCGAGCAGCTCTTCCACGGCACCGTCGGCGAATTCATCGAGGCCAAGCTCGAGGAACGCGCCACCCGCCACCGCAAGCAGGGCGGCCAGCGCTACGTGCTCGAACCCAATGTCAAGGAAGGCAAGGGGGGCCTGCGCGACCTTCAGACACTCTACTGGATCGCCAAATACGAACATGGCGTGAACCGCGCGGGCGAATTGGTGGACCTCGGCGTCTTCACCGCCGAGGAATTCGCCGCCTTCGACGCGGCCGAACGGTTCCTCTGGGCCACGCGCTGTCACCTGCACCTGATCGCGGATCGGGCCCAGGACCAGCTGACCTTCGACAACCAGGTCGCGGTCGCCGAACGGCTGGGCTACCGCGACCATTCCGGGCGGCGCGCGGTCGAGCATTTCATGCAGGATTATTTCCGCCACGCCACCCGCGTCGGCGAATTGACCCGCATCTTCCTGACCGAACTGGAAGCGCGCCACGTCAAGCAAGAACCCAGCATCTTCGGCTTCCTGCGCGGGCGCACCCGGCGCAAGAAGCTCAAACCGGGTTACGTGCTGAAACAGAACCGGCTCGCCATCGCCGACGAACAGGCGTTTTTCACCGACAAGCTCAACATCCTGCGCCTCTTCGAAGAGGCGTTGCGCACAGGCTACCTGATACACCCCGACACGATGCGCGCGCTGTCCGCCAACCTGCGCCTGATCGATGACGAGATGCGCCGCGACCCCGAGGCCTGCGCGATCTTTCTCGACCTGATGCTGAAACAGGGAAATCCCGAACGCGCGCTCCGGCGGATGAACGAATTGGGCGTGCTTTCGGCCTTTCTGCCCGAATTCGCGCCCATCGTCGCGATGATGCAATTCAACATGTATCACAGCTACACGGTGGACGAGCATACGATCCAGGTCATCTCGACGCTGGCGCAGATCGAACGCGGCGAACTGGTCGAGGAATTGCCGGTCGCCTCGAACATCCTCAAGCGCGGGGTGAACCGAAAGGTTCTCTACGTCGCCTGCCTGCTCCATGACATCGGCAAGGGACGGAAAGAGGATCATTCCGTCGTGGGTGCCCGCATCGCGCGCAGCCTCTGCCCCCGGCTGGGCCTGAAACAGGCCGAATGCGACACGGTCGAATGGCTGGTGCGCTATCACCTGCTGATGTCGGACATGGCGCAGAAACGCGACATCGCCGATCCCCGCACGGTGCGCGATTTCGCCAAGGCGGTGAAAACCCGCGAAAGGCTCGAATTGCTGACCGTGCTCACGGTCTGCGACATCCGGGGCGTCGGGCCCAACACCTGGAACAACTGGAAAGCGACGCTTTTGCGCGGCCTTTTCCGGGCGACGGCCACGGCGCTCGACACCGGCCTCGAAGATCTCAACCGCGAGAACCTCGAGGGCGAGGCCAAGCGCGCGCTGCGCGATGCGCTGGCCGATTGGGCCAAACCCGATCTCAAGGCCGAGATGGACCGCCATTACGGCCCCTATTGGCAAGGGCTCGACCTTGCCACGCAAGTCACCTTTGCCGAGATGCTGCGCGGCATCGGGGCGGACGAGATCCGCATCGACACCCGCGAAGACCCCGACCGCGATGCGACCCGCGTCTGTTTCGCGCTCAACGACCATCCCGGCATCTTCTCGCGGCTTGCAGGCGCCCTGTCGCTTGTCGGGGCCAACGTGGTCGACGCGCGCACCTATACCTCCAAGGATGGCTATGCCACCGCCGTCTTCTGGGTGCAGGATGCCGAGGGCAACCCCTACGAATCCCGCCGCCTGCCGCGCCTGCGCGACATGATCGACAAGACGTTGAAGGGCGAGGTCGTGGCCTCCCGCGCGCTGGAAAGCCGCGAAAAGATCAAGAAACGCGAACGTCCCTTCAAGGTGCCGACCAACATCACCTTCGACAACGAAGGCTCGGAAATCTACACGATCATCGAGGTGGATACCCGCGACCGTCCCGGCCTGCTCTATGACCTGACCAAGACGCTGGCGGCCTCCAACATCTACATCTCGTCCGCCGTGATCGCGACCTATGGGGCGCAGGTGGTCGATACCTTCTACGTCAAGGATATGTTCGGCCTGAAACTCCATGCGAAATCCCGGCAAGAGGCGTTGGAGCGCAAGCTGCGCGACGCCATCGCGCGGGTCGCAGAACGCGCGGGGGCCTGACATGGCCGCCATCGCCCGACCGATCCGGCTGATCTCGGGGTTCATCACGGTCGGCATGTGGACGCTGGGCAGCCGGCTTCTGGGCTTCGTGCGTGACATCCTGATCGCGGCCTTCATGGGCACGGGACCTGTGGCCGAGGCGTTCTTCATCGCCTTTTCCTTGCCCAACCTCTTTCGCCGCTTCTTTGCCGAGGGCGCGTTCAACACCGCCTTCGTGCCGATGTTCTCGAAGAAACTGGAGGCGGGCGAAAACGCGCTCGGCTTTGCGCGCGATGCCTTTGCGGCGCTTGCCACAGTCCTGATCGTCCTGACGCTGGTGGCGCAACTGGCCATGCCATGGCTGGTTCTGGCCATGGCGGGGGGCTTTGCGGGCGATGTGCGTTTCGAACTGGCCGTCGATTTCGGGCGCGTGGCCTTTGGCTATATCCTCTTCATCTCGCTGGCCGCGCTCCTGTCGGGGCTCTTGAACGCGACGGGGCGCTTTGCTGCCGCCGCCGCCGCGCCGATCTTGCTCAATGTCGTGCTGATCGCGATGCTCTTGATCGCGGAAACCGATCTTGCCGCAGGCGCGGCTTTCACCATCGACAGCGCAGGGCCGGGCGATGACCTGACGGGCCTGCGCCATGGTACGCTGCTCAGCTGGGGGATCTTGCTTGCGGGTCTGGCGCAGGTGGCCCTGGTCTGGACCGCCGCATCGCGCGCAGGCTTTCGCCTGATCCCGCGCCTGCCCCGCCTGACGCCCGAGATGCGGCAACTGGCGATCATCATGCTGCCCGCGATGCTGGCGGGCGGCGTGGTGCAGATCAACCTTCTGGTCGGTCGCCAGGTCGCCAGCTTCTTCGAAGGGGCCATCGTCTGGATGAGCCTTGCCGACAGGCTTTACCAGCTTCCCCTGGGCGTGGTGGGTGTGGCCATCGGCGTCGTGCTTCTGCCCGACCTGTCGCGCCGCCTGCGGGCTGGGGATGGGGCGGGCGGGCGCTATGCACTCAGCCGCGCGGGCGAGATCTGTCTGGCCCTGACCGTGCCTGCCGCCGTAGCGCTCTGCGTGATCCCCGTGCCGCTTGTGTCGGTCCTGTTCGAACGCGGCGCATTCGAGGCCAGCGATACCGCCCAAACGGCGCTGGCGCTCGCCGCCTACGGGATCGGCCTGCCCGCCTTTGTCCTGCAAAAGGTGCTGCAACCGCTCTATTTCGCGCGCGAGGATACGAAAACGCCGTTCCGCTTCGCACTTGTGGCGATGGTGGTGAATGGCGTCGTGGCCATCGGCCTTGCCTTTGTCATCGGCTTTGTCGGTGCGGCCCTTGCGACCTCGGTTGCGGCCTGGACGATGGTCTGGCTGCTGGCGCGGGGGCGGCGCAGCATGGGCGAGGTGGCGATGTTCGACGACCGCTACCGCCAGCGGCTTGGCCGGATCGTGCTGGCCGCGATGGTGATGGGGCTGGCCCTTGTCATCGGCGCGACGCTTCTGGCCCCTGCCCTCGCCGCGCCGGGTCTGCGTTACCTCGCGCTGGCCGCGCTGGTTCTGGGCGGGCTGGCCGTCTACGGGCTTGCCGGTCAGGCGCTCGGCGCCTTCCGGATTGCGGAATTCCGCGATGCGCTCCGTCGGCGTTAACGGCTGCGCAGCTTCGACAGCACGCGCTGCCAGCCACCGGGGCTGAGCACAAAGGACATCAGGAAGCCTGCGACGAAACCCGACAGATCGGCCACCACATTGCCGAATTCCCCCCCGATCAGCCCGAACAGAAGCTGGATCGCCAAAAGCATCCCGATCAGGCCAAAGGCGCGATAACCCGGCCCCCCGCGCAGGTGTTCCCGCGTCCACAGGATGAAGGTGAAGGCCCCGATCAACCCGTAGACACCGGGATATCCCCCCACCAGCGGATAGGGGCTGTTCATCAGCACGACAAAGCCGATCGCCCCCATGATGGCCGACCCAAGGAACAGCGCGACAAAGGCCAAGGGCGAAAACACCTCCGCCACCATCTTGCCGATGGCCAGGATGAAGACGACGACGAAAGCCGCATGGGCAAAGCCCGTATGGATCAGCGGATAGGTCACAAGCCGCAAAAGCTCGCTCGCGGGCCAGATGTTGTTGACCCACATCGCCCGCGCGATCTCGTCAAAGACGGCGTAATCGCGGATCGCGTTCAGCCGCCAACCGATCCCGCCCTGACCGCCCAGAAACCCCGCCGTCGCGGCCTGGAACATGACCTCGAGGCCAAAGATCACCACGGCCAGCGCCACCACCACCGGGGGCAGCGCGTTGAAGGGGGAAACATTGTGCCGATCCATCGCGGGGCCTGCCCTTGGTTGACGCCATCTGCCCCCGTGGGTAAGCGATGCGGCGGCACTTGGCCAGAGGCGGCCATGGCGCAAAAGGCCAAGGGGCAGGATCATGACGGCACCGCATTTCGCACCGCGCGTATTCTCGGGCATCCAGCCCTCGGGCGGTCTGACGCTGGGCAATTACCTTGGCGCGATGAAACGCTTCGTCACCATGCAGGATGCAGGCACCCACCAGACGATCTATTGCATGGTGGACCTGCACGCGATCACCGCGACCCTGCAAGACCCCGACACGCTCCGCCGCAACACGCGTGAATTGTGCGCAGGCTTCATCGCGGTCGGCATCGACCCGGAAAAATCCATCCTCTTCAACCAGTCGCAGGTTCCCGAACACGCGCAACTGGCCTGGATCTTCAACTGCGTCGCGCGCATGGGCTGGATGGGCCGCATGACCCAGTGGAAGGACAAGGCGGGCAAGAATGCCGAAGCCGCCTCGCTGGGGCTCTTCGCCTATCCCGCCCTGATGGCCGCCGATATCCTCCTTTATCACGCGACCCATGTGCCCGTGGGCGAGGATCAGAAACAGCACCTGGAACTGACCCGCGACATCGCGGCCAAGTTCAACCACGATTACGGGCAGGAATTCTTCCCCATCACCGAACCCGTGATCGAAGGGGCGGCCACCCGCGTCATGAACCTGCAGGACGGGACGAAAAAGATGTCCAAGTCCGACCCCTCGGACAAGACGCGCATCAACCTGACAGACAGCGCCGACGAGATCGCGAAAAAGATCCGCAAGGCCAAGACCGACCCCGATCCCCTGCCCGAGGCTTTGGCGGGCCTCGAAAGCCGCCCCGAGGCGCGCAATCTCGTGAACATCTATGCAGCCCTTGCCGATATCACGCCGCAGGCCGTGCTCGACCAGCATCAGGGCGCGCTGTTCGGCCATTTCAAGATGGCCTTGGCAGATCTGGCGGTCGAAAAGCTCTCGCCCATCACGACAGAGATGTCGCGCCTGATGGACGACCCCGCCGAGATCGACCGCATCCTTGGCCGCGGGGCCGAACGCGCGCGCGAAATCGCGGCCCCGATCCTGGCCCGGACCTATGATATCGTGGGGATGCTGCGCAGCTGAGCGGTCAGCGCGCGCCAGCGCTCTTGGATGTTTTCTGTGGCTTGGTGGTCTTGCCGAAATAGGCCCAGCTTTCCTCCAACAGGCGCAGGGCTGCATCGGCGTCGAAATGGGTCTTGGGGCATGATTTGGACATCGTTAATCTCCTTTTACGTGTAAAAAATCATACCCACTCATCTTAAGGATTTTGCTGCATCGCGGCATTTTCTTTTTGCAACCCCGCCATGCCGCCAGAGTGACCCCCTCCCCGAGCGGAGGGGGAGGGGTTTGGCACCATCCACCCTGCGCATCAGGCCGCGATCGGCAGATCCTCGTAGGCATGGTCTTGCGGCGCGGGCTTCGGCCCGGGGGTGAAATAGGCCCATGCCTCCTCCAACAGGCGCAGGGCCTAGTCGGGGTCGAAGGCGGGGGTTTTCGGCTGCTCAGCCATCGGGATGTCTCCTTGACGGTCACTGCCTCCCTTGCGGGGAAAGCTAGTCACAGTCGACGGCCGCCACATCCCATGATTGTGCAACGCCGCCTTGCCCGGAGCGCACATGCAAAACCCCGCCCTTTCGGGGCGGGGTCACGCGATTATTCGTACGAATAATCGCAGAGCCGAATTTTCGTACGAAAATTCGGCGGCACGCCTCAGAGCTGGCGTTCCACCATCATCTTCTTGATCTCGGCAATCGCCTTGGCCGGGTTCAGACCCTTGGGGCAGGTCTTGGCGCAATTCATGATCGTATGGCAGCGGTAGAGCTTGAAGGGATCTTCCAGATCATCCAACCGCTCGCCCGTCGCCTCGTCACGGCTGTCGATGATCCAGCGATAGGCATGCAGCAGCGCCGCCGGCCCAAGGTAGCGGTCCCCGTTCCACCAATAGCTGGGGCAGGACGTCGAACAGGAGGCGCACATCACGCATTCATAAAGCCCGTCGAGCTTTTTCCGATCCTCGATCGACTGGCGCCATTCCTTTTCGGGGCGCTGCGTCTTCGTCTCGAGCCAGGGCATGATCGAGGCATGCTGCGCATAGAAATGCGTCAGGTCCGGGATCAGGTCCTTGATCACCGGCATATGCGGCAGCGGGTAGATCTTCACGTCGCCCTTGATCTCGTCCATGCCGTAGATGCAGGCCAGCGTGTTGATCCCGTCGATGTTCATCGCGCAGGACCCGCAGATCCCCTCGCGGCAGGACCGGCGGAAGGTCAGCGTGGGGTCGATCTCGTTCTTGATCTTGATCAGCGCGTCCAGAACCATCGGGCCGCAGCTGTCCATGTCGACCCAATAGGTATCGACGCGCGGGTTTTCCCCGTCATCGGGGTTCCAGCGATAGATCTGGAACTTGCGCAGGTTGGTCGCGCCCTCGGGCTTGGGCCATGTCTTGCCCGTGCGGATGCGGGAATTCTTGGGAAGCGTCAGTTCGACCATGGATCATGTCCTCCGGGTCAGAAGATCGTCACAGGATCAGGGGCCGCGTCGGGCCCGCGCCGGTGAGTCTGCGAAAACAGGTGTCATAGACGACGTAAGGGTCACGCCCGCGCAGGAAATCGCTGGTCACGGTCAGATCGAACGCGGCCGATGCCCCGCCCGTTCCACCACCGATCCCGACCGATCCCCTCGGGCGCTCTGCCAGCCGCGCCTGTTCGCTGCATTGCGCATAGGCGCGCTCGGCGCTGACCGGCCTGTTGCAGGCGGTCAGCACCAAGGACAGCAGAACGGATACGGCCAGCATGCGGATCAATAGACCCTCGCCTTGGGCTTGATGCGCTCGAGGTCGATACCGCCCTCGTTGTGACCCATCAGCGGGTTCAGATGGACCGGGCGATAGGACAGATCCACCTGCGCGCCGTCGACGGTGGCCAACGAATGCTTGCGCCATTCCACGTCGTCGCGGTCGGGATAATCCTCGTGGGCATGCGCCCCGCGGCTTTCCTTGCGCGCCTCGGCCGACACGATGGTGGCCATCGCATTGGGCATCAGGTTCGTCAGCTCCAGCGTTTCCATCAGGTCCGAGTTCCAGATCATCGACCGGTCCGTCACCTTGATGTCGTCCATCTTGGACGCCACGCCCTTCATCTTTTCCACGCCTTCGGCCAGCGTCTTGTCGGTGCGGAACACGGCAGCATCGGCCTGCATCGTCTTCTGCATCTCAAGCCGCAATTCGGCGGTCGAGACATTGCCCGACGCATGCCGGATATCGTCGAACCGCGAGATCGCGAAATCGAGCGAGGCCTTGGGCACATCGGGCACGGCACTGTCGGGATCGACGATCTGCCCCGCCTTGATCGCGGCGGCGCGGCCAAAGACGACCAGGTCGATCAGGCTGTTGGAGCCCAGACGGTTCGCGCCATGCACGCTCGCACAGCCCGCCTCGCCCACGGCCATCAGCCCCGGCACGATGGCATCGGGATTGTCCTTGGTCGGGTTCAGCACCTCGCCCCAGTAATTCGTGGGGATGCCGCCCATGTTGTAATGGACCGTGGGCAGAACCGGGATCGGCTCCTTGGTCACGTCGACGCCCGCGAAAATGCGCGCCGATTCCGAAATGCCGGGCAGGCGCAGCGCCAGCGTTTCGGGCGGCAGGTGGTTCAGGTGCAGGTGGATGTGATCCCCTTCCTTGCCCACGCCGCGCCCTTCGCGGATCTCCATCGTCATGCAGCGCGAAACCACGTCGCGCGACGCCAGATCCTTGTAGGTGGGCGCGTAGCGTTCCATGAACCGCTCGCCCTCGGAATTGGTCAGGTAGCCGCCTTCGCCGCGCGCGCCCTCGGTGATCAGACAGCCCGCACCGTAGATGCCGGTGGGGTGGAACTGCACGAATTCCATGTCCTGCAACGGCAGCCCCTGCCGCGCGACCATGCCACCACCGTCCCCGGTGCAGGTATGGGCCGAGGTGGCCGAGAAATAGGCGCGGCCATAGCCGCCGGTGGCCAGCACCACCATCTTGGCGCGGAAGACATGCATCGTGCCGTCGTCCAGCTTCCAGGCCACGACGCCGACGCAATGCCCTTCGTCGTTCATCAACAGATCGGTCGCGAAATACTCGATGTAGAATTCCGCGTTGTTCTTGAGCGACTGACCGTAAAGCGTGTGCAGGATCGCGTGGCCCGTACGGTCGGCTGCGGCACAGGTGCGCTGCACCGGCGGGCCTTCCCCGAACTGGGTCGTGTGGCCGCCAAAGGGGCGCTGGTAGATCTTGCCATCCTCTGTGCGCGAGAACGGCACGCCGTAATGTTCCAGCTCGTAGACCGCCTTGGGCGCTTCACGGGCCAGGTATTCCATCGCATCGGTATCGCCCAGCCAGTCCGACCCTTTCACGGTGTCGTACATGTGCCAGTGCCAATGGTCGGGCCCCATGTTGCCAAGGCTGGCCGCGATGCCGCCCTGCGCGGCAACGGTGTGGCTGCGCGTCGGGAAAACCTTGGAAATGCAGGCAGTCTTGAGCCCCTGTTCGGCCATGCCCAGCGTGGCCCGAAGGCCCGCGCCGCCTGCGCCCACCACGACCACGTCGTAGCTGTGGGTGTTCAGATCGTAGCTCGGGGAAACGGTGTCTTTCATCTCGTCCTCAAAGTGCAATCTGTGCCAGCGCCACGACCCCGCCCGCGGCCAGCGCGTAACACAGGATGGTCGTCGCGATCAGACCGATCTTGCGGCTCAGGCCGCGGGTGTAATCCTCGATCAGCACCTGCATGCCCAGACGCATGTGATGCAGACCCACGACCAGGAAGGCGCCCACGATCAGCGCGGGGATGGGCCGCGACAGGCTCGCCACCACGGCCTCGTGCGGCTGGCCCAAAAGCCCGCCGATGATGGCAAGAAAAAAGGGCGTCAGGATCAACAGCGCGACCGAGGTGACGGTCATCGTCCAATGCTGCGCCGTTCCGGTCTTGGCAGACCCCAGCCCCGTCACGCGCTTGCGGTCAGTTACATATGCCATCGTCTCAGCCCCTCAGATCGCGATCAGCGTCAGCGCGGTCAGAACCACCGAGCCGATGATCATGCCCCAGCCCAGCTTGTCCGAGGTTTCCACGTCCAGCGCCCGGCCCGTATCCCAGATCAGGTGCCGCACGCCGCCCAGCGCGTGATACCACAGCGCCAGAACCGACAGCGCCATCACGATATCGCCGAGGAACGAGGTCACCAGCCCGTCGATCGTCTCGAAATAGGCGGCACCGCTTGCGGCGGCCATCAGCCACCACACGACGGCGATCGCGCCCACGATCAAGCCGTTGCCGGTGATGCGCACGAAGATCGAGGTGATGGAATTCAGCTGCGGACGGTAGATCGTCAGATGCGGGGAAAGCGGCCGGTTTCCCCGGTTCACGTCGGCCATGGCTTGGACCCTTCCGGTTGTTCTCAAAGGTCTGGCGGTTGTCTTTCCCGATGAATAGCGGGTTTTGCCACGCTGTCACCTGCAACGATTGTCGATTCCATGCGTCATCTTGGGTCCAAACGCCGCAGATCGGGGCTTTGTGATCACAGTTTTCAAATCCGTGATCACAAAATCCACACCTCGCGATCACACAGGCATCAGCGCCCAGTAATCAAGGTCGAGCAACACATGCGGCAGGTATTTGCCCTCCGCATCCTTCAGCTCGCCCGCCCGTCCGTCTTCCTTGACCGCGACCAGCCGCAGCCGGATCGCCCCGACACCGGGCGCTGCCGTCGGGGCCGTGTCCAGCACCTCGGACCAGGCGCGCAGCGTGTCGCCCGCGAAACAGGGATTGGCATGGCTGCCGCCGTTGATCGCGACGATCATCTGCGCATTGGCCAGCCCGTTGAAGCTCAGCGCGCGGGCCATCGACATGACATGACCGCCATAGATCAGCCGCCGCCGGTCGGCGCGCGGGGTCACGTCGAAATGGGTCTTCGACGTGTTCTGCCACAACCGCGTGGCCATCATGTGTTCGGCCTCCTCGATGGTCACGCCATCGACATGGTCGATCACCTCGCCCACCGCGTAATCGCCCAGGCGATGCGGCTCGCCCGCCAGCGTCAGGTCATAGCGGCTGAAATCCAGCCCCTCGGGCAGGATCAGCGTGGCGGGGTCCACGACCTTGGCCAATTCCGGCACCACGGTCTCGGGCGCGGGGGCACCCTCGTCGCCTTTGCGCACCATGACCCAGCGCACGTAATCCAGCACCGTTTCCCCGCGCTGGTTGCGCCCTTCGGTGCGGACATGGACCACACCGGTCTTGCCGTTGGAATTCTGCTTCAGCCCGATCACCCGCGACGAAGCCCTCAGCGTGTCGCCGGGCCAGACAGGGCGATGGAACCGCCCCTCCGCATAGCCAAGATTTGCCACCGCATTCAGCGAGATATCGGGAACCGATTTTCCAAAGACCGTGTGAAACGTGATCATGTCATCGACCGGGCTGGCCGTCAGCCCGCAGGACCGCGCGAATTCATCCGAGGAATAAAGCGCATGCCGCGCCGGGTAGAGCGCGTGGTAAAGCGCCCGCTCCCCACCCGATACCGTGCGCGGCACGGCATGTTCGATCACCTCGCCCAGCCGGTAATCCTCGAAAAACCGGCCCGCATTCGTCTTGGTCCCGGCCATCCTATTGCTGCCCCAGCTTCATCTCGGGGCTATAGGGGGCCTCGATCTCCTTGGTGACCGCTTGCGCGCAGCGCATCACGCCAAGCGCCGCGTCAAAGGACATGGCCGGACTGCCGTAAAGCTCCCACCCTTTCGACAGCGCTTCGGACACCTTGTGGCAAAAGGCCGAGGTGTCATCCTCGGTCAGCAGGCGATAGATCTTCATTCCAGCCTCACATCGGGAAAGGATAGTAACCAAGCCAGGTGTGGATCGCCGCGACGATGCCATAGAGCACCGCACCGACGCCAAAGGCCATGGCATCCTTGGCCACGCTCACCTGCACCGGGCGCTCCCACGTCGGCTGGGCCTTGTTGATCAGGATGACCGACACCACCGCCCAGGCCAGCATCCCCCCGAACAGGATGATCGAGGCCAGATCGCCGTTCACCAGCAAATGCGCCACCGCCCAGGATTTCACGCCGGTCAGCTGCTTGTGGCGCACCCGCGCCGCCATCGTCCCGTTGATGTTGGACAGCGCAAAGAACCAGAACCCGATCAGCACCAGCAGGTTGGCGATATGCGTCATGAAGGCGGGCGGCACCCAGACATTGACAAAGCCCGCACCGCGATAGCCCACCACCATCAGCACCACACCGGCCAGCATGGCGACCGACAAGATGCCCTTGCCCTTGTCGCCCCATGCCGCCCGCTTTTCCGGGGCAAGCCGCTTGACCCAATGCCCCCCCGCGAACAGCGCGATCCCGAGAATAAGAAGAATATAGCCCATCACGCAGCCTCCTGTCCGGCGATGGCGCCCGCCTTTGCCAGCGTGGCGCGTGCCGTGTCCACATGGAGGTTCTCGACGATCTGCCCGTCGACAACCGCGACGCCCTCACCGCGCGCCACGGCCTCTTCGTAGGCGGCGATCTGGCGGCGCGCCAGTTCAATCTCGGCCTCCGACGGGGCAAAGGCGGCATTGGCGATGGCGATCTGCGCCGGATGGATCAACGTCTTGCCGTCGAACCCGAAATCGCGCCCCTCCGCGCATTCGCGCGCCAGGCCCTCTTCGTCGCGGAACGCGTTGTAGACGCCATCGACGCACACGATCCCCGCCGCCCGCGCCGCGAGCAGGCAATGCTGCAACGCCATATGCATCGCGCCCCGCGTCCGGCAGCCCAGATCCTTGGCCAGATCATTCGTGCCCATGACAAAGCCCGCCATGCGCGGCGCGCGCGCGATCTCGGCGGCGTTCAGGATGCCCACGGGGCTCTCCATCATCGCCCAGATCTGCGTGCCCGCCGTCCTGGGATGGGCATCGAGCATAGCGGCCACCGCCGCCACATCCGCCGCCGATCCGACCTTGGGCAGCAAGATCGCCTCCGGCCCGATCTCCATCATCGCGGCCAGATCCTCCGCGCCCCAGGGCGTGTCCATCCCGTTGATCCGCACGATCAGCGCCCGGTTGCCATAGCCGCCTTCGGCCAGCCGCTCGGCCAACAGCGCGCGGGCATTGACCTTTTCCTCGACCGCCACCGCATCCTCGAGGTCAAAGATGATGGCATCGGCCGGCAGCTCCTTGGCCTTTTCCAGCGCACGGTCGCGCGATCCGGGAATATAGAGAACGGAGCGGTAGGGGCGGGCGCGAAGGGTCAAGGCACATCTCCTTGGCTTTGGGCTGGCACGGGGCTTTGACCGCATGGGGGACCACAACTCTGCCGCGAAAGCAAGATGATCCCGCCGCATCGCAGCAAAAAAATTTCGCGGACAGCCCCTCGCGCGCAAGAAAACCACCCAATGCCGTCTTCATCACCCGTTAACCCTGCCACGGCATCGTGAATGTCGCGCGGCTCCGATCCGATCGGCCGCGCCATGTCCGAGACCGGCTCAGCGGGGCCGCGATCACCCCCTGCGCCTTGCACAGGGAAAGGTCACAAGATGCCCCGCTTCGTCTTTCCGCTCCTCGCCATCCTGCTGGCCATCCCGCCCGCGCCAGCCTTGGCGCAGGGCCGTGTCACGCTCATCTGCGGCCAGCGCGACCAGATCCTGGGCCAGCTGCGCACCCGCTTCGGCGAGGAGTTGCGGGCGACCGGCCTTGCCGGTCCGACCCGCATCGTCGAGCTTTTCGCCTCCGACGCCACGGGCAGCTGGACGATCACGGTCACCTCGGTCGACGGCACCACCTGCCTCATGGCCTCGGGCCAGAATTACCAGGCCACGGCCCCCCAGCCACCGGGCGAACCGACCTAGAGCGCGTCGCGTTCATTCGCAGTCACGCGCCACTCTCTAACCTTTTGATTTCGCATGTCCGGGGAGCGCAAGACCGGTTCCCACTTTTGCGCGACATGCTCTAGACCCGTTTCAGGTCAGCCCATCCCACAACAGCTTCAGCCCGGTCAGCACCAGCGCGACATGGGCCACCGCGAAAAAGGCGCGCTCGGGGATCACCTGATGCGCCCGCACCCCGGCAAAGGCCCCCAACAGCGCAAAGGGGATCAGTGCCGCGCTCCATCCCAGAAGCGACAGGGTGAACAGGCCCATGACGCTGTAGATCGCGGCCTTGAGCGCATTCACCACCCAGAACACGATCACCGATGTCGCGTGATACTGCGTCTTGCCGATGCCGCCCTGCCCCAGCATGAACACCGCAAAGGGCGGGCCGCCCGCATGGGCCACGAAACTGGTGAAACCCACGCCCAGCCCCGCGATCCAGCCCTTGCGCCGGTCAAACCCCTGCGGGCGCGGCGCGATCAGGCCTCGGGCCAGCGCCACGCGAAAGGCGACGAAGCCCACCGCCAGAACGCCGATCAACACCCGGATGCCATCGGCCGACACGACATAGAAGAGCACAGCCCCCAGCCCCAACCCGGGCAGCGCGCCGGTCAGGATCGCCCCCGCCGAGGGCGCATGCCACTTGCCCCAGAACGCGCGCACGGCGGCCACGTCGATGGCCATCAGCACCGGCAGCATCAGCGCGAGCGCCACCCCCGGCTCCACCACCATGGCGAGAATCGCAGCGCCCGCAAACCCCAGCGACCCGCCGAATCCGCCCTTGGACAGGCCCGCCAGAAACGCGCCGAACGCCGCCAGCGCGAACACCCATCCTTCCAGCATGGGCTCTCCTTTCCCAAGGGTATCAGCGGCTTGGACGCTGCCGCCTGCCACACCTGCGACGTCTGGCACCAGCCGCCGCAGCGCAGCGGGCTTGCGCGCGCCACGGCGCAGGGCTACGCCCATCGCCGATATCAACGAGGGACTTGGAGATCAATCTCATGGCCAGACCCAAGATTGCGCTGATCGGTGCCGGGCAGATCGGGGGCACGCTCGCCCATCTCGCCGCGCTGAAGGAACTGGGTGACATCATCCTGTTCGACATCGCCGAAGGCACGCCGCAGGGCAAGGCGCTCGACATCGCCGAATCGGGACCGTCCGAACGCTTCGACGCCAAGCTCAAGGGCACCAACGATTACGCCGATATCGCGGGCGCCGATGTCTGCATCGTCACCGCGGGTGTTCCGCGCAAGCCGGGCATGTCCCGCGACGATCTTCTGGGCATCAACCTCAAGGTCATGAAATCCGTGGGCGAAGGCATCCGCGACCACGCGCCCAACGCGTTCGTCATCTGCATCACCAACCCGCTCGACGCGATGGTCTGGGCGCTGCAGAAATTCTCCGGCCTGCCGCCCCACATGGTCTGCGGCATGGCGGGCGTTCTGGACAGCGCGCGCTTCCGCCACTTCCTCGCCGAGGAATTCGATGTCTCGATGAAGGATGTGACCGCCTTCGTTCTGGGCGGGCATGGCGACACGATGGTCCCCTCGGTCCGCTACTCGACCGTCGCGGGCATCCCCCTGCCCGACCTGATCGAGATGGGCTGGACCACCAAGGAAAAGATGGACGCCATCGTCCAGCGCACGCGCGACGGCGGCGCGGAAATCGTGGGCCTCTTGAAGACCGGCTCCGCCTTCTACGCGCCCGCCACCTCCGCCATCGAGATGGCCGAGGCCTATCTCAAGGACCAAAAGCGCGTCCTGCCCTGCGCGGCCCATTGCGACGGCGAATTCGGCCTGAAGAAGATGTATGTCGGCGTGCCCACCGTGATCGGCAAAGGCGGCATCGAACGCATCGTCGAGATCAAGCTGACCAAGGACGAACAGGCGATGTTCGACAATTCGGTCAACGCGGTGAAGGGCCTTGTCGACGCCTGCAAGGCGATCGACGAAAGCCTCGCCTGACATGAACCACCGCAGGCGGCACCCCGTGCCGCCTGCCGTTTTCCGGCCCGAACTTCACCGGGCGCGACGGTGGAACCCTGCCGTCCCTGCGATCCATCCCTGCGGGTCCTCGTGCGTATTCTGGTCTTGATGATTGCCCGACAGTGTTGACCTTCGCAAAAAACCTCGCACGCCGCCTCCGCCCGTCAAGGCCCGACTTCGCGCCGCTTGCAAACGGCAAGACCTTCAACGCCGCAAACAAGAGCGTCGGCCTCCTGACGATGGTCAAGGACGAAGACTGCTTCCTGATCCATTGGCTGACGCATTACGCGCGCCACCTCGACGATCCGCGCTTCTACATCATCGATGACGCCTCCCAAGCGGTCGATACCGCCGCTATCCTCCGACAGACGGGGCTCGATCCCCTTTGCAGCCTGCTGCGCCTGCCTGCCGGGCCGTTCTCCGACAGATACAAGGCCAGCCTGCTCTCCTCCATCGCCGCCGGACTTCTGGAACGTCACGCCACGGTGATCGCGTCAGACGTGGACGAAATCGTCACCCCCATCGGCGAGGCCCGCTCCGTTCCGCTCGACGACCTGCTGGCAGCGGCCCCATCGCCCTTTGTCTCCCCGATCGGCGTCTTGCCCGTGCATGAATGGTCGACCGAGAAACCCTTCGACCCCACCGAACCCCTGGCCGGACAGCGCAGCTGGGGCTTCTTGCACGGGGGGTCGACCAAACCCATAATCTGGAAAGGCATGGCCGGGGAATTCACGCCGGGATTGCACACCTTGAAAGGGCGCGATGTCCCGGTTGTTCCCCATCTGGCCACGATGCATCTGCGTTTCGTCGACCGCGATACGGCACTTCTCCGGCAGGAACGTCGCAACCATGTCGTCTATGCGAGCACCCAGACACCCGAACAAGGGGCGCATTGGCGGACAAGTCCGGACAAATTCGCCTTGAACAGCTTGCTCAACCCCAAGGGCCGCGTCGAAGGCGCGCCGGACATCACGGCAGAGGCCCCCCGCTTCATGCAAGATCACATGAAAAAGGTCGGGGACCATTTCATCCTGAAGGAGCGCAAGTTTTCGCGCGCCGTGACGCTCGCCGGATCTATCTGACAGATCCGATGACCCGTCCCCCTTCGCCATATCTCGTCCCCGGTTTCTACGACCGCGCGCTCAGTGACGGTCGCCACCGCGATATCGTCGGCGGCCGGTGGGAAGAAATCGGCCGCCTGCAACTGGCGCTTCTGCGCGCCCATGGGATGGAGACCCACCACCGCCTCCTCGACATCGGCGCGGGCTCCCTGCGGCTGGGCTGCAAGGCGGTGCTGTACCTCGCCCCCGGCCAGTATTGGGCCACCGATGCCAGCCGCGCCCTGATGCTCAGGGGCCGCGCCGTCGAACTGCCCGATCCGGGCAGATTGCCCGAGGATCATCTGGTCGAGGATGCCGATTTCTCCTTTCCCGACCTGCCCGATCACGTGGATTACCTGATGGCCTTTGGCCTCTTCACCCATCTGCCGCCGGGCCAGACAGCCCATGCGCTGGCACAGATCGCGCGCCGCTGGCCTGCCCCCCGCGTTTTTCTGTTCACCGTCTTTCTCGCCCCCGAGGGGCAGGACGGCGCCGCCCTGCGCCAACCCGATGGCGTCGTCACCCACCCCGACCGCCCGCCATGGCACATGACGCAAGCCGCGCTTCACGCCATGGCCGATGCCGCTGGCCTGTCCCTGACCCGCCAACCCGACCGCCTGCCGCGCGGACAGGTGCTGTTCCGCGCCTGAGGGGCGCGTTTTCCTCGCGGAAAACGCTTGGAAAAACTGCAGTTTTTCCAGACGGAAAACGCGCGTTTTCCGCCCCTCACCCAGCAGGCACGTTGCGCTGATGCTGGTAGCGCCCGCCCAGATGCCGCCAGAGTCCATAGGGCTGCGCCACCCCCCGGTATTGCTGCACCCAGATATCGGGAAACCCCTCCGACAGCTGCGCCAGGTCCAGCCACAGGCTCACCCCCGTCGTCGCATAGACCTGCCGGAACGGCCCGCCCGGATCGGCGACAAAGACATAGGTGCCCACCCCCGTGATCCCGTAACTGGCCGTGCTCACCCCATGTTCCGCAACCAGGATGCGCCGACCATCGGGCAGCAATGCGATGCTCGCCACCACATCCGTCCCCGGTTCGCGGGCCAGCACCTCCGCCAAGAGCCCACGGGCCAGCGCCGTCGCCTCCGCATGGGCGAGCCCCGGATCGATCTGCACGAAGCGCGCCGTATCCTGTGCGGGCGTGCCGCCACCCATCCCCGCCGCAGCCGGGGGCACGGCACCGCATCCCGCCATGGCCGCATCCACCGCAGCGGGCCTGTTGCCAAGCCGATAGGGCAGCGGGTTCGACGCCGGATCGTAGACCGCGATCTCGGCAACCTGCCCCCTGCGCAGCGCCGAAAGCAGCGCAGCATGACGCGCGGGGTCATAGGGCACCGCCGCATGCTGGATATCGACCACACTCAGAACGCTCATCGACAGCGCATGAACCGGCCCACCATCGACACGGATGAAAACGGGCAACATCGGCTCCAACCCGAAATTGCCGCCATAGGCCATCAACCCGATCTCGAAAGCTCCGCCATCGCGGCAACTCAGCACCAGGCAGGCGCTGTTCTCCCCCCGGCTCCAACAGGCCGCCTGCCCCCGCCCCAGCCGCGACGGATCACGGATCGTTTGCCACCCATCCATCTGCGCATGGACAGAAGCGGCAGGGAACAGGCCCAGCGCGACCAGCGCCACCAAAAGCTGTCTCGGGATCATGACGATACGCGCCTCCACTCGATACCTTTGCACATCGGGGCAAAGTCTGTGGCTCACGGCACGGCCCGGCAAGCGAAACATCACCCCGCTTGACATCGGCCACGGCCCCCGCCCCTCATCCCCCCAACCCGACAGGAGAAACCCCATGCGCGATTTCGACCATGAGCTGGAAACCCGCCTCTGCCGCTATGCCGCCATCGACAGCCAGTCCGACATGGACAGCCCCGCCCAACCCTCGACCGCCATCCAACACGCGATGCTCGACCTGATGGTCCGCGAACTGGCCGAGATCGGCGCGGCGGATGTGACGAAAACCCCCTATGGCACGGTCATCGCCACCATCCCCGGCAATGCCCCCGGCCCTACCATCGGCTTTCTGGCCCATGTCGACACCGCGCCCCAGTTCAACGCCACCGGCGTCAAACCCCGCGTGATCCGGGGCTACAACGGCGGCGCGATCAGCTTTCCCGACGCGCCCGACCTGACCCTGTCGCCGCAGGATTTTCCCTATCTCGCCACCAAGATCGGCGAGGATATCGTGACCGCCTCGGGCACCACGCTCCTGGGCGCCGATGACAAGGCGGGCATCGCCATCATCATGACCGCCGCCCGCCACCTCATCGCCAACCCCGACCTGCCGCGCCCCACGATCCGCATCGCCTTCACCCCGGACGAAGAGATCGGCCGCGGTGTCGATCCCCGGCTTCCCGCCGATCTGGCCGTCGATTTCGCCTATACCTTCGACGGCGGCGACGCGGGCGAGATCGTCTACGAGACCTTTTCCGCCGATTTCGCCGTGATCACCGTCACCGGCGTCTCGATCCACCCCGGCGAGGCGACGGGCAAGCTGGTGAACGCGATCCACCTCGCCTCCCGCATCGTCGAAACCCTGCCGCAGGCGACGATGACGCCCGAAACCACCGCCGACCGGCAGGGCTTCATCCATGCCATCGACATGAAGGGCAGCGCCGACCAGATGGTCCTGCGCCTGATCCTGCGCGATTTCGAACGCGACGGGCTCGCGGCCAAGGGCGATCTGGTCCGCCAGGTCTGCGCCGCCATCGCCGCCACCGAACCCCGCGCCCGGATCGACGTGCAGATCACGCCGCAATACCGCAACATGCGCTACTGGCTGGAGGAGGACATGACCCCCGTCGATCTCGCCCGCGCCGCGCTCAGCGACATGGGCCACGACCCCATCGAAGCGGTCATTCGCGGCGGCACCGATGGCTCGCGGCTGACCGAAATGGGCGTGCCCTGCCCCAATCTCTTCACCGGCATGCAGAACGTCCACGGCCCGCTCGAATATGTCTCGGTGCAGGACATGGCGCTCGCCACGCAGCTGATGCTGCGCATCGCGGCGCGGGCGGCAGGGGCCGATCCGGCCTGAGTCGCCCCCGGCATACCGCTGCATACCGCTAACATGAAAATCTTGTGATCACACGTTTTCAGACTGTGATCACAAATGTCGCTTTTTTTCCGGAAAGCCCCGTCCTGCGGCACAAAGCCCGTTTATTGCGCGCTTCGGTTGTGCTTAGGCCAATGGAAACACCACCAACGACGGGACAGTTTCGTGAACATTCATGAATACCAGGCGAAGGCGCTGCTTCGCCAATACGGTGCACCGGTCAGCGATGGCCGCGTTGTTCTCAAGGCCGAAGAAGCCAAGACCGCGGCCGGCGAAATGGACGGGCCGCTCTGGGTCGTCAAGGCGCAGATCCACGCCGGCGGACGCGGCAAGGGCAAGTTCAAGGAAGCCGATGCCGGCGAAAAGGGCGGTGTCCGCCTTGCCAAATCGGTCGAGGAAGCCGCCGAAGAAGCCAAGAAGATGCTCGGCCGCACCCTCGTCACCCATCAGACCGGCCCGGCCGGCAAGCAGGTGAACCGCATCTACATCGAGGACGGCTCGGGCATCGAGCGCGAGATGTATCTCGCCCTCCTCGTCGACCGCCAGACCAGCCGCATCTCGTTTGTCTGCTCGACCGAAGGCGGCATGGACATCGAGGAAGTCGCCGCCGCGACCCCTGAGAAAATCCTGTCCTTCTCCGTCGATCCGGCCAGCGGCTACCAGCCCTTCCACGGCCGCCGCGTCGCCTTCTCCCTCGGGCTCGAAGGCAAGCAGGTCAAGGAATGCGTCGCCCTCATGGGTCTCCTCTACAAAGCCTTCGTCGAGAAGGACATGGAGATGCTCGAGATCAACCCGCTGATCGTCACCGACGAGGGCAGCCTGAAGGTGCTCGACGCCAAGGTCGGCTTCGACGGCAACGCGGTCTACCGCCACGCCGATATCGCGGCGCTCCGCGACGAGACCGAGGAAGATCCCAAGGAACTCGCCGCCTCCAAGTATGACCTGAACTACATCGCGCTCGATGGCGAGATCGGCTGCATGGTCAACGGCGCGGGCCTGGCGATGGCCACGATGGACATCATCAAGCTCTACGGCTCCGAACCCGCCAACTTCCTCGACGTGGGCGGATCGGCGACCAAGGAAAAGGTGACCGAAGCCTTCAAGATCATCACGTCCGACAAGAACGTGAAGGGCATCCTCGTGAACATCTTCGGGGGCATCATGCGCTGCGACATCATCGCCGAAGGCGTGGTGGCCGCCGTCAAGGAAGTGGGTCTTCAGGTCCCCCTCGTCGTCCGCCTCGAAGGCACGAACGTCGAAAAGGGCAAGGAGATCATCAACGCCTCCGGCCTGAACGTCATCGCCGCCGACAATCTCTCGGACGCGGCGGAAAAGATCGTGAAAGCGGTCAAGGGCTGAACCGGGAACACCCGCGATGCGCCTGAGCCAGATCAGCGATGAACACCCGCAGGACGGGACCACGGCAGGCCAGCCCGAACTGGCCCGCCCCCTGTCCGCGGGCCTGCGTCGGTCCCGGATCTGGTCGGTGCTGCACCTTCTGGGCGCGGGTCTCTTCGTCCTGGCGATGATCACGCATCTCGCACAGGCCCAGCCCGACAGCGCGCCGTCCCCCACCGGGGCGGGCGCGGCCCAATCCCCCAGCTCGGAGCGCGCCCTGCCCTCCGACCCGCACAAGATTTAAGGAGAAAGACGATGGCCGTCCTCGTCGATGAAAACACCCGCGTGATCTGCCAAGGCTTCACCGGCTCCCAAGGCACCTTCCACTCTGAACAAGCCATCGCCTATGGCACCAAGATGGTCGGCGGCGTGACCCCCGGCAAAGGTGGCTCCACCCACCTCAACCTGCCCGTCTTCAACTCGGTCCACGAGGCCAAGCACGCGACGCAGGCCAATGCCACCGCGATCTACGTCCCCCCGCCCTTCGCGGCGGACAGCATCCTCGAAGCGATCGACGCCGAGATGGAACTGATCGTCTGCATCACCGAAGGCATTCCGGTGCTGGACATGATGAAGGTCAAGCGCGCCCTCGAAGGGTCGAAATCCCGCCTGATCGGGCCGAACTGCCCCGGCGTCATGACCCCCGATGCCTGCAAGATCGGCATCATGCCCGGCTCGATCTTCCGTCGCGGCTCGGTCGGCGTCGTGTCCCGCTCGGGCACGCTCACCTACGAAGCGGTCAAGCAGACCTCGGATGTGGGCCTTGGCCAGTCTTCGGCCGTCGGCATCGGCGGTGACCCGATCAAGGGCACCGAACATATCGACGTGCTGGAAATGTTCCTCGGCGATCCCGAAACGCATTCGATCATCATGATCGGCGAAATCGGCGGCTCCGCCGAAGAAGAAGCCGCGCAATTCCTCGCCGACGAGAAGAAAAAGGGCCGCTGGAAACCCACCGCAGGCTTCATCGCGGGCCGCACCGCCCCTCCGGGCCGCCGCATGGGCCATGCCGGCGCGATCGTCGCGGGCGGCAAGGGCGACGCCGAAAGCAAGATCGAGGCGATGAAATCCGCAGGCATCATCGTGGCCGACAGCCCCGCAGGCCTGGGCGAGGCCGTGCTCAAGGCCATCGGCTGATCCCAACCCACCCCTCTCCCGGGCGGCGAACGACCCCGCCCGGGATGCTCAACCCCAGTCAGGTGCGCACCCATGACCGACCAGAGCTCCAACGACCAGTTCCACGCCTCCTCCTTCATGCAGGGGCATAACGCGGCGTATCTCGAACAGCTTCAGGCACAATACGCCCGCGACCCGAACGCGGTCGACGAGGCTTGGCGGGACTTCTTCGCCGCCATGGGCGACAGCGCCGCCGATGCGCAGGCCGAGGCGCAGGGCCCCTCCTGGGCGCGGCGCGACTGGCCGCCGGTTCCCGGCGATGACCTGACCGCAGCCCTGACCGGCGAATGGCCCGTCGCCGCCGCCGAGATCAAGGGCGCAGGCGACAAGATCAAGGCCAAGGCCGAGGAAAAGGGCGTCGCCGTCACCGACACCCAGATCCAGCGCGCCGTGCTCGATTCGATCCGCGCGCTGATGCTGATCCGCGCCTACCGCATCCGCGGCCATCTGGTGGCCGACCTCGACCCGCTGGGCATGCGCGACCAGACGCAGCACCCCGAGCTTGAGCCCAAATCCTACGGCTTCACCGAAGCCGACATGGACCGCCCGATCTTCATCGACAACGTGCTGGGCCTGCAGATGGCCTCCATGCGCCAGATCGTCGAGATCGTGAAACGCACCTATTGCGGCACTTTCGCCCTGCAATACATGCACATCTCCGACCCCGAACAGGCCGCTTGGCTGAAAGAGCGGATCGAAGGCTACGGCAAGGAAATCGCCTTCACCCAGAACGGGCGCAAGGCGATCCTCAACAAGCTGGTCGAGGCCGAGGGCTTCGAGAAATTCCTCCATGTGAAATACATGGGCACCAAGCGCTTCGGCCTTGATGGCGGCGAGGCGCTGATCCCCGCGATGGAACAGATCATCAAGCGCGGCGGCGCGCTGGGTCTGCAGGAAATCGTCATCGGCATGCCCCACCGGGGCCGCCTGTCGGTTCTGGCCAACGTGATGGGCAAACCCTATCGCGCGATCTTCAACGAATTCCAGGGCGGCAGCTTCAAGCCCGAGGATGTCGACGGCTCGGGCGACGTGAAATACCACCTCGGCGCCTCGTCGGACCGCGAGTTTGACGGCAACACCGTCCACCTGTCGCTCACTGCCAACCCCTCCCACCTCGAGGCGGTGAACCCCGTGGTTCTGGGCAAGGTCCGCGCCAAGCAAGACCAGATCGGCGACACCGAGCGTCGCCGCGTCATGGCCGTCCTCCTGCACGGGGATGCGGCCTTTGCCGGTCAGGGCGTCGTCGCCGAAGGCTTCCAGCTGTCGGGCATCCGCGGCCACCGCACCGGCGGCACGATGCATATCGTGGTGAACAACCAGATCGGCTTCACCACCGCACCGCACTTCAGCCGGTCCTCGCCCTATCCGACCGACATCGCCCTGATGGTCGAGGCACCCATCTTTCACGTCAACGGCGACGATCCCGAAGCGGTCGTCCACGCCGCCCGCGTCGCCACCGAATTCCGCCAGAAATTCGGCAAGGACGTGGTGCTCGACATCTTCTGCTACCGCCGCTTCGGCCATAACGAAGGCGACGAGCCCAACTTCACCAACCCGGTGATGTACAAGCGGATCAAGACCCACAAGACCACGCTCCAGCTCTACACCGAGCGTCTGGTCAAGGACGGCCTGATCCCCGAGGGCGAGATCGAGGACATGAAGGCCGCCTTCCAGGCCCGCCTGAACACCGAATTCGAAGCCGGCAAGGATTACAAACCCAACAAGGCCGACTGGCTCGACGGGCGTTGGTCCCACCTCAACCGCGAGGGCGAGGATTACCAGCGCGGCGAAACCGCCATCAAACCCGAAACCATGGCCGAGGTCGGCCGCGCGCTGACGACCGCGCCCGAGGGCTTCAACCTCCACAAGACGGTCGCCCGCCTGCTGGAGACAAAGGCCGAGATGTTCTCCTCCGGCAAAGGCTTCGACTGGGCCACCGCCGAGGCCCTGGCCTTCGGCTCGCTCCTGACCGAGGGCTATCCCGTCCGCCTCGCAGGGCAGGACAGCACGCGCGGCACCTTCTCCCAGCGCCATTCCGGCCTGATCGACCAGGAAACCGAGGATCGCTATTACCCCCTAAACCACATCCGCGAGGGGCAATCGCGCTACGAAGTCATCGATTCGATGCTCTCCGAATATGCGGTTCTGGGCTTCGAATACGGCTACTCCCTCGCCGAACCCAACGCGCTCGTGATGTGGGAGGCGCAATTCGGCGATTTCGCCAATGGCGCGCAGATCATGTTCGACCAGTTCATCTCGTCGGGCGAACGCAAATGGCTGCGCATGTCGGGCCTCGTCATGCTCCTGCCCCACGGCTTCGAAGGTCAGGGCCCGGAACATTCCTCCGCCCGCCTCGAACGCTTCTTGCAGATGTGCGCCGAGGACAACTGGATCGTCGCCAATTGCACGACGCCCGCCAACTACTTCCACATCCTGCGCCGCCAGATCCACCGGACCTTCCGCAAGCCCCTGGTGCTGATGACGCCCAAGTCGCTCCTGCGCCACAAGCTCGCGATCTCGGATGACGAGGATTTCACCACCGGCTCCTCCTTCCACCGCGTTCTGTGGGACGATGCCGAAAAGGGCCACTCCGACACGGTTCTCGCCAAGGACGACAAGATCCGCCGCGTCGTGATCTGCTCGGGCAAGGTCTATTACGACCTGCTCGAGGAACGCGACGCCCGTGGCCTGACCGATGTCTACCTCCTGCGGCTCGAGCAATTCTATCCTTTCCCGGCGCTCGCGCTGACCAAGGAGCTCGAGCGCTTCAAGAAGGCCGAGATCGTCTGGTGCCAGGAAGAGCCCAAGAACCAGGGCGCCTGGTCCTTCGTCGAACCGAATATCGAGTGGGTCCTGTCCCGCATCGGCGCGAAACACACCCGCCCCCGCTACGCCGGGCGCGCGGCCAGTGCCTCGCCCGCCACGGGTCTGGCCAGCCAGCACAAATCCCAACAGACCGCGCTCGTGAACGATGCGCTGACCATCGAAGGGTAAGAAGATGTCCATAGAAGTCCGCGTGCCCACCCTGGGCGAAAGCGTCACCGAAGCCACCGTCGCCACCTGGTTCAAGAAACCGGGCGATGCCGTCGCGGTCGATGAAATGCTCTGCGAGCTGGAAACCGACAAGGTCACGGTCGAGGTGCCCTCGCCCGCCGCAGGCACGCTCGGCGACATCATCGCCGCCGAAGGCGAAACCGTGGGCGTCAACGCGCTCTTGGCCACGCTCAGCGAAGGTGCAGGCGCCGCCCCGGCCAAGGCATCCGCCCCTGCCGCCGCCCCCACTGATGCGGGTGGCAAGGCCGTCGATGTCATGGTCCCCACGCTGGGCGAAAGCGTGACCGAGGCGACGGTCTCCACCTGGTTCAAAAAGGTCGGCGATACCGTCGCGCAGGATGAAATGCTCTGCGAACTGGAAACCGACAAGGTCTCGGTCGAAGTGCCCGCCCCCGCCGCAGGAATCCTGACCGAAATCCTCGCGCCCGAGGGCGCGACGGTCGAGGCATCGGGCAAACTGGCCGTGATCGGCGGGGCCTCCGGCGCTGCCGCCCCCGCACCGCAGGCCGCAGCAGCCCCCGCCGCCGCCGCCGCCCCCGAGGCTACGGCCAAGAAAGACATCGAACACGCCCCTTCGGCGCAAAAGCTGATGGCGGAAAAGGGCCTTACGCCCGCACAGGTAACCGGCACCGGCCGCGATGGCCGGATCATGAAGGAAGACGTGATGAAGGCCGCCTCCGCCCCGCAGGCCGCAGCGCCCGCCCCCGCCCCCGCAGCCGCCCCCCGCGCGCCCAGCCCGGCCGAGGATGCCGCGCGCGAGGAACGGGTCAAGATGACCCGCCTGCGCCAGACCATCGCCAAGCGCCTCAAGGATGCGCAGAACACGGCGGCGATGCTCACCACCTACAACGAGGTGGACATGACCGGCGTCAGCGAGCTGCGCAACGAATACAAGGACCTCTTCGAGAAAAAGCACGGCGTGCGGCTGGGCTTCATGTCCTTCTTCACCAAGGCCTGCTGCCACGCGCTGCGCGAGGTCCCCGAGGTCAACGCCGAAATCGACGGCACCGACATCGTCTACAAGAACTTCGTCCATATGGGGATCGCGGCGGGCACGCCGCAGGGCCTCGTCGTGCCCGTGATCCGCGATGCCGACCAGAAAAGCTTTGCCGAACTTGAAAAGGAAATCGCCGAAAAAGGCCGCCGCGCGCGGGATGGCAAGCTGTCCATGGCCGAGATGCAGGGCGGCACCTTCACGATCTCCAATGGCGGGGTCTATGGCTCGCTCATGTCCTCGCCCATCCTGAACCCGCCGCAATCGGGCATCCTGGGCATGCACAAGATCCAGGATCGCCCCATGGTCATCGGCGGCCAGATCGTCATCCGCCCGATGATGTATCTGGCGCTCAGCTACGACCACCGCATCGTCGACGGCAAAGGCGCGGTGACCTTCCTCGTCCGCGTGAAGGAAGCCCTGGAAGATCCCCGCCGCTTGCTGATGGACCTGTGATCGCGTTTGGCGGTGCGCCTGAAGGCGCACCCTACGCCTCCCCGGACCTCACTGGGGTAGGGTGCGCCTTCAGGCGCACCACGCCGCCCCGGACCTCACCGGAGTAGGGTGCGCCTTCAGGCGCACCACGCCGCCCCGGACCTCACTGGAGTAGGGTGCGCCTTCAGGCGCACCGCGCCCCGGCACCACGCAAAAAGAGGCCCCCCATGACCACCGAGCTCTACGTCCTGACCCTGGCCGCACTCCTGCAGATGGTGCAGATGGTGCTCTACTCCATCGCCGGGAATGCGCAGGCGGGGTCAAAGGCCGCCATGGGCCCGCGCGACGACAAGATCGAACTGACCGGGGTCGCGGGCCGCCTGCAGCGCGCCATGAACAACCATTTCGAAGGGCTCATCCTCTTCGGCATCGCGGTCATGGTCGTCACCCTGTCGGACAGCTCCAGCACGCTGACACAACTCTGCGCGCACGCCTATCTCGTCGCCCGCATCCTCTACATCCCGGCCTATGCGCAGGGGCTCGCGCCATGGCGCAGCCTGATCTGGGCCGTGGGCTGGATCGCCACCCTCGTCATGCTGCTCGCGGCGCTCTTCGGGGCGGCTTGATGACACCTTTTCCCCGGTCTCCGGTGTAACTACGCAAGCACTACAGATACACTACGGCTTCACGACAGGATCACGACAGCCGTTTCCCGACAGGAGGACCCCATGTCCAGCTATGACGTCATCATCATCGGTTCCGGCCCCGGCGGCTATGTCTGCGCCATCCGCTGCGCGCAACTCGGCCTCAAGACCGCGGTCGTCGAGGGCCGCGAGACGCTCGGCGGAACCTGCCTCAACATCGGCTGCATCCCCTCCAAGGCGCTCCTGCATGCCTCCCACCAACTCCATGAAGCGGAACACAATTTCGCGAAAATGGGCCTCAAGGGAAAGGCGCCCACCGTCGACTGGAAACAGATGCTCGCCTACAAGGACGACGTGATCGGCCAGAACACCAAGGGCATCGAATTCCTGTTCAAAAAGAACAAGATCGACTGGCTGAAAGGCTGGGGCTCGATCCCCGCACCCGGCAAGGTGCAGGTCGGCGACACCACCTATGAGACGAAAAACATAATCATTGCAACGGGTTCCACGCCCTCGACCCTTCCGGGCATCGAGGTGGACGAGAAAATCGTCGTCACCTCCGAAGGCGCGCTCTCACTGCCCAAGATCCCCAAGTCCATGGTCGTGATCGGCGCAGGCGTCATCGGGCTCGAGCTTGGCTCCGTCTATGCCCGCTTGGGCGCTGAGGTGCAGGTGATCGAATTCCTCGACCACATCACCCCCGGCATGGATGCCGAAGTGTCCAAGAATTTCCAGAGATTGCTGGCAAAACAAGGGCTTGGCTTCACCCTCGGGGCCGCCGTCCAGTCGGTGGAAACCGCCAAGGGCAAGGCGAAAGTCACCTACAAACTGCGCAAGGACGACAGCACCCACAGCGTCGAAGCCGACACCGTCCTCGTCGCCACGGGCCGCAAACCCTATGTCGACGGACTGGGCCTCGAGGCGCTCGGCGTCAAGATGACCGACCGCGGCCAGATCGCGACCGACAGCCATTATGCCACGAATATCAAGGGTATATACGCCATCGGCGACGCCATCACCGGGCCGATGCTCGCCCACAAGGCCGAGGATGAAGGCATGGCCGCCGCCGAGGTGGTCGCAGGCAAGCATGGCCATGTGAACTACGGCGTCATCCCCGGCGTGATCTACACCCACCCCGAGGTGGCGAATGTCGGCGAAACCGAGGAAACCCTCAAGAAATCAGGGCGTTCCTACAAGGTCGGCAAATTCTCCTTCATGGGCAACGGCCGCGCCAAGGCGAATTTCGCAGGCGACGGTTTCGTGAAAATCCTCGCCGACAAGGAAACCGACCGCATCCTCGGCGCCCATATCATCGGCCCGATGGCGGGCGACCTGATCCACGAGATCTGCGTCGCCATGGAATTCGGCGCCAGCGCCCAGGATCTCGCCATGACCTGCCACGCGCATCCCACCTATTCCGAAGCGGTGCGCGAGGCGGCACTGGCCTGCGGCGATGGGCCGATCCATTCTTGAACGGGGCTAACCCCCTTCTCTGTTTCAAAAATATCCCGGCGGTCCGGGGGCGTCGTCCATTGTTCTCGAACCAATGGCGCACAATGAACGACCCCCGGTCCTACCCCGCCAAAAGCCGCAAGCCTTGCGTCACATCGGCCCTGACGGCCAGCCGCAACCCCGGCTCGTCCCCGGCCTTGAGTGCTGCCACGATCAGCCGGTGATGCTGCGGCAGTTCCGTCCGGTTCAGCCGCCCGTAAAGCGCCCGCATCGTCGGCCCCAACTGCAGCCAGACGGTTTCGGTCAGGGCCAGCATCGCGGGGGCCTGCGCGCGCAGGTAGAGCGTGCGGTGAAACTCGAGGTTGCGCTTGATATAGGCCACGGCGTCGCGCCGCGCGATCGCCTGTCCGATCGTGGCGTTGATCGCCTCCATCCGTTCGATCAGCGCGGGATGCGCGCGCGGCAGGGCGCGGGCGGCCAGTTCGGGTTCCAGAAGCGCCCTGAGCGCCGCCAGTTCCTCGATCCGCTCGTTGGACAACTCAGGCGTGGAGGCGCGACCAGACGCGGACAGAAACAGCGCCCCCTCGCTCACAAGCCGCCGCACGGCTTCGCGCGCAGGCGTCATCGAGACGCCGAATTCCTGCCCCAGACCGCGCAAGGTCATCGCCTCGCCCGGTCCCACCTCGCCATGCATGATCCGGGTCCGGAGCGCGCGATAGACGCGGTCATGGGCGACGGCGGCGCCGGTTTCGGTCGGGCGCGGGTTCAGCGACATTCGTCCGCCAGATCGAATCGCAGCGCCTGAAGCTCCGCGCCATTGCGCTTGAGCCAGTCGCGATGCTCGCGGAAATCGGGGCGCAGGCGCGCGCAGACCCGCCAGAACGCCTCGGAATGGTTCATCTCGACTAGATGCGCGACCTCGTGGGCGGCGACGTAATCCAGAACGGCGGGCGGGGCCATGATCAGCCGCCACGAGAACATCAGATCGCCCCTGGAGGAACAGCTGCCCCAGCGGCTCTTGGGATCGCGCAGCGTGATCTGGCCATGGGCCCGCCCCAAGGCCGCGGCATGGGTGGCCACGGATCGCGTCAGGCGCTCGCGCGCAAGCGCCGTCAGAAGCGCCTTGATCCTTGGTCCTTCGCGGGGACCGGGCGGCACGGAAATCACGCCATCGGCAAAGCGCGCGGCGCGGCCCGCCCCAGCCACGACAGGGCGCGGCACGCCGCAAACGGGCACGTCGGCCCCGATGCGGGCCTGCGCGGGCAAGGGTGCGGCGGCCAGGTGATGGCGCACCCAATCCTCGCGCGCGCGCAGGAAATCGAGTGCCTCGGCCTCCGAGGCCCAGACCGGCAGGGACAGGCTGACACGGCCATCCGCACGCGACACGCGCAGGCTGTAGCGCGTGGCCCGCGCCGAGCGGCGCAGCGCCACCTCGACCGGCGGATCGCCGGGCAGGACATGGGTGAGACTGCGCGTTTTCGACACCGGATTGCCCGTCTTTTCCATCCCGCGACATGGCCCGCGCGGACGGGGTTTGACACCATCCCTGCACTATGGCAGACGACCGCATCCAGCGATACCGCAGAGTTATTTTGAGGGGGTGCAATGCCCAAAGAGGAATGGGGCGTCAAGCGCGTCTGTCCCACCACCGGCAAGCGGTTCTATGACCTTGGCCGCACGCCGATCATCAGCCCCTACACCGGGGAGGTCGTGACGCTCGACACCGGCAAGGGTGGGCGCAGCCTCGTGGCCGACAAGGCCGACAAGAAATCCGCCAAGGATCTTGTGACCGATGACGAGGATCTGGTCCTCGACGACGACATCGAGCTCGATGATGACGATGCCGATGTCGATATCGACGATGATGACGTTCTGGACGACGACGATGACGGCGATACCGTCGCGCTCGACGACCTGGCGGACGTGCCCGGAAACGACGACGACTGACCGCGGACAGGGCGGGTCGCGGGGGCGGAAAACGATGCGTTTTTCCCTTGCGCGCCCCCCCGCCCTCGCTTAAACCGCCGACCACTCGACGGGGCGTACGCGCCCCATCGACCCAAGGATGGGGCCTTAGCTCAGCTGGGAGAGCGCTTGCATGGCATGCAAGAGGTCAGGGGTTCGATCCCCCTAGGCTCCACCAAATCCCCAATACAAGTTAAAATCAATGCCTTAGCTGGCCATCCTGACCAAGCTGACCTAGCTATTCTGACCAAGTGGAGAGGGCGATGAAGGCGAGACTCGCTTGGGCGGTTGTTGGAGCCCTACTTGGCTGTTTCTTCGGAGCAGGCACCGGTGTCGTCTTTGGAGGCGGCGGTGGCATAAACGGAGTCTGGTTGTTCGGTCCCCTTGGGGCAGTTGTGGGCTTCTTTGCAGCCACAGACCTGAATGGCATCTGGAGAAAGATCACCCAGTCAAACAAATGAGCACCTGCCGTGATCTAAACCTTCATTCTAAGCCCGCTTTCATGGACTGGACCAATGTGGATTTAACCGATTGGTTTGGCCGCCGCAAAGTAGGTCGGGACGAGCCAGCGGTGTGGATTACAGATGGTGAGGCGCGAGTGCTCTGGTCAGCCATTGGGTCGATGCAACTCCGTAAGAGACGTGAGACCGATCAGCGGGATGACGACGACCGTTCGACCATTTCTGCGAAACGCGATGTCCGCATGTCCCAGCGTCTTGTTCACCGGGGTGCATCACCTCCGGCTTGAAGACCATGGTCGCAAGACTAATGTCGAGGTGAGATGCCAGGGCTGCACGAGCCGAGCAGGATGAGTTGGACCTTCGTTACGAAGGCGTCCCTCATGGGGATGCGACCACAGGCAGTTAGAGGTGGGTTGTCATCTCGGCGGATGCCGAGGTCGAGGAAACCAGGCGCTCCCGTGAGTATATACCTCTATAGGGAATGCGGGGTATTTTGTGCGGGGTATCTCCAGGGAGCCCTTGTTTCCTTGACCGCTTAGAAGACATCTGTCTCGTCGATGAGGCAAACGTCATCGACATCGTCGAGGTTGATGGGAGGTATCTGCGCGGTAGCATCATTCCACCAGAGGGTCTTTCCCTCGAAGTTGATCTCTCCGTCCATGAGCGGGCCGAAGTGACCACAGCCCCAATACGGTCCATCAGGTCGAAGAGGGTCGAGAGGCCTTCCGGCTTCATCCTGGTCGGCGACCTTGGTGACTTCCCGGAAGGTGGGCTCAAGAGTGATCTGAGGTGCTCTCGCCGGTGAGACTTCCTCCACGGTCTTACCGTTAAGCAGGGTCGCCTCCATCCACGCGACGAAGGCATTCGCCTTTATCGGGTTCCGGCCTTTGGTCTTCGCCTCGGCAAACATCGTCACAGCCCTCGGGCTGATGAGGCTGCTCCGATTGCGGCGACCATCGGTGAACCGGAAGGTGGTCTCCTCGACCTTGATAATGTCGGGGTGACAGACGCGACGAAGGCGGCGGTTGAAGCCTCCTCCGCCCCCGTCCACCTCGAACCCAAGAGCCATGAAGACTGACGGGGCCGAGAGCCAAAGGCGACCTTCGGACTCGATGACGTCGATGGAGATACCCTCGAAGTCGAGGACCTTATGGGTAAAGGATTCCCCGAAGAGGGGGCAACCGTCGTGGTCGGCCATAGGGGTCATGGTCGGCAATTCCCTTTTGGTGGAGGCGGTGGTCATGGTGATGGAGGAAGTGAAAGAGTGCTGGGCAGGGTGCCTCTGTCCGAGGATGCCCCGCAGACGCGCTAGAAGGGCCCCTAGAGACTCGCTTCGGTCCCCGGCATGTCAGACCCTCGCCCCCGGCACCCGCCATCCGTCCCGCCTGAGGAGGACCGGGAGACCTGCCTCAACAAGCGCGTTCATGACCTCCGCGACGGAGACCTCGGAGCGCGCCGCGTGGGCGGTGTGGTGCTGTGCGAGAAGGCGGGCCAGAGCGGCCACCTCGGGGCGCACCTGAATGGCGACCCATTGGGGCCCCTTGAGGTGGTCTTCGGTGAACTCAGAGGGCAGGACGCGGGCCATGGTGCGGCAAAGGTCATGACGATACTTGGACCGTAGCTCCATGGGTCTCCCTGTTCGCCTCGGCGGGCGCTTGTTGATCTCGATGACCAAGGCGCGGCCTTGCGCGTCTACCCCCGTAGCGGTGGTGGTTGCATTCGTCATGTGCCTGTATTCCTTGTGTGAAGGTGCGTTTCGAACTGACCACACCCCCACTCACGCGAAAGCTTGGGGCTATCAGGGAGCGAAGACGGGGAGGTGATTGCGGGGTATCCCCGGCTACGAGCAGAATGCGAGGCTTGGGGTTTCTCGATCCATGCGCGCAAAGAACCGGCACCCGTGTTAAGGGACCGGCGGTGGCCAAGGCCATGCCTTCTGCACAGGGACACCTCACCCCACCCCACTGTTATGAAAGACCCCAGGGATAGCTGAGGGCCTCTCGGATGCACCTGCTTCGCGGGGCTTGGGGGAAGCTAAAGACTGGAGCCCAGGAGCTTGTTGGTGGCAAACTCAGGGGGGCGTTCGGGAAGGCTGACGCTCTGTTCGCAATGATTTGGGGTGTGAATTGCCTAAGTGGGCACCCCTGTTGAGGAGTTTGATGAAGGGAGTGATGGGGGTGTAATACCCTTCATGGCCATAATGAGCAGAGAACCGTCGCATAACCTTTAAGGTATACCTCACATCAGATAGGGGCTGATGTGTGGGTTAATCTCACAAGAACCCTCGCCCGCGTCACAGACCCCAGCGGGCAAGTGCCGCCTCGGCCTCCGCCATGTCTCCCCGGATGCGAAGGACGGTCTGGCGGCTCAGGCCCGTCGCTCGGGCCACCTCCGAGGTGCCCGCTCCGGTGCCCGTCATGTCCCTGACAAGCGCAAGCTGCGTCCGGTCATAGCTCGGCTTCCGGCCCCGGTAGGCCTCTGCCTTAGTCTCCCTGGCATGCTCGATACCTGCCCTCTGAGCCTCCTTGGTGGCCTCGGCTTGAGCCTGAGCGGTGGCCGCCATGAAGGCGATGAGCGCGTCCCTGACGGCCTGCTGGGTGGGGTCTGTGGTCGCGCCGTCGAAGGTCATGCTGTTGATGACGGTCTTGATCGTGACCCCCTGCCGTATGAAGTGCCGGATGGTGTCGGTCACGTCCTGATAGTTCCGCCCGAGGCGGTCCACCCAGCGCACCACTAGGGTGTCTCCACGGCGGAGCTTGTCGAAGAGCCTGCGCCCCTCGGGTCTCTCCGAGAGGATGGTGGAGACGCCGGATTGCCCGTGGTCGGCGATCACCTCATCAATCGTGAAGCCTGCCTTCCGGGCCTGCGCCACCTGGTGGTCAAGCGTCTGGTCGGAGGTCGAGACGCGGGCATAGAAGATCGCGGTCATGGTATGGTGTCCTCGGAGGGTGTACGAACGGGTTATGTCCGTTGGATGTGCTGTCCGAAATTCCAAGTCAACCCTTACGGACACCCTATCGGCCACCTCCCAAAGTGTCCCCTGAGGTATACTCTATCGAACGACCCAAATTTCTTGCCCTTTCGGTGGCGAAGGACATACTCGCCGCAAGAAAAATCGAACATGAGAAGTCCAATGAAATTGCGCCCATTAGCTCTCTCTGCCCTTTGCCTCGGCATCGCTGCTTGCGGTGGCACCATGCAGGGTGTCATCCGAGGAGAGGGCACTCCGGTGCAGTTTCAGTACGAGCAAGGGTTCGACCGCGACTTCTACCAAACGACAGTTGATGGTGAGAACTTCTCCGGACAGGCCATCAACGCCGGTGCAACAAGTGGGGTTGGAACTGTCTTCGCCGGAGGCGGGACCGGGACGGTTTTCATGTCGAGCACCAACGGGAACTTCGTCGCGGTTCTAATGGGCGACCGGGGGTCAACGATGAGGTGCCAGATGAACTACGCAGACAGTTCCGGCTTTACCTCATTCGGGGGGGTGGGACTCTGCCAGCACAGCGATGGTCGCGTCATCGACGTTACGTGGTGACAACGGAGTCGGTTCGATGAAAGGCTTACCCGCACCGGGGGGACAGCGCGGACCTGCTAATCTATCTGCGGCTCTCGCATCTATGAGGCGGATTATTCCGGGGTGCCGGCCAGTTCACCGACGACGCTGCGGAACTGTTCGAGAGCGGCTTCGAGGTTGTCCATGATCTCCGATGCCAGAACATCGGGAGCGGGCAGGCTGTCGATGTCTTCTAGGCTGTCATCCTTGAGCCAGAAAATATCGAGGTTCAGTTTGTCCCGCGCGACAAGTTCCTCGTAGGTGAAGCACCGGAACCGTTCGGTTTCCTTCCGCTCCCGATAGCAGGTGACGAAGTCGTCGAAATCGGCACGGGTTAACCGCTTTGTCTTCAGCGTCTTGTGGACATTCGTCCGGTAGTCATAGACCCACAGCACCTTGGTCTGCACCTCGCGCGACGCTGGGCGCTTGTCGAAGAACAGGACGTTCGCCTTCACGCCGGGGCTATACCAGATGCCGGTCGGCAGCCGCAGGAGGGTGTGGAAGTTGAACCCCTCCAGAAGCCGCTTGCGGATGCCTTCACCGGCCCGACCGGCCTCGAACAGCACGTTGTCGGGCAGCACCACACCAGCCCGCCCATTCGCCTCAAGGATGGTCATGATGTGCTGGAGGAAGTTGAACTGCTTGTTCGAGGTGGTGAACTTGAAATCCTCGCGCTCGTAATTCTCCCGCTCGGTCGAGACGGTGCCATCCTCGCCCACGACCTTGTAGCTCGACTTCTTGCCGAAGGGCGGGTTGGTCAGCACGATCTTGAAACGGTCCCCACCATCGCTGGCAAGAGCATCGCTTTGCACCACTGGACTGCCGCCGTTGCCGATGCCGTGCAGATAGAGGTTCATGGCGCAAAGTCGGACGACCTCGTCCACGATATCTACGCCGGTGAAGGCCGTGTGGCGCAGGGCGCGCAGCTTTTCGCGGTCTTGCGTCTGGGTCTTCATGTGGTCGTAAGCGGCAAGGAGGAAGCCGCCCGTTCCGCATGCAGGGTCGCAGACGGTTTCCCCGATCTTGGGGTCGATGCATTCGACCATGGCCTCGATCACCGGGCGTGGCGTGAAATATTGTCCGGCCCCTGACTTCACCTCCGAGGCGTTCCGCTCCAACAGGCCCTCGTAAATCTCGCCCTTCACGTCCACCTGAAGGCCAATCCAGGGGCCCTCTTTGTCGATCAGGCTGACCACGCGCTTGAGCTTGGCCGGGTCCGACAGCTTGTTCTGCGCCTTGCGGAAGATCGTTCCGATCAGTCCGTCCTCGCGCGCCAGCGCCTCGAGCGTGTGGCGGTATTGGAGTTCCAGCGCGTCGCCGTCCTTGTTAGCAAGCTGCGCCCAGCTCCATTTCGGGGGGATGGCCGAGCTTTCACCCAACAGCTCCTCGCGCTCTTGGTCCATCTTGAGGAAGAGGAGGTAGGTAATCTGTTCGATGTAATCGCCATAGGACACGCCCTGGTCCCGCAGAACATGGGCATAATTCCAGACCTTGGAGACAAGCTGTTCGTTGGTCATTAAAGGGACCCTGTTTCCGATGCGCTTAATGTGACCTGCGAAGCCAAAAGCGGCAAAGGCCGGTTCTCCAACAGGAAGCCCTCGAATTCATGTTCATCCGCTGGGCGGTCTGTCTTCCGCTGTCTTTTCTCCAAGTGCATGTAAAATCGCAACAGGCCCTGTTTCGTCTCTTGTTGAGCTACACCAGCAAACTCGTTCTTGCTAAAAAACCAGACCTTCTCCCGCGACAGATCGGTCAAGGCAATGAATTGGGCAGGGCAAGACTTGGGCAAAGCCCAAACCAGCTCAAGCTTACCGCGCTTGCCGTTTCGTTTCGGCTGGAGGTTCGACTTGACCTGAATCGTGATCGACTGACCGCTTTCGGGCAAGAAGGCAACCAGATCGACACCGGAGTCAGTTGTCATTGGCGCTGACTCCACCCCGAGTTTCAACAGAAGAAACTGCACCAGAAGTTCACCGCATCGACCAATCTGCGCCGTTTTAAGGGCCAGGGGAGATGGTTCGGCTCCAACAAAATCGTCGATCATGCTCGGGCCTTTCGTCTTGTTCTTCCAGGCGCGGCGGCGCGGGTTTCCTTGATCCGCGCGAGCAGGGCGGCGGCGGGTTCGTCGGTGGGGTCCTGGGGGACGAGGCGGCCTGCGAAGGCGTCCTTAAGGATGGACTGGCGAAGGGCGGCGGAGCGGGCGAGTTCGGTTTGACACCACGCTTCCAAGTCGCCGGTCTTCTCCATGTGCTCGTCGACCAACTCGATGATTTGGGCCTGAACGTCGACAGGCGGAAGGTCGAAGGCGATGGCCTTAACCTCTCCGCTGTTGATGTTGTGGACCCCGCTTGTCGACCTTGCCTGACGCTCGATCCGCGCCCGCACGACCGGGGAACTCAGAACCAGTTGCAGGAAGTCCGGCACCAACCGCTTCCGGTCCAAGCGCAACCTGATCAGATATCCGGCGAAGGCCAAACCGACGGCGTCGTCGCTCACAACGGCACCGCGTCCGACCAGGTTCGCGCTCCCATTTGAGCGGACAATCAGCAGATCTCCTTTCTTGAGCCCCAACGTCCTTATCTCGCGATCATTCAGCTGGGTGTATTTCAGGTCCCGCAGATCGATCTCGCCGTTTGCAACGTTCGGGATGCGGAGAACCGCAACCCCTTCTACGTCCGCGCGGCATTTCTTCGCCGTGCCATAGCGAATGTCTTCGAGCAGGTCACCGAGCGTTACGGACTTCCATGTCGCCGGGTCGCTGCCGGTGAGCTTACCGGTGACGGCGGCCTTCAGGACGGACTGGCGATAGCGGGCAAGCAGTTTCTGCACGTCGCGCAGCGCCTCTTCGCCCTTGTCCAATCGGGCGAACAGCGTCTCAATCTTCTCAACGATGCGATGCTGTTCGTTGAGGGGTGGGAGAGGCATCGCGATGTCGCGCACCGTCAGCGAAGACAAATGCTTCACAGTGACCGAAGATGTGTGATCGTTGATTAACTTCAGATAGCCAGGAAGCGCACAAGCCAAGAATTGTTGCGAGTAGAATTGTTCATGTGCCTCCAGAGTGCAAACTCGTTGGTTGAGCAGCGCACGACCACCCCTCCAAACTCGACAATTGAAGTCGCCGTCCATCCCGATAGCAATTTGGCCATTCTCAATGAAAGTCATTTTGGGGTCGTCAATTGAGCCGCGATAGAAGGTGCCGGGCTCACCTTTTGTCACGTCTCGAATCCTTACAATCGGCATCCCTTCTGTTTCATTGAAGCCGTTCGACTTGAACGCGAAGCCGTTTACTAGAGATGCAATTTCTCCAATCCGCACACGCTCCCATGTCGGGTGTGCCGAATGTAGACCGTTCGTGCTCTTCTTGATGAGCTCGTCGATATTCTCTCCAAAACTCATCGTTACGCGACCAGCGCCCCCTGCAAGTCTTCTAGCATGTCGTTCAACCCTGTCCCCAACACCTTGCGGGCTTGCACGATCCCGCCCCGGTCGGCAAGGCTTGGCACCTCCATGAAGTCGCGCGGCGCGATCTCGGCATTGGCGGCGATGAAGGACGCGATGGCTCGTAGCCAATCTTCCTGCTCCTGGGTGTAGTCGCGGCCCGCCTTCTTCTCGCGGCCCATCCACAGGTTGAACCGCTGTTCAACGATGGTTGCGAAGGGCTCCAACACCTCGGTCTGACCCAGGGCAAAGCGGACAAGGCTGACCACCTCGGTCAGTTGTTCATCGACAGGCGCGCCGCGCACACGGGCGGCATCGAGGCGTTTGTAAGCCTGCCAGACGGTCGCGGTATTCAGATAGGGCGGGCGTTCGCCCATCACCGTCACCAGTTCGCGGATGGCGGCATAGGTCAGCCGCTGCGCGCCGTAGGGCTGGTTGTAGAGGATTTGCAGCGCGGTCAGTTCATCGCGGTTGTCGTCAATGAAGACGCGGAAGCTGGTGATGGTTTCCTCGGCCCGCTTCATGTCAAAGCCCGCGCCGGTTAGCTCATCGGTGGTGATCTCGTCGATGAAGATGTCGGTCTTTTGCTTGATGTCCTTGAGCAGATTTCGGGCAGCGGGGTTGTCGAAGGGACGGCAGGCGGTGTCGGTCAGCTCCTCGATCACGGCGCGTTCTTGCTCGGGCGTGGGCGCAGGGCCGTGACGTTCGCAGGTGGCGGCTTGCTGCTTGTCGATGTCGATGGCGTCGAGGAGCGCGTTTGCCAGATCGCGCGGGGTCTTGCCGCCCGTGACCTCGGCAATGCGGGCACGGTCCTCATCCCCCAGCTTGCGGTCGAGAATGGCGAGGCGCGCGGCAAGGGATGACAGCGCATCCTCATCCCGGCGTCCCATGGCGATCTGTTCGATCAGGGCGTCGAAGCTGAAGGACTTCTTGCGTTCCAGCGGCTGGGAGGCGTTCTTTTTCGTCTCGGACACGCCGACAGCGTCGATCAGGATGAAGCGGGTCTTGGTCTTGGCATCGGGGGTGACGGCTTGCAGGTCGGCATCAGGGATGGTGCGGACGCCGCGCCCCTTCATCTGCTCATAGTAGCCTTCGGATTTCACGTCCCGCATGAAGATCAACACCTCGACCGGCTTGATGTCGGTGCCCGTGGCGATCATGTCGACGGTCACTGCGACGCGGGGGAAGGGGTCGACCCGAAAGGCCTTGATCATCGACTTCGGGTCTTCGCCAGTGTTTCGGTAGGTGATCTTCTTGGCGAAGTCATTGCCTTCGTTGAAGACCTCGCGCACGGCATGGACGATTTCCTCAGCGTGGTTGTCGTCCTTGGCGAAGATCAGGGTCTTGGGGAGCCAGTCGCCGGTGCGGTCGGGGAACAGTTCGGTGAAGACCCGGTCCTTGTAAGTTTGCAGGACGGTCCTGATCTGGTTGGGGTTCACGACGGAGCGGTCGAGTTCCTTGGCGGTGTATTCCAGATCTGCGTCGAGCTGTTCATAGCGGACCTTGCGGGTGCGCTTGTCACGCACGGGGACCTGAAAGCCGGTGTCGTCGGTTTCGACCTTGCCGCCTTCTTCGGTGACGCGGGTGCGGATGCGGTAGATTTCATAGCCGACGTTCACGCCATCCGCGACGGAGCGTTCATAGGGGTATTCCGCGACGAGGTTTTGGTTGAAGAAGCCCAGCGTGTGTTTGGAGGGTGTGGCTGTAAGTCCGATGATCGAGGCGTCGAAATATTCCAGCACCTGCCGCCACAGGCCGTAGATCGAGCGGTGGCATTCGTCGGTTACCACGAAGTCGAAGGTCTCGATGGGGATGTCGGGGTTGTAGGCGAGCGGCAGAGGCTCGCCGTCCTCGCCCTGCCACGTCTCGAAGCCGGATGCCTCTTCATCCTCCTCGAACAGCTCCTGGCCCCGGAGCATGGAATAGAGGCGCTGGATCGTGGTGATCACGACCTTCGCGTCGGGGTCGATCCTGTGAGAGTGCAGGTGCTGGACGATGTATGTGTCCGTGAAGCGATTGGCGGCACCATGGGGGAGGAAGTTCTGAAACTCCTTAAGCGTCTGGTCACCAAGGTTGTTGCGGTCCACCAGGAAGAGGATGCGCTTGGCCCCGCCATGCTTGATCAGGCGGTAGGCGAAGGAACAGGCGGTAAAGGTCTTTCCCGCGCCGGTGGCCAGTTGGATCAAGGCGCGTGGGCGGTCGTTGGCGAAGGACTCCTCAAGGCCGGTGATGGCCTCAACCTGGCAATCCCTGAGGCCTTTGGTGTCCAGAGGTGGAAGGGCCTGAAGACGGGCCCTGAGTGTTGCCGTGTCCTTCAGCCAGGCGTGAAGCGTCTCGGGCCGGTGGAAGGCGAAGAGGCGACGCGAGCGGGGCTTGGGGTCAGCCATGTCGCGGAAGAAGGTCTCATCCCCCGTGCTTTCGTAATCGAACCGCAGGGTGTCTTGCCACCGGGCCAGGTGGTCAGGCAGTTTTGCCATGTACTTTTCGGACTGCTCCGCGACCCCACTGAGGGTGACACCAGTCTTCTTCGCCTCGACGACCCCGGCTGCCTTGCCGTCCACGAACAGGAGGTAATCGCAGGGTCCCGCAGGGAGGGAGAACTCCCGCACCGCCACACCAAGGGCGGCGCTCTTGTTGAACTGGTCGCGGTCTTGCAGGACCCAGCCCGCTGCCGAAAGCAGCGCGTCGATCTTGGTGCGAGCGATCTGTTCGGGGCCAAGCATGTCTTTTCCAGCAATAATCCGCCATAGCGTATCAGGCTGCCGCTTTATGGCAACTCGTCTGCAACAGATTTAGCAGACTGCCGTCGTCAAGGGCGATATCGATAACTCCGAGCAGCTAGTCTTTTTTTCCGGTTGCATCATTTCGTAGTTCGAATTCAGGGAAGAGCTTTCCATACCGAAGAATTGCAGCATCCTTAAACTTGCATAAAATATCCCATGAAATAGGAATGTCTTCGTCTAGCTTTTCAATTATTTGACCTAGCAAGTTATTTAGCCTTGCAGTCATCAGCTCCGCTTGAACTGCGGCACCACCATGAAACGCAGCCTGCATCTGTGTCCCCCCTTCAATATTTCCCTCCACCATATTAGCGCTAAGAAATGTTTGCATCTCCGCTCGCAGGCTTGAGTATTTTTCAACCGATCCCATTATATTGGCAATTCGCATCTGGATTAGATGTATATCATTTAGAAGATCTGACTTTTTCATATGTATTAAAAATGCGGTTTCACTTGGATCGATACTTTGAATTTCATCTGGAGCACCAACCAACTCCATTACCTTAGCCCATGGGTCCATCCCCTCAGCGCCATTTTGAGCTGCATCCAAAAACATCTCACTTATTTGTTGGTCAAGATTTGCCGCTGCATTGTGCGCGTGCAGTAGTTTGAAAAGGGTGCCAAAGGCCCGCTCGGCTTGGAGGCGTTCCAACTCTGCCTCACGCGTCCGAAGCGCAAAACGATTGGACCACCACATCGCGCCAAAGGAGCCCAAAAGCGCCAACATCCCACCCAACAGCGTAGCAGCGATTGGAACCCAAATATCCTCAGTAACCCTTAAGTCACCCACAAAAATTTCCAATGGCCGTTCCTCCGCAAGGGGTCTGAAAAGCTAAAAATGCATTTGACTGCCAAGATGCTGGTATCTCAGGGGGAGGGAACCTTCACAGCCTCTACGCAAGCGCGCATTTGTCGCCCTGAGGACTTCGCTATGTAGGAAGAGCGCGTTGTGTCCTTTTTGTCAGGAACGTGGCCCAAGACATCCTTGATAATCGCATCTCGTACCCCCGCTCGATCAGCCTTTGTTGCAAATGTCCGCCTCGTAGAATGGAAGTTGACGAGCGACCTCCGAACGCCCTCTGGTTTCTCATGCACCCCTAAGGCTTTGCGGAACCTGCCAAAGGCTTTTCCGAGCGTATCGCCGGGGTCCCCAAGCTTTGCACACTCATCAAACAGCCATTCCTTCCCTTTCTTGCCCCTCATGCGCCTTTGAATGATCTCTTGCAACTCAGAGTGTACCGGCACTTTCCGAGCTGCCGCTTCAGTCTTCCCCTGCTGAATATCAAAAACTATTCCTATCTCTGGCCCTTCGTCGCGCACTTCCTCAACCCAGAGTGTCAATATTTCAGCAAGTCGCATTCCAGACAGAAGGCCTATTTTTACGGCATCCCGAAGCGTCGTGTTCCATTTGTTGCGCCCAGGTAGTTGAGCGTAAAGCAGAGTGATGACCTCGTCGTCAGTGAATGGACGCTCTCGCTCCTCTTTCGATCCACGCTCAACTCGCTTTCCATTGCGCTCCATCTCTTGGTCATTCCAAGGCCAGCCGGTCTTGATCTTCTCCCCCGCCGGGAGAGTAACGTGGCCACGACGCGCAAGAAATCTCCAGTAAGAACGGAGTGCCGTAAGGTGTTTTTTCTGAGTTGATGGATGCATTTCATCGATGACCTCAGAAACATACTTTCCTGCAGTCCTTTTATTTATGCGGTCCAGCTTGATCCCTCGCTCTCGGCACCACGCAGCAAATCGACCAATTAACCCGCGCTGCTCTTTAACGGTCTTCGGCGCTAGATCGGCCTTTAAAAGATACTCTTCGAGATAGTGGTCCACGTCTACTCGACCAACGAACGCATCATCGAAGGCACGGCGCTGGCTAGGAATGACAGAGTCCCGCTCCGCCTCTGCAGCAAACGCTATAAGGTCAATCTCGTCTTCATCAACAGCCAAGGCCAGAGCGGCGCTTGATAAAGCTCCACGAGCAGCGGCCTCTAAGTTGACCCTCACCGGGCACCAACCAGGCAATGCGAAGCTTGTTCTTTTGCCCTCTGCAAGCTGCCGAAACTGTATCCGGGTAATGGGGTCGAGTTCGTCTCGTCGCCGCTTTGCTTGAAGGATATCGGATGTGTGAAGGTTCACCATCAACCAAGACTTGCCATCATTGGCAAACCGGGCTGCCTTCGGGACCTCTCGGCGAAACCACCACACGTTACCCTTGAGAGTAAGAAGCCTCTCTCCGCCTTTGCTACTCTTGCCCGGCACTTCAGCATCAACCCTATTCTGACCATTTCATTCTGACCAAAGGATGATCTTGAACTTACTGTTATTCAACAAAAAAGATGATTCATATTGTTTGGTGTCGATCCCCCTAGGCTCCACCAAATCCTCACTCCCACCACCCCAAAGCCAGCCACGCAAATAGGCAGGCATGATGCGCCCGAGCACGTGAAGAGCGCTTGCCCGATGCACTGGTCCGGCTAGGCTGTGGAGAGCCGTGTTTTGTGTGAGGGAGTGCGTGTGATGGCCTGGTTCAAGCGTCATGCCGAAGCGATCGGGGCAATCGGCACGATCCTCATGGCCTTGGCCGCCGTTGCAGCCGCGATCTTGGTGCCCCTGCAGATCGCCGCGAGCGACCGCACCAGCCGCGAGCAGGCCGCGCGGGAAATCTACCGGGAATTCCTGAACATCACGATCCAGCGCCCGGAACTGGCCGCGTCGCAGTCTTGTCCCGCGACCGATCCCCTGCGCCAGCGCGCCTATCAGGCCTATGTCGATTACCTGCTCTACACCGCCGAACAGGTGCTTGACCTGTCGCCCGAGGATTGGCGGGACACCGTGGCGGCCCAGCTTGCGCCCCACCGCGCCTATCTGTGCGGGTTCGACACTGGCGACATGGCCGCCATGACGGTGCAGGTGGCCGATCTGGTGGCGGCCCTGCAGACGGATTGCGAAATGGTCACAACGGACTGCCCGTGAAACGGAAAAAGCCCCGGCGATGGCCGGGGCTTTTCCTTTGGGAAAGATCGTCTTTCAGCCGATGATCGCGTTCAGCGTGGCCGAGGGGCGCATGATCGCGGCGGTCTTGACCGGATCGGGGTGGTAATAGCCGCCCTGATCCACGGCCTGGCCGCGCGCGGCGTGCAGTTCGGCGAGAATCGCCGCCTCGCCATCGGACAGCGCCTTGGCCACCGGGGCGAAATGGGCGGCAAGGCCCGCATCCTCGGTCTGGGCGGCAAGGGCTTCGGCCCAGTAGCGCGCGAACCAGTAGTGGCTGTCGCGGTTGTCGGGCTCACCCGCCTTGCGGCCCGGGCTGCGGTCATGGTCGAGGATGCCTTGGGTCGCGGTATCGACCGCATCGCCCAACACCTTGGCCTTTGCATTGCCCTTGGTCTGCGCGAGGAAGCGGAAGCTTTCGCCAAGCGCGCAGAATTCACCAAGGCTGTCCCACCGCAGGTGGTTTTCGCCCTGCAATTGCTGGACATGCTTGGGGGCAGAGCCACCCGCGCCGGTTTCGAACAGGCCACCGCCCTGCATCAGCTTCACGATCGAGAGCATCTTGGCCGAGGTCGCAAGCTCGAGGATCGGGAACAGGTCGGTCAGGTAGTCGCGCAAGACGTTGCCGGTGATGGCGATGCAATTCTCGCCCTTGGTGATCGTCTCGAGGCTGGCGCGGGTCGCTTCGCGCGGCGCCATGATCTCGAACTTGTCCGCAACGCCACGGGCCTCGAGGATCGGCTTGACCATGGCGATCAGCTGCGCGTCATGGGCGCGGGTCTCGTCGAGCCAGAAGATCGAGCGATAGCCGGTGATCGCCTGCCGCTCGATGGCAAGGTTCACCCAATCCTCGATGGGCGCCTTGCGCGCGCTGGCCGAACGCCAGATGTCGCCTTTCTGCACCTTGTGCTCGTGCAGGATCGTGCCGTCCTCCAGCACCATGCGGACCACGCCATCGGCGGGGATTTCGAAGGTGGTGGGGTGTGAGCCGTATTCTTCCGCCTTCTGCGCCATCAGGCCAAGGTTCTGGACCGTGCCGGCCGTGGCGGGGTTCAGCTTGCCGTTCTGTTTGAAGAATTCGATCGTCTCGTCATAGACGGGCGCATAGCAGGTGTCGGGGATCACGCAGACGGCATCATGTTCCTTGCCGTCGGGGCCCCAGCCCTTGCCGCCTGCCCGGATCAGCGCCGGCATGGAGGCATCGACGATCACGTCCGAGGGGACGTGCAGGTTGGTGATGCCGCGGTCGCTGTCGACCATGTAAAGCGGCGGGCGCTCGCCCATGCAGGCTTCGATGGCGGCCATGATGTCGGCCTCGCCCTTCACCCGCTCCAACAGATCGCCGAGGCCCGAGTTCGGGTTGACGCCCAGGGCCGCCATGCGATCCCCGAACGCCTCGAAGACGGGGGCGAGGAAGGCGCGCACGGCATGGCCGAAGATGATCGGGTCCGAGACCTTCATCATCGTCGCCTTGAGGTGCAGCGAAAAGAGCGTCCCTTCTGCCTTGGTGCGGGCGATTTCCTGCGCGAGGAAGTCGGACAGCGCGGCGGCGCTCATGTAGGTTGCGTCGACCACGGTCCCTGCCGGGTAGCTGACGCCATCCTTGAGCAGATGTTCGCTGCCATCGGCGGCGGTCAGGACGATGCGCGCCTTGGCGGCGGCGCCAAGTGTGGCGGAGGTTTCATTGGCGCGGAAATCGCCACCCGCCATGGAGGCGACACGGGTCTTGCTGTCGCGGGTCCACTCGCCCATGCGGTGCGGGTTGGCCTGGGCGTATTTCTTGACGGCCGTTGCAGCGCGGCGGTCGGAATTGCCCTCGCGCAGGACGGGGTTCACGGCCGAGCCCTTGATCGCGTCATAGCGCGCGCGGGCGGTTTTCTCGGCCTCGGTCGCGGGGGTTTCGGGGTAATCGGGGATCGCATAGCCCTGCCCCTGCAATTCGCGGATCGCGGCGACCAGCTGCGGCACGGAGGCCGAGATGTTGGGCAGCTTGATGACATTGGCCTCGGGCGTCTTGACCAGTTCGCCAAGGATGGCGAGGTCGTCGCTGATGCGCTGCTCGGGCGTCAGGTTCTCGGGGAAAGCGGCCAGGATGCGGCCCGCGAGCGAGATGTCGCGGATGCCGACGCTGACGCCGGCGGCAGCGGCAAAGCTCTGGATGATCGGCAGGAGCGAGGCCGAGGCGAGCTCGGGCGCTTCGTCGACCTTGGTGTAGATGATGTCGGGCGTATTCTGGTCGGTCATGGGTGTCCCCCGGAGGCTCAGGAATTTTGGTATGCAATAGTACACCGAAATCCCGCCGTCCAGCGTGGACAGGGCCAGAGGGGGCGAGACCAGATGCCGCGCCGGGATGTTTCAGCCAAATACGTCCCGAGGATATCCCACGCCCGTCAGGTAAAGCCCCTCGGGCGGGGCGACGGGGCCGCAAGCCGCGCGGTCGGCGGCGGCAAGGGCTGTCGCGACATCCGAAGGCGCCCATGCCCCCGCGCCCACCCGTTCGAGCGTGCCGACGATGGACCGGACCTGGTTGTGCAGAAAGGACCGCGCGCGCAGGTGAAAGCGGATTTCCTGCGCATCGGGGCGGGCGATCTCCTCGACCGTCACCTCGTCCAGCGTCTTGACCGGACTTTGGGCCTGGCAATGGACGGCGCGGAAGGTGGTGAAATCATGCAGACCCACCAGGTGCCGCGCGGCCGCGCGCATCGCCGCCACGTCGAGCGGCTGCTTGACCAGCCACGCCTGCCCCCGGTCATGGACAAGCGGCGCGCGGCGGCAGATCACGCGATAGGTGTAGCGCCGTTCGATGGCCGAAAAGCGCGCATGCCAATCATCGGGAACACGGGCACAGGCAAGCACCGCGACGGGGGCGGGTTTCAGATGCCAGTTCAGCGCCTCGGACAGGCGAAAGGGATCCCAGTCACGGGTCATGTCGCATTGGGCCACCTGCCCCGTGGCATGGACCCCGGCATCGGTCCGCCCCGCCGCCGCGATGGAGGGAACGTCAGCTTCGAGCGCGGCCAATGCCGCCTCGACCGCGCCCTGCACGCTGGGCTGGTCGGCCTGACGCTGCCACCCGGCAAAGGGCGCGCCGTCATATTCGAGTTTCAGGGCATAGCGGGGCATGGGGGGCACATAGGCGCAAAGCCCCCTCCGCGCCAAGGGGGAAGCGCGGGGGCATTCGCCCCCTCGCAATGACCTGCCCCGATGCTTACTGTCAGAAGGCAAGTATGGACCCCGTGCAGGACAGGAACCGCAGTTTGGTCATCGGAACCATCGCCGACGCCGTGGGGCGACAGATCGAAGGGGCGGCGCGCGGCGTGTCGGGCCTGTTGTTCGAGCCGGTGATCCGGCTGGGTGTCACCGGCCTGAGCCGGGCTGGCAAGACGGTTTTCATCACCTCGCTCGTGGCGAACCTGCTGGACCGGGGCCGGATGCCGGGTCTGGAAGCCGCGCAATCGGGTCGGATCGAGGCGGCCTATCTGCAACCCCAACCCGACGATACCGTCCCGCGCTTCGACTTCGAAACCCATCTGGCGGCCCTGACCGGCCCCGCGCCGCATTGGCCCGAAAGCACACGGAGCGTGTCGGAATTGCGCCTGTCGCTGAAGGTGCGGCCCAAGGGGATGCTCGGGGGGCTGTCGGGCCTCAGGACCGTGCATCTGGACATCGTGGATTATCCCGGCGAATGGCTTTTGGACCTTGGGCTTCTGGAACAGGATTTCGCGGGCTGGTCGGCCGAGGCGCTGGCACGGGCGGAAAAGCGGCCCGAGGCCGAGGCGTTTCGCGCGCGACTGGCGACAATCGACCCCGATGCCCCCCTGTCCGAGCCGCAAGCCGCAGCGCTGGCGCGCGACTGGACCGCCTATCTCAAGGACGCGCGGGAGGCGGGGTATTCGGATTGCACGCCGGGGCGGTTCCTGTTGCCCGGCGATCTGGAGGGGTCACCGGTCCTGACCTTCGCGCCGCTGCCCCCGTCGCAAGCGCCGCGCGGATCGCTGGCCCGCGAATGCGCCCGCCGCTTCGAGGCCTACAAGGCGCAGGTGGTGAAGCCGTTTTTCCGCGCGCATTTCGCGCGGATCGACCGGCAGGTGGTGCTGGTGGATGTTCTGGGCGCAATCCATGCAGGCCCCGCGGCGCTGGAGGATTTGCGGCAGGCGATGACAGGCATCCTGGGCGCGTTCCGGCCCGGGAGATCGGCGTTTTTGTCGACGCTTCTGGGGACGCGGCGGGTGGACAGGATCCTGTTTGCCGCGACGAAAGCCGATCATCTGCACCACGAACAGCACGACAGGCTTGCCGCGATCATGGCGGCACTGGTCGCCGAAGCGCGCAGGCGGGCCGATTTCGCGGGGGCCCGGACACAGGCCATGGCGATCGCCGCCTTGCGTGCCACGGTCGAGGAACGGCGCAGCGTCGACGGGGTCGATCTGGGGCTGGTGCGGGGCATCTTGCTGGACACGGGGCGTCAGGCGGCGCTGCATCCGGGCGATCTGCCCGAGGATCCCGCCGCCCTTCTGCACCCGGCGCGGTCCGGGGCGGCCCAGTGGCTTGGCGGCGATTACGGCGTGATGCGCTTTGCGCCTGCGCCCCTGACGCTGCGCCCCGGCGAGGGGCCACCGCATATCCGGCTCGACCGGGCGGCGCAGTTCCTGCTGGGGGATCGGCTGGGATGAGGGGGGTGCCGCCGAAGGGGCGCTGCCCCGTTGTGGACAAAGGGGGGCGCTGCCCCCCGTCGCCTTTGGCGACTCCCCGGAGTATTTGGAAAGCAAAGAGGGCCGGAAGATGAGTGAGCGAAAAGGCCCCGTCCTGATCGAGCTGGAGGGCGCGCAAGGCACCGGGCCGCAGGATGCACCGCCGGTTCCCGATGCGCCGGGACTGCCGCAAGGACAGGCGATGCAGGTGATGGCGACGCTGGGCGCGCGGCGACCGAGCCGGCTTTGGCGGCTGTTCTGGGGGGCCGTTCTGGGGCTTTCGGGATTGGTTCTGTCGCTCGCGACCTGGGATTTCGTTACAGGTCTTTTGACGACGCGACCGATCTTGGGCTGGGTGGCCACGGGATTGGTGGGGGTGGTCCTGCTGTCCCTGATCCTGATCGCGCTGGGCGAGGCGGCGGCCTTTGCCCGGTTGGGGCGGCTTGACGGTTTGCGGCGGGAGGCGGAAGCGGCGCGATCCACCGGCGATCTGGCGGCGGCCCGCCGGGTGGTGGGTCGGCTTGACGCGCTTTACCGGGGCCGGGCGCGGCTGGAGCTGGGTCGGGCCGAGCTGGCGCGGCAAGGCGCGGAGGTGTTCGAGGCGGAGACGCTTTTGACACTGGCCGAGGCGCATCTTCTGGCGCCGCTCGACGCGATGGCACGCGCCGAGGTGGAGGCGGCGGCGCGGCAGGTCGCCACCGTGACGGCCCTGGTGCCCATCGCGCTGGCCGATGTGGTGGCGGCCCTGACCGCCAATATCCGGATGATCCGGCGCATCGCGGAGATCTACGGCGGGCGGTCGGGCATGATGGGATCGGTCCGCCTGCTCCGGGCGGTTCTGACGCATCTGGTGGCGACGGGGGCCGTGGCGATCGGGGATGACCTGATCGGGTCGGTCGCGGGCGGTTCGATCCTGTCCAAGGTCAGCCGCCGGTTCGGCGAAGGGGTCGTGAACGGGGCCTTGACGGCGCGGGTGGGCCTGGCCGCGATGGAAGTCTGCCGCCCATTGCCCTTTGGCGAGGGGCGGCGGCCCGGCGTCGGCTCGCTGGTCAAACGGGCGCTGGCGGGACTTTTCGGGCAGACGGGCGCATGAGCGATCCGTTTCGGCATCATCCGGGGCTGAGGGGGCGGATCAAGCCCTTTGCGGAATCCTATTTCCGGACCATCACCACCGAACGTGTCCGGGCCACGCTGGTCGAGCGGGGCTTGCCCCTGAGCTTTCCCTTTCATCCCGACGCGTTGCGGGAAGGATTGCGGCGGGAGGCGCTGACCGGCCACGCAGGCGATCTGTGGGTTTTTGCCTATGGCTCGCTCATCTGGGACCCGGCGCTCGATTTCGCGGAATTGCGCCGCGCCCATGCGCCGGGGCATGCGCGGCGGTTCATCCTTGTCGACCGGCACGGCGGGCGCGGCACGGCGGAGGCGCCGGGGCTGATGGCGGCGCTCGATCACGGGCCCGGCTGCGAAGGGGTCGCGTTCCGCATCGCGGCGGAAAAGGTCGAGACCGAGACCGAGATCCTGTTCCGGCGCGAGATGATCGGGCCGGGCTATCACGCACGCTTCATCCCCGTGGATATCGCGGGCCAAAAGGTTCGGGCGCTGAGTTTCCTTGCCGATCACGACGATCCGTCGATGGAGGGCGATATCGCGCGCGCGATGCAGGTCCGCTATGCGGCGACGGGTATGGGGTTTCTGGGCACGAGCTACGACTATCTGGCCAGCACCGTCGCGCATCTGGCCGAGGTCGGCATCGAGGACCGGGAGGCAAGCGCGCTTCTGGCGGAGGTGCGGGCGTATCGCGAAGGGATTTCGGGGGCGTGACAAGCGATGCCGGGCACGGCATTGAGAGGTCATGAGCCAGAGCCAGACCGACCGACCGCTGCTGGGCATCCTCTTGATGCTGGGCTTTTGCGTCATGATCCCGTTTTCCGATGCGCTGGCCAAGCTTCTGGGCGGTGTCTTTCCGCTGTTGCAGCTGATCCTTGTCCGCTTTGGCGCACAGGCGGGGCTGTTGCTACCGCTTGCGCTTGTGCGGGGGGCGGTGATCTTTCCCTCGGCGCGGGTGGTGCGGCTGGCGGCGGCGCGGACGCTGTTGCAGATCGGGGGCATCGGGATGATGTTCTCGGCGCTGCGGTTCCTGCCCTTGGCGGATGCGGTGGCCATCGCCTTTGTCATGCCCTTCATCATGCTGATCCTTGGACACTACGTGCTGAAGGAAGAGGTGGGGCCAAGGCGGATGGCGGCCTGTGCCGTGGGTTTCGTGGGGACCTTGATGGTCGTGCAACCGAGCTTTGCCGCCGTGGGTTGGCCCGCGCTCTTGCCGCTGGCGGTCGCGGTGATCTTTGCGCTTTTCATGCTGGTGACCCGCCAGGTCGCCAAGGAGATCGATCCCATCGCCTTGCAGGGGCTGGGCGGGATCATCGGATTGCCGATCCTGTTGCCGCTGTTGCTGCTGCCCGAATTCGGCGGCACGCCGCCCCTGGTCGGATGGATCGCCCCGCCCGATGCCGGGGCCTTGTGGCTTTTGGTGGCGCTTGGGCTGACGGGGACATTCGGGCATCTGTTGATGACCTGGTCGCTGCGGTTCGCGCCGGCATCGACCCTTGCACCGATGCAATACCTTGAAATTCCGGCAGCGGCCTTGGTTGGCCTTGCGATTTTCGGGGAGTTTCCGAACGGGCTGGCCCTGATCGGGATCGGGGTCACCATCGCCTCGGGGCTTTACATCGTGCTGCGCGAGCGGAACCTGAGCCGGGCGGCACGTGTCACGACACCCGCGCCGCCGGCGGGGTGATCCAAGTCGCAAAAAGAATGGCGGCGGGCAGGCCCCATGGGTCTGGGGTTTCTTTGCACATTGAGCTTGGCGCGCCGTCGGCCTATACCGCCGGGCATGGGACAGCGTTCGATCATCATCATTCGAATTAGCCGCCCGGCGCTCTGACCCTGAGCCGCCGGGACATAGGTGCTTGAGCTATCGCACCGCCCCTTCTATTCCCCGACCCGACCCGACAGATGAGGAGCGCCCCCGATGTGCGCCGATACCCCTGCCACTTCCGATGCCGTGGACTACAAGGACACGCTGAACCTGCCCAAGACCGAATTCCCGATGCGCGCGGGCCTGCCCCAGCGCGAACCGGGCTGGCTGGCCCGTTGGGAGGAGATCGGCGTCTACGACCGCCTGCGCGACAAGGCCAAGGATGGATCGCGCAAGCCCTTCACGCTGCATGACGGCCCCCCGTATGCCAACGGGAACCTGCATATCGGGCATGCCTTGAACAAGATTCTCAAGGACATGGTGGTCCGCAGCCAGCAGATGATGGGTCGCGATGCCCGCTATATCCCTGGCTGGGATTGTCACGGTCTGCCCATCGAATGGAAGATCGAGGAAGCCTATCGCGCCAAGGGGCAGGACAAGGACAAGGTCGATGTCGTCGACTTCCGCCAGGAATGCCGCCGCTTTGCCGAGGGCTGGATCGACGTGCAGCGCGAGGAGTTCAAGCGGCTGGGCGTGACCGGCACTTGGGACAAGCCATACTTAACGATGGATTACCATTCCGAGCGAGTCATTACCGAGGAGTTTATGAAATTCCTCATGAACGGCGCGCTCTACCAGGGCTCCAAGCCCGTGATGTGGTCGCCCGTGGAAAAGACCGCGCTCGCCGAAGCGGAGGTAGAATATCACGACCGCCAGACGGATGCGGTCTGGGTGCCGTTTGCGATTGTCAGCGGCGCGACGGGCGAGACGGAGGGCGCGAAGGTCGTCATCTGGACCACCACGCCCTGGACCCTGCCGCAGAACCGGGCGATCTGTTTCGGGCCCGACATCTCCTACGGGCTTTACGAGATCACCGGCACGCCTGCGGAAAGCTGGGCCAAGACCGGCGACCGCTACCTGATCGCGGACAAGCTTGCGCCCGAGGCGCTGGCGGCGATGCGGCTGGAGCCCACGATGCACCGCCGCCTGCGGGATGTGACGGCCGGGGAACTGGCCGCGCTGACCTGCGCGCATCCCTTGCGCGGGGCCGAGGGGGCGCAGGGCGAGTGGGATTACGACGTGCCGCTTTTCCCCGGCGATCACGTGACCGACGATGCGGGCACGGGGTTTGTGCATACCGCGCCGAGTCATGGTGACGACGATTTCGAGATCGGGCGCAAGCATGGCCTGGCCATGACCTACAACATCCTCGACGACTCGTCCTTCCGGCCCGATCTGCCGTTCTTTGCGGGCGAGCAGATCATCAAGCCCAACGGCAAGCCCGGCGATGCCAACAAGGTGGTGATCGACAAGCTGGTGAGCCTTGGCAAGCTCTTGGCCCGCAAGCGGATCACGATCAGCGATGCGCATTCGTGGCGGTCCAAGGCCCCCGTCATCCGCCTGAACCGCCCGCAATGGTTCGCCGCCATCGACAAGCCGCTGGGCGACGGGATGGACCAATACGGCGAGACGATCCGGACCCGCGCGCTGACCTCCATCGACCAACTGGTGGAATGGACGCCCAAGACAGGGCGCAACCGGCTGTATTCCATGATCGAGGCGCGGCCCGATTGGGTTTTGTCGCGCCAGCGCGCCTGGGGCGTGCCGCTGACCTGTTTCATCAAGAAGGGCGCGCAGCCGACCGACCCCGATTTCCTGCTGCGCGATCCGGCCGTGAATGCCCGCATCCTCGACGCCTTCGAGGCCGAAGGGGCCGATGCCTGGTACAAGCCCGGGGCGAAAGCCCGCTTTTTGGGGAACGAATACGACCCCGAGGAGTGGGAACAGGTGTTCGACATCCTCGACGTCTGGTTCGATTCCGGGTCCACCCATGCTTTCGTGCTGCGCGACCGGGAAGACGGGTCCGAAGACGGGATCGCCGATCTGTACCTGGAGGGCACGGACCAGCACCGGGGGTGGTTCCATTCCTCGATGCTGCAGGCCTGCGGCACGATCGGGCGCGCGCCCTATCGGGGGGTTCTGACCCACGGCTTCACGCTGGACGAGAAGGGCATGAAGATGTCCAAGTCCATCGGCAACACCGTCGCCCCGCAAGAGGTCATCGACCAATACGGCGCCGATATCCTGCGGCTTTGGGTGGCGCAGTCGGACTATACCGTCGACCTGCGGATCGGGCCCGAGATCCTGAAAGGCGTGGCCGACAGCTATCGCCGCCTGCGCAACACGATGCGGTTCCTGCTGGGGTCGCTGGGCGATGTGACGGCGGCGGATCGGGTCGATCCGGCGGACATGCCTGAACTGGAACGCTGGGTGCTGCACCGGTTGTCGGAACTGGATGAGGTCGTGCGCAAGGGCTATGCGGCTTACGATTTCCAGGGCGTGTTCCAGGCGCTGTTCAACTTTGCCACCACGGATTTGTCGGCCTTCTACTTCGATATCCGCAAGGATGCGCTCTATTGCGACGGGGATACGCCGCGCCGCAGGGCTGCGCGGACAGTGCTGGAAATGCTCTTCGAGCGGCTGACCACGTGGCTGGCCCCGGTTCTGGTGTTCACCATGGAAGAGGTCTGGCTGGACCGGCATCCGGGCGATGCGTCGAGCGTGCATCTGCAGGATTTCCCCGAAACGCCGGCAAGCTGGCGCGACGCGGCGCTGGCGGCGAAATGGGCCGATATCCGGCGGGTGCGCCGTGTCGTCACCGCCGCGCTGGAGGTGCAGCGCCGGGACAAGGTGATCGGTGCATCGCTGGAAGCGGCCCCGCTGGTGCAGATCGCCGATCCGGCGCTGGCCGCGACCATCAAGGGCGTGGGCATGGATGATTTGTGCATCACATCGGCGTTGAGCGTGATGGAGGGGGAGCCGCAAGACGATGCCTTCCGGCTCGACGATCCGGGGATCGGCGTGGTCTTCCACAAGGCGGAGGGCGAGAAATGCCAGCGCTGCTGGAAGATCCTGCCCGATGTGGGCAGCCATGGGCATGCGGGCGTCTGCGGACGCTGTGCCGAGGCGCTGGGTTAAGACAACCAGACGGGGGGCGCTGCATCCGCGCGCCCCGTCACCGCCGCCTCGGCGCAGGATGTGATGCTGCCGAAGCGGACCGCCCGCGCGCTGAGGCCCGGCGCGTAATGGGCGTATTTGCCGGAATTCGTCATGAGCGTTCGGGCGCCTGGCGGGAAGACCGGCTCGGTGATCGAACACCAGCACAGGTCGGGGATGACCTGCACGCCCGCCTCTTGCAGGCGGTCGAGGAGACCCTCGGCCCGCGCGGCCTCCAACACATCCCGGCCCACGGTCAGGATGGCCGCGACACAAGGCGCGCAGGACCGGCCCGCAAGGGCTGCGTCGAAGGCGCGAAGCTCGGACAGGGAGGCATGGGGGCTGCCGATGGCGACAAGCTCCACCGCCTCGGGGCCCTGGTTGAATTCGGCCCATGCGGCGGCGATGTCGGATTTCGTGATGCGCAGGACCGGCGCGCCGGGGCGGGGCGGCAGATCGCCCTCGGGCGTCACGCCCGCGACATGCAAAAGTGCCGAAGCCGAGGTGGTGCCGAAGGCCGCACACAGCGCGCGCAGGTCGTCGGGGGTGGGGGACAGGCCATCCAGACCGCGCAAGAGCGGCACGGTGTCGGGGGCGCGCAGGCCCGCAAGCCAACCCAGAAGCGGCCAGAGCGCATCATCCGCGCCTGCGGGCGCGTCGATTTCGATCACCACCTGCGCCACCCGGTTGGCATCCAGATAGACGCCCGTTTCCGGCGCGCGGCCCGTCATGGCGATGAAGAGGTCGAGGTAATCGGGATGCTTGGCCGTGCGCGCGCCCAGGACGGAATTGGCGTAGATGACGGCATTGGATTCCGACCAGCCGATGACCTCGCCCCGGTTCGGGACCGACACGCCCTGATAGGGCGCGCAGGTGAAGGTGGGGGTGACGCCCATGGTGACATAGGCCTCGGCCAGGCGGCTGGCCTTGGACCCGAAAAGGGGCGGCACGCCCTGGTCGCGCCAGCCCTGCCGGTCGACCGAGATGGCGTTGATCGTGGTGGGGATGGCGACCCCTGCGCCCATGTCGGCCATGGCTTCGGCAAAGATCAGGTTCGCGTCATGGGCGAGGATGCAGCCGTCGATATGGCCGCGCGTCACGTCGATGAGCCGTGCGGCCCCTTGGGCGGCGGCCATGGTGCCCAGGATCTCTTGGGCCAGTTGCACGGCGCGGCCCGAGGCCCCGGAGAGGCGCGCGTGATCGTTTGCATCGAGCGCCAGATCGTCCGGCGTGACGGGGGTGAGCGGCAGATCGAGCGCGCCCGCGATCAGCCGGTTGCCGGTGATCGTGGCGCGGGGTTCGCGGGCAAGGGCGGCGTAGCTGTCGGGCGTCAGGCGGAGAACGGCCAGGGGCCTGTCGAACATGCGGGCGGCGATGAGCGCGCCGAGCGTCAGAACCTCTTCCGCCTCGCGAAAGACCAGGGCGGCGGGGGCATGGCCCGAGAGCGCCAGTTGCAACAGGACGCCGCTGCCCGAGCAGGAGCCGCGGCTTGTGGGCATCAGGACGATCCGCCCCGCAAGGTCCGCGCCATGGGCCGGGTGGTGTGCATCGATCACGCGGCCCGTATCGGGATCGACCCCGCCCCAGAAACTGAGCCCTTCGGCGCAGACAAGCACCGTGCCCTCGGCCTTTGCGGTGAGGATGATCCTGTCCATATCCTGCATCTGCGCCCCCCTGTTTTGCGGCACGCTGACCTGCGCAGGGCTGTTGTGCAAGCCTGCGTGTTGGGGAATCGCCGTGGCGCGCCTATGTCGTGGGGCAACGTGCACTTGCAGCGACAGGGAAGACAGCGATGACCGAGAGCTACACACCCCCCAAGGTCTGGACCTGGGACAAGGAGAACGGCGGCAAATGGGCGGGTCTGAACCGGCCCATCGCGGGGGCGACCCATGACAAGGACTTGCCCGTCGGCAAGCACCCGTTCCAGCTGTATTCGCTGGCCACGCCCAACGGGGTGAAGGTCACGGTGATGTTCGAGGAATTGCTGGCCGCAGGGCACGCCGCCGAATACGACGCCTGGCTGATCCGGATCGGGGATGGCGACCAGTTCGGCAGCGGCTTTGTCGAGGTGAACCCCAATTCCAAGATCCCCGCGCTGATGGACCGGAGCGGCGAGACGCCGGTGCGCGTCTTCGAATCGGGGGCGATCCTGATGCACCTGGCCGAGAAATTCGGTGATTTCCTGGGTCGGCCCGAGGAACGGCCGGAGCTCTTGTCATGGCTCATGTGGCAGATGGGCAGCGCGCCCTACCTGGGCGGCGGGTTCGGGCATTTCTACGCCTATGCGCCCTATCCGATGGAATATCCGATCAACCGGTTCGCGATGGAGGCCAAGCGCCAGATGGACGTGTTGAACCGGCATCTGGAGGGGCGGGAATGGATGCTGGGCGACAGCTACACGATCGCCGATATCGCGATCTGCCCCTGGTACGGGCGGCTGGCGCTGGGGGAGGCCTATGAGGCGGGCGAATTCCTGTCGGTGCAGGACTATCCCCATGTGATCGCCTGGGCGGAACGGTTCTTTGCCCGTCCCGCGGTGCAGCGCGGACGGATGGTGAACCGGACCTATGGCCCGCCCGAGACGCAGCTGTGGGAACGCCACGATGCGTCGGATTTCGACTTGAAGACGCAAGACAAGGTGAAGGCGGCGGAGTGATCCCCGAGGAGGCCATCGCGGCGACCCTGATGGAGCTGGCGCATCGGCGGGGGCCGCGCGCCAGCTTTTGCCCGTCGGAGGCCGCGCGGCTTTTGTCGCCCGATTGGCGGCCCCTGATGGCAGAGGTGCGGCGTGTGGCGGCAGACCTGCCGCTGGTGGCGACACAGGGCGGCGTGGCGGTGGATGTGCGCAGCGCCAAGGGACCGATCCGGCTGCGGCTGGCGGAATAGGGTGCAAACCTGCAGGTTTGCCGTGCAGGCCCCGGCGGCGAGGAAAGGCTTTCAGAAACCGGATCGCTTCACAGGCTTGCCCACAGGGTCAGGCCGGTTTCCATGTCACTTTTGCATCGCCCGCCGTCATCGGCTCCCCCGCCCGGTCGAAGCGCAGATAGGCGATGCCCTGCCCGCCGGCCTGGGTGTAGAGCACGCCCGCCTCGCGGTCGCCGGCCATGATGGGCGTGCCGACCGGGGCCGCGCCTGTGACCGCGACCGTCACCAGACCTTTGCGCAATTCGGTCTTGTGCTTCATGCGGGCCGTCACCTCCTGGCCGACATAGCAGCCCTTGCGGTGATCGACCCCCGAGAGACGGTCAAAGCCCGCCTCGAGGATATAGGTGTCGTCGGGGATGAGCTCGATGCCCGTCTCGGGGATGCAGGCGGCGACGCGGATCGCATCCCAATCGATCACGGGCGCGCCCCCGTCCATGCCATAGCCGCGCCAGCCCAGCGACGGATCGCGGGGATCGGCAAAGGCTCCCTCGGGCGGATCGCCAAGGCCACGGGCGACCGAAAGCCCGCTGTCGGTGATCGTCACATCAGCGCGCAGGCGATACATGGACAGCCGCTGCGCCAGTTTCGGGGCAAGCTCCGCCTGAACGTCGAGCAAGATGTCATCGCCCCGGTCGAGCAGGAAGAAATCGGCCAGGTACTTGCCCTGCGGCGTCAGGATCGCGGAATAGGTCAGGCCCGCGCCCGGCGGCCCCACATCGCGGGTCACCAGGCCATGCAGGAACTTGGCGCGATCCGCGCCGCCGATCCCGAGAACCACCCGGTCTGTCGCCCGTTCGCCCGGCATCATCACCTCCGTTGAATTCGCATCCCACAGCTAATCATGCCGCGCGGCGCTGCCAAGCCGCCGGGGCCGATTGACCCTGCCCCGGCCGCGATTTACCCCTGATCCGTCCGTGACCGAGGGAGCCCCCGACATGAGCCTTGCCAATGGCCGCCATTATCTTGCGATTCCGGGACCTTCGGTCATGCCCGACCGGGTGCTGCAGGCGATGCACCGCCCCGCGCCGAATATCTACACCGGCGAAATGGTGGAGCTGACCCACAGCCTTGTTCCCGACCTGAAGGCCGTGGCGCGCACCAAGCATAATGTCGCGATGTATATCGCCAATGGCCACGGGGCCTGGGAGGCGGCGCTGGTCAACACGCTGTCGCGGGGCGATCGTATCCTGATCCTGGGCACCGGGCGGTTCTGTCTGGGCTGGGGCGAGATGGCGACCGCCATGGGCGTCGATGCGCAGGTGATCGATTTCGGCCAACGCTCGGACATCGACATGGCCCGCGTGGCCGAGGCGCTGGCCGCCGACACGGGCCACAAGATCAAGGCGGTTCTGGCGGTGCAGGTCGATACCTCGACCAGTGTGCGAAACGACATCCCGGCGCTGCGCCGCACGTTGGACGAGGCGGGGCATCCCGCGCTCTTGTTCTCGGACAATATCGCCTGCCTTGCCTGCGACGAATTCCACATGGACGATTGGGGCGTCGACGTGATGGTCACGGGCAGCCAGAAGGGGCTGATGACACCGCCCGGCATGGCCTTTGTCTTTTTCAACGACAAGGCGGATGCGGCGCGGGGGCGTGCTAACCTCGTGACGCCCTATTGGGATTGGCGGCCGCGCGTCGAGCCCGATGAATATTACAAGTATTTTAACGGTACGGCACCGACCCATCACCTCTATGGGCTGCGGACGGCGCTCGACATGATCAAGGAAGAGGGGCTGGACAACGTCTGGGCCCGGCATGCGACGCTGGCGCGCGCCGTCTGGGCCGCGGTCGAGGTCTGGGGTCAGGCAGGCCCCGCCCGCCCCAACATCGCCGCCGAGACCAGGCGCAGCCATGCCGTGACCACGGTGAATTTCGGCGCGGGCAACGGTCAGCGCCTGCGCGACTGGATGACGGCCAATGCAGGCGTCACGCTGGGCATCCCGCTGGGCGGGGTCGAAGGCGCCGATGGCCAGAAAGAGGATTTCCTGCGGATCGGGCATATGGGCCATGTGAACGCCCATATGGTTCTGGGGCTTCTGGCGGGGCTTCAGGCGGGGATGGCCGCGTTGCAGATCCCGCACGGGCCCACGGGGCTGGAAGCCGCCATCAACGTCATCGCCGAGGGCTGAGGCGTTAGAGCCCGCCCGCGTTCATCCGCATTCACGCGCCGCACTATAACCTTTTGATTTCGCATGTCCGGGAAGCACAAAACCGGGTCCCACTTTTGCGCGACATGCTCTAGCGGCGGAAGGCGCGGAGCCTGTCGTCCTCTGCGGCCTTGCGGGCGGCGGCCAGTTGGCCGTCGTGCTGGCGTTCGGCAAGGCGCAGGAGCGTATGGGTGAGCATGGCGGCCAGGATCACGCCCAAGAGGCCGGTCAGGACCCAGAGAACGAAAAGCGCAAAGACCGTCAGGGCCAGTGCCAAGGTGTAAAGCAGGCGAAAGGCGGTCATGGCGCAGCCCCGAGGGTTCATCACCCCAAGGCAGGTAGTGCCATTTTGTCGCAGGGGAAGGCCGCTCAGTAGCCGTTCCGCGCCAGCCAGTCACGCATCCAGGCGATCTCGGCCTCTTGGGCGGCGATGATCTGTTCGGCCAGGGCGCGGGTTTCGGGATCGTCGCCGTGTTCCAGCACGATGCGGGCCATGGCGACCGCACCTTCGTGGTGGGGGATCATGCCGCGGATGAAATCGGCATCGGCATCGCCGGTATAGGTGATGTCCATCCCGCCATGCATCGCGTCATTGGCGGCACGAAAGGCATCTTCGGCGGGGCCGGTCGAGGGTGTGGCGCCCTGCATGCCATGCGCCCCGTGGCCCGCGTGGCCCCCATGATCGGAATGGTTCATTTGCGCCACGGCAGCCCCTGTCGTCAGAAGCAGGGCCGCGAGGATGGCGAGAGGGCGGGACGGGTAGCGCATGATCGTCATCTCCGGTTGAGGGATGTCGGATGGAGGGTTCCAGCGGCGGGAAGGAAAGTCACATCAGCGTGACCCGGCCTCGGCCAGGGCGCGGGGCAGAGCCTTGGCCAGGAGGGCGAGATCGGCATCGGTGCCTGCGGAGATCCGGATGCAGCGATCCTGCGGCGCGGTGAAGGGCATGCGGACAAAGACACCCTGCCCCACCAGCCCCGCCAGAACAGCACGGGCAAAAGCCCCGTCGCGGCCGCAATCCACGGTGACGAAATTGGTGGCGGATGGCAGGGGCGTCAGGCCGTTGTCGCGCGCGATGGCGGCGATCTTGTCGCGGGCGGCGGCGATGCGGGCCACGGTCGCCTGCAGGTGATCCTGATCGGCCAAGGCCGCGAGCGCGCCCGCCTGTGCCACCCGGCCCAGACCGAAATGATGGCGGATGCGGTTGAAGGCGGCGATGAAATCCGGCTCGGCCAGCGCATAGCCCACGCGCAACCCGGCCAGCCCGTAAGCCTTGGAAAAGGTGCGCAGACGGATCACGCGGGGATGGGTCATGTCGAGCGGCGGGATGGCATTGGCGGGGGCCGTATCGGCATAGGCCTCGTCCAGCGCAAGAACGCAGCCCTCGGGCAGGGCATCGATCATGGCCTGCACGGTGGCGGCGTCATGCCAGCTGCCCATCGGGTTGTCGGGATTGGCGACATAGACGAGCTTTGCGTCAACCTCCCGCGCCTTGGCCAAAAGCGCCTCAGGGTCTTCGTGATCGCCGCGATAGGGGACCTTGTGCAGCGCGCCGCCAAAGCCCGCCACATGGTAGTTGAAGGTCGGATAGGCCCCGTCGGAGGTCACGACCGCATCGCCCGGCCCGATCAGAAGCCGCACGAGATAGCCCAAAAGCCCGTCGATCCCTTCGCCCACCACGACATTCGCCGCCCTGACGCCATGATGCGTAGCGATCGCTTCGCGCAGCTCCCACACCTCGGGGTCGCCATACATCCACGCCTCGGAGGCGGATTTGGCGATGGCGGCGACGGCTTGGGGGCTGGGGCCGAAAACGCTTTCGTTCGCGCCCAGACGGGCGGCGAAGGCCGCGCCGCGCGCACGCTCCTGCGTTTCGGGACCGACGAAAGGAACGGTCGCGGGCAGCGACAGGACAAGATCGGTGTAACGCGGCTTGGTCATGGCCATTTCCTCGAGCATCTTTGTCGCGCGCCATCTGCCCAGATCACGCAGGCGGGTGCAACTGACGCATTGCATCGCGCGCCCCGGTATTGGTACAAAAACCTGACCAATTTCCGGTCGCCTTGGGGGGAGGAATACCGAACATGCCCGTCATCACCGAGATCGAGGACCTCAAGCGGATATACAAGCGCCGCGTGCCCAAGATGTTCTACGATTACGCCGAGACGGGCAGCTGGACGGAACAGACCTTCCGCGAGAATTGCTCGGATTTCGACGAGATCCGGTTGCGCCAGCGCATCGCGGTGGACATGGCCGGACGGACCACCGCCGCCAAGATGGTCGGACAGGATTACACCATGCCCGTGGCGCTGGCCCCGGTGGGGCTGTGCGGGATGCAATCGGCCGATGGCGAGATCAAGGCCGCGCGGGCCGCGGAAAAATTCGGCGTGCCCTTCACGCTGTCGACGATGTCGATCTGTTCCATCGAGGATGTGGCGAGCCACACCACCAAACCCTTCTGGTTTCAGGTCTATACGCTGAAAGACGACGAGTTCATGAAGCGGCTTTTCGCCCGCGCCAAGGATGCGAAATGTTCGGCGCTGGTGATCACGGTCGACCTGCAGATCCTGGGCCAGCGGCACAAGGACCTGAAGAACGGCCTCAGCGCGCCGCCGAAACTGACGCCCTCCTCGATCCTGAACCTTGCGACCAAGGTTCCATGGGGGCTCGAGATGCTGCAGACCAAGCGGCGCTTTTTCGGCAATATCGTGGGCCATGCCAAGGGCGTGACCGATCCGACATCTCTGGGGAGCTGGACCGCCGAAGCCTTCGATCCCTCGCTCGACTGGGAGCGGATCAAGGAATTCCGCAGCTGGTGGGACGGCCCCGTCATCCTCAAGGGCATTCTCGACCCCGAGGATGCGAAGAAAGCGCTCGACGTCGGCGCCGATGCCATCGTCGTATCGAACCACGGTGGCCGCCAGCTTGATGGCGCGCTGTCCTCGATCCGGATGCTGCCGCAGATCATGGATGCGGTGGGCGACAAGATCGAGGTGCATCTCGACAGCGGCATCCGCTCGGGTCAGGACGTGCTCAAGGCGCTGGCGCTCGGGGCCAAGGGCACGATGATCGGCCGCGCCTTTGTCTATGGTCTGGGCGCGATGGGCGAGGCGGGCGTGACCAAGGCGTTGCAGGTGATCCACAAGGAACTGGACACGACCATGGCGCTTTGCGGGGAACGGGACGTGGCCAACCTTGGCCGGCACAACCTTCTCTTGCCCGAGAATTTCGCCACCCGCTGGACGTAAGGCATATCAACGGCCGTTATCCGCCGCATTTTAACCAATTGTTTTGCAATGATTGTTTCCGCCCGCGCTGTTGAGTGCGGGCGGCGTCTTTTCTATTTCGGCCTGCATGGAAACCGACGGCGCAAAGCGCCCGAAGCGGGAAGAACCCCGGTCTCGCAGCAAGGAAAAATGCATGACCTACGATGACGCCACCGAGGCGCTTCTGGAACGGGTGCTGGAGGCGCTGACCCATGCCGAAGGGGATGATACCGTCTTTCTCGACAGCCTGTCCGACCTTGATCGCGACACGCGGGCGCTGGCCCTGATCCGGGCGCTGCTGGCTGCCGATGCTTCCATCGCAGAGGTCTTTTCGGGATCGGACACTGCGCGCGCGCTTGCCCGCACCGCAGCCCTGGCCCTGACGGGCCGGGCCGACCGGATCGAGGCCGAAGCCCCCGATCTGGCCCCGGTGCGGCTGTCGCGCATCCTGGAGGATATCGGGCGCGGCTGACAGGCGCGCGCTGCGCGGTTTGCCTCTCGCCCTCCCGCCCTCTGCGGGCTAGGGTCCGCGCCATGAACGCCCCCGTCATCGCCTATTCCGAGGATCAGGCCCAGGCCCATGACCGCATCGCCGAGGCGCTGCGCGAGATGGGCGTGGATCTCGAGAACGAGACCCTGACGCCCATGGCCGAGGGGCGCGGCCGCGTGATGGCCGTTGTGGGCAAGGCCGGATCGGGCAAGACGCTTTTGCTGGCGGAACTGGTCCGCGCGCTTCAGGCGGCGGGCGTCGACATCATCTCGGGCGATTGGGAGGGACGGCGGCGCAAGGATCGCCGCACCGCCGCCGTTCTTGCCCCCACGAACAAGGCCGCAAGCGTGCTGCGCGGGCGCGGCGTGCCTGCGACCACGATCCACCGCATCCTTTACACCCCCGTCTATGACCCCGAATTCGAAAGGGTCGCGGAATGGCTGGCCGGTCAGGGCGAACGCCCCGTGATCGAGGCCCTGACCGATGCCGCGCTTGACCGCGCGCGCGAGGTTTACGAGGCGACGAAATCGGTGCCTGCGGCGCTGGCCTCGGCCGGGCTCAGGGGATCGGATTTCATCACCGGCTGGAAGCGGCGCGAAGACCCGCTCGACATCGGGCTGATCGACGAAAGCTCGATGCTCGACGACCGGCAATTCGACGATCTGACCGAGATCTTTCCGACCCTGATCCTGTTCGGCGATCCCGCGCAGCTGGCCCCCGTGAACCAATCGGGCCAGATGGTGTTCGACAAGATCAAGGGGGCGAACCGGCTCGATCTGGCGCGCATCCACAGGCAGGATGCCGACAACCCGATCCTCGACCTGGCCCATGCGCTGGCAGATCCGGAGCTGAGCTTCGAACGCTTCGAACGCATGGTCGAAGAGGCCGCGCGGCGCGACCCCCGCGTGGTCATCGCGGGCCGCGCCGACAGCGACCTGATGGCGCGCTCGCCCGTTCTGGTCTGGCGCAATGCCACGCGCATCCGGCTGATCACCGCCTTTCGCGGGGCCCATGGCGCGCCCGAGGATCAGCTGATCCCCGGCGAGCCGCTGATCTGCGACGGGATCGAATTGCCGCTCAAGCACCGCAAGCGCCGCATCGATCTGGAGGCAAGGGGGCTGATCAAGGGGGCGCCCGTCATCTACCTTGGGCCCGGCTCCAAACCCGGATTTTCGCGCCTGCATGTGATCGGTGCGGAAGCGCCGCGGTTTTCCGCCGCCTCCATCGTCAAGATCGAGAAACCGGACGAGGAAGAACCCTTCATCCCCTATGCCGCGCGGATGGGGGCGGCCTTTCTGCACGGGGCGGCGGTGACGATCCACAAGGCGCAGGGGTCGCAATGGCCCGCCGTTCAGGTCTTTGCCCCCGACCTTTACGCCGCCGCCCGCGCCGGTCGGGTCGAGGCGGGACAGGCGCTGTGGAAACGGCTGGCCTATGTCGCCATCACGAGGGCCGAGGAAAAGCTGATCTGGGTGACGCGCTATGCCCTGTCGCGCCCCAGCCGTCCCCTGGGGATCGCGGACCTGCCCGATCCCGCCAGCCCCCTGTCCCTCGAAGCGGAGGAGAGCGCATGACGACCATGCCCCCCAAAACGATGATCGTGACCGGCGCAAGCTCGGGTATCGGCCTGGCCGTGGCCGAACACATGCTGGCGGCGGGCTGGACAATCGGTCTTGTCGCGCGGCGCGCCGACCGTCTGGAAGCGCTGGCAGCGGCGCATGGCGAAAGGGCCATCCCGATGCCGCTCGATGTGACCGATGCGGCAGCGGTCGATGAAGCCTTCGCCCGTTTCGCGGAGCAAACGGGCAGGCTCGACGTGCTCTTCGACAATGCGGGCGTCTTCACCCCCACGGCACCCCTTGACGAAATCGCGGTGGAGGATTGGCGCCGCGCGGTCGATGTGAACCTGACGGGCATGTTTCTGTGCGCCCGCGCGGCGTTCGGCCTGATGCGCCGCCAGTCGCCACAGGGCGGGCGGATCATCCTCAACGGGTCGATCTCGGCCCATGTGCCGCGCGCAGGGGCCGCGCCCTATACGGCGACGAAACATGCGATCACGGGGCTGACGAAACAGATCGCGCTCGATGGCCGCCCCTATGACATCGCGGCCAGCCAGATCGACATCGGCAATGCCGATACCGAGCTTCTGCGCGATGCGGCCAAACAGGCGATGGATCGCGGCGACCCGCCCCCCCATGTGATGGACGTGGCCGATGTCGCCCGCGCGGTCCACCTGATGGCGGATCTGCCGCTGTCCTCGAACATCCTGTTCCAGACCATCATGGCCACCAAGATGCCCTATGTCGGGCGCGGCTGAGCCCCCCTTCATCTTGGCAGGAAAACTCAACCCGGTCCGCGCCAAAGGGACTATGGACGGGCATGGACAGCGACGGGACCAGGCGCCCTGCCCTATCCCCGCATGTAGCGGAAGGCGGCCGAGGCCATCCACCCCGCCCCGACCGCGATGAGGAGCGACAAGATCCCGTAGATCAGCGGGTTCTCATGGGCGAGCCTGTAGATCAGACGCTCCAGCCCGACCTTGCGCACGGGGATCGTCTGTTCGTAGACATCCACCACCTCCCCCCCCCGCGTCAGGAAGATGCGCGCCCGGTAATCCCCCTCGGTCAGGTTCGCGGGCAATCGGACCGAGGTGTCGAACAGCACCTCTTCGCGGAACCGCACAGCCCCCTCGTTCAACTGGTAGGCGTCATCCTCGAGGTTCAGCCGGATCAGCGCCTCGGTGAACCGATCCTGGTCCAAAAGGCCCGTGCCCACCGCGCGGATCGCCATGGGGATCGTGACGCGGTGGCGCAGATCCTCGGTATGGCTGAGCGCCTCGGCCATGGGGGCCGAGCTTTGGACCGCGTAAAAGGTGGGGGCGGCGTCGATCTCGGAGGCGTCTGTATTGATCCAGATGCCGAAGCGGCGATCCTTGCGCCGCACGGTCACCGACCGGTCGGGGCCTTCGACGGTGATGACCACCTGCATCGGCCCGGTGCCGGGGGGCGGCGCGTCGCGCCGGACCGCGCCATAGATCAGGATCTCGGACCCGTCGAAATCCGTGGTGATGGAAATCGCCTCCTGGCTCAGGCCCGCCACCACGCTTTCGGCACGGAGCGGCCCGGCTGCCAGCACAAGCGCGATGAGCATCGCGAAGAGCCGCCCGGCCGTCATCCCGCCCTCCGATCCGCCAGCGAATAGAGCTCGCCCGGCATCAGCAACAGGTCGAGCGCCAGCTTGCCGCAAACCGCCAGCACCAGCAGCGCCAGCAGGATGCGCAGCTGTTCGGCCTTCATCCTGACACCGATCACCGTGCCGATCTGCGCCCCCACGACCCCGCCGAGGATCAGCAGAACGGCAAGGATCAGGTCGACGGTATAATTGGTGGTCGCATGCAAGAGCGTCGCAAAGCCGGTCACGAAAATGATCTGGAACAGCGAGGTGCCGATCACGACCTTGGTCGGCATCCCCAGAAGGTAGATCATCGCAGGCACCATGAAGAAGCCGCCGCCCACGCCCATGATCGCGGCCAGAAGCCCCACGAAAAGCCCCACCAGAACCGGCGGAATGACCGAGATGTAAAGCCCCGAGGTGCGAAACCGCATCTTGAAGGGCAGGGCATGGATCCATGTGCGCTGCTTGCGGATCGGCAAAGCCCCACCCGCCTGCCGCGCCCGCCGGAGCGCGCGCAGGCTTTCGACCAGCATCATCGCGCCGATCGTGCCCAGGAACACGACATAGCAAAGCTGCACCATCAGATCGACCTGGCCCAGCCGGGTGAGCCAGGCAAAGACCTGCACGCCGATGCCCGCCCCGATCAGCCCCCCCACCAGCAAGACGACCCCCATCTTGATGTCGACGGTCTTGCGCTTGAGATGGGCCAGAAGCGCGGAAAAGGACGCGGCCACGATCTGGTTGGTGGAGGTCGCGACCGCGACGGCGGGCGGAATTCCCACAAAGAACAGCAAGGGCGTGATCAGGAAGCCGCCCCCGACGCCGAACATGCCCGACAGCACCCCCACCAGCCCGCCAAGACCCAGCAGCATGAAGGCATTCACGCTGACCTCGGCGATGGGCAGGTAGATTTGCATGGCTCGCGTGCGCCACTTCCTAGGGCTTCACCCAACCCTTAACGCGCAGCGGACCGCATGGCCAGATGCGACAGGGGTCGGCGATGCCGGCCCCCTTTTCATCCATGCCTGTCAGATGACGACCACGTCGAGCGGCGGGAAGCCGTTGAAGCCCACCGAGGAATAGGACGAGGTATAGGCCCCGCAATTGCGGATCATCACCTTGTCCCCCGATTTCAGCGACACGGGCAGGGCCACGGGGCGCTTTTCGTAGAGCACATCGGCGCTGTCGCAGGACGGGCCGGCCAGGATGCAGGGGCCCGTCGCCTCGCCGTCATGGGGGGTGACGAACTGGTAGCGGATCGCCTCGTCCATGGTTTCGGCAAGCCCCGAGAACTTGCCGATGTCCAGATAGACCCAGCGGTGCAGGTCATCCTCGGATTTCTTGGAGACCAGCAGCACTTCGGCGGCGATCATGCCGGCCTCGGCCACAAGACCGCGACCGGGTTCGGCCATGATGCGGATGCCTTCGGGGAAGCGGGCGTTCACCTGCTCCATGACGCGGGCGGCATAGACGGTCGGATGCGGGATCGCTTCCCCGTAGAAGGCCGGGAAGCCGCCACCGATGTTGAGCAGATCGAGATCGAACCCGGCCTCGACCGCGGCCTGCCAGACGGCGGCCACCTGGTCGAGCGTATCGCCCCACATCGCGGGATCGCGGGTCTGGCTGCCGACATGGAAGCTGAGACCTGCGGGGCGCAGGCCCAGGTCGCGCGCCTGCGCCATCAGCGCCAGCGCGGTGTCGCGCGTGGTGCCGAACTTGCGCGTCAGCGGCCAATCGGCGCCCGATGCTTCGACGAGCAGGCGGATATAGACCTCTGCGCCCGGTGCATGTTCGGCGATCTTGGCGATCTCCTCGGCGGCATCGGCTGCGAACATCGTGATGCCCGCGCGATGCGCAAAGGCGATGTCGGAGGGGCGCTTGACGGTATTGCCGAAGGAAATCGCTTGCGGATGCGCGCCATGCGACAGGCACAGCTCGATTTCCCCGCGCGAGGCGGCGTCGAAATGGCTGCCCAGATCGACGAGACGGTCGATGATCGCATCGGCCGGGTTGGCCTTGACCGCGTAATGGATGGTGGCGTTGCCCAGACCCGCGTTCAGCCCGTGATACTGCGCCTCGACGCGCTCGATATCGAGCACGAGCGTCGGACGGTCGAAGCTATGGGCCGCGATGAAGCCTTCGATACGGGACGAGGCAACGGGAAAGGAGGCCGAGAAATCGGCAATCGTAGCGTTCATGGTCATCTCCGACAGACCGGGGGCGAAAGCCCCGCAAAGTTCCAAGGGAGACGTTACCGTCGCTACGTAACTGCGATGGTTAGGCCGGTGACCCGGATTACCACCCGTGACAGAGGCGCGTGCGTTGGCGTCTTGCGGCGGGCATATGAGGCCGTTCGCATATTCGCGCAAGAGATTATTTTGCGCAGGCCGCGAATTTTTTTCTTGGGGTCCCCGGCTGTTTCGCGCGTGTCGCAATCGGGGGAGGACAAGCGCGGTTCGGCCCATGGGCCAAAGGCTTTTGGCGGCGTCAGACGCTCTCGCCCGCCACCTTGCCCGAGAAGATGCACCCACCCAGAAACGTGCCTTCCAGCGCATTGTAACCGTGATACCCGCCGCCGCCGAAGCCCGCCGCCTCGCCCACGGCGAAAAGCCCGTCGAAGGTGCAGCCATCGGGTCTGAGCACCCGCGCCGACAGGTCGGTATGCAGCCCGCCCAGGGATTTGCGGGTCAGGATGTTGAGCCGCACCGCGATCAGGGGGCCATGGGCCGGGTCGAGCATCCGGTGCGGTCTGGCGGTGCGGATCAGCTTGTCGCCCAGATAGCTCCGCGCCGCGCGAATGGCCGTGACCTGCGCATCCTCGGCTGTTCCGTCGATGGCCGCGTCGCGCGCCGCGATCTGGGCGTGGATGCGGGCCGGGTCGAGCGTCGCCTCGGGCGTGATGCGGTTCATCCCCGCCACCAGCGTATCGAGGTCGCGGGCCACGACGAAATCCGCCCCCCTGTCCTTGAAGGCTTCGACGGCCCGTGTCGCCCCTTTGCCCAATCGCTCGCGCAGGACGGACAGCCAGCCGCCGCGTGTCAGATCGGGGTTCTGTTCGCTGCCCGAGAGCGCGAATTCCTTTTCGATCACCGATTGGGTCAGGATGAACCAGCTGTGGGCATGGCCCGTCTGCAGGATGCGCTTGAGCGTGCCGAGCGTGTCGAAGCCGGGAAAGAACGGCGGCTCCATCCGCTGGCCCGTCGCGTCGAGCCAGATTGAGGAGGGGCCGGGCAGGATGCGGATGCCGTGATTGGTCCAGATCGGGTCCCAGTTCTGCAGGCCTTCGCAGTAATGCCACATCCGGTCGCGGTTGATGATGGCCGCACCCGCCCCTTCGGCCAGGCCCAGCATCGCGCCATCGACGTAATCGGGCACACCCGCCACCATCCGCGCGGGCGCGGGCCCAAGCCTGTCCACGGGCCAGACGGCGCGGACAAGGTCATGGTTTGCCCCGATCCCGCCCGTGGCAAGGATGACGGCTTGGGCCTGCGCCTCGAATCGGCCGGTGACGCGGCGGTTGGTCGGGGCGCCGATGGGGGCGGCATCCTCCGCCAGCAGATCGCCTGCCACGCCCGCGATACGGCCCGCCGTCAGCACAAGATCCGTGACGCGGCGGCGAAAGGCCAGGCGGATGCGCGGATGCGCCGTCACGCGCGCGGCATAGGGTTTCACGACCCCCGTCCCGGTGCCCCATGTGATGTGAAAGCGCGGCACGCTGTTGCCATGCCCCTGCCCCGCCCGGTAGCGGCGTTCGGCCCAGCCCACGACCGGAAACCAGCGCATGCCCAATCCGTGCAGATAGGCGCGCATCGGGCCGGAGGCGAAATCGAGATAGGCCTCGGCCCAGGCTTTGGGGTTGGCATCCTCGGGCCGGTCGAAAGCGGCCGACAGGGCCCAATCGGCCCCGGCAAGGTCCCGACTGTCCCGGATGTGCAGGCGGCGCTGTTCGGGCGTGTCGACCATGAAGAGACCGCCAAGGCTCCACCATGCCTGACCGCCGATGGATTGGGACCCTTCCTGATCGATCAAGAGCACCTGTCGCCCGCGCTCTGCGGCGTGCCATGCGGCAACCAATCCCGACAGGCCACTGCCGATGACGATCACATCCGCCCGATCCATCCGCGCCCCCCTCTGCCGCATCGGACGAAAGCCTAGCAGGGCCAGCGCAAGACTGTCGTGCGAAACCTCGCGTCACGCCATGTGCGCACAGGTTTGGTGCGGCAGCGGGGGAGGACAGAAAGCGCCCGATTTGCCATATCGGAGGCAAGAACGGAGACCCTGACCATGACCCAGACCTACACCGCCCATCCCCAGACGCGCATCGGCCATGTCCATCTGAAAGTATCCGATCTGGAACGTTCCATCGCCTTTTACCGCGATGTAATCGGGTTGGAGGTGATGCAGCGCTACGGGGCGCAGGCGGCATTCCTGTCGGCGGGCGGCTATCACCACCACCTTGGCCTGAACACCTGGGAAAGCCTTGGGGGGCCGCGCCCGCCGCGTCATGCCGTGGGTCTCTATCACACGGCCTTTCTCTTTCCTGACCGCGTGGCGCTGGCCCGCGCTTTCAAGCGGGTGCTGGAGGCGGGTGTGGAGCTGGACGGGGCCGCCGATCACGGTGTGTCGGAGGCGCTCTACCTGAGCGATCCGGACGGCAACGGGATCGAGCTCTATGTCGATCGCCCCGAGACGGAATGGCCGCGCGACGCCCAGGGCACGTTGCGCATGGTCAATGACAGGATGGATCTGGGGGCGCTTCTTGCGCTGGCCGAGGACGCTTAGCAAATTTGCACAGAGTTAGCGCCATCTCGGTGTTTGACTTGCAATCTCGCATAGGCCTATAGTCCGCCTCGCGACCCGAGATCGCGGATCAAAGGAGCGTCCCATGCAGACCAAACACACCGAACGGGCCATCGGCCCGAAGGATCGCGCTACCCCGGCGCAAAGCCCCCGGACCGAGACGCGGATCCGGCCCGACCATGCCGCCCAACACGGGCGCAGCACCCCGCGTGACGCGGCGACCCGGCGCGGCAGTGCCCAGACACAGGGCGGCATTTCGATGGATTACCAGCAGGGTTTCTTTTCGGGCTCGTCGAGCTGAGCACCTGCAAGGCCCCGGCTCATCCGCTGTCGACAGGCATGGACAGGCGCAGACGCGCAAGGCAGGATGCGGGTCTTGGAAAGGTGACCGGATGCGCAAGTTCCTCGTCGTGCTCGACGACACCCGTGAATGCCTGAACGCGATGCGCTTTGCCGCGATGCGCGCCGCCCATACGCAGGGCGGCGTGGAGATCCTGTCCGTCATCCCCCCCGATGAATTCAACCACTGGATCGGTGTGGCCGAGGTGATGCGCGCCGAGGCCCGTGAACGGATCGAGGCGCATTTCAACGTCTTCGCCAAATGGATGCGCGACCGGCAGGGCGTGGACCCGTCGCTCGTGATCCGCGAGGGGGAGCCGGTGACCGAGATCCTCGCCCATATCCGGGACGCGCCCGAGATCGGCGTGCTGGTGCTGGGTGCTGGATCGGGCAAATCGGGGCCGGGACCGCTGGTCACGGCGATGGTGAAACAGGCGGGCACCCTGCCCGTGCCGATCACGATCGTGCCTGTGGAACTGAGCAAGGAACAGTTGGAGCAGATCACCTGAGGCAGGGGTTTCGCCGCGCCTTTGGCGCGCCGACCCGCCGGGGGGCCAGCCCCCCGGACCCCCCGGGATATTTGGAAAACAGAGAAGACGGGACCGTGTCGTGTCACGTGGAGTACGGGGACGAGGACCCATAGGAACCGGAGCGGGGCTGCGGCGCGCAGAGTTTAGAACCGTTCCAAATCTTGACTCTGAGCCTGCCTGCACGCATATCTGAGCGGAGCGATAAGGAATAAGCCCCATGTTCATCCAGACCGAATCCACCCCCAACCCGGCCACGCTGAAGTTCCTGCCCGGCCAGACCGTGCTGGACATGGGGACCGCCGATTTCCCCAGCGCCGAGACGGCGCAGAAATCGCCGCTGGCCGCCCGCATCTTTGCGGTGGAGGGCGTGACCGGCGTCTTTTTCGGCAGCGATTTCGTCACCGTCACCAAGGCGGAGGCGATGGCATGGGAACATGTGAAGCCCGCCATCCTTGGTGCGATCATGGAACATTTCCAGTCGGGCGCCCCCGTGATGGAGGGTGAGGGCGGTGGCACCGGCGGTCATGCCGAGCATTCCGGCGAGGATGCCGAGATCGTGGGCCAGATCAAGACGCTGCTCGACACCCGTGTGCGGCCCGCCGTGGCGCAGGATGGGGGCGACATCACCTTCCACGGGTTTGATCGCGGCGTGGTCTACCTGCACATGCAGGGGGCCTGTGCGGGTTGCCCGTCGTCCACCCTCACGCTCAAGATGGGGATCGAGAACCTCTTGCGCCACTACATCCCCGAGGTGGTCGAGGTGCGTCCTGTCAACGTCTGAGCCCCTGATCCTGGCCTTCGACACATCGGCCGCGCATTGCGCGGCCGCTTTGCTGTCGGGCGAGCGCATTCTGGCGAGCGCTTGGGAGCCGATGGGCAAGGGGCAGGCCGAACGGCTGATGCCGCTCGTGGCCGAGGTCGTGGCGGAGGGTGGCGTGGCCCTGTCCGATCTGGACGCCATCGGTGTGGGCATCGGACCGGGCAATTTCACCGGCATCCGCATCTCGGTTTCGGCGGCGCGGGGGCTGGCACTGGCCTTGGGGCGTCCGGCGGTGGGCGTGTCGCTCCTGGAGGCGCTGGCTTGGGGGGCACGCGAACCTGTGCTTGCCGCCATCGATGCGCGGCGCGACCACGTCTACCTGCAACGCTTTGGCGAGGATTGCGGTCGGGGACCGGAGCTTGTCTCGCTTGGGGAGTGCAGCGGCTTGGCCGCGCCCGGCCTGACCGTCACCGGGGACCGGGCAGACGAGATCGCCGCCCGGCTGGGCGCGAACCTGCGGCAAGCCCCCGACAATCCCGCCCCGGCCATCGCCCGGATCACCGCCACCCGCTTTGACGCAGCCGACCTGCCGCGCCCTGCCCCGCTCTACCTGCGGCCTGCCGATGCCGCACCCGCGCGCGACGGCGGGCCCGTGATTCTGCCCCGATGACCCCGGCACGGAGGGCAGCGATCCATGCCGCGGCCTTTGCCGGGCGCGGTCAGATCTGGTCCGAAGCCGATTTCACGGCCTTCGACGCTGCACCGGCCACTTATTCCGTCTTTGGCGAGGACATGGGCTTTGCGCTTATCCGGGTCATCGCCCCGGAGGCGGAGCTTTTGACACTGGCCGTTGACCCTGCGGCACAGGGCCATGGGCTGGGGCGCAAGATCCTGGTGGCCGCGATGGACATCGCCGCCCGCCATGGGGCCGAGGAGATGTTCCTGGAGGTGGCCGAAGACAACATCCCGGCCCGCGCCCTTTATGCGCGGATGGGCTTTGCGGAAAGCGGCCGCCGCCGGGGATATTACGCCAGACCCGGCACAGCCGCCGTTGACGCCATCTTGATGACCTGTTCGCTGAGCGCCGAAAAATCCGGCAAACCCTTCAAAAACTGACGTTGCGGCATCTCCGGCACAGGGCACGGGTGGCAGAATCCGGTTGACCCTGCCCGCCCGCTTTGCCCTTAATCAAGGTGGAGGATCCTAACCGATCTTTGTCCATGCGGGGACCGCAGCCAAGGAATGCGCCGCGGCCCGATCCAACCGGGAGATTTGCAGATGACCATGATGAAGACGCTGATGGGCGCCGCCGCCACGCTGGCCTTGACCGCCACGGGCGCGCTGGCCGAACCGGCGATCATTTTCGACCTCGGCGGCAAGTTCGACCGCTCCTTCAACGAAGCCGCCTTCAACGGGGCCGAGCTTTGGGCGTCGGAGACGGGCGGCACCTATCGCGAGATCGAGCTTCAATCCGATGCCCAGCGCGAGCAGGCGATGCGCCGCCTTGCGGAATCGGGTGCGAACCCGATCGTGATGGCGGGCTTCAGCCAGGCGACGCCGCTGTCGGTCGTGGCCCCCGATTACCCGGACACCACCTTTGTCATCATCGACGGCGTGGTCGATGCCCCGAACGTGCGCTCGGTCATCTTCTCGGAGCATGAAGGCTCCTACCTTGTGGGCATGCTGGCGGCGATGGCGTCCGAAACAGGGACGGTCAGCTTTGTCGGCGGCATGGATATCCCGCTGATCTCGCGCTTTGCCTGTGGCTATGCGCAGGGCGCGGCAGCCGTGAACCCCGATGTCACCGTCATCGCCAACATGACGGGCACCACGCCCGCAGCCTGGAACGACCCGGTGCGGGGCGGCGAACTGACCCGTGGCCAGATCGCGCAAGGCTCCGACGTGGTCTATGCCGCGGCGGGCGGCACGGGTCTGGGCGTTCTGCAGGTGGCGGCTGATGAAGGCATCTTCTCGATCGGTGTGGACAGCAACCAGAACTACCTGCACCCCGGTTCGGTCCTGACCTCGATGCTCAAGCGCGTGGACGTGGCCGTCTATGACGCCTTCACCACCGGCCCCGAAGTGGAAACCGGCATCCATGTCTTCGGCCTTGCCGAGGAAGGCGTGGGCTATGCGCTCGACGAATTCAACGCCGAGCTCATCACCGCCGAGATGCAGGCCGCCGTCGATGCGGCCCGCGCGCAGATCATCGCGGGCGAGATCATGGTCCACAATTTCACCGAGGATGGCAGCTGCCCCGTGCAGATGCAGTGATCCCCTGAGATCGTGACACCGGCGCGGGCCGCGGTGCGCAAGTCGCCGCGGCCCGTTCCGCATCGGACCCAAAGCCGAGGTTGCCATGACCACATCCGCACCCGCCATCGAGCTGAGAGGCATTTCCAAGGCCTTTGGCCCAGTGCAGGCGAACAAGGACATTTCCATGTCCGTCGCGCGCGGCACGATCCACGGCATCGTGGGTGAAAACGGCGCGGGCAAATCCACGCTGATGTCGATCCTCTATGGCTTCTACAAGGCCGACCGAGGCGAGATCTGGATCAACGGCAAGCTCACCCCCATCCCCGACAGCCAGGCCGCGATCCGTGCGGGCATCGGGATGGTTCACCAGCATTTCAAACTGGTCGAGAATTTCACCGTCGTCGAGAACGTGATCCTCGGGGCCGAGGATGGAGCGTTGCTGCGCCCCTCTATCGCCAAGGCGCGCAGGCTTTTGACGGAATTGTCCGAGGAATACGGCCTCAAGGTCGATCCCGACGCGATCATCGAGGATCTGTCGGTCGGTCACCAGCAGCGGGTCGAGATCCTCAAGCAGCTCTACCGCCACGCCGATATCCTGATCCTCGACGAACCGACTGGCGTTCTGACGCCCGCCGAGGCCGATCAATTGTTCCGCATCCTCGAACGGCTCAAGGCCGAGGGGAAGACGATCATCCTGATCACCCACAAGCTGCGCGAGATCATGGAGATCACCGATACCGTCAGCGTGATGCGCCGGGGCGAGATGACGAATACGGTCAGAACCGCCGATACCTCGCCCGCCGAACTGGCCGAGATGATGGTGGGCCGCAAGGTCCTGTTGCAGGTCGACAAGACACCCGCAACGCCCGGTGACGTTGTCCTGTCCGTCGAAGACCTGCGGGTCACGCAGGGCGGCGTGGAGCGGGTGAAAGGCATCTCCTTCCAGATCCGGCGGGGTGAAATCCTTGGCATTGCGGGGGTTGCGGGCAACGGACAGACCGAGTTGCTCGAGGTTCTGGGCGGCATGATCGCGGCGTCCGGCGGGCGCGTGACGCTGTTCGGTGCTCCCATAGACATCATGGGCAAAGAGGCGAACGGCCAGACGCGGCGCGCGCGCGGCATCGGCCACGTGCCCGAGGACCGCCAGACCGAAGGGTTGATCATGCCCTTCGAGGCCTGGGAAAACGTGGCCTTCGGCTATCACAAGGATGCCCGGTTCAATTCCGGCCCCCTGATGGACCATGCCGCGATGAAGGCCGATTGCGTGGACAAGATGGCCCGTTACGACGTGCGCCCGCCGAACCCGCGCCTGCCTGCGCGCAATTTCTCGGGCGGCAACCAGCAAAAGATCGTGGTGGCCCGCGAGATGGACCGCGCGCCCGAGTTGCTCTTGATCGGCCAGCCGACGCGGGGCGTCGATATCGGGGCGATCGAATTCATCCACAAGCAGATCATCGCGCTCCGCGATCAGGGCAAGGCGATCTTGCTCGTGTCCGTGGAACTGGACGAGATCATGGGCCTGTCGGACCGGATCGCCGTGATGTTCGATGGCCATATCATGGGCGAACGCCTGCCCGATCAGACCGACCAGAACGAGCTTGGCCTTCTTATGGCCGGGGTGACCGAAACCGAGGGGGCCGCCTGAGATGGACAAGATGCCGAAATGGGCCGATGTCATCCTGATCCCGCTGATCAGCGTGCTGCTGGCCCTTGTCGTGTCGGGGCTGGTGGTGGCGATCATCGGCGAAAGCCCGTGGCAGGCGATGCAGGTCATGGTGCGGGGCGCGTTCGGCTCCGCCTATGGCTGGGGCTACACGCTCTATTACGCGACCAATTTCATCTTCACCGGGCTGGCCGTGGCCGTGGCCTTTCACGCGCGGCTCTTCAATATCGGGGGCGAGGGGCAGGCGGCCATCGGGGGGCTTGGCGTTGCGATCATCTTGCTCAATGTCGCCTGGCCGCATTGGACCATCGCGCTCATTGCTGCCGTGATCTTTTCGGCGGCCTTTGGCGCGGCTTGGGCGGCTGTGCCCGCCTATCTGCAGGCCAAGCGCGGCAGCCATATCGTGATCACCACGATCATGTTCAATTACATCGCCTCGGCGCTTCTGGTCTATCTCCTCGTGAATGTCTTCCGCGTCGAAGGCTCGATGGCCCCCGAAAGCGCCCGGTTTGCCGCCGAGACGCATCTGCCCGCCGCAGCCGATTTCGCGGGTTTCCTTGGCTTCGGCGGCTCTGCGCCGCTCAACTTCACTTTCTTCATCGCGCTGGCCGCCTGTGTCGGTGTCTGGCTCCTGATCTGGCGGACGCGGCTCGGCTATGAGATCCGGTCCTTCGGACATTCGGAAACAGCCGCTGTCTATGCCGGGATCAACCCGGTCAAGATCACGATGATCACCATGCTGATCTCGGGCGGGCTGGCCGGGATGATGGCCATCAATGTCGTGATGGGCGAGGCCGAGCGACTGGTCCTCGATTTCGTCGAGGGCGCTGGCTTTGTCGGCATCGCGGTGGCGCTGATGGGCCGATCGCATCCGGTCGGGGTCGTGCTGGCCGCGCTGCTCTTCGGCGCGCTCTACCAGGGTGGGGCCGAATTGCAGTTCGAGATGCCCGCGATCAGCCGCGAGATGGTCGTTGTCATCCAGGCCCTCGTGATCCTGTTCACCGGCGCGCTCGACAACATGGTGCGGATGCCGATGCAGGCCTTTTTCCTGTCGCTGCGCCGCCGCCGCGAGGCGCAGGCCCACAACAGCCCGGCGGAGTGAGCGACATGGATTTCCTGACCATCCTCCAGATCCTCGACTCGAGCCTCCGGCTCGCCACGCCGCTGCTTCTGGCCTGTCTGGCGGGGCTGTATTCCGAGCGCGCGGGCGTCTTCGACATCGGGCTCGAGGGCAAGATCCTTGCCGCCGCCTTTTTCTCGGCGGCCATCGCCTTTACCTCGGGCTCGGTCTGGATCGGCCTCTTGGCCGGGATCGCGGCCTCCATGGCGCTGTCGGGACTGCACGGGCTGGCCTCGATCACCTTTCGTGGCAACCAGCTCATTTCGGGCGTGGCGATCAATTTCCTTGCCGCGGGGCTGACCGTGGTCATCGCCCAGACATGGTTCCAGCAAGGCGGGCGCACCCCGCAACTGTCGGGCGCGGCGCGGTTCGACAATATCGTCCTGCCCGGTGCCGCAAGCCGCATCCGCGACATCGCGCAACAGGGTCCCTTGGGGCAGATCTATTCCGAGCTGATCTCGGGCCATTCGATCATCGTCTACCTGGCGCTTCTGATCGTGCCGCTGACCTGGTGGGTGCTCTACCGCACGCGCTTTGGCCTGCGTCTGCGGGCCGTGGGCGAGAACCCCGCCGCTGTCGATACGGCAGGCGTTTCGGTCGTGGGCTTGCGCTTTGCCGCCGTTCTGATCGCGGGCGTTCTGTGCGGTCTGGCGGGGGCCTATCTGGCCACGGCGCTCAACGCGGGCTTCGTCAAGGACATGAGCGCGGGCCGTGGGTTCATCGCGCTGGCCGCCCTCATCTTTGCCAAGTGGCGGCCATGGTATGCGCTGTCGGCTTGCCTGCTCTTCGGCTTCTTCGATGCGGTCGGCAACCGCTACCAGAACATCCAGTTGGGCGAGTTCATCGTGCCCGTCCAGTTCATGCAGGCCCTGCCCTATATCCTCGTCGTCATCGTGCTGGCGGGGCTGGTGGGCAAGGCCATTCCGCCGCGCGCGGGGGGGGAGCCCTATGTCAAGGAACGCTGAAGATCTGGCCGGTTTCATCCGCGACCGCGCAGGCGCGGAGCCGCCCGCCTATGGCATGGTTCTGGGCTCGGGCCTTGGCCATATCGCCGATCAGGTCGATGGCGTGGCGATCGATTATGCAGATCTGTCGGGCTTTCCCCATGCGGGCGTGTCGGGCCACAACCCCAAGCTCGTCATCGGCGATCTGGAGGGGTGCCGCGTCGCCATCTTCGGCGGGCGGGCGCATTACTACGAAAGCGGCCGGGGCGATGCGATGCGCCTGCCCTTGGAGGTGCTGAAGGCGCTGGGGGGTGAGCGGCTGATCCTGACCAATGCGGCAGGGTCGATGCACCCCGATCTGAACCCCGGCGACCTGATGCTGCTCAGCGATCACATCAATTTCTCGGGCCTGAACCCGCTGATCGGGGAAAAGACCGATGCCCGTTTCGTGCCCATGACCGAGGCGCATGACCCCGCCCTGCGTGCAGCGATCCGGGTGGCGGCAGAGGCCGAGGGCATCCCCCTGATGGAAGGGGTCTATGCGTGGTATTCCGGCCCCTCCTTCGAGACGCCCGCCGAGATCCGCGCGATCCGGACGCTGGGCGCGGATGCGGTGGGCATGTCGACCGTGCCCGAGGTGATCCTTGCCCGGTTCCTGGGCCTGAGGGTGGCGGCGATCTCGACCATCACGAACAAGGCGGCGGGCCTGTCGGACGAACAGATCAGCCACGAACATACCAAGGCCATGGCGCCCCTGGGCGCGGCCAAGCTCGAACGCATCCTGCGGCGCATGCTGCGGGGCTGAGGGGGGCGGAAAACTGCAGTTTTCCGCATGGGAAATCTCGAGATTTCCCTGCCGAAAAACTCGAGTTTTTCGGCGCCTTCAGGCGAAGGCGGCTTCCAGCGCGATCTCGACCATATCGCGGAAACTCGATTGCCGGTCCGACGACGGCAGTGCCTCATGCGTCAGCAGGTGGTCGGAAATCGTCAGAACCGCCAGCGCCCTGACCCCGTAACGGGCTGCAAGGATGTACAGTTCCGCCGCCTCCATCTCGACCGCCAGAACCCCGTGCCGGGTCATCTGCTCGTTCAGATCGGGCCGCTCGTCATAGAACACGTCCGAGGAATAGATGCCGCCCACATGGGTGGGTATTCCCTTGCCCTTCGCCGCCGCATGGGCCGCCGCCAAAAGCCCGTAATCGGCACAAGGCGCGAAATTCAGCTCGCGGAACATCCCCCGCGACGGGGTCGACAGGGTAGAGGCCGTCATCGCCAGAACGATGTCACGCAAAGCGACCGAGGCCTGCATGGCCCCCGCCGACCCGATGCGGATCAACGTCCTGGCCCCGTAATCGCGGATCAGTTCATTGGTGTAGATCGACAGGCTGGGCATTCCCATGCCCGAGCCGTGGATCGTCACGCGATGCCCGCGCCATGTCCCGGTAAAGCCGAGCATCCCCCGCACCTCGTTCACGCAAACGGGGTTTTCAAGGAATGTCTCGGCCGCCCATTTCGCGCGGAGCGGATCGCCCGGCATCAGGACCGTTTCGGCGATATCCCCCGGCGCGGCCCCGATGTGGACGGTCATTTTGTCAGATGGCCATGGTGTCGAGCGATTTGCCCGCAGCCAGCGCCTCTTTCACCCATGCGGGCTGGCGGCCACGGCCGGTCCAGGTCTGCGAGGGATCGGCGGGATTGGCGTATTTTGCCACGCCTTTCGCGGTGGTTTTGCCGGTTGCCTTGCCCCCGATCAGCTCCTCGAGGGTGAAACCATGGGTCCGCGCGGTTTCGCGAACAGCCGCCAAAGCATCCGCCTTGCGCTTTTTCTCATAGCCTTTGATCGCGGCTTCCACTTCTTTTTGATACGCCTGCAACTCGTCGAGCGACATGTTTTCGATGGCTTTTGCCATTACCTTGGTCCCTTTTGCACGTAAGTATGCGGCCTAGAAATGCACGAGGGTCATTTCAAAGGCAAGAGAATAAGCAACCGAAACACTTTCAGCCCGAAAACCGAAATCAGACGTTCAGTCTATTCCGCTGCGATCTGCCCTGGATCGGCAAGGGTCACGATATCCATCATGATCCGGTTCAATTCGAAATCCTTGGGCGTATAGACACGGGCAACGCCGAAGGATTTGAGTTTTTCCGCATCCTCGTCGGGAATGATACCCCCCACCATGACAGGCACGTGATCCATTCCCGCCTCGCGCAGACGTTGCATGACTTCCGCAATAAGAGGGACATGGCTACCCGAAAGGATCGAAAGGCCGATCACATGCGCATCTTCGGCCTTGGCGGAAGCGACGATTTCCTCGGGGGTTAAGCGAATTCCCTCGTAAGATATTTCCATTCCGCAATCGCGGGCGCGGAATGCAATCTGTTCGGCCCCGTTGGAATGGCCATCAAGCCCCGGCTTTCCGACAAGGAATTTCAATCGCCGCCCCAGGCTGTCGCTGACCGCATCCACGGCGGCGCGGATATCCTCCAGCCCTTCGGTCTTGTTCGACATCGCCTTGGATACGCCTGTCGGGCCCCGATATTCGCCGTGCACGGCCCGCATGACGCCCGCCCATTCGCCCGTGGTCACACCGGCCTTTGCCGCCGCGATCGAGGCAGGCATGACATTCTTGCCCGCTTCCGCCGCGGCCCGCAGATCGGCCAGCGCGGCGCGCACCGCACCGGCGTCGCGCGCCTCGCGCCAGGCCTGCAGGCGCGCGATCTGGTCCTGCTCGACGGCCGGATCGACGACCATGATCCCGCCATCCTCGCCCATCAGCGGCGACGGTTCGCTTGCCGTATATTTATTGACGCCGACCACCACCGTTTCGCCGCGCTCGATCCGGTTCACGCGTTCCGCATTGCTTTCGACCAATCGCGCCTTCATGTAATCGATCGCGGCAATCGCCCCACCCATGGCATCCAGATTGGCCAATTCGGCCCGGGCGCCCTGCTTCAATTCCGCCACCTTGGCATCGACTGCCGGATTGCCGTCGAAGAGATCGTGGTATTCCAGAAGGTCGGTTTCAAAGGCCATGATCTGCTGCATCCGCATCGACCATTGCTGATCCCACGGACGCGGCAGGCCCAGCGCCTCGTTCCATGCGGGCAATTGAACCGCACGCGCCCGCGCCTTTTTGGAAAGGGTCACGGCCAACATCTCGATCAGGATACGATAGACGTTGTTTTCCGGCTGCTGCTCGGTCAGGCCCAGGGAATTGACCTGAACCCCATAGCGGAACCGGCGGTATTTCGGATCGGTGACGCCATAACGCTCTTCGCAGATTTCATCCCACAGATCGACGAAAGCGCGCATCTTGCACATCTCGGTGACGAACCGGATGCCCGCATTCACGAAGAAAGAGATACGCCCCACCAGAACCGGGAAATCCTCGGCCGGAACGCGCGGGCGCAATTCATCCAGCACCGCAATGGCGGTCGCAAGCGCAAAGGCCAGTTCCTGTTCCGGTGTCGCGCCCGCCTCTTGCAGGTGATAGGAACACACGTTCATCGGGTTCCATTTCGGCACGTTGGTATAGCAGTATTCCGCCACATCCGCGATCATCGCCAAACTGGGTTTGGGCGGGCTGATATAGGTGCCCCGGCTCAGGTATTCCTTGATCAGGTCGTTTTGGACCGTGCCCTGCAATTGCCGCGTATCGGCCCCCTGTTCCTCGGCCACCGCGATATAGAGCGCCAAAAGCCACGGCGCCGTCGCGTTGATCGTCATCGAGGTATTCATCTGCTCCAGCGGGATCTGGTCGAACAGCGTCCGCATATCCCCCAGATGGCAGATCGGTACGCCCACCTTGCCGACCTCGCCCCGCGCCAGCACATGGTCGCTGTCATAGCCCGTCTGCGTCGGCAGATCGAAGGCCACCGAAAGCCCCGTCTGCCCCTTGGCCAGGTTCCCGCGATAGAGCGCATTCGATGCCTTGGCCGTGGAATGGCCCGCATAGGTGCGGATGAGCCAGGGTTTGTCGCGCGTCGGGGCGGTCATGGGCAGGCTCCTGTCGTCAATTCGGCAATAAGATTTCGTCAGGGCGTGTATATTGAGAATATTGTGACCCTGTCAATTCGCTGCGATGCGGCACGAGGACCCTGCAACTGCCCTCTGGCCCAAGGGATCGACGCGCAGTAGCGTGCCCCCATGGTTCGATACCTTCTCACCCGTGCCCTGTCCCTCGGCCTCAGCCTGATCGTGGCGAGCGTGGTGATATTCGCCCTGATCGAGGTCATTCCCGGCGATCCCGCCTCCTACATGATGGGGCTGAACGCGACGCCCGAAAACCTTGCTGCGCTGCGTGCCGAGCTTGGCCTGACCGGTTCGCCGGTCGCGCGCTATCTCGACTGGGTGGGGGGCATGGTCACGGGGGATTTCGGAACTTCCTATACCTACCGCGTGCCGGTCGCCGATCTGGTGGTCGACCGTATCGGGGTGTCGCTGCCGCTTGCGATCTATGCGCTGACCCTCTCGACCCTCATCGCTTTTCCCGTGGGCATGATCGCCGCCGCGCGCCGGGGCACATGGGCCGATCACGGAATCATGGGGGCCACGCAACTGGGCATCGCCATCCCGAATTTCTGGTTCGCCATGCTGCTCGTGCTCTTGTTCGCCGTCACGCTGCGCTGGTTCTCGGCGGGGGGCTTTCCGGGCTGGTCTGACCCTTTGGCCGCGATCAAGGCGCTGACCCTGCCCGCCATCGCCCTTGCCCTGCCCCAAGCCTCGATCCTCGCGCGGGTCATGCGCTCGGCGCTCCTTGATACGCTGGATCAGGATTACATCCGCACCGCCCGCGCCAAGGGCCTCACGCGCGGCCAGGCCATCCGCCGCCATGCGCTTCGGAATGCGCTGATCCCGGTCCTGACCATCATCGGGCTGCAATTCTCCTTTCTCATCGCGGGCGCGATCATCATCGAGAATGTCTTCTTCCTCCCCGGTCTGGGGCGGCTGATCTTTCAGGGCATCACCCAGCGCGACCTGATCGTGGTGGAATCGGTCACGATGCTTCTGGTCTTTGCCGTGATCCTCGTGACCTTTCTGGTCGATCTGACCTATGCGCTGGTCGATCCGCGCCTGCGTCGGGGATAGGCGAATGACAAGGTTGCCCCTTGCCCTGATCCTTGGCGCGGCCCTGTCTGGCCTGTTCCTGTCGGCCGCGCTCGTGTCGCTGTTCTGGGTGCCCCATGCCATCGACGGGGTCGCCATCGCCAGCCGCCTGCAACCGCCCTCGGGCGCGCATCTCTTGGGCACGGACCATCTGGGGCGCGACATGCTGTCGATGCTGATGGTGGGGGCGCAGACCTCCATCGCGGTGGCGGTTCTGGCCGTGGGGATCGGGGTCTGCCTTGGCGTGCCACTGGGGCTTGCCGCCGCCGCGAACCGGGGCGGCTGGCTGGACGAGATCATCATGCGCGGCAATGACCTGATCTTTGCCTTTCCCTCGCTCGTCATCGCCATCCTGATCACGGCGCGGTACGGCCCGTCGGCCACCAATGCGATCCTTGCCATCGGCATCTTCAACATCCCCGTCTTTGCCCGTGTCGCGCGTGGCGCGGCCCTGCCGATCTGGACGCGCGATTTCATCCGCGCGGCCCAGACGGCGGGCAAGGGGCGCATCCGCATCAGCGCCGAACATATCTTGCCCAATATCCTGAACCTCCTGATCGTTCAGGCCACGATCCAGTTCTCGCTCGGGATCCTGGCCGAGGCGGCGCTGTCCTACGTGGGGCTTGGCGCGCAGCCGCCCACGCCCAGCTGGGGCCGGATGCTGTCGGAGGCGCAGACGATGATCTACACCAACCCGATGCTGGCAGTGCTGCCGGGGCTGGCCATCGTCGGCATGGTGCTGGGGCTGAACCTGATGGGCGACGGGTTGCGCGATGCGCTCGACCCGCGGCTGCGCCGGGGGCGGGCATGATTTTTCGTACGAAAAATCACTGCCCCCGAATTTTCGTACGAAAATTCGGGGGCACGCCATGATCGCGATCGACCGCCTGTCGCTGTCCATCCACGGCACCCCGATCCTGCGCAATGTCACGCTCGGCATCGCGCCGGGCGAGATCATGGGCCTTGTCGGCGAATCGGGTTCGGGAAAATCCATGACGGCCCTGGCGCTCATGGGCCTCTTGCCCCAAGGCGCGCAGACCACGGGTGCAGCGCTGCTCGACGGACAAGACCTCCTGACCCTGCCCGAAGCAGCACTTTGCCAGGTCCGGGGCAACCGGATCGGCATGATCTTTCAGGAGCCGATGACCGCGCTGAACCCGGTGCAGAGCATCGGCGCGCAAGTGGCCGAAACGCTGGTGATCCATGGCCGCGCCACCGGGGCCGAGGCGCGCAGGATCGCCCGCGACCGGCTCGACCGGGTGGGCCTGTCGCGGATCGACCTTGACCGTTACCCGCATGAATTGTCGGGTGGCCAGCGCCAGCGCGTCTGCATCGCGGCGGCCATCGCGCTGAACCCACAGCTCCTGATCGCAGATGAACCCACGACCGCGCTCGATGTCACGACACAGGCCCAGATCCTCGACCTGCTCAAGACCCTCGTGGCCGAGGATGGGCTGTCGCTGCTCCTGATCACCCATGATCTTGCCGTGGTGGCCGACATGGCCGACAGCATCGCCGTGATGCAGGCCGGAGAGATCGTCGAACAGGGCCCGACCGCGCAGGTTCTGGCAGAACGCCGCCATCCCTATACCGCAGCCCTCTTTGCCGCCTCCTCCCATGCGCCCGAGCGCCAGCCGCAGCCCGCGCCCGAGCCGCTTCTGGTGGTCGAACACCTCCACCGGCTCTATCCCGGCCCGCGACAGCTGTTCCGGCGCGGCCCGCCCGTGACCGCCGTCCGCGACGTGAGCTTCACCCTCCACCGGGGTGAAAGCCTCGGCCTTGTGGGCGAATCGGGATGCGGGAAATCGACCCTCACCCGTGCGCTTCTGGGGCTCGACCCGGTGCAGGGCGGCGATATCCGCATCTTCGGCCAGTCGATCCTGCCCCGTATGCCCGACGGAACGCGCGCAGGCGTCCAGGTCGTGTTCCAGGACCCTTACGGCAGCTTCAATCCCCGCTGGCGGGTCGACCGCATCGTGGCCGAACCCTTTCACCTGCTGCCCGACGCGCCCAAAGGCGCGGACCGCCGCGCCCGCGTCGCCGAAGCGCTGCGCGCCGTCCAGCTCTCGCCCGACGACATGGACAAATACCCCCATGAATTCTCGGGCGGTCAGCGCCAGCGCATCGCCATCGCCCGCGCCCTGATCACAAGGCCGAAAATCCTGATCCTCGACGAAGCCGTTTCGGCGCTCGATGTGTCGGTCCGTGCCCGCATCCTCGATCTTCTGGCAGGGTTGCAGGGGCAATTCGGTCTCTCTTATCTCTTCATCTCCCATGACCTGACCGTGGTCCGGGCCATCACCGACCGGGTGCTGGTGATGCAGGCAGGAGAAATCGTCGAAGAGGGTCCGACCGGCACCGTTTTCGACAGCCCCACGCATCCCTATACCCGCCAATTGCTTGCCGCCGCACCACGGCTGCCCCCACAGACGGAGCTTTCCGCATGAAACCTTGGTTCGACCCTTCCCGCGTGTTCATCGGCGGCCAGTGGCAGCCCTGCTCCAGTGGTGAAACCCTGCCCGTCATCGACCCCTCCACCGGGTCCGAGGTTGCGCGCATCGCCCGTGGCGGCGCAGCCGATATCGACGCCGCCGTCACCGCCGCCGAAACGGCGCTCGCAGGCACATGGGGCGCGACACCGGCCTTCGAGCGTGGCCGCATCCTGGCCCGGCTCGGCCAGCTGGTGCTCGACCATATCGACCAACTGGCGGTGATGGAGGCGACGGATGTCGGCAAGCCCCTCACCCAGGCCCGCGCCGACGTGATCGCCCTTGCCCGCTATTGCGAATTCTACGCGGGCGCCGCCGACAAGCTGATGGGCGAAACCATCCCCTTCCAGAACGGCTTCACCGTCTACACGCTCCGCGAACCCCATGGGGTGACGGGCCATATCGTGCCGTGGAACTACCCGATGCAGATCATCGGGCGCTCGGTCGGCGGTGCGCTGGCCGCCGGCAATGCCTGCGTCCTCAAACCGGCCGAGGAGGCGTGCCTGACCGCGCTCGCCTTTGCCGATCTGGCCCATCAGGCGGGCCTGCCCCCCGGCGCGCTGAACGTCGTGCCGGGGCTGGGGCTCGAGGCAGGCGCGGCGCTCACCGCCCATCCGGGCATCCACCACATCTCCTTCACCGGGTCGGTCGCCACGGGTCGCCGGGTGCAGGCGGCGGCGGCCGAAAACGTGGTGCCGGTCACGCTGGAGCTGGGCGGCAAATCCCCGCAACTGGTCTTTGCCGATGCCGATCTCGACGCCGCCCTTCCCTTCCTCGTGAATGCGGGCATCCAGAACGCGGGGCAAACCTGTTCCGCCTCCTCCCGCATCCTCGTGGAAAAATCCCGCTATGCCGAGATCTGCGACCGCATGGCCGAGGCCTATCGCGCGCTGACGACCGGCCCCGCAATGGCCGATCTGCGGACCGGCCCCCTGATCTCGGCCCGCCAGAAGGGCATCGTCGAACGCTACCTGTCCATGGCCGACCCCGCCCATATCCTCGCGCGCGGGCAATTGGCCCCCGACCTGCCCGAGGGGGGGCATTACATCGCGCCCGCCCTCATCGCAGGCCCCGGCCCCGATCACGCCTTGGCGCAAGAGGAAATCTTCGGCCCCGTACAGATCATCCTCCCCTTCGAGGATGAGGAGGACGCGATCCGCATCGCCAACGGCACGGCTTACGGCCTTGTCGCCTCGATCTGGTCGCGCGACGGGGGCCGCCAGATGCGGCTCGCCAAACGGCTGCGCGCGGGTCAGGTCTTTCTCAACAATTACGGCGCTGCGGGCGGCGTGGAACTGCCCTTCGGCGGCACGGGCCTGTCGGGTCATGGCCGCGAAAAGGGGTTCGAGGCGCTTTACGCCTTCACCACCCTCAAGACCGTCGCCGCCCATCACGGCTGAGCCATTTACGCCCCCCGCAGCCGCCGCTAGGCTGCACCCAACCAGATGACGGAGCCGCCATGCCGCTCGGCAAATTCCCCACCTTCTTCCTGCTCATGGCCCTTGCCGCGGCTTCGGCGGCGATCTTCGGGGCGCTCCATAACCAGCTCAGCTATTCGGTCGGCCCGGAGTATTTCGAGGGCGTGAAATTCCCCCAATTCGGCATCCCCGAAACCACAGCCCCCCGCATGGGCGCGGCGCAGGTCGGGGTTCTGGCCAGTTGGTGGATGGGCGCGCTCGTCGGGCTGCCCGCCTTTCTCTATGGCCTGTTCACCGTGCCCAATGCCCGCAGCTACCTTGCCGCAGGGATCGGGGCGATCGGCCTTGTCCTTGTCCTTGCCACCTTTGCAGCCCTTGCGGGGCTTGTCGGCGGCATCGCGGCCGTGACGACAGGCATCCTCGACGATGTCCTGACGCTTCCCCAAGGCATCGACCGGGCCGATTTCCTGCGCGCGGGCTTCATGCATGACGCCAGCTATGTCGCGGGTGGCCTGGGCGCGCTTCTCGCCTTCTGGCCGATGCGCCGCGCCCGCGCCATCGACCTTGCCCGGGCCTGAGGCGATGCAGACGCTCTGCCGCCCCGTCGCCGCCCGCGATTGCGACATCCTCGGCCACATGAACGTGGCGGCCTATGTCGATGCGGTTTCGGATGCGATGTTCATCCTTCAGGGTCTCGCCGGCCTTGACCGCGCGACCATGGCGAGCACCCAACGCTCCTTTGTCGCCGCCCGGCTCGAATGCGATTACCGGGCCGAGATGCTGGCGGGCGATGTGCTCAGCATGGACAGCCGCGTCCTGCATGTCGGCACCAAATCCGCCCGCTTCGCCCATGTGATGACGCGCCTCTCGGATGGCGCGACCGTGTTTACAGCCGAAAACGTCTCGGTCCATTTCGACCTTGGCGCGCGGCGCGCCCTGCCCATCCCCGACGATCTGCGGCAGGCACTCGAACGCTTGAGGGAGACATCATGAGACTCATCGGAAAAACCGCCATCGTCACCGGCGCCGGCTCGGGCTTTGGCGCAGGCATCGCGCGCATCTTCGCCCGCGAAGGGGCGCAGGTCATGGTCGCCGACATCAACACCGCCGCGGCCGAGGCCATCGCCCATGAAATCGGCGGCATCGCCTGCACGGTCGACGTGGCAAACGGCCCCTCCGTCGCCGCCATGGCCAAGGCGGCCCACGACGCATGGGGCAAGATCGACATCCTCGTGAACAATGCGGGCATCACCCATCTGCCCAAACCGATGGAGGATGTGACCGAGGAAGAATTCGACCGCGTGCTCGCCGTGAACGCCAAATCCGTCTACCTGACCGCGCGCGAAATCGTGCCGGGGATGAAGGCGGCAGGCCGCGGCGCGATCCTCAACATCGCCTCCACCGCCGGGCTGTCGCCCCGTCCGCGCCTCAACTGGTACAATGCCTCCAAGGGCTGGATGATCACCGCGACCAAGACCATGGCGGTCGAGCTTGCCCCCGCAGGCGTCCGCGTCAACGCGCTTTGCCCCGTTGCGGGCGAAACACCGCTTCTGAGCAGCTTCATGGGCGAGGATACGCCGGAAATGCGGGCCAAGTTCCTGGCCACCATCCCGCTTGGCCGCTTCTCCACCCCCGATGACATGGGCGAGGCGGCGGCGTTTCTGTGTTCCGATGCCGCCTCCATGATCACCGGGGTCGCGATGGAGGTCGATGGGGGCCGCTGCATATGACGGGCTATACCCGCCACGATCTGCCCTGCGATATCGTGGTCCATGCGGGCCAGTTCGCGGGCCAGCCTGCGGCTTACGCCTATCTGCTCGACCATGGCCCCGATCTGGACCTCGAGCATGTGGAGGTCATCCGCGACCGCCCCGCGACGCGCCTGCGCGCCCGGTTCGATCCCGACACGGCCGATGAAATCGCGGCGGCGGGGGCCGCGTGGAACACGCTGCTCCTGATCTTGCCCGCCGCCTATCCGGACCTCGACTGTCCCCTGCCCGATACACCCGCCCTGCCCTGTCTGGGCACATGGCGCGGGCATGTGCCCCGCATGGTCGCGGATCAGCCCGCGCCATGATCCGTCCCGGCCCCCGAAACCTGATCACCGATGTGCCGGGCCTGCGCGTGGGCAATGCGCGCGACGACAGGATCAAGACCGGCGCGACCGTGCTGGTGGGCGACCGCCCCTTCACCGCCGCCGTCCATGTCATGGGCGGCGCGCCCGGCACGCGGGAAACCGACCTCCTCGCCCCCGACAAGCTGGTGCAGGAGGCTGATGCCCTCGTCCTCTCCGGTGGCTCCGCCTTCGGCCTCGATGCAGCCTCGGGCGTGGCCGATGCCCTGCGGGCAATGGGGCGCGGCTTTCCGGTCGGCACCCAGACGGTGCCCATCGTCCCCGGTGCGATCCTCTTCGACCTCCTGAATGGCGGCGACAAGGATTGGACCGAAAACCCCTACAAAGGCCTCGGCGCCCAGGCGCTTGCCAATGCCGCCGATACCTTTGCCATGGGCTCAGAAGGCGCGGGCACCGGCGCGCTCATCGCGGATCTCAAGGGCGGTCTCGGCTCCGCCTCCGCGATGTGGGAGGGGTATACCGTCGGCGCGCTCGTCGCCGTCAACGCGCTGGGGCGCGTGACCATGGGCGAGAACCCGCATTTCTGGGCCGCCCCTTTCGAGATGGCGGGCGAATTCGGCGGGCTTGGCATGGCCCCCGCCTTCGACCCCCAGGCCATTCCCCCGGTCAAGGGGCACGAGGATCGCAACACCACCATCGCCATCATCGCCACCGATGCCGCCCTGACACAGGCACAGGCGACCCGCATGGCCATCGCCGCCCATGACGGCATGGCCCGCGCGATCTGGCCCAGCCACACGCCCATGGATGGCGACATCGTCTTCGCCGCCGCCACCGGCGCGCGCCCCTTGGCCGATCCGTTGCGCGTGCCGCTCATGCTCGGCCATCTGGCGGCGCTCTGCCTTGCCCGCGCCATCGCACGTGGCGTCCATGCCGCCACGGCCACACCGGGCGACACCAAGCCGACATGGCAGGACCGGTTTGGCTAAAGCATGTCGCGCAAAAGTGGGAACCGGTTTTGCGCTCTCCGGACATGCAACATCAGAAGGTTGGAGAGCGGCGCGTAAACGCGGCGCGCTCCAACAAAAAACCCCGGATCAGCGATCCGGGGTTTTTCCTGTCTTGTTCTGCGCGGCGCTCAGTGCAAGCGGCGCTCGACCTGTGCGATGGCATCGTCGATGAAACCATTGGCCTGCGACGCGCCAAGGCTTTTCGCCAGCGTTTCGGCTGCTGCGGCGATGGCAACCTCGACAGCGCGGTTGCGGACGGACCGCACGGCCTTGTCCTCGGCACTGGCGATCTGGTCTTCGGCTGCGGCCAGACGGCGCGCGATGGATTTCTCCAGATCGGCCCGCGCCTGTGCTGCCGCGGCTTCCGCATCGGCCTTGGCCTGCGCCACGATCCGTTCAGCCAGATCGGCGACTTCACGGCTCTTGCGCTCGTAGGAGGCCAGGAGGCTCTGGGCCTCTTCGCGCAGCGCGCGCGCCTCGTCCAGATCGGCCTTGATGCCTTCGGCCCGCTTGTCGAGCATACCGCCCAGCATCGCGGGCACGTTGAAGTAGAAGATGATGGCCACGAACAGCAGAAAGCCGATCAGGACCACGAAATCGGTATTGCCAAGCGAGGGGGCGAACAACCCGTGGGGCTTGTCCTCGGCGGCAAGCGCCACACCGGGAACAAGGAAAAGGCTCAGCGTCAGAAGCGACTTCATCATGGCTTACCCTTTCACACGCGCCGAAACGGCGCTCGCGATGGCATCGGCATCCACGGATGCGCCCGGTGCGACCGCAGCGGCGATATCGCCCGCGATCGACTTGGCCACATCCTCGATGCTCTGCACCGCACCGGCCTGGATCTCGGCGATGCGTGCTTCGCTTTCGGCAGCCTTGGCGGCGATCTCGGCATCCGCCTTGGCGATGGCCTCGTTCAGATCGGCCTGGATGCCCGCGCGGGTCTCCTCGGCGATCTTCTGCGCTTCGGTGCGCGCATCGGCCAATGCCTTGTTGTAGGCGGCTTCGGCCTCGACGGCCTTCCGCTTCAGATCCTCGGCCGCGGCCAGATCATTGGTCAGCGTCCCCTGCCGCTCGGCCAGAACCGCGGCGATCCGGGGCAGCGCGACGCGGCTCAGGATGAAATAGATGACGACCAGCGTAACCACCAGCCAGAAGATCTGGTTGGGGAAGGTCGCGAAATCGAGCTGCGGCATGCCGGGCCCAGCGGAATGGGCGGCGTCGGCGGCAGCGTGGGCGGCGTCTTCGGCCATTGTCGTCCTCCTGGAACCGGGTCTACCCCGAGGCCCGCGTCAAGCGACGCGAGCCCCGGACGTAAGGATGGTCTCTCGAAGGCCCTGGCTCAGACGGCGAACATCAGCAGCAGAGCGACGAGGAAGGCGAAGATGCCCAGCGCTTCGGCGAATGCGATGCCGATGAACAGCGTGGCGGTCTGACCGGCCGCCGCCGAGGGGTTGCGCAGCGCGCCGGCGAGGAAGTTGCCAGCCACATGGCCCACACCGATGGCAGCTGCGCCCGAGCCGATTGCGGCCAAGCCTGCGCCGATGAACTGGCCCATTTGTGCGATATCGCCTTCCATGATGGTATCTCCTTACGTTGGAAGTTCGAGAAATCCGTAGGGTGGGCAATCCTGCCCACCACCACATTCAGTGATGCGGGTGCAATGCGTCCTTCAGGTAGACGCAGGTGAGGATGGTGAACACATAGGCCTGGATGGCGGACACCAGCACCTCTAGCCCGTAGATTGCCACGACGCCCACGATCGGCGCGATGCCCGCGACCCCCATGGCACCGGCAAAGCCCGCGAAAACCTTGAGAACCGCGTGGCCGGCCATCAGGTTGCCGGCCAGACGGATGGAATGGCTGACAGGGCGGACGAAATAGGAAATCAGCTCGATCACAGCCAAGATCGGCCGCAGCGCCAGCGGCGCCGACGACACCCAGAACAGGCTCAGGAAGCCGACGCCGTTCTTGATGAAACCGACAGCCGTCACGGTCAGGAATACGCACGCCGCCAGAATCGCGGTCACCGCGATATGCGAGGTCGTGGTGAAGCTCGTCGGGATCAGCCCGAGGAAGTTCGCGAACAGGATGAACAGGAACAGCGTGAAGATGTAGGGGAAATACGGCAGCGCATCCTTGCCCGCCACATCCTCGACCATCTTTCGCACGAACCCATAGACCAGTTCCGCCATCGACTGGCTGCGCGACGGGATGACCGCGCGGCCCTTGGTGCCCATGACCATCAGCGCCGCGATGGCGGCAATCGCCAGCCCCATCCACAGCGTCGCATTGGTGGGCGTGTACCAGTGGATCGGACCCTCGCCGAACAGCGGTTTGACCTCGAACTGGTCCATCGGGTGGATCGCAAGGCCGCTGTAGCCATCGGCATAGGCCAGCCCGAACAGAACGGCCGCCACCGCGATCAGGACATAAGCCACCACGCGGCCCTTGCCGCCTGCCGAAGCCGAGGTGTTGGTGCTCTCGGTTGCCACGTCGCTACCCCTTTTCCCGTTCCGCCGCAGCCGTCCCGGCCGCGTCAACCTGCTTGCGCTGGACCTCTTCGGCCGAGCGTATCATCGTCTTGATCCCGGCGATCAGGCCAAGGACCACGAAAATCACCATCAGCCACGGCCCGGTGCCCAAAAGCACGTCCAGCCCGTAACCGATCCCGAACCCGATCCCCAAACCGGCGACCAGCTCGATCACCATCCGCCACGCGACTTGCGCTTGCGAATAATGCTCGCCCATGTGGTGTTCCGGCGCCTCGGCCTTGCGGGCCGCCGCGATCCGGGCTTCCAGAGCCTTCAACCGCTCCGCTTCGTCTGACCCGGACATGAATTGAAACCCCCACGGGAATTCGGGCGGACGCTATGCCGGCCAGAGCCCAGAGTCAACGCACGCCGCAGCGCAGAGAAATTCCGTCAAATAGTTGATTTTGCATGGTCTTATCCAGGTGCGTCAAATCGTTCACTCCCTCCGCGCAGGGCGCACAGGCCCGTTTTGCCGTGACAGGCATATTCAACCGATCGGTTGACGATTGCGCCGGACGGGGTCTACTGGCGCGCATGGCCGCCTCGCTCGACATCGTCTTTGCCGCCCTCGCCGATCCCACGCGGCGCGAGATCCTGCGCATGCTGCTCGAGGATGACATGGCCGTCACCGATGTCGCCCATCCCTTCGAGATGTCGCTCGCCGCGATCTCCAAACACCTCGCCATCCTCGCCACGGCGGGTCTGATCGTTCAGGAAAAACGCGGCCGGGTGAAATGGTGCAAACTCGATCCCGACGCGCTCAAACCGGCCTCTGTCTGGATGCAATCCTTCGGCCAGTTCGAGCCGGTCAACCTCGACGATTTCGAAGCCTTCCTCGAACGCGAACTGGGCTCTGCCCCCACCCCCGAGTAGGGTGCGCCGTGCGCGGCATACCCTTCGCGCCTCACGTCTTTTCTGTCGGGATCGGTGCGCCTGAAGGCACACCCTACACAGTCTTGCCCACCGTCTGGGTAGGGTGCGCCTTCAGGCGCACCAATCAACACTACCCCCGCACAGGGCACACCCCACCCTATTCCTTCAACAACAACCCCAGCGCCAGAACCGTCAACCCGATCCCCCCCAGCACCATCACGGGCGGCATCGGCTGGCCCAGCGCCAATTCCCAGAGCAACACCCAGCTCGGCGTCAGATAGGTATAGGCCATGACCTTGGACGACGGCAGCCGCATCGACGCGAATTGCACAAGGAACACCGTCATCGACGACGCCGCGATGGCCGTATAGCCCAGCGTCACCCAGACCAGCGGGCGCAACCCCGCCCAATCCGTCGCCACGATCTCGGCCCGGCCCCAGATCCCGATGATCACCGCCGTGGCCGACAGCGTCCAGAAGGTGAAGCTCAGGATCGGCTCGCCCCGGTTCAGCACCCGCACCATCGGCGTATAGGCCGCATGCGCCATGCAGCCCCAAAAGAATATCGCCTCCCCCCGCCCGATCTCGAAGGCCATCAGCGCCGACAGATCCGCGCGAAAGATCACCCACAACGCGCCCATCGCCCCCAGCGCCAGCGCCAGCCGGATGCGCGCACCCATGATCTGGCGCAGCAGGATATAGCCGAAGACCCCGCTCATCACCGGCGTCAGCGTGAACACCGCCGCCGCCGACACCGGCGGTGCCGTCTTCAGCCCCACGAACATCGTCACGAAATAGAGCGCGAAAAACCCGCCCAGGATCGCGTAGCGCCAGGGTGCCGCCAAGGCCGCGCGCGTCGCCGCCCCCTCGCCCCGCGCCGCGATGACCACACCCACCACCGCCGCCGATATGGCAAAGCGCACCGCGTTCAGCGCGGCGGGGTCGATCTCGTTGGCCACCTGCCCGCCGAGCGAGAAGGATCCCGCCACAAGCGCCGAAAACGTGAGCATCGCCAGATGCCCGTGCCGCGCCTCCACCGAAAGCTGCGCCCGCGCGGTCACGGCGTATCGACGCCCCAGGTCTTCACCTTGTCCTTCAGGAACCGCACGAAGGTCTGGACCTTGGCCGTCCGGTGCAGGTCCATATGGGTGACCAGCCAGATCCTGGCCGACCAATCCTCCAGCGGCGGCAAGACCTCGACCAGGTTCTCGGTCCCCTCCATCTCCCATGTCGGCAGAAAGCCGATCCCCATCCCAGACACCACGGCCACCTTGCCCGCCATCATCGAGGTCGCCCGGAAATGGATCGAACTGGCCGGAACATGTTCGTTGAGCCACCGGTAATAGGGCGCGCGGGGCGAATCCTCGACCGTGCCGATGAAGCGGTGATCCTCGACATTGCCGCGCTCGAGCGTGCCGAACCGCGCGACATAATCCCTGGACGCCATCAACCGGATCGTCTGCGTGAAGAACGGCTGGACCACGTTGTCGGGCTGATCCGGCAGGGTTCCCGCCCGGATCGCGACATGCGCCTCCCCGTATTCCAGCCGGAACAGCCGGTGATCGGTCATCAACCGGACCCGCAGGTCGGGGTGACGCTCCATGAAATCCCCGATCGCGGGCACGATCAGGGGCGACAGAGCATCGAGCGAGGTCACGATCAACTCGCCCGTCACCTCGTCGCCGCGCCCCTTGATGCGGCCTGCAAGCTGGGTGAACTGGTCATCGGTCTGGGCCGCGACATTGAGCAGATCCTGCCCGGCTTCCGTCGGCGTGTAGCCGCGCGCGTGCCGCTGGAACAGCTTGGCCCCCAGCCGCCCTTCCAGCGCGTCGATATGGCGGATGACGGTGGCGTGATGAACCCCCAGCGCCTCGGCTGCACCCGATACGGTGCCCACCCGCGCGACCTGGTAGGCGGTGCGGATCTCGTCCCAGTGGTCAAAGGACATGTATGTGCGTTCCTCCACAGCCCCCCGGCCCTGACCGGATACTGCGTGCAGCCATGCGAAAACACAAGCCACTGGCCGCCTTGCCCACCCGGAGGCCCTGGGAATACAGGATCCTGTCCAGGGCGATGCACGACCACCGCCGCCGCGACGCGCGGCCTTTGCACCGACAGCCGACCGCGCGGCAGACAGGTCTCGACGCCCCGGCCTTCCGGCGCAATGATGCAGCCAGGCCGCGAAACCCTGGCGCGCGCTGCCGTCCGGCGACCCCGCCCGCGATGATCGCCCAACCCTCGGAGATGTCAGACCCTTGGACCACGTGCAGACCGACCGGCTCAAGACCTTCCTTCTCGGGCTTGCTCTGGCGGCTCTGCTGGCGGGGCTGGGGCTCCATGCCGGCGGCCTGCCCGATCTGGCGCGGATGGTCTGGTTCGCGGGCGTGGTGCCCGTTCTGGCCGCGCTGCTGGTCGAGATCGTCCGCAGCCTCGCACGCGGCGAGATGGGCCTCGACATCGTCGCGGCCCTGTCCATGTCGGCGGCCCTCACCTTCGGCGAGACGCTGGCCGCAGCTGTCGTCGCCGTGATGTATTCGGGCGGCACCTTCCTCGAAAGCTTCGCCGAAGGCCGCGCGCGCCGCGAGATGCGCGATCTTCTCTCCCGCGTGCCGCGCACCGCGACGCGCCACCGCGATGGCGGGCTCGAGGACGTGCCGCTCGACGCCATCGCCCCCGGCGACCGCCTGCTGATCCGGCAGGGCGACGTGGTGCCGGTGGACGGGCGGATCGCCTCTGCCACGGCCTTCGTCGACACGGCGGCGCTGACCGGCGAATCCCTGCCCGTCCGGCTCGCGCACGGGGCCGAGACCATGAGCGGGTCGACCAATGCAGGCGATGCCTTCGACCTCGAGGCCACGCGCGAAGCAAAGGACAGCACCTATGCCGGGATCGTCCGCCTCGTCGAGGCGGCGCAGGCCTCCAAAGCCCCCATGGCGCGGCTGGCCGATCGCTGGTCGCTGGGCTTTCTCGCCGTGACCATCGCCATCGCCCTGGCCGCCTGGTGGCTCTCGGGCGATCCGATCCGCGCCGTCGCCGTGCTCGTCGTGGCCACCCCCTGCCCCCTGATCCTCGCCGTGCCGGTGGCGCTGGTGGCGGGCCTGTCGCGCGCGGCGCATTTCGGCGTGCTCGTCAAAGGCGCCAAACCGCTGGAGGCCATGGCCCGCATCCGCACCCTGATCCTCGACAAGACCGGCACGCTGACCGACGGGCGGCCTCGGATCGTCAGCATCGACAGCCATGACGGCATGGGCGCCGATGACATCCTGCGCTATGCCGCAGCCCTCGATCAGGCCTCCAAGCACCCCGTCGCACAGGCCATCGTGGCGGCGGCAAAGGATCGGGGCCTGAGCCTGCCCCTCCCCCGGGATGTGACCGAAATCCCCGGCGAAGGCGTGATCGGCGTCATCGACGGGCAGCAGGTGATCGTGGGCGGCGAAGGTTTCGTCGCGGGCCGCGCGGGCGGCGTGGCAAGCGATCATCCCGATCTTTTGGCGGGGTCGGTGATGGTGGCCGTGGCGGTCGATGGGCGCATGGCCGGGCATCTGGTCATGTCCGACCCCCTGCGCGAGGGTGCGGCCGGGATGCTGGCAGGCCTCCGGCAACAGGGCGTCGCGCGCATCCTCTTGGCCACCGGCGACCGGGCCGAGGTTGCCGCGCGCGTGACCGAAGGCCTTGGCCTCGACGGCATCCGGGCCAGCCTGACGCCGGACGAAAAGGTGCTGCTGGTCCTGACCGAGCGCAAGAACGGCCCGGTGATGATGGTGGGCGATGGCGTCAACGACGCCCCCGCGCTCGCCGCCGCCGATGTGGGGGTGGCCATGGGCGCGCGGGGGGCTGCGGCCAGTGCCGAGGCGGCGGATGTCGTCTTGCTGGTGGACCGGGTGGACCGCATCGCGCCGGGGATCGAGATCGCCCGCCGGTCCCGCCGCATCGCGCTAGAAAGCGTCGTGGCGGGGATCGGCCTCTCCGTGCTTGGCATGATCGCGGCGGCCTTCGGCTATCTCACGCCGGTGCAGGGCGCGCTGTTGCAAGAAGCGATCGACGTGGCCGTCATCCTGAACGCGCTGCGCGCGCTGCGCATTTCGCCCTTGGGTCTCGCTCCGCCGCAATCCCCGATGCCGCGCCCGGCGACCTGACCGGAACCCGCGCGTTACCGCCCCCCGGATCGACCGCGCGGGCCACTATTTTGCCGGGTTGTCCTCCGCTGAAAACCGCGACCCGCCCTGATGTCACACAAGCGTGGCTTCCGTGGCGGCGCGCAGATCGGCCTCGGTCACGCCATCGGCCAGTTCGAGGATTTTCAGACCACCCTCGACCACCTCCAGCACACCCATGTTCGTGATGATCAGATCCACCACACCGGTGCCCGTCAGGGGCAGGGTGCAGTCCTTCAGAACCTTGCTCTCGCCATGCTTGTTGGCGTGATCCATCACGACGACAACCCGGCCCACGCCCGCGACCAGATCCATCGCGCCGCCCATCCCCTTCACCAGCTTGCCGGGGATCATCCAGTTCGCCAGATCGCCCTTTTCGCTGACTTCCATCGCGCCGAGGATCGCCATGGCGATCTTGCCGCCCCGGATCATGCCAAAGCTTGTCGCGCTGTCGAAATAGGCGGTGTGGGGCAGTTCGGTGATGGTCTGCTTGCCCGCATTGATCAGGTCGGCGTCCTCTTCCCCCTCGATGGGGAAGGGGCCCATGCCCAGCATCCCGTTTTCCGATTGCAGGGTCACGGTCATGCCCTCGGGGATGTAGTTCGACACCAGCGTCGGGATGCCGATGCCAAGGTTCACATACATGCCCTGACGCAGTTCTTTCGCGGCGCGGGCGGCCATCTGGTTACGGTCCCAAGGCATTCAGGCGCCCTCCCTCTGACGGATTGTTCTTTGCTCGATCCGCTTCTCGTGCTGCCCTCGGATCAGGCGATGCACATAGATGCCGGGCAGGTGGATCGTGTCGGGGTCAAGCGATCCCGTCGGCACGATCTCCTCCACCTCCATGATGCAGATCTTTCCGCACATCGCAGCAGGCGGGTTGAAGTTGCGGGCCGTCTTGCGGAACACCGCATTGCCCGTCTCATCCGCTTTCCAAGCCTTGACGATCGACAGATCGGCGAAGATCCCGCGTTCGAGGATGTAATCCTGCCCGTCGAAAGTCTTCACTTCCTTGCCCTCGGCGATGACCGTGCCGACGCCCGTCTTGGTGTAGAAACCGGGAATCCCCGCGCCGCCCGCGCGCATGCGCTCGGCCAGCGTCCCTTGGGGGTTGAATTCCAGCTCCAGCTCTCCGCTCAGATACTGGCGCATGAATTCGGCGTTTTCGCCCACGTAGGACGACATCATCTTCTTGATCTGGCGGGTGGCCAAAAGCTTGCCCAAGCCGAAATCATCGACGCCCGCGTTGTTCGACGCCACGGTCAGATCCTTGACGCCCGATGCCACGATCCCGTCGATCAGCAGTTCCGGAATACCGCAGAGGCCAAAGCCCCCCGCCGCGATCAGCATGCCGTCAAACAGAACACCGTCGAGCGCATCCGCCGCGGAAGCGTAGAGCTTTTTCATGCCGCAACCTCCGCCTTGGCGGGCAGACGCAGGCCAAGGATCTTGCGCGCCTCTTCCCATGTGGCGACGGGGCGTTCGTTCTTGTCGCAGATCTCGACCGCGCGGCGGACGAGGGCGGCGTTGGACGGCGCAAGCCGGTCGCGGTCGAGCCGCACGTTATCCTCCAGCCCCGTGCGCGCATGGCCGCCCGCCGCGATGGCCCATTCGTTGAGGGTCAACTGCTGCTGGCCGATGCCAGCGGCGCACCAAGGCGCGTTGTCGCCGAACAGGCGATGGACGGTCTTGATGTAAAAATCAAAGACCTCCCGATCCACGGGCATGGCGTTCTTCACCCCCATCACGAATTGCACGTAGGGCGTGCCGGCCAACTGGCCCTTGTCGGCCATGTCCTTGGCTTTCAGGATATGGCTGAGGTCGAAGGCCTCGATCTCGGGCTTCACATCGTAGGTCAGCATCTCGGACGCCAGCCAATCCACCAGCTCCGGCGGGTTCTCATAGACCCGCGTGGGGAAATTGTTCGATCCCACCGACAACGACGCCATGTCGGGGCGGAGCGGCAACATCGCCCCCCGCGCCTGACCCGCGCCCGAGCGACCACCGGTCGAGAACTGGATGATCATGCCGGGGCAATGTTTCTCCAAACCTTCCTTGAGCCGCGCGAATTTCTCGGGGTCGGACGAGGGGGTCTGATCGTCGTTCCTGACATGGGCGTGGACGATGGTGGCCCCGGCCTCGAAGGCCTCATGGGTGGATTCCACCTGTTCCGAAACCGTGATCGGCACGGCGGGATTGTTCGCCTTGGTGGGCAGCGAGCCCGTGATGGCCACGCAGATGATGCAGGGATTGGTCATGATCCTTGTCCTTTCAGGCGGCATCGGCGCGCGCCACGGGCATCCGCGCCAACGCATCGAGGAAAAAGGGGCGGAACCCCTCGGGGTGTTCGCTCATCGGGAAATGGCCCAGCTCGTCCATCACCGCGATGCTGGCGCCGGGAATGGCGGCGGCGGTGCGGCGCGCATCCTCGGGCGTGCAGGTCAGGTCATAGGCCCCGACCAACAGATGCACCGGCGTTTTCGACGTATCGATCCGGCACAGGCGCCCGATCAGGCTGTCATCCTTGGTGTAGAAACTCAGATCGCCGCGGAACACGCCCGGCCCGCTCTGCATGAACATCCACAGCGTGTTCCAGCGTTCGACGCGCGGCGCATGGGGCGAGATATTGGCCGATACCAGCGCCGCACCCATTTCGCCGCCATGGGCATCGGGGCGGTGGAACCAGTCGATATCATACCAGGCAGGCTGGAAATCCGACGCCTCGATCGCGATGAAGCCGCTGAATGTCTCGGGGTGGAGGGCTGCCAGTTGCAGCGCGATACGCCCGCCCATGGAACAGCCCGCCAGCACGGGGCGGTCCAGCCCCATCCCATCGACCACGGCCAGAACGGTTTCGATATAGGCCTCTGTTGTCAGCAGGTATTCCTCCACCTCCCAGCCCTCGGGCGGCAGCGATTTGCCATGCCAGGGCATGTCGAAGGCGATCAGGCGATTGCCCGCCGTCACGGCGGCATCGTTCATCAGGTGCCGCCATTGCCGCGTATCGGCCCCCGCCGTGTGCAGGCACAAAACCGGGCGGCCCGCGCCCGCTTCCTCGACATAGATGCGGCGCGGCGCGCCCGCGACGCTGACGGTCAGGTAGCGCCCGGTGATCGGCTCGAAACTCATGCTGCTTTCCCCTCGTCCATGCGGGCCAGACCCATGACCTCCTTGAAGAACCGCAGGTTCTTCACAAGGCACAGGATATCGCCGTCGATCCGCCCCCGCCCGATCTTCACCAGGCCAAAGATGTCGTGAAATCCGGGCTCGGGCCGCGCGCGCCAGAATTCTTCCAGCGCCGCGCCATCGGTGCGCAGCGCGAACCGCCAGGGCGTCTTGCGGCTGGGCCCCTCGGTCACGCTGGCGATGCGGCCTTGATCGAAGCTCAGGTAGATCTCCTGCCCGTCGACCTCGACCAGCACGGTTTCCGAAAACAGCCGCCCGAGGCGCAGCAGGTGAGGGGTCGCGTTCAGGCTTTCCTGAACCTCTTGAAAGGTCGTAAGCACCAAAGCCTCCGGATCTTGCGGACTATCCCCCTCCTCGTGCCATGCCGCCGCCGCCGCCTCCATGCCGGGGCGGGTATGGGCCGATACCCGGACATGGCAAAATCATTCTCACTATGAGATCATCTTGACATGATACGGTATCACCCGATACCGTGGCAGGCATGGGAAGGAGACTGGCATCGGACGCAGGATGTCGGGCAACGGGGGCCGCTGGGCCATCCCCGTGACCCGACGCAACCATGCCAGGAGGAGATTGCAACCATGGGCATCGTCAACGAACAGAACATCACCGACGTCGTGATCGCGAGCCTTGGCAAGCATGGCGACATCACCGACCGTGAGCGCGAGATCGCGACCGCGCTGATCCGCCACCTGCATGGCTTCGTGAAGGACGTGAAGCTGCAGCACCACGAATTCCTCGCCGCCTGCGATTACCTCGCCCGCGCCGGCAAGCTCTGCAACGACAACCGGCAGGAATTCATCTTGCTCGGCGACATCCTGGGCATCGAGGTTCTGGTCGACATGATGACCAACCCCGTCGAAGGCAACGAGAGCGAATCGACGGTTCTGGGCCCCTTCTACCGCGAGAACCCGCCGGTCCTGCCCAAGGGTGCCTCCACCATCCAGAAGCATTACGACAACGAGGAAACCGTCTGGTTCGAAGGCTATATCCGCGACGAAGCCGGCAATGGCATCGCGGGCGTCACGCTCGATGTCTGGGAAGATGCGCCCAACGGCATCTACGAAAACCTCGACCCCGACCAGCCGGAATACAACCTGCGCGGCCGCTTCGAGACGGATGAGAACGGCCATTACGCCTTTGTCGCCGTGCGCCCCGTGCCCTACCCGATCCCCGATGACGAAACCGCGGGCGAGCTCTTGCGCTTCATGGGCCACCACCCCAACCGCCCCGGCCACATGCACTTCATCATCTCGCGCGATGGCTATCGCCCGCTGATCAGCCAGATCTACGACGCCGACAGCAAGTGGCTGGACGAAGACAGCGTCTTCGCCGTCAAGGAAAGCCTTATCGGCAAGTTCAAGCCCGCCGCCAAGGAGCTGGGCACGGACCTGCATTTCACCTTCGACTTCGTGCTCAAGGCAGCGGCCGCCGAACAGGCCGTCGCGGCCGAGTGACCCCCGGACCTCTCCCTGAGACTGGCCCCCGGATTTCCATCCGGGGGCCTTCTTTTTTGGCTATGACGCCCGCAACGCCCAAGGAGGACGCGCGATGAATTTCCGTCAACTGACCTATTTCGTCGCCGTGGCCGAGGAATTGCATTTCGGCCGTGCCGCCGAACGGCTGGACATGGCGCAACCGCCCCTCAGCCGCCAGATCAAGCAGCTGGAGGAAGAACTGGGCGCGATCCTGTTCAACCGGGGCCGCAGCGCGATCACGCTGACCCAGGCGGGCGAACGCCTGCTGGCGCGCGGCAAGTCGATCCTGGCCCAGATGGAAGATACACGGCTCGAGGTGCGGCGGCTCGGCCAGGGGGCCGAGGGGCGCTTGCGCATCGGCTTCGTGGGCTCCGCGACCTTTGGCATCCTGCCCAACATCATCAAATCCTTCCGCGCCAATTACCCCGAGGTGAACCTGTCCCTCATCCCGATGAACAACGCGCAGCTGCACCGCGCGCTCGTCTCGCGCGAGATCGACGTGGCCTTTGCCCGGCCCGCGCTCCAGGACGCCGAATTCGTCACCCGCGAATTGCTCGAGGAAAAGCTGATCCTGGCGCTGCCCGATGTCGTCGATACCGGTGGCCGCACGGTGGCGAAACTGGAACGGCTGCAGACCCACAACCTGATCCTATATCCCGAATATCCCCGCCCCAGTTACGCCGATTTCGTCCTGAATGCCTGCGAGGCGGCGGGGTTCATGGTTCCGATGCGCGTCTGGTGCATGGATCTGCAAACCGCGCTCGGCCTCGTCTCGGTGGGCGAGGGCGTGTGCATCGTGCCCGAATCCGTGGCCAATGCCCCCCGCAAGGGAATGAAATTCCTGCGTATCGAGCCCGAGATCGCGCGCACCGCCCTGTCGGTCAGCTACCGGCTCGACGAACAGGGCGTGCATGTGGCGAATTTCGTGAAACTCGCCCAGAAAGTCGCGCGCAAGATCTTGTAAAAGAATAGGGCGGGGGTCCGGCCCCGCCCCATCATGGATCACACGCCAAGCCAGCGGTGCTGCGCCTCTTCATCGGCGCGGATTTCCGCAGGGCTGCCGGACCAGACCACCTGCCCCTTGCTGACCACGGCCACGTCATCGGCCAGCGATGTGGCAAAGCCGAAATTCTGTTCCACCAGAACCATGGACAGGCCCGCGCGCTTCAGATCCATCAGCTTGTCATGGATCAGCTTGACGATGATCGGGGCCAATCCTTCGGTCGGCTCGTCCAGGATCAACAGGCGCGGGTTCATCAACAGGCCGCGCGCGATGGCCAGCATCTGCTGTTCCCCGCCCGACAATTCCGCGCCGCCGTTCTTCATCCGCTCGCCCAGGCGCGGGAACAGGTCGACCACCCGGTCAAGCGTCCATTCCGCCCCCTTGCCCCCGAACCGGGCCGCCGCGATCTCGAGGTTCTCGCGCACGGTGAGCGACGGAAAGATGTCGCGCGTCTCGGGCACATAGGCGATGCCCGATTTCGCCACGTCAAAGGGCCGGGCAGGCATCGCGCGCCCCTCGAAGGTGATCGCACCGCCCTTGGTCGGCAACAGGCCCATGATGGTCTTGAGCGTCGTCGACTTGCCCGCGCCATTGCGCCCGAGGATGGCAAGAACCCTTCCCTGTTCCGCCCTGAGGCTCAGGCCATGCAGCACCTGCGTTTCGCCATAACCCGACGAGACGGCGTTCAGATCAAGCATCTTCCCAACTCCCCAGATAGATGTCCTTGAGCAGCTTCGATCCACGCGCCTCCTCGGGCAGGCCGTCGAAAACGACCTCGCCGTAATTCAGGACGGTGATCGTGTCGGCCACGGCAAAGGCAAGGTCCATGTCATGTTCGATGATCAAAAGCGTCAGATCGCGCGGCAGGTTGTTCAACAGGTCATGGAACCCCTTGGACATCTCCGGCCCCACGCCGCTTGTCGGCTCGTCCATCAACAGGACCAGCGGACGGGTCGCCAGCGCCACGCCCACCTCCAGCTGGCGGCGCACGCCATAGCTGATTTCCGACACGCGGGCATGCAGGTGGGGCATCAGGTTCACCTGTTCGGCCACCTCGGCCACGGTTTGCCGGATTTCCGGCTGGCGCAGGCTGTCGGACCACAGCCGCGTGGCATGGCCCGTCGGCACGGCGGCGGCCAGCGCCAGGTTTTCCTCGACCGTCAGACCGTCGAACAGCGTGTTCTTCTGGTAGCTCCGCGACAGGCCGCGGCGCGCGCGGCGCGGAACGGACAGCGCCGTCACATCCTCGCCCGCCAGGTGGACGCTGCCGCCATCGGGCGTCAACTCGCCCACCAGCAGGTTGAACAGCGTCGTCTTGCCCGCCCCGTTGGGGCCCAGGATCACCCGCCGCTCGCCACGTTCCAGCTTGAGCGAGACGGACCGCGTGACATGCACCGCGCCGAAGCTCTTGGTCAGGTTGCGCGTCTCAAGCATCGGTCGAAACCTCCTTTTTTGCGGGGCTGCGGGTGGCGTCCGTCAGGCGGCGTTCTATGGCAGCCCCCCAGCGCGCCTCGACCCAGCCAAAGATGCCATTGGCCCGGCTCATCACCACGGCGATCAGGATGACGCCGACGACAAGGTGCCAATAGGTCGTGATCTCGCCCAGCTCGTGCTTCATCACGACAAAGGCCGCAGCACCCACCAACGGTCCCACCAGCGTGCCCAGCCCGCCCAGGATGACGACGACCAGCGCCTCGCCCGACACGGTCCAGTTCAGAAGGCCAGGCGAAATGAACATGATGTGCTGCGCGGCCAGAACACCCGCCACGCCCGCGATGATGCCCGACAGGCCAAAGACATCGGCCTTGATCCGCCAGGTGTTCAGCCCCAGCGCCTTCATCCGCTTCTCGTTGTGCATGACGCCCGAGAGCGACCGGCCCAGCCCCGAGCGCAGGATCGCGACGGAAAACAGATAGGCCAGCACGACGACGGCAAGACAGAAAAGCGCAAAGGTCCGGCTGTCGTTCAGGTCAAGACCGATGGCGCCCAGATCGAACCGGTCAATTCCGCCCATTCCGTCATCGCCCCCGAACAGCGGCGATTCAAACACGTAGGAATAGGCCATCTGCCCAAAGGCCAGCGTCGCCATGATGAAATAGATGCCATGGCTGCGCGCGCAGATCGCGCCGATGACCCAGGCCATCGCGGCGGTGATGGCCACGGCGGCCAGCGCCGCAAGCCACGGATCGAGCCCCGCCAGAGTGCCCAGCGCGACGAAGGCATAGGCCCCCACGCCCATCAGCGCGCCGTGGCAGAGCGAGACCATGCCACCGAAGCCCGCGACCAGGTCAAGCGCCAGAACAAGGAGGCACAGGATTAGGATTTCGATAAGAATTTCGAGCCCAAAGTAACCTGCCGTAAAGGTTTGGACGAGCGCGGCAACCGCAAGGATGGCCAGAACCGCGTAGCGAAGAGGGGTGTGACGGAACATGCGGTTATCCTTTCGCGGGGAACAGGCCCACCGGCTTGATCACGAGGACCGCGGCCAAGAGCGCGTAGATGAGAACGGAGGCAAGCTGCGGCGCGAGCACCGCGCCGAATGTCTGGACGAACCCGTAGATCAGCGACCCCGCGACCGCGCCCTTGAGCGAGCCAAGGCCCCCGATCACGATCACGATCAGCGTGGGGATCAGGATCTGCAGACCCATGCCGGGCGTCACGCTAAGGAGCGGTGCAGCGACCGCACCGGCCAGTCCCGCCAGCGCGCAACCCACGCAAAAGACGACGAAAAACAGCCGCTCCACGTTGATGCCAAGGCAGGCAGCCATCGCGTCATTGTCGACGCCCGCGCGGATCATCGCACCGATCTGCGTGCGCGACAGCACCAGCGCGAGTGCTACGAAAATCGCGCCCCCGAGCAGGATGATGAACAGGCGATAGGCCGGATAGCTCACGCCCAAAAGATCGACCTGCCCCGACAGCACCTGCGGCATGGACATGGCCAGCGCCAGATCGCCCCAGAAGATGCGCGTCAGATCAAGGAGCGCGAAAATAAGCCCGAAGGTCACCAGGACCTGCGCCATCGGCCCGGATTTGCGCATCCGCTGGATCAACCCGCCGTAAAGCACGACCCCCACCAGCGCGACGCCGACAGGGGCGGCTATGATCGCGACCCAGAACCCCGCAACGCCTGCGATGCTCGCCGCGATATAGGCCCCCAGCGCATAAAGCGCCCCATGGGCAAGGTTGACGAAATGCATCAGCCCGAAAATCACCGTCAGGCCGATGGAGAGCAGGAAAAGCAGCATGGACAGTTGCAACGCGTTCAGCGTCTGCAAGGTCCAGAACGACAGGTCTTGGGTCATGGCAACGCCTCGTGACAGCATGGGAAAAGGGCCGCCCGATCGTGTCGGGCGGCCCGCCGGGGCTCAGTTCGTGGGCAAGGACGGCATCTGGCAGCCGTTCACCGGATCGGCCTCGGCCGGCAGTTGCGCCAGAACGGTCTGGGTCATGCCGTTGGCACCCTGAACCGTTTCATAGACGTAGATCGGCTGGACCACGTTGTTGGTCGCCGGATCGATGGACAGCGCGCCGCGCGGGCCGTCGAAGCTGACCTGACGCAGCGCCGCGCCCAAAGTTTCGCGGTCGCGTGCGCCGGTTTCCAGCGCCTCGATCAGGGCGCGGGCGGCGTCATAGCCCTGCACCGCATATTCCGACGGCACCCGGCCCGTGGCATCGCGGAACGCCGCGACAAAGGCCGCGTTCTCGGCATTGTCGATGGTCGGCACGTAATGCAGCGCGGTGATCACGCCCTCGGCCGATTGTCCCTGCGCATCGACATAGAGCTGCGAAGTCAGGAAGCCCGAGCCGTAAAGCGGCAGATCATCGCCCGCGCCAAAGCTTGCGTATTGATTGACAAAGGAGATCGCCTCCCCGCCCGCGTAGAAGACGAAAAGCGCATCCGCACCCGAGGCCTGCGCCTGCGCGATATAGGGGCCGAAATCCTGCGTCTGCTGGAAGGGCGTGTAGTCGCTGCCGACGATGGTGCCGCCTGCCTCGACAAAGGCCCCGGTGAAGCCCTCGATCATCTGGCGACCGGCGGCGTAATCGGGGGCAAGCGTATAGACCGTTTCGATCCCCTGCTCGGCCATCCAGCGGCCCATCGGGCGGTTCACCTGGCTGTTGGAGAAGGACACGCGGGTGATCCACGGGCTGCAATCGACCCCGGTGGCGGCATCATTGCCCGCATTGGCGACTATCAGCGGCACGCCCGCGCCGTCGACCATGTCGCGCACGGCGCCCAGCACGCCCGAAGACACGACACCGACGATGGCGTCCACGTCACTTTGCAAGATCAGCTTGCGGGTGCGGGCAAGACCCGTGGCGGGCGTCACCTCGGTATCCTCGCGGTGGAGGATGATCTCGACATCGAGGTCGTTGCCATAGGTCTCGAGGCCCAGGGCAAAGCCCGCCTCGATCTCGTTGCCGAGCGCGGCATAGACGCCCGAAAAGGGCAAAAGCACGCCGATATCGACCGTGTCGGCAGCGGCAGGCAAAGCGAGGGTGGTGGCGGCCGCAAGGGTCGCCAGGGTTGCGCGTTTCATTGTGGTGGTTCCTCCGGTTGAATTAGGTGGTCGGCCCCTCCCCGGGCCTAGCCAAGATCGCCCCCGCCGACCGGCAGCGTGACGCCGGTGATGTAGGAGGCATCGTCCGACGCCAGGAACAGGATCGGGCCTGCCTGTTCGTCGAGCGTTCCATAGCGTTTCATCAGCGAGGACTGGATCGTCTGATCGACGATGGTCTGGTACCAATCCTGTGGCTGTTCCTGTGCCGCATTCGGGTTGCGGGGCGTGAGCCGCGGGGGGGCTTCGGTGCCGCCCGGTGCGGTCGCCACCACGCGGATGCCGCGTTCGGCCACTTCCCAGGCAAGGCTTGCGGTGATCGCGTTCACGCCGCCCTTGGCCGCTGCATAAGGCACGCGGTTCAGGCCACGGGTGGCGATGGACGAGACATTGACGATCACGCCCGCGCCCTGCGGCAACATGTGGTCAAGCGCCGCCCGGCAGCAGTAGATCGTCGGGAAGAGCGACCGGCGGATTTCGGCGTCGATCTGGTTCGGCTCGTAATGCTCAAACGGCTTCGCCCAGATCGTGCCGCCCACGTTGTTGATCAGGATGTCGATCCGGCCCCAATGGCGGACCGCCTCGGCCATCGCCGCGGCACAGCCGTCCCACGTTTCCAGATCGGCGGCAAAAGCCTCCGCCTCGCCACCGGCCGTGCGGATCGCGGCCACCACGTCATTGCGGTGGTCCGAGCGGTCGACGACCAGAACGCGCGCGCCCTCGCCCGCCGCGCGTTCGGCGACACGGCGACCGATGCCTTGGGCGGCCCCCGTGACGACCATCACCTTGTCGGCGAACCGGGTCATGCCGCGACGGCCTCGGCTTCGGTGGGGTTGAACTTCTCGTAGAAGAAGTTGGCGGGCTCGATCCCCAGGGTGGTGAAATGGGCGCGTACGGCATCGACCATCGGCGGCGGACCGCAAAGGTAGACATCCACATCGCCCGCGTTCAGGTCATCGGCAGTCAGGTGGTCGGTGACGAAGCCCTTTTTCGGGTGATCATCCTCGGCTGCGGCAAGGATCGTGATGACCTCGACCTTGCCGATCCGGGCGGCCAGCGCCTGAACGCGGTCCAGCTCCACCAGATCGGCGGCGCGGGTGACGGCGTAGTAGAGCCGCACGGGCTGGTCGCTGCCTTGCTCGGCCAGCTGCTCCAGCATCGACAGGAAGGGGGCAAGCCCCGTGCCGCCCGCAAGCCACAGCTGGGGCCGCGTGACGGGGCGCAGGTAGAACGCGCCCATCGGACCCGTCAGCGTGACGGCATCGCCGGGTTGCGCGCGCTCGGCCAGATAGCCGCTCATCACGCCACCGGGCAGGTTGCGGATGAGAAAGCTCGCCTCGTCGCTGCCGGGGGCCGACGAAAAGGAATAGGACCGATGCGCCTTCGTGCCCGGCACGGTGACGTTGACGTATTGGCCGGGCAAAAAGCCCATGGGCCGAGCCAGTTTCACCCGCAGGCCAAAGGACGTGTCCGACAGGCGGTCAACGCCCAGAACCTCGCCCTGCACCGCCTCGGGCGCGGTCTTGCACACGGCCGACGAGGCCGGCACGCGGATCACGCAATCGCTTTGCGGAACCATCTGGCAGGTGAGCACGTAGCCTTCGGCGGCTTCCTCGTCCGACATGGATTCGTCCATGTAGAATTCGAGCTCGTACTCACCCTTTTCGGCGAAGCATTTGCAGGTGCCGCAGACCCCGTCGCGGCAATCCATCGGCAGGTTGATCTTTTGCCGGAACGCGGCGTCGGTCACCTTTTCGTCACCGTCACAGGTGATGACGCGGGTGACGCCATCCTCGAAATTGAGCGCGATGTTGTAGCTGGACATTTGGCAAACTCCTCCCTTGGCCGCGCGGCCCCTCCTCGGGCGCGCGCGGCGCGGTCAGCCCCGGCTGGCGGGGATCAGATGTGGTAGACGTCGATCACGTGGTGGATACGGTCGTTCTTCAGCACCACCTTCTTGTCGGTGATGAGCGGCCGCCCTTCGGCGGTGTCGATCGTGTAATAGGACGTGCCCCAATGCTGATCCGTCTTGCCGTAGCGGTAGGACAGCGTCAGCCAGTTGAAGCGTAGCCGGATCGTCGTGCCGTCGCGCTCCACAACCTCGATATTCGACAGGTTGTGGTTGGTGCGCGGCTCGGGCAGCGACGTGGCCGAGGACCGGTCGGTCTTGATCCGGAACACGCGATCCTCGATCCCCTGCTTGTTGGGGTAATACATCAAGGACATCTCGTTCGCCGGGTCTTCGGTCAGCTGGTCCTCGTCATCCCATGCGGGCATCCAGAAGGGGCAATCCTTGTGGTAGAAGCTCAGCCAGGTATCCCAGTCGCGATCATCGAGCGCGCGGGCCTCGGCATGCAGAAAGGCCTGGATCTCGTCAAAGGTCATCTCGGCACGGATGGGTGTGGTGATGGTCATTGTCTGGTCCCTCCTCATTCGGCCGCGACGGCGGGGGCGGTGGTGCGTTCCTTGGCGATGGCGTCCGCCATCCGCTCGGTCCACTGGCTGTGCTGGATGACGAAAAGCCCCTCGTCCTCGGTCCGGGCGCCGGACAGGATCGGGTTCACGCCCAGGGCTTTCGCGTCTTCGTCGGGCCCCTGGATCCACTGGGTGGCACCGCGCGTCAGGTCGTTCCACTTGGCATGCGCGGCACCTGCATAGCCCCGCTGGGTGGCGCGGAATTCCTCGGTGTCGTCGGGGGTCGCCATGCCGGACGCGTTGAAGAAATCCTCGTACTGGCGGATGCGGCGGGTGCGGGCCTCCTGCGGCTCGCCCTTGGGGGCGATGCAGTAGATCGTCACCTCGGTCTGGTCGACGCTGATGGGGCGGAACACGCGGATCTGGCTGGAAAACTGATCCATCAGGAAGACGTTGGGATAAAGGCACAGGTTGCGCAGAACGCCCACCATCCATTCGGCCTTGGTCTGCCCGTATTTTTCCGTCCATTCCGCCAGGCGCGGATAGTTGGGGCGGTTGGTCGGATCGGCCCATTGCGTCCACAAGAGCAGGTGACCGTTCTCGTAGGAATGGAAACCGCCGCGCTGCTTGGACCATTTGGAGGCGTCGGTCGCCTTGATCTGGTCCTCTTTCCCATCCTCGGTCCGGTGGGCGGTGGTGGCGACGTAGTTCCAGTGCACCGAGGACACGTGATAGCCATCGGCCCCGTTTTCGGCCTGAAGCTTCCAGTTGCCGTCATAGGTATAGGTGGACGCGCCGCGCAGCACCTCGAGCCCGTCGTCGGCCTGGTCCACGATCATGTCGATCATGTGCCGCGCCTCGCCCAGATATTCTTCGAGCGGTTTCACATCGGCATTGAGCGAACCGAACAGGAAGCCGCGATAATTCTCGAACCGCGCGACCTTGGTCAGATCGTGGCTGCCGTCCTTGTTGAACTGCTCGGGGTAGCCCGCGCCGTTCGGGTCCTTCACCTTCAAGAGCTTGCCGGTGTTGGAAAAGGTCCAGCCGTGGAACGGGCAGGTGAAGGTCTTCTGGTTGCGCCGCTTGAACCGGCACAGCATCGCGCCCCGGTGCGAGCAGGCATTGACCAGCGCGTTCAGATTGCCGTCCTTGTCGCGGGTGATGACGACAGGCGTGCGGCCCATGTGCAGGGTGAAATAATCGCCGGGGTTCGGGATCTGGCTTTCATGGGCCATGTAGATCCAGTTGCCTTCAAAGATGTGCTTCATCTCCAGCTCGAAAAGCTCGGCATCGGTGAACATGTCCCGCCGGGCACGGAAAATGCCGTTTTCGGGATCGTCCTGCACCATGCCGTCAAGACGGTTGGACAGGTCGTCGAGTGTGCTTTGCGTGAACATGGCGGGTCTCCTCCCTTTTGGCGTGGTCTTGCGGGCTATGCGCCCGCCGCCGCGACGCGGGTCGTGCGGTCGCGGCGGTAGAATTCGATCTTGTCGGGGTCGAGGGCTGCACCGATGCCGGGGCCTTGCGGCACCTCGACATGGAAATCGCGGTAGATGATGGGCTGGGCCAGGATGTCGGCGGTCAAAAGCAGCGGTCCGAACAGCTCGGTTCCCCAATCCAGCCGCTCGACCGTGGCAAACAATTGCGATGCCGCCGCCGTGCTGAGACCGGTTTCCAGCATCGTGCCGCCGTACAGGCCAAGCCCTGCGGCCTGCCCGATCGCCACGACTTCGGCCGCGCGCTTGAGGCCACCCGATTGCGCGATCTTGACCGCAAAGACATCGGCGCCCCCCCGGCTGGCCACGGCCAGCGCATCCTCGGGACCATTCAGCGCCTCGTCGGCCATGACCGCGATCTCGTAGGCGCGGGTCAGCTCCGCCATGGCATTGAGATAGCGGGCCGCGACGGGCTGTTCGACCAGGGCGCACCCGGCATCTTGCAGCGCGGGCAGCCCGCGACGGGCATCGGCCAGGGTCCAGGTCTGGTTCACATCCACGCGGATGCTGGCGGCATCGCCCAGGGCGGATTTGATCCGCGCGACATGGGCCACATCCTCGGCGACGGAGCGCTTGCCGATCTTGAGCTTGAAGATGTTGTGGCGACCCTTGGCGATCATCGCCTCGGCCTCGGCGATGTCGGTGTCGGAATTGCCCGAGGCAAGCGTCCAGGCCACCGGCAGGCGGCTGTGGACGGCACCGCCGAACAGCTGCGCGACCGACACGCCCAGCCGCTTGCCCAGACCATCCCAGAGCGCGATTTCAACGGCGGTCTTGGCGATGCGGTTGCCGCGCGCGACATGGTCCATCAGCTGGATCGCGCCGTTCACATCATCGGCGGCGCGGCCCGTCAGGGCAGGTGCCAGATAGGTGTCGATGGCCGAGCGGATGCTTTCGGGGCTTTCGGGACCATAGCTCAAACCGCCGATGGTCGTGCCCTCGCCCAAACCTTCGGAGCCGTCGGAAAACCGGATGCGCACCAGAACGGCGGTCTGGGTCCGCATCGTCGCCATCGACAGGACATGCCCACGGATCGTGGGGATATCGAGGATGAGGGTTTCGATGCGGTCGATCGTGGTCACTTGGGTCACCGTGTCTGGCGTTGCTTTGAGCCGGACCATGCTTGCGGGGGGTGTGATCTGTCGATGACGCGCCGGGTCTTGGTCGATACCCTGAGGCGCGATGTGCGGCAGACCCGGACGCGCGGGCCTGCCGCAGGGCGGTCACTCCGCCGCCATCCGCAGGGATTGCGGGCGGACGGGGGCAAGGGCCGCATCCGCACTGACGGCTTCGGCCAGCATCTCGGCGGTGGCCGCCGACAGCGTCCAGCCCAGGTGCCCGTGGCCGGTGTTGTAGAAGACGCGCGGGCGACGGCCTGCACCCACCTTGGGCATCATGTTGGGCATCATCGGGCGCAGGCCCGCCCATGGGATCGCATGTTCGGTGCTGACACCGGGAAAGAATCGCTCGCACCATTTGACAAGCGGGCGGATGCGATCGTCGCGGATATCGAGGTTCGTTCCGTTGAATTCCGCCGTGCCCGCGATGCGGAACCGGTCGCGGCCAAGCCGGCTGGTGACGATCTTGGCCTCGTCATCGAGCAGGCTGACCCAGGGCGCGGCCTCCTGGCTTGCCGGGTCATCGAGGCGGACGGTGATCGAATAGCCCTTGACCGGGTAGACATTCACCCGGTCGCCCAGCATCGCGGCAAAGCGGCGGCTTTCCACCCCGGCGCAGATCACGATGGCGTCGAAATCCTCGGCCTGACGATCGGCGCCGTTGACCCATGTCACCCGCACACCGGCGCCGGTATGGGCCAGCGTCTCGATCTCGGTGCCAAAGCGCAGATCGGCCCCCTCGCCCGCGATGCCCTGGGCCAGACCCATGGTGTAGCGATGGATATCGCCGGTGAAATCGCTGTCGGTATAATAGCCGCCGACGAAATCGCCCGAGATGGCGGGCTCGAGACTGCGGATCTCTTCGGCCGTCACGGCGCGGCGCGTCAGACCCGCCTCCGCCAACAGCGCCGTCACCCGCCCCGCATGGTCGAATTCGGCGCGGTCGGTATAGATGTGCAGGATGCCCCGATCCTCGGCGTTGAAGTCGAAGCCGTAGCGCGCGGCCTTTTCCTTGAGCAGGCCACGGGCGGCAATTGCCATGCGGGCGGTCGCGATGGTATTGTCGCGATACTGGGGGATGGCGGCGATGAATTCGGCCATCCAGCTGTACTTGTGCCAGCTGGGCTTGGGGTTCACGAGCAAGGGCGCGCCCCGCATCATCATCCAGCGCATGCCCTTGAAGACGGTGGCCCAGCGGTTCCACGTCTCGGCGTTCGAGGCCGACAACTGCCCGCCATTGGCAAAGGATGTCTGCATCGCCGCATAGCGGTTGCGGTCGAAGATCGTGACATCATGGCCCCGGTCCATCAGGGACGAGGCGGTGGAGACGCCGGTGATGCCGGCGCCGATTACGGCTATCTTGGTCATGTGAACCTCCCGCGACCAAAGGGTTTCATGCCCGCCTTGCGGCGGGGTTTCCCCTCTGTTGCGGGTGTTCTTTCTCCCGCTTCAGATCGCCCTGCGCGTCCCGGTCCTTTTGCCTGAGAGGTTCCGGGGGGTTGCTCCTTCGGCGCCGATGATCTCGGCCTCTCGCGGGACGGCTGGTATGGCGGGGCCCGTGTAGCGGATACTCATTCTCAAATCAAGATTATCTTGACTTGAGAATTACTCCTCCAAGAGCCGCTCACGATACGCATCCGAACTGACCCAGGCTGCCAGCCGCTCCAGAAGCGTGTTGAGCGTGTCCAGCTCGGCCCGGGACAGGGGATCGGTCAGGATCGCCTCCAACCTGTCCGAGACACCGCGCGCGATGCGGCGGGCCTCCTGGCCCTTCTCGGTGGTGTGCAGCTCGAAGACGCGGGCGTCATCGGGCGCGTTCTTGCGTTCGATCAACCCCGCCCCGATCAGCGACTGGATCAGGCGCGAGGTCAGGCTGCGTTCGAATCCCGTGACGCGGGCAATGTCGCGAAAGCTGGTGCCGGGCGTGTCGTCGATCAGGCGCAGAACCCGCAATTCGCGGATGCTGCACCCGGTCTCGCGCAGGAAAATCTGGTCGTTCGCCGCGATGGCCTGATCGGCAACGATGTTGAGCTTGTAGGTAAGCCGCTCGTTCCGAAAGGTTTTCTGACCGCTCATCCTGCCCCGCCCCGCTGTGCCCGTGCTTTCGGTATCACCCGATACCTTGGGCATCATCGCCGCCTTTATCTCAGCATGCAACAGTCTCAGCACATTATTCTCAAACTGCAACTATCGCAACGCCGAAACCGACCCGCCGGAGGAGCGGCGGTCAGGCCGCGACAGGGGCCATCGCCAAGGGAGATCCAACCATGACCTGCACCCTACGCCGCACCACCGCGCTTGCCACGGCACTGGCGCTCATGACAGGGGCCGCCAGCGCCCAGAACCTGACGATGTCGTCCTGGGTTCCGCCGACGCATTTCCTGCACACCGATGTTCTGGTGCCCTTCGCCGAACAGGTTGCCGAAGTGACCGAAGGCCGCGTGACCGTCACCATCCTGCCCGCGCCGCTGGGCGGCCCCGCGCAGCATTGGGAACTGGCGCGCACCGGTGTGGCCGACATCGCTTGGGGCAATTTCACCTATGAACCCGAACGTTTCGTGTCGCTGTGGTTCGCGGAATTCCCCAATGCCGGCACCAATGGCGAGGCACAAAGCGTGGCGCTCTGGCGGACCTACCAAGCCCATCTGGCCGATCTGCCGGTCTTTGACGGGGTCGAGATGCTGGCCGTCGGCATGTTCGGCGGGGGCCAGTTGCACCATGGCTCGGCCCAGATGCTGACGCCCGAGGATATCGCCGGGCAGAAATTCCGCATGGGCGGCCCGATCCAGGAACGGCTCCTGACCGAACTGGGTGCCGTGCCGGTCGCGGCCCCCGCCACGCGCGCCTACGAGATGCTGGAAAGCGGCGTCATCGACGGATCGCTGCACACGATGGAATCGGTCGTGAACTTCCGCCTTGAGGATGCGCTGACCCATCACACGATCTTCCCCGACGGGTTCTATGACGCGACCTTCTTCGTGGTGATGAACGGCGCCCGCTGGGACAGCATCGCCCCCGCCGATCAGGCCGCGATCGAGGCCATCGCGGGTGAAACGCTCTCGGCCACCTGGGGCCGCCAGTTCGACCTGCAAAGCCCCGCCGCGACCGAGGCGCTGGCCGCCGCCGGTCACACCATCACGCAAGCCTCTCCCGAGCTGATCGCGGCGGTGGACACGATCCGCGACGCGATGGTCGCCGACTGGATCGTCGCCGCAGCCGAGGCAGGCGTCGCCGACCCCGCGACCATGATGGGTTTCTACATGGAAACCTACGAGGCGCTGGCCGCCGAATAGAGCATGTCGCGCAAAAGTGGGAACCGGTTTTGGGCTCCCCGGACATGCGAAATCAAGAAGCATGTCGCGCAAAAGTGGGAACCGGTTTTGGGCTCCCCGGACATGCGAAATCAGAAGGTTGGAGCGCGACGCGTGACTGCGAATGAACGCGCCGCGCTCCAAGGCATCGGGCCGCAAAGGGACGGGTCCATCCCCGTCCCGCTTTCGGGGGAGGATACCCACATGCTTTCAACCGCCTGGGCGCTGCGGCGCGCGGTCGAGACGGTCATGGCCATCGTCCTGATGTCCATGGTCGTGCTGACCTTTGCCGATGTCATCGGCCGCCGCCTCTTCGGCGCCCCGATCTACGGCGCACATGACATCACCGAACATCTGATGGCGCTCGTGGTCTTTTGCGGCCTGCCGCTGGTGACGGTCGCGGGCGCGCATCTGACCATCGACCTGTTCGACCGGCTGATCGGCCAGGCCTGGATGGGCTGGTGGCGGGCGCTGATCGCCCTCTTGGTGGTGGGCATCCTGTGCCTTCTGGCCTGGCTCTTCTTGCGCCACGGCCTCAATGCCGCCCGCATCTCCGAGGTGAGCCAGGCGCTGCGCCTGCCGCGCGGGCCGCTCTACCTCTTCATCGGGGCAAGCTTCGCCCTCTCCGCCCTTGCCGCAGCCGCCATCGCCATCACCGGACCGATGGTCGACCCCGCGGACAATCACGAGGAGGATCCGCTGTGATCGTCGGAACGATATCCATGGCCGCGGCGATCCTGCTGGCCTTTCTGCGCGTTCCCCTGGGCTTTGCCCTGCAGGCAGTGTCGGTGGCGGGCATCGGCTTCGCGGTGAACTGGAACGTCGCCTTTCAACTCCTGCCCTTCACGATTTCGGATGCGGTGCTGAACTACGATCTGGCCGTGGTGCCGATGTTCATCCTGATGGGCAACATCATCGCCAAGACCGGCATCGCACAGGACCTGTTCCGCGCCGCCCATGCCTTTGTCGGCCATGTGCGGGGCGGGCTGGCGCTCTCGACCATGATGTCCTGCGCGGGCTTTTCGGCGGTCTGCGGCTCGAGCTACGCGACAGCCGCCACCATGGCCAAGGTCGCCTATCCCAGCATGAAGCGCTACGGCTATTCGCAATCGCTGGCGGCTGGCACGATCGCGGCGGGCGGCACTCTGGGCATCCTGATCCCGCCGTCGATCATCATGGTGGTCTACGGCATCCTGACCCAGACCAATATCGGCGATCTCTTCGTCGCGGGTGTCGTGCCGGGGCTGATCGGGCTTGCGCTCTACCTGGTGGTGATCCGGCTCATCGCCGCGCGCAATCCGTCCGAGGCCCCGCAGGGCGCGGCAAGCGGCTGGTCCGAACGCTGGCGGTCGCTGGCGGGCGTCTGGCCCTTCCTCTTGATCTTCGGGCTGATCATCGGGGGGCTCTACGCCAAGCTCTTCACGCCCACCGAAGCCGCCGGGATGGGCGCGGGCCTCGCGCTTGTCGTGGCGGTGATCGGCGGACGGATGTCATGGCGGATGCTGCGCCGGGTCATCGTGGACACGGCCTATACCTCGATCTCGCTCTATACGGTGCTGTTCGGTGCGCTGATGCTGTCCAAGCTGCTCACGCTGTCCGGTCTTGCCGCCGGTGTCCTGGGCCTGGTCGAGGCGACGGGGCTTGAGGGGATGGCGCTGATCCTCGTGATCCTTGCGGTGTTTCTCGTGCTGGGCTGCGTGATGGATTCGATGGCGATCATCCTGATCTTCGTGCCGCTCTTCGCGCCCATCGTGGTGGCCCAGGGCTTCGATCTCGTGTGGTTCGGCATCCTTGTCATCGTGGTCACGGAAATCGCGCTGATCACGCCGCCCGTGGGGATGAATGTCTTTGTCCTGAAAGCGGTCTTGCCCGATGTGCCGGTCGCCCGCATCTTCCGGGGGCTTGTGCCCTTCGTCGGTGTCGACCTCGTGCGGCTCTTGCTCTTGCTGGCCTTTCCGGCCCTGACGCTCTGGCTCGGAACGACCATGGCCTGAGCGCCATGGACTGAGCGCCACGCTGAAACGGCAATCGGCGGGCCATGGCCCGCCGATCGTCTTTTGGGGGTTCGGGCACCGGATCGGGTGCGCCTACCAGCTGTTGTAGCCCAGGAACTTGCCCGACATTTCCAGCTTCACCCGGTCGCCCTTGGGGTTTTCCACGCGGGTGATCTGCATGTCGAAATCGATGGCCGACATGATGCCCACACCGAATTTCTCCTCGATCAGCGCCTTGATGGTCGGCCCGTAGACGCCGACGATCTCATAGAGGCGGTAGATGCAGGGATCGGTCGGCACGGCCTGCGACCAGACCTTGGTGGGCGGCTCGGTCATGACGGAAACCGCCTCTTGCGGCAGGCCCATTTTGGCCACCAGAAGCTCGGCCTTGTCCTTGGGAAAGGCATTCATCCCCATGCAGGCCGAATGGGTCCAGACGGGCGACATGCCGATGCTGTCGGCAATGCCTTCCCAGGTCAGGCCGGCCTGTTTCTTGGCCGACAGGATCATGACGGTCACGTCTTCCATGGTCATCATGACGGGGCGTTCGAACGTGTCTTTCATCGCTGTCTCTCCTCTTGCGAATGGGGCGGCGTCACTCGTTGACGGCGCGCAGCCGGGCCTCGGGTTCGGGGTCGCCGGCGGGCTTTGTCTTGTCGATCACGACGGTCTCGGGCGATTGCGTCTCGCCGCCCGAAGGCTGGCCGGACAGCGCCTTGGACCGCTGCCCGAGGAACTGCACCAGGTGGTTGCGGATCGGGTAATAGTTCGGATGCTCGATGATCTCGGTCCGGTTACGCGGACGCGGGATCGTGATCTCGACGCTTTCGGCGACGCGGGCATAGGGGCCGTTCGTCATCAACAAGATGCGGTCGGCCAACAGGATCGCCTCGTCGATGTCATGGGTGATCATGAACACCGTCTGTTCCGTCTGGCTCCAGACCTTGAGCAATTCCTCCTGGATCGTGCCCCGCGTCAGCGCATCCAGCGCCCCGAAGGGTTCGTCCAGCAGCAAGAGCTTGGGCTGGTTGGCAAAGGCGCGCGCGATGGACACGCGCTGCCGCATGCCCCCCGACAACTGGCTGGGCTTGCGCAGAACCACGTCGCCCTCCAGCCCCACCATCGCCAGGTATTTGCGCGAATGCGCCTCCACCTCGGCCTTGGACCAATCCTTGTGCCGCGCCTGCACCCCGAAGGAGACGTTTTTCAACGCCGACAGCCAGGGCAGAAGCGAATAGTTCTGGAACACCACGCCCCGGTCCAGCGACGGGCCCGATACCTCGGCCCCGTCCATCGTCACCACCCCCGATGTGGGCGAGGCGAGACCGGCAAGAATGTTCATGATCGTCGACTTGCCGCAGCCGGAATGACCGAGGATGCAGACGAATTCCCCCCGCTCGATCCCGAAGCTGGCATTCTCGAACACCGTCGTCTGACCGCCCGCGGCATCCGGGTAGGTCTGGGTCAGGCGTTCCACGCTGAGAAAGGGTTTTGCCATGGGTCCTGTCCTCCTTATTCCGCGTAGGCCACGACCCGCTGGAGCGCGCCAAAGGCGCTATCCAGGGCCATGCCGACAATGCCGATCATGAGGATCGAGAAGATCACCGACGTAAGGTCGAGATTGTTCCACTCGTTCCAGACGTAATAGCCGATGCCGGTTCCCCCCACGAGCATCTCGGCCGCCACGATCACAAGCCATGCAATCCCGATGGAAATCCGCATCCCCGTGACGATGGTGGGGGCGGCAGCAGGCAAGATGACCTGGAATGCCGTGCGCAAGGCGCCCAGCTCATGGGTTCGCGCCACGTTGACCCAATCCTTTCGCACGCCCGCCACGCCAAAGGCGGTGTTGAGCAGCATGGGCCAGATCGAACAGATGAAGATGACGAAAATCGCGCTCGCCTCGCTGTCGCGGATGACGAACAGCGCAAGCGGCATCCAGGCCAAGGGCGAAATCGGGCGCAGCACCTGGATGAACGGGTTGAGCGCGCGATAGGCCACGGGCGACATGCCGATCAGGAACCCCAGCGGGATCGCCACCGCCGCCGCCAGCAGGTAGCCCGACAGCACGCGGTAGATCGAATAGCCGATCTGGATGCCGATGCCCTTGTCGTTGGGGCCTGCATCGTAGAACGGGTTCGACAATTCCTCCCAGGCCTTGGCCAGGATGTCGGAGGGCGGCGGGATGGCGGCACGCGGTGCGCCGCCCCCCATCAGCCGTTCGTATTCCGTCATCTCGGTCGCCAATTGCTGCGGCGGGATCGCGGCCTCCCAGAACAGGAGGCCGACGACCAGGATCACCACGGACAAAAGCGCGCCACGCTGGTTGATGCTGAGGCTTGCCATGGCTCAGGTCCGCCGGATCGCGAAGCTGTCGATATAGCCCACCGGATCCGCCGGATCGAAGGTCTTGCCCATGATCGTATGGGTCCGATAGGTCTCGGTCGGGGCCTCGTAGCCCAGATCTTCCATGATCCGCCGCGCATCCGACGCAAGGTAGACCTGCTCGGCCACCGCGCGGTAATCGATGTCGTTCTCGATATAGCCCCAGCGGCGCATCTGCGTCAGGATCCAGACGCCCATGGAATGCCACGGGAACGGGTCGAAATCGATCCGGTCGGGCACGCGCTGCACATTGCCCAGACCATCGGCAAAGGTGCCGGTCAGAACCTGCTGGATCACCTCGACCGGCTGGTTGAGGTAATTCTCCGGCGCGATGGCGGCCGAGATCTCCTCGCGGTTGGCCGGATCGCTGGCATATTGCGTCGCGTCGATGATCGCCTTCAACAGCGCGCCATAGGTGTTGGGCAGCTCCGTCGCAAAGGACAGGGGCGCGGCAAAGGCGCAGCACGGATGCCCTTCCCAGATGTCCTTGGTCAGCAGGTGGATGAACCCGATCCCTTCCCAGACCGCGCGCTGGTTGAACGGGTCGGGCGACAGGAACCCGTCCAGGTTCCCGGCCCGGAGGTTCGCCACCATCTCGGGCGGGGGCACGACGCGGATCTGGATGTCGGTATCGGGGTCCAGCCCGAATTCCGCCACGTAGTAGCGCAGCAGGAAATTGTGCATCGAATATTCGAAGGGCACGCCGAATGTCATGCCGCGCCACTGGCTCGGGTCGCGCTTGTCGAGGTGGTCATTGTGCAGGACGATGGCCTGCCCGTTGACGTTCTCGACCGCCGGCATGATGTAAGGCGCCGCGACCGACCCCGCGCCGAGCGTCATCGCCAAGGGCATGGGCGTCAGCATGTGGGACGCGTCATATTCCCCCGACAGCGACTTGTCGCGCGCCACGGCCCAACCGGCGGTCTTGATGACCTGCGCATTCAGGCCGTAGCGCTCGTAGAACCCCATGGGCTGGGCCATGATGATCGGCGTGGCGCAGGTGATCGGCACGAAACCGATGTTCAGGTCCGGCTTTTCCGGCGGCCCGAGATTGTCAAGGATCGCGGCCTTGGCCGCATCCATCGGAAAGACCGAAGCCAGGATCGAGGCAAAGGTGCCGCCGCCCAGCATCCCCATGAAGGCGCGGCGCTGGATGTCGTTATGGCCGAAAACAGACCGCACCACGGCGCTTTCGATGGCCCGTTCGACCATCTGCTCGGCGGACATCGTGGTGACGGCGCGGGAAGCTTCGGCCTGCGCATGGGCCGCGCAACCATCGCAACCGCAATCGGCACCATGGCGAAGATCGGTCTTGTCTGAGAACGGGTTCCCAAGGCTCTTGACGGACATGGCTCATCCCCTGTGTTGAATGTCTGTCCCCATCATGAAAGCCGATCGCCCAAGGGAAAAGCATGTGCCTAACATTTAGGCATTTTATGAATTTCCATTTATTTCCAATGGTTAGATAGATCGCATCATCTGCAAATATCACGAATTTTCGTAATTTACGAAATATCGTGATGCCCTGCCGCGTTGCAGCACTACACTTCGGCCATGCTCGACACGCCGCTCACATTCGATTCGCTGGTCGCCACCGTGCCCGAGGCGGCACTGGTGCTCGACACCGCCACCGACCGCATCACCACGCTGAATGCCGCCGCCCGCCGGATGCTCGGCGCGGGCGCGGAACCGGGCGCGGTGTTCTCCGCCTGGCTGGGTCCCGCGCTCCCCCGCTTCATCGTCTTCATCGAAGAGGTGGACCACCGCGGCGAGGCCTGGACACGCGACGCGGACCTGCTCGTCGACGGCCACCCCCTGCCCTGCGAATTGCGCGCCCGCCGCATCCGCGCGGCCGATACCCATGTCTTCGTGATGCTGCTCGACCTCGACGAGCTGGAACGCCGCGCGCAGATGGTGGAAACCGTGCGCCTGCATCGTGCGGGCATCGAGGAATGGAAACGCGCCCATGATTTCTTTGCCGAACTGGAACACCAGAACCAGCTGATCCTCAACGCGGCGGGCGAAGGCATCTACGGCGTCAACGCCGAGGGCAAGACCACCTTCGTCAACCGCGCCGCCCAGGAAATGCTGGGCTGGACGACCGAGGATCTCTTGGGCAAGCCGATCCACGACATGATCCACCACCACCATATCGACGGCGAGATCTACCATTCCCATGATTGCCCGATCTACCGCTCCTTCCGCTTCGAACAGGTGAACCGGATCGAGGACGAGGTGTTCTGGCGCAAGGACGGGTGCCCGATCCGGGTCGAATACGTCTCCACCCCGATCTACGACCAACAGGTGCTGGCCGGCGCCGTCGTGATCTTTCGCGACATCACCGAGCGCAAGGAAAACGAGAAACGCCTCCACGACGCTTTGGCCGAGATTGCCAGCCTGCGCGACCGCCTCGAACAGGAAAACGCCTACCTCCAGGAGGCGATCACCACCGAACGCGCCCATCATGACATCATCGGAACCTCGCAGGCGGTCCGCCAATTGCTCATGCGCGTCGAATTGGTGGCGGGCACGGATGCGACCGTCCTCATCTCGGGCGAGGCGGGCACCGGCAAGGCGCTTGTGGCCCATGCGATCCACAACGCCAGCCCCCGGCGCAGGCGTCCCCTGATCCATGTGCGCTGCGGCTCCGTCGCCCCCGGCGCGATGGAGGCGGAATTGTTCGGCCAGATCCGGGGCGCCTATCCCGGCGCGTTGCGGGACAAACCCGGCAAGCTGGAACTGGCCCATGGCGGCACCCTCTTTCTCGATGACGTAGAGGAATTGCCGCCCGAGGTTCAGGGCCAGTTGCTGCGCGCCCTGCAAGAGCGCGAGGTCACACGCCTTGGCGACACGCGCGGCCGCAGCCTCGATGTGCGCGTGATCGCCGCCTCGACCAAACCGCTCGACCGCGAGGTCGCGGCAGGCCGCCTGCGCGAGGATCTGAACCTCTGGCTCAACGTCTTTCCGGTCTTCTGCCACCCCCTGCGCGAAAAACGCGAGGATATCCCCGCCCTTGCCGCGCATCTTCTGGGCCTTGCCGCCAAACGGATGAACCGCAAGCCGCCCGTGATCACCCAGAACGTGATGGAACGGCTGATGGGATACGACTGGCCGGGCAATGTCCGCGAATTGCGCAACGTGATCGAACGCGCCGTGATCGTGTCGCAAGGGGGCAAGCTGATCGTCGATCTCGGCACACCCGACACGCGGTCGCGCCAGACCAACCGCACGATCCGGACCGAGGCCGACCTCGAGGCCGACATGCGCCGCGCCCTGATCGATTGCCTGCGCGAAACCGTCGGAAAGGTGTCCGGGCGCGCAGGTGCCGCCGAGCTGATGGGCATTCCCGCAACCACCTTCTATTCCCGGATGCGCAAATTCGGCATCACCCGGGCGGATTGGGACAGCGACGACACGCCCTGACCGCGATCCGGCAAAGAGCCCCGCCTCACCGCGCCGCCCGACAGTCTTTGGCGCGCGCCCTGCCCCCGTGCTAGGCTCTTGCCCATGTGGCACCGCCTGCTCTGCACCCTCGCCCTTGCTCTCCCCCTCGCCCCCGCGCTTGCGGCGGCCCCATCCTGCCATGTCGACTTCACCCTCACCGTGACACAGGGCGTCGGCACCACCCGCCCCGGCACGATGCTGTCGGGCGACGCGACCTTTGCCCTCACCGGCCAGATCTTCCCCGGCGAAGGCGGGGCGGCGGTCCACCTGGCCCAGGGCGCGATGCAGCTCGGCCCCGACATCCGGGGCGAGGTCTGGGCGCTTGTCACCACTTCGGGCAATCCGGTGGCCGATCTTCTGGCCATCCATGCCCGCGACGTGACCGGCATGGATTTCGCAGGCATCGCCTATCGCGGTCCCATGACGATCAGCCTCTATGGCCAGCCCGGCAGCCTGCCCGAGGCGCTTGTGCCCACCGACCAGCCCGCATGGGATGCGATGGCGCTCCGGCGCAGCTTCGCTCTCCACGCCCAGGGCTACGACCGGCTCGGCGGCGACATCGACAGCCTGACGCTCGCCTGCGATACCCCTGCCGCGATTGACAGCGCGGGGGAATCCGCCTATCCCGCCCGCCAATAGCCGGAAAGCGCCAGCTTCCCGGTCCCGTGTTTCATCATGGGATCGCCCCCCGTCAGCGAGGTTTCGCCCACGGGGGCAAATGCCGTTTGGGCTTGGCGCATCTCCGGCCGCTCCTTACCTCAAGGGGCAGACCGAGATTGATGAAAGGGGCCAAGGCCCATGTTCGAGAACCTGTCAGAACGCCTCTCCGGCGTCTTCGACCGCCTCACCAAGCAGGGCGCGCTGTCCGAGGATGACGTGCGCACCGCCATGCGCGAGGTGCGCGTGGCGCTTCTCGAGGCCGACGTATCGCTACCCGTCGCGCGCGATTTCATCAAGGCCGTCGAGAAAAAGGCGACCGGCGCCGCCGTCACCAAATCCGTCACCCCCGGTCAGCAGGTCATCAAGATCGTCCATGACGAATTGATCGCCGTCCTGTCCGGCGACGAGGATCCGGGCCGCCTCAAGATCGACAATCCCCCCGCCCCCGTCCTGATGGTCGGCCTTCAGGGCGGCGGCAAGACCACCACCACCGCCAAGATCGCCAAGCGCCTGAAAGAGCGCGAGGGCAAAAAGGTCCTGATGGCCTCGCTCGACGTGAACCGCCCCGCGGCCATGGAACAGCTCGCCATTCTCGGCACCCAGATCGGCGTCGATACGCTCCCCATCGTCAAGGGCGAAGACCCCGTCGCCATCGCCAAGCGCGCGAAAACGCAAGCCTCGCTCGGCGGCTACGATGTCTACCTCCTCGACACCGCCGGTCGCCTGTCGATCGACGAAGAGCTGATGGCGCAGGTCGAAGCCGTCCGTGACGTGGCCAACCCCCGCGAAACGCTGCTCGTCGTCGACGGCCTGACCGGTCAGGATGCCGTGACCACCGCCGAAAACTTTGACAGCCGCATCGGCATCACCGGCGTTGTGCTGACCCGGATGGATGGCGACGGGCGCGGCGGTGCGGCGCTCTCGATGCGCGCGATCACCGGCAAGCCGATCCGCTTCGTGGGTCTGGGCGAAAAGATGGACGCGCTCGAAACCTTCGAACCGCAGCGCATCGCGGGCCGCATCCTGGGCATGGGCGACATCGTGGCGCTTGTGGAACGCGCGCAGGAAACGCTCGAGGCCGAACAGGCCGAGCGCATGATGAAGCGCTTCCAGAAGGGTCAGTTCAACATGAACGACCTCAAAAGCCAGCTCGAACAGATGATGAAGATGGGCGGCATGCAGGGCATGATGTCCATGATGCCCGGCATGGCCAAGATGCAAAAACAGCTCGACGATGCGGGCTTCGACGACAAGGTCATCAAGCGCCAGATCGCGCTCATCAACTCGATGACCAAGAAGGAACGCGCCAACCCCGACCTGATGCAGGCCAGCCGCAAGAAACGCGTAGCCGCCGGCGCGGGTCAGGACGTGTCCGACCTCAACAAGCTCCTCAAGATGCACCGCCAGATGGCCGATGCGATGAAAAAGCTCGGCAAGATGGGCAAAAAGGGCCTCCTGCGCGGCGGCCTCGGCGCGCTGATGGGCAAGGGCGCGCCCGACGCGCTCAAGGGGATGGACCCCGCCTCCATGGACCCCAAGGCGATGGAAGAAGCCGCCCGCCGCATGGGCATGGGCGGCCTGCCGGGTCTGGGCGGCGGCGCCCTGCCCCCGGGTCTGTCGGGCTTCGGGAAAAAGAAGTGATGCCGCACCCCTTCCCCATCTGCGACCGCTCCACAGGCTTGCCCACAGGCAAAGCCCGCGTGGCTTGTCGCTTTGCGACCCATGGGGGCAACCGCGCATGAGAGCCTATCTCGCCAATACCCCGACTCTGGAAACCGAGCGCCTGATCCTGCGCGGGCCCATGGCATCCGATCTGGAGGCCTTTGCCCCCTTCGTCATGTCCGACCGCGCCCGCTATACCGGCGGCGGCGCGGACAAGACGCTGGGACAGGCCTGTCGCACCCTCGCCATCATCACCGGGCATTGGCACCTGCTTGGCTGGGGCCCCTTCGTGCTGCAAGACCGCGCCACCGGCCAGCCCATCGGCTCCGCCGGTCCCTGGATGCCGAGCGACTGGCCCGAGCCGGAATTGGGCTGGTCCATCTGGACGCCCGAGGCCGAGGGCAAGGGCTACGCCCATGAGGCGCTTCTGACGATCCGCCGCCATGCCTATGCCGATCTCGGCTGGCCCACCGCCGTCAGCTACATCGACACCCGCAACGCCCGCTCCATCGCGCTGGCCAAGCGGCTCGGCTGCACGCTCGACCCCGCCGCCGACCGCCCCAACCGCGACGAACCGCTCGAGGTCTGGCGCCACCCCGCCCCGGCCGAGGTTCTGGCCGCATGACCGACACGACCCAAAAGGCACAAGACATGACCGACGCCACTGCCCGCGCCGCCGCGCTGTTGAAAGAGCATCGCGAAAGCATCGACCGGCTTGACGCGATCCTCGTCTACACGCTGGGCGAGCGCTTCAAGCACACGCAGGCTGTCGGCAAGCTGAAAGCCGAACACGACCTTCCCCCGTCCGATCCGGCCCGTGAAGCGGCCCAGATCGCGCGGCTCGAAGACCTGGCCATCCGGGCCGACCTCGACCCCGACTTCGCCAAGAAGTTCCTGCGCTTCGTCATCGACGAAGTCATCCGTCACCACGAACAACACCAATCGTAGGGTGGGTAAAACCCACCCAACACAACCCCGTAGGGTGGGTGCAACCCACCACACAAGACCCCGTAGGGTGGGTGAAACCCACCAAAACAACAGCCAATCCAAGGAGATACCCCAATGGCAATGAAGATCCGACTGGCCCGCGGCGGCACCAAGAAGCGTCCCTTCTACCGCATCGTCGCCACCGACAGCCGCATGCCCCGCGACGGCCGCTTCCTCGAGAAGCTGGGCACCTACAACCCGCTTCTGGCCAAGGACAGCGAGGACCGCATCAAGATGGACCTCGACCGCGTGAAGCATTGGCTGGATCAAGGCGCACAGCCCACCGATCGCGTCGCCCGCTTCCTCGAAGCAGCCGGCCTTCTGACCAAGAAGACCCGCAACAACCCCAACAAGGCCGAGCCGGGCAAGAAAGCCAAGGAACGCGCCGCCGAAAAGGAAGCCAAGGCCGCGAAAGCCGCCGAAGCTGCCGCCGCTCCGGCCGAAGCTCCGGCCGAAGAAGCGACCGAGTAATCGGCCCGCGCATGTCGCGCCTTGGACATATGCTCCCGATGCGGGCCCGGTCATGAGCGACCGGGTCTGTGTCGGGGCCATCGCGGGCGCCTTCGGCGTCCGTGGCGAGGTGCGGCTGAAAAGCTTCTGCGCCGAGGCGGCGGATATCGCCGCCTATGGCCCCCTCTCGACCGAGGATGGCAGCCGCACCTTCGAGGTGACGCTGACCCGCCCCGTGTCGCAGGGGCTGGCCGCCCGGCTGTCGGGCGTCCTGACCAAGGAACAGGCCGACGGCCTGCGCGGCACAAGGCTTTACGCGCCGCGCACGGCCCTGCCTGCCCTGCCCGATGATGAATTCTACCATGCCGATCTTCTGGGCCTGACCGCGCTCGACACCGGCGGGGCCGAACTGGGCAAGATCGCCGCCGTGCTGAACCATGGCGCGGGCGATCTGCTGGAATTGCGCGGCCCCGGCCTCAAGGGCTCGGTCCTCGTGCCCTTCACCCGCGCCATCGTGCCGACCGTCGATCTCGCCTCCCGCCGCGTCATCATCGACCCGCCCGAAGGGCTTTTCGACTGATCTTCCTTCCGCGCCGCGCGCGCCCCGGCAGCAAGGCCAAGCCATGCCCACACCGCCCACCAGGTCCCACGGACGCCTCGCCATCTCGGCCAATGCGCAGCCGCGCGAATTGATGAGCGACACGCCCCGCCTCAAGGGCGCATGGTGCGCCCGTGTCGTGACCCTCTTCCCCGAGGTGTTTCCCGGCGTTCTGGGGGCGTCTCTCACCGGCAAGGCGCTGCAACAGGGGCTCTGGGCGCTCGACCCCATCGACCTGCGCGTCTTTGGCACCGGCAAGCACCGCCAGGTCGATGACACGCCCGCAGGCGGCGGCGCGGGTCTCGTGATGAAACCCGATGTGCTGGGCCGCGCGCTCTCCATGGCCGCCAACGGCACGCCCGACGATCCCGCCCGCTGGCCGCGCGTCTATCTCTCGCCACGCGGCAAACCCTTCACCCAAGCGGACGCCCGTCGCTTTGCCGCCGCCGATGGCATGACGCTGCTCTGTGGCCGCTTCGAAGGCGTGGACCAGCGCGTCATCGACGCCTTCGCGCTCGAGGAAATCAGCCTTGGCGATTTCGTCCTGACGGGGGGCGAGATCGCGGCACAGGCCGTGATCGACGCCACCGTCCGCCTGATCCCCGGCGTCTTGGGCAATGCCGCCTCGACCGAGGAGGAAAGCTTTTCCGACGGTCTTCTGGAACATCCCCAATACACCCAGCCCCGCAGCTGGCAGGGCCGCGACATCCCCGATGTGCTGCTCTCGGGCAACCACGGCGAAATCGCCAAATGGCGCCGCGCGCAATCCGAACGCCTGACCGAAGAACGCCGCCCCGATCTTTGGGCCGCGCACCTTGCAGCCAAGGGCGATTGACCCGGGATTTGGGCTTGATCACGGTGCCAACCGCGCCTATACGCCCCCACAGGCACGCCGGGCTTACCACCCGGCTGCTTTCCGTTTTGCGCGATCTTCCGCGCGAGCCATGACGGATCAAGACGACAAGCAACGGCCAGACGACCTCTGACGGGCGCCCCGCAAAGCGGAAACAGGCGGACCCGGTCGAAGATCAGAGCTCTCGGCGACAGGCCACCAGACCTCCGCGGGCAAACCGTGGGCAGACATGAAGGAGCGGATCAGATGAACCTGATCGCACAGATCGAGGCGGAACAGATCGCCGCCCTCGGGAAGGTCATTCCCGATTTCAAGGCCGGCGACACGATCCGCGTCGGCTTCAAGGTGACCGAAGGCACCCGCACCCGCGTCCAGAACTACGAAGGCGTCTGCATCAGCCGAAAGAACGGCTCGGGCATTGCCGCGTCCTTCACGGTGCGCAAGATTTCCTTCGGCGAAGGCGTGGAGCGCGTGTTCCCCCTGCATTCGACCAACATCGATTCGATCGAGGTTGTCCGCCGCGGCAAGGTCCGTCGCGCCAAGCTCTACTACCTGCGCGCCCGTCGCGGCAAATCGGCCCGGATTTCCGAGGATACAACCTACAAGCCGCAAGGCACGAACGCGTAAGGAGCGACGTGATGAAAAAGGACATCCACCCCGACTATCACGTCATCAACGTCAAGATGACCAACGGCGACGTCGTCCAGATGCGCTCCACCTGGGGCAAGGAAGGCGATACCATGTCGCTCGACATCGACCCCTCGGTCCACCCGGCCTGGACCGGTGGCGGCCAGCGCCTGATGGACACCGGCGGCCGCGTGTCGAAGTTCAAGAAGAAATACGAAGGCCTCGGCTTCTGAGCGAAGCGCGAGCCTGGTGCAAGACCCGCAACGCCGCCCCAGACGGGCGGCGTTCGCGTCTGTCACACAAGGCCTCCATACTTGGCCCCCACACTTGCGATTGGCGCTTAACCTTCGAGCGGCATCCGCGTATATTTACTACAAGTCGCGCCCCGATGAACGAGGGCATCCATATATTGGGCCGTAACCGGGGGACGGGCAGTGGCGCATATCATCGTCTTGGGCAATGAAAAGGGCGGATCGGGGAAATCCACGACCGCCATGCATGTCGCCACGGCCCTCGTGCGGCTGGGCCATGTGGTGGGGGGGCTCGATCTCGACCTGCGCCAGCGCAGTTTCGCGCGCTACATGGAAAACCGCCGCGCCACGATCGCCAACCGCGGCCTCGACCTGGCCGCCCCCGAGCTCAAGGACCTGCCCGAAATCGACCCCGCGACGCTCGCCGAAGGCGAGAACATCCTCGACAAACGCCTGTCGGCTGCCGTCGCCGACCTGGAGACGCGCTGCGATTTCATCGTCATCGACTGCCCCGGCAGCCATACGCGCCTGAGCCAGGTCGCCCATAGCCTCGCCGACACGCTGATCACGCCGATGAACGACAGTTTCGTCGATTTCGACCTTCTGGCCCGGATCGACCCCGAAACCTACGAGATCAAGGGCCCCAGCGTCTATTCCGAGATGGTCTGGCATGCCCGCCAGCTGCGCGCCCGCGCGGGCCTTGCGCCCATGGACTGGATCGCCGTGCGCAACCGCCTGCCGACCCAGCAGATGCACAACAAGCGCAAGGTCGGTCGCGCGCTCGAGGCGCTGTCGAGCCGGATCGGCTTTCGCATCGCGCCGGGCTTTTCCGAGCGCGTGATCTTTCGCGAATTGTTCCCCAGCGGCATGACGCTTTTGGACCTGCGCGAATTGGGCGTGGACCGGCTCAACATCTCGAACCTCGCCGCGCGGCAGGAATTGCGCGACCTGATGCGGGCGCTCAACCTGCCCGGCGTCACCGTCGAATTCTGAGCCGGTTTCGCCGCGCCTTGCGCGTCGACCCGCGGGGGCTCTGCCCCCGGACCCCCGGCATATTTCTGGAAAGATGAAGGGCGGGCCGGATCAGGCCCCGCCCCTCAGTCGTAGCGCAGTTCCGTCGCCTTGCCGCGAAAGATCGTATAGGCGAGCACGGAATAGCCCGCGATGACTGGGACCACGATGCAGGCGCCCACGAAGATGATGAACAGGCTCTCGGGGGCCGAGGCCGCCTCGTAGATCGTCAGCCTGTCGGGCACGACATAGGGATAGAAGCTGTAGGCCATCCCCAGATAGGCCAGCGCGAAGAGCAAGGTGGCCACCGCAAAGGGCAGCCATGACCGCGCATCGCCCGCATAGGGCATGGACCGCAGCATCCGCCAGAGCCACAGGATCAACAGCCCCGACAGGATCGGCAGGGGCGCGAGGTAGATCACCTCCGGGAAACTGAGCCATTTGTCGAAGATCCGGGGGGAGACGAGCGGGGTCGCCAGCGACACCGCCCCGATGCCGAGGATCACCCCCCAGAGGCTTTCGCGCCCCCAGCGCACCGATTTGAGCTGCAAGGCGCCTTCGGTCTTGTGGATCAGCCAGGCCGAGCCGATGAAGGAATAGCCCACCGCCAGAAAGATCGCGGTCAGCGCACCAAAGGCATAGGTCGCGGGCGACTGCTCCAGCCCCATGATGTAGAGGCCCAGCATGAAGCCCTGCGCCAGCGCCGTCATCAGCGACCCGACAAAGAAGAACCTGTTCCACAGCCGTTTGTGATGATCGCGCGCCTTGGCCCGGAATTCGAAGGCGACACCGCGCAGGATCAGCCCCACGAGCATCACGAAAACCGGCAGGTAAAGCGCCGTCAGGATCATCCCATGCGCCGCCGGAAAGGCGACAAGCAGCAGCCCCACCGCCAGGACGAGCCATGTCTCGTTGGCATCCCAGAACGGGCCGATGGACCCGATCATGCGGTCCTGTTCCGCCGGTGTGGCCAGCGGAAACAGGATGCCGACGCCCAGGTCGAACCCGTCGAGCACCACGTAGATCAGGATCGACAGCCCCATGAGCGAGGCAAAGGCCCAGGGCAGCCAATCGGCGGGGTTTGCGAAATCGGGCAACATGGCGCTCACTCCGCCGGGCTCAGGGCCATCACCCCGGCCTTGCCGGAATGGCTCATGTCATCGGCCTGCCCGTCATCCCCCTTCGCCGCCTTGCGGGCGAGATAGGCGATGACGCCGATATAGGCGAAGAGCAGCGCTGCGTAGATCGCGAGATAGGTGACAAGCGTGCCCATCACCATCGGCGCGGGCACATCGGCCACCGCCATCTCGGTCGTCATCACGCCCTGCACCAGCCAGGGCTGGCGGCCGATTTCCGTCGTATACCAGCCCGCCAGCGTGGCGACCCAGCCCGAGAAGGCCATGGGCACGAGCGCCCAAAGCAGCGGCTTGGGCAGCCCCTCGACCGCGAACCAATGGCCCGCGATGCGCCCCTCGTGCAGCGCGCGGCGGCGCCACATGAACCAGGCCGCCGTCCAGCTGAGGAGCAGCATGGCCAATCCTGTCCCCACCATCACGCGGAAGGACCAGAACACCGGGGCCACGGGCGGATGCAACACCGTGCCATCCTCGGCGATGAAATCGTTCAGCCCCGTCAACTCGCCATCCCAGTGATGCGTCAGGATGAAGGAGGCGAGGCCGGGAATTTCCACCGCCATGTGGTTCGTGCGCGCCTCCTCGTCCGGGATGCCGAAGAGCACGAGCGGCGCGCCTTGCTGCGTGTCCCAAAGACCCTCCATCGCGGCGACCTTGGCCGGTTGGTATTCCTTGGTGTTGAGACCGTGCAGATCGCCCATGAAGATCTGGACCGGGATCAGCAGCGCGCCGATCGCGACGCCGGTCTTCAGCATCGCCCGCACCTCGCGCGAGCGGTCGCCCAGGATCCAGCGAAAGGCCGACACGCCCGCGATCAGGAAGCCCACCGTCAGGAAGCTTGCGAGCATCATATGGGCAAAGCGGTAGGGCATCGACGGGTTGAAGATGATGGCCCACCAATCGGTGGCAAAGGCCTGCCCGTCGATCATCTCGAAGCCCTGGGGCGTGTGCATCCAGGAATTCAGCACGATGATCCAGAAGGCCGACATGGTCGTGCCGAAGGCGACAAGCCCCGTGGCCAGCATGTGCAGCCAGCCCGGCACGCGGGAAAAGCCGAAGAGCATGATCCCGATGAACACCGCCTCGAGGAAAAAGGCCGTCAGAACCTCGTAGGCCAGAAGCGGCCCCGCGATATTGCCCACCGTCTCCATGAACCCCGGCCAATTGGTGCCGAACTGGAAGGACATGGTGATGCCCGACACCACCCCCATGGCGAATGACAGGGCAAAGATCTTCACCCAGAACCGGTAGGCGGCCATCCATTTCTCGTCGCCCGTCTGCGCGAAACGCAGCCGGAAAAAGAACAGCACCCAGCCCAGCGCGATGGTGATCGTCGGGAACAGGATGTGGAAGGAGATATTGGCCGCGAACTGGATGCGGCTCAGAAGAAGGGTGTCGAGCGTTTCCATGTCTTTCGTCCCCTACTTGCGTTTCGTGAGCGACGGGATCAGCCCGCCGGTCTTGTCGATCAGCCCCGCGATCTTGCCGCCCAGCGTCATCAGCTTGACCAGCCGCTCGGTCTCGAGGCGTTCCATCTCGGCGTAGAACCCGGTCATCATCTCGATCAGCTCGCGCAATTCGGCGATGCGCGCCTCGGCGTAATCGTCGCCCGCGGGCCCCTGCATCTCCATCTCGCGCAGCTTGCTCAGCGTGGGGTCGATCTCGCGCTTCTTGCGCTCGGCCACGAGCGTGCGCACGATCTCCCACAGGTCATCGGGCGTGGTGAAATAATCGCGCCGGTCGCCCGGAACATGCTTGAGCCGGACAAGGTTCCAGCTTTGCAGCTCCTTCAGCCCCATCGAGGTGTTCGACCGGCTGACCCCGAGGGCCTCGGTGATCGTTTCCGCGTTCAGCGGCTGGGACGACAGGAACAACAGGGCATAGATCTGCCCCACGGTGCGGTTGATGCCCCACCGGCTGCCCATTTCCCCGAAATGCAGGACGAACTCCTGCTGGAGTGGTGTCAGGCGCATGGCCAAAATCCTGTTCGCGCAGAGATTTCAGTAATTTCTGAAATGAAGGTAAGCCGCGAAAGGGGGCCGGCAACGCAGGCAGGGTGCGACATCTCGGCCCGCAACGAAAAAGGCCCCGCCGGTCTGGCGGGGCCCTTCCAATCCTGGTCGGGCCGATGGCCCTGCGGGATCACTCGTCGCGCTTGAGCGCCGCGCCGAGGATGTCGCCCAGCGACGCGCCCGAATCCGAGGATCCGAACTGTTCCACGGCTTCCTTCTCTTCGGCGATCTCGCGGGCCTTGATCGACAGGCCCAGACGGCGGGTCTTGGCGTCGATGTTGGTGACGCGCACGTCCACCTTGTCGCCCACGCCGAAACGCTCGGGGCGCTGCTCGGCACGGTCACGCGACAGGTCGGAGCGGCGGATGAAGGACTTCATGCCTTCGTATTCCACCTCGATCCCGCCATCCTCGATCGCGGTGACCGCAACCGTGATGATGGACCCGCGCTTCACGCCGCCGATGACCTCGGCCAGCGGGTCGCCTTCGACCGCCTTGATCGAGAGCGAGATACGCTCCTTCTCGGTGTCGACCTCGGTGACCACGGCCTTGACCATGTCGCCCTTGCGGTAATCGCCGATCACATCCTCGCCCCGGCCTTCCCAGGTCAGGTCGGACAGGTGGACCATGCCGTCGATGTCGTTCTCGAGACCCACGAACAGACCGAATTCGGTGATGTTCTTGACCTCGCCCTCGACAACGGTGCCCACGGGATGGGTCTCTTCAAAGACTTCCCAGGGGTTGCGCATGGTCTGCTTGAGGCCCAGCGACACGCGGCGCTTGGCGGAGTCGATCTCAAGCACCATGACCTCGACTTCCTGGCTCGTCGAAACGATCTTGCCGGGATGCACGTTCTTCTTGGTCCAGGACATTTCGGACACGTGCACGAGACCCTCGACCCCCGGCTCCAGCTCCACGAAGGCGCCGTAATCGGTGATGTTGGTGACGCGGCCCGTATGGGTCGATTCCAGCGGATAGCGCGTTTCCACGGCATCCCACGGATCGTCCTGCAGCTGCTTCATGCCCAGGCTGATGCGATGCGTGTCCTTGTTGACCTTGATGACCTGCACCTTGATCGTCTCGCCGATCGACAGGACTTCCTTGGGGTCGTTCACGCGGCGCCATGCCATGTCGGTGACATGCAGAAGGCCGTCCACACCGCCCAGATCGACGAAGGCGCCGTATTCGGTGATGTTCTTGACCACACCGTCCACGATATCGCCTTCGGACAGCTTGCCGATGACCTCGGCGCGCTGCTCGGCGCGGGATTCTTCCAGGATCGCGCGGCGCGACACCACGATATTGCCGCGACGACGGTCCATCTTCAGGATCTGGAAGGGCTGCTTCAGACCCATCAGCGGGCCCGCATCGCGCACGGGGCGCACATCGACCTGGCTGCCGGGCAAGAAGGCCACGGCACCGCCCAGATCGACGGTGAACCCGCCCTTGACCCGGCCAAAGATCGCGCCGTCGACGCGCTCTTCGGCGGCATAGGCCTTTTCAAGACGATCCCAGGCAGCTTCGCGGCGCGCCATCTCGCGGCTGAGCACAGCCTCGCCACGGGCGTTTTCCACGTTGCGCAGGTAGACCTCGACCTCGTCGCCGACGGCGATCTCGGGGGCCTCACCGGGATTTGCGAATTCTTTCAGATCGATCCGGCCTTCCATCTTGTAGCCGACATCGATGATGGCCTGGCCCGCTTCGATGGCGATGACCTTGCCCTTGACGACAGACCCTTCGTCGGGCGTGTCGATTTCGAAGCTTTCGTTCAGGAGGGCTTCGAATTCCTCCATGGTTGCTTTAGCGCACATACGGTTCAGTGTTCCTTTTCGGTGCTTTGCTGGCCGTGCGGTTGTCTCCGCCGGTCTTGGGATGATCGTTGGTCTGGCGGTCCGGAAAACAAAGAGGGCCGGTAAACCCGACCCTGCCCGATCTCTCTGCTTCCGACGTGACCCGCCGTGTTGACGGGGGCCTCATACCCCCAAGCCCCGCTCAAGGCAAGGGGTCAGCACCATCTCACCGCCCCCGCCCGCCCTCGCGCGCCGCGCTTACCACCCCGATCGCCGCCGCCACCGCCGCCTCGACGCTCATCTCGCTCGTGTCGAGCAGGACCGCATCCTCCGCCGCCCGCATCGGGGCGGTGCTGCGGCCCGCATCTCGGGCGTCCCGCGCGCGCACCTCGTCCAGAACCGTGGCCAGGTCCGTCGCGTGACCGGCGGCCTGCAACTCGCGGCAGCGCCGCTCGGCGCGCACCTCGGCGCTGGCCGTCACGAAAAGCTTCACCTCCGCCTCGGGACAGATCACCGTCCCGATGTCGCGCCCGTCCAGCACCGCACCGCCCGCCCGCCGCGCGAAAGCGCGCTGGAACTCGACCAGCGCCGCGCGCACCTCGGGGATCACCGCGACCTCGCTCGCCGCCCCGGCAATGGCCGCCGTGCGCAGCGCCTCGGGCTCGGCCATGTCCGAGGGCTCCAGCGCGCGCGCCGCCGCCACAGCCTCCTCGCCCGCCAGCACCCGCCGCCCGACCGCCCGGTAGAGCAACCCGGTATCCAGATGCGCAAAGCCGAAATGCGCCGCCACCGCCCGGCCGATGGTGCCCTTGCCCGCAGCCGCCGGCCCGTCGATGGCGACCGTGAAGCTGTTTTCCGCGCTTTGCGACACCGCGATCACCCTCGTCATCTTCTCTGTTTCACAAATATCCCGGGGGAGTCCCTGAAGGGGACGGGGGCAGAGCCCCCATTCGTCCGACCCTATCCCGCCCGGTTCACCCGGTCGAGCTGCGCCCCCAAGGCCCGCATCAGGGGCTCGAAGACCGGGAATGACGTGGCGATCGGCCCCGCATCATCCACCGTGACAGGCTGGCGCGCGGCCATCCCCGCGCAGAGGAACGACATCGCGATCCGGTGATCCAGATGGGTGGCCACCGTCACGCCTCCCTCCATGCCGCCCGGTCCCTTGCCATGGACGATCCACCAATCGGGGCCCTCCTCGACCTCGATCCCCGCCGCGCGCAGGCCCACGGCCATGGCGTCGATCCGGTCGCTTTCCTTGACGCGCAATTCCTTGACCCCGCGCATGACCGTCGCCCCCCGCGCATTGGCCGCGACCACCGACAGGATCGGGTATTCGTCGATCATGCTGGCCGCGCGCTCGGGCGGCACCTCGATCCCCTCCATATCGGGCGAATAGCGCGCCCGCAGATCGGCGACCGGCTCGCCGCCTTCCTCGCGCAGGTTCTCATAGGTCAGATCGGCGCCCATCTCGCGCAGGGTCTCGAACAATCCCGCCCGCGTCGGGTTCAGGCCGATATTGGGCACCAGCACGTCCGAGCCCTCGACGATCAGCGCGGCACAGACCGGAAAGGCCGCCGAGCTTGGATCGCGCGGCACCACGATGGTCTGGGGTTTCAGCTCCGGCTGGCCGGTCAGCGTGATGACCCGGCCCTCTTGCGTGATCTCGGTCGTGATCTCCGCGCCGAAACCCGCCAGCATCCGCTCGGTATGATCGCGCGTCGCCTCCGCCTCGATCACCACAGTCTGCCCGGGCGCGTTCAGCCCCGCCAGCAGCACGGCCGATTTCACCTGCGCCGAGGGGACGGGCGTCTTGTAGCGCACGGGCACCGGGTTCGCCGCCCCCGTGATCGTCATCGGCAAGCGCCCGCCCTTGCGCCCCACGGCGCGCGCCCCGAACAGCGCAAGCGGGTCCGTCACCCGCGCCATCGGCCGCGACCGGAGCGAGGCATCGCCGGTGAATGTCGCGCTCATCGGCGTCGTGGCCATCGTGCCCATGATCAACCGCACGCCGGTTCCCGAATTGCCGCAATCGATCACGTCCTCGGGCTCGGCGAAACCGCCCACGCCCACGCCATGCACATGCCAGGTGCCGTCCGCATCGCGGCTGACTTCCGCGCCAAAGGCCCGCATCGCTTTCGCCGTGTCGAGCACATCCTGCCCCTCCAGCAATCCGGTGATCACCGTCTCGCCGACCGCCATGGCACCCAGGATCAGCGACCGGTGGCTGATCGACTTGTCGCCCGGCACATCGGCCACGCCCCTCAGGGCAGCGCCCTTGCGGGCGGTCATCGGAACGGGATCGCCATGGGCGGACATGCTGAACCTCTCCTCGGATTGCGCCCCGCCTGATAGCCCCCGGCGCGCGGCCCGTAAACACCCCCCGCATCCCCTGCCTCGGCGCTTGGGCAAGCGCGCTTCAGGTTCCGTTCACCAATTTACCTCTCCTTAAGGTTTTGCCCCGAAAATTAACCGACCCGTAACACTCCGGGCCGTTTCGAGAGGCGATCTTGGCAGATTTCACAGCCACCCATTGGGTCAATCTGTCCGGGGTCAACGTAACCGGCACGACGCGGCTCACATGGTCATCGGCCCATGACCTGTCGCAATCGGGAACTGTCATCGACACCGCACCATTGGGCGAGATGGATGCATCGGATACGTTCCGCACCGGCCATTTCACCGGCTTCTACATCTCGGTCGACGGTCATGCCTATGGCATTTTCCAGAACAGCGGCATCTATGCTGTGCCCTACAACAAGCCTATCCACAATATCGCGGGGTCTGCGGCCCTCGCCTCGGGCGAGACGACAAGCTACCTCATGCCGCTTCCGGGGGCTGCCAATTGCTTTCTCTCCGGCACGCGGATCGCCACGCCCGACGGCCCCCGCCCGATCGAGACACTCGCCCCCGGAGACCTTGTTTTACAGGCCCTTGGCCCTCCCCTCCCCGTGACCTGGCTCTGGCGGCAAGAGGTCCTGAACCTGCCCGGAACGCCAAGGCCGATCCGCCTTCGCGCCCACAGCCTCGGTCCCGACAGGCCCGCGCGCGATCTTGTCGTGACCCCCGATCACGCCATCGCCATCGACGGCCTTCTGGTCACCGCCCAAGCGCTGGGGAATGGCCGCACCATCCACGAGATAGCGTATCAGGACCTGCCGGAACGCTACATCTTGTGGCACCTTGAGCTCGTGGACCATTGCCTCCTGCTGGCCGAAGGCTGCCCTGCCGAAAGCTTTCTCGACTATGGCGGGCGGCACCGGTTCGACGGCCATGACGCCTACCTGCGCCACCACGGCCACGACCGCCCCATCCCCGAGATGCCCCTGCCCCGGATCACCTGCGCCCGCCAGCTTCCCCCTGCGCTCCGGGCGCGACTGGGCCTTGACCGCGCGGCCTGATTGCACCTTTACAAACGGGCGATTCCCCCCTATCCGGCGGCCTTCAACCGGGGCCCGACACCCTTGGAGGCAGCCCCTTCGGATATGGAGAATAGCAATGGCTGGTGAGATTCCAGATCTTATCGCCGAGGCACGGACGGGGACAGGCAAGGGGGCCGCCCGTCAAGCTCGCCGTGAAGGCAAGGTGCCCGGGGTCGTCTATGGTGGCGGCGTGGATCCTTTGGCGATCCAGATCCCCTTCAACGTGCTGCTCAAGCGGCTCAAGCAGGGGCGGTTCATGTCCACCCTGTTCAACCTCAAGGTCGAAGGGCATGACGATGTCCGCGTGATCTGCCGCGGCGTTCAGCGCGACGTGGTCAAGGACATGCCGACCCACGTGGACCTGATGCGCCTGCGCCGCACCTCGCGCGTGGCCCTGTTCATCCCGGTCGAATTCGTGAACCAGGAAAAATCGCCCGGCCTCAAGCGCGGCGGCGTTCTGACCGTGGTCCGCCCCGAAGTCGAACTGGTCGTGACCGCGGGTGACATCCCCGATCACATCACCGTCGACCTCGAAGGCCGCGCCATCGGCGACGTGATCCACATCTCGGACGTGGCCCTGCCCGAAGGCGTGAAGCCCACGATCGACCGTGATTTCGTGATCGCCAACGTCTCGGCACCGTCCGGCCTCGTGAGCGCCGACAATGCCGAAGCCGATGAGGCCGAAGAGGGCTGATCGCCCACAAGCTTCAGGCACGACACCGAAACGCCGCCCCCCGGGGCGGCGTTTTGCGTTTCACTCCTCCGGTCCCGCCGGCGCATCGCCCATCAGCGCATCGGGATCTTCCCCCGCGCCCCAGACCTTGCGGAACCCGAGGATCTTCCCGCGCGAGGTGACGGGGTCATAGGTCAGATCCATGGCAGACATGAAATCCACGATCTTCTTGATGGTGCGCGGGTGGTATTTCCTGGGGTGCAATTCCATCACGCAAAACCGGAGCGGGCATTTCCAGGGCCGGTTGAACATCTCGGCCTCGGCCCCTTCGACATCCATGAGGACGACATGGGGTTTATGCGCCCAGATCAGATCATGGACCGACACGAGCGGCACCTTCACCGCTTTCCCCTTTCCATCCAGACTGGACCCCGTATAGCCCGTCGAGACCGCGAAATCGGCCATCGCATCCGGCGCGACAGGCCCGGTCACAGCCCCGTGGATCAGCGTGACCCCGGGCAGACCATTGCGCGCCAGATTGTCCTCGATCACCGGCAAAAGCGCAGGGTTCGCCTCGACCGACAGCACGTTTTCCGGCCCGGCCCGACGCGCGCAAAGCGCCGTGACATAGCCGATCCCCGCCCCCAGTTCGAGCACGCGCATCCCCTCGCGCACGCAGCGCTCGGCCGATCGCGCCTCGTCGGCCTCGTATGTGCCATCGGCCAGTTTTCCAAGGATTTCCGGCGTGGCAAGCCCGGCAGGAAGGCCAAGGGAAATGCCGTTCAGGGTAAACTCGTGCACGGGTGACGCTGTCCATGGCTGCGGCAAGATACGGGGCGCATCATGGGTGCATCGCTCACCGATGACCATGGCATTTTCAGGGCCGGGTGCGCGACCCTGCGGGGCTTGCGGCTTGGCAAAGCCGGCTCCGGCTGGCATCTACCCGGCAGGGATCGCCAAAGGCGGCCGGAAAGGGGATGCGATGCAGCTTTGGGTCGGATTGGGCAATCCCGGCGCGAAATACGCGGGAAACCGGCACAACATCGGCTGGATGGCGCTGGACCGGATCGCATCCGACCACGGTTTCGGCCCCTGGCGCGGAAAATTCCAGGGCAGCTTGTCCGAGGGCAGCCTCGGTGGGCAAAAGGTCCTGCTGCTCAAGCCCGAAACCTTCATGAACCTCTCCGGCCAATCGGTGGGCGAGGCGGTCCGCTTCTACAAGCTGACGGCGGCGGATGTGACGGTGTTCCACGACGAGCTCGACCTTGCGCCGGGCAAGTGCAGGGTCAAGACGGGCGGGGGACATGCGGGGCACAACGGCCTGCGGTCGCTCCACCAGCACCTGGGCGATGCCTATCACCGGGTCCGGCTGGGCATCGGTCATCCCGGTCACAAGGATCGGGTCGCATCCTATGTCCTGTCGGATTTCGCCAAGGCGGAACAGGATTGGCTCGATGACCTGCTGCGCGGCCTTTCGGACGGCGCGGCCGATCTGGCCAGGGGCGACAGCGCGCGGTTCCTGAATGCCGTGGCGCTGCGCACCGCGCCGCCGCGCTCCTCGACCAGCAAGACCAAGGCCGAAGAGGCGCCCAAAAGCGCCGATAAGGCACCCGCCCCCGATGACCGAAGCCCGATGCAGCGGCTTCTGGACAAGTTCCGCTAGGTCAACTCTGACCCGGCTTGCGGGCTGGCGCGACCGCGTGGTTTCCTGTGTAACAAACGGGGAAACACATGCGCCGGATTTTCAGGACAACCTTGCGGGCACTGGTGGTTCTGGCCGTTCTCGCCTTGGCCGCAGGCCTTTGGAAGCGCGAGGAGATCGCCCGCCTCATGGCCGTGAACACCCTGTTCGAGGCCGACAGGATCGTCGCCAATTTCAGCACCATGAACCGCGCCTTTCTCAACGTGCCGGTGCCGCGCGGCGATGGGCCGGTCAGCCCCCTGCCCCAAGGGCCCGTCGCCGACCTGCCACCCGAGGTGGAGGCCTGGATCACCGACCGGTCGGTCACGGCGTTGATCGTGCTCAAGGACGGGGAAATCCGTCACGAAAGCTACCATCTCGGAACAGGGGCCGACGATCGCCGGATCTCGTGGTCGGTGGCGAAAAGCTATCTCTCGGCGCTTCTGGGGACGCTCGTGGCCGATGGCACCATCCCCGATCTGGACGCGCCCGTGACGCGCTATGCGCCGGGGCTGATCGGCTCGGCCTATGACGGGGCCAGCATCCGCAACGTGCTGCAGATGGCCTCGGGCGTGGACTTCGACGAGGATTACCTGGATTACGAGTCCGACATCAACCGCATGGGCCGCGAGATCGCGCTTGGCGGCACGCTCGACGGCTTCACCGCCGGGCTGACGGCACGGGCGCGTGATCCCGGCAGCGCCTGGCAATACGTGTCGATGGATACCCATGTGATCGGCATGGTGATCCGGGGCGCGACGGGCCGGGGTATCCCGTCGCTCCTGTCCGAACGCATCATCGCGCCCCTGGGGCTGGAGGCGGAGCCCTATTACCTGACCGACGGCGAGGGCGTGGCCTTTGTCCTTGGCGGGCTGAACATGACCACCCGTGATTACGCCCGCTTTGCCCAGATGATCGCGCAAGACGGTGTCTGGCAGGGCAACCGCATCCTGCCCGAGGGTTGGGTCGCGGAATCGACCGCACCTTCGGCCCCGACCGAACCGGGGGCCATTGGCTACGGCTACCAATGGTGGGTGCCGGTCGGTGCGGGCCCGGGCCAGTTCATGGCGCGCGGCATCTATGGCCAGTATCTCTACATCGACCAGCCGCGCGGCGTGGTGATCGCGACGCATGGCGCGGACCGTGGCTTTCGCGAAGATGGCGTGGATGACGCCAACATCGCCATGTTCCGCCTGATCGCCGAAAGCCTGTGACGCGCGCAGGGTCAAAGCTTGCCCGCGCGCCATGAATGGCTAGCTTGCATCAGCAGGACCATAGGAAAGGACCGCCAGATGCCGATCAGGATGGACGCTTCCGTGAACGTGTTGGGCGGGCCCTTGCAGGCCTGTTCCCGCGACCCGATGACAGGCTTTTTCCGCAACGGGGCTTGCGACACCTGCGCCGAGGATCGGGGCAGCCACACGGTCTGCGCGGTGATGACGGCGGAATTCCTCGCCTTCTCGAAATATGTCGGCAACGACCTGTCGACGCCGCGACCGGAATACGGTTTTCCCGGCCTGAAACCGGGCGATCACTGGTGCCTGTGCGCGGGCCGGTTCCTGCAGGCCCACGAGGATGGCGCGGCCCCGCAGGTCAGGCTCGGCGCGACCCATGCCCGCGCGCTCGACATCGTGCCGCTGGAGGTTCTGCGCGACCACGCACTCGACCTGACGGAATGACACCTCAGGCCGCAGCCACCGGGACTGCCTGGCCCATCAGATCCTCGACGAACAGGCTCAACAACTGGGGGCGGCCGCTGACACCGGCCTTTCTGTAGATGGCATTGGTCTGCGCCTTGACCGTGCCTTCGCTGGTCTGGCGCAGGCTGGCGATCTCGGCGATCGACAACCCCTTGAGTGCGAACAGCGCCACATCGCGTTCGGCGGGCGTCAGGCCCCATTCCTCGAAACGCTCTTCCACAAGATCCATGAAAGCCCCCGAGGCCGCGCGCAACGCCCGTTCCGCCGCGCGCGTGCGCTGACGGGATGCGCGCAGCATCAGCGCCGCCACCGTGATCCCCAGGACAAGACCGATGGCGGCCCCGACCTCCATCAGCTCGCGGTAGCGCCAAGGCACCGGATCGACCGGGATGCGCAGCAACGACAACAGGATGTCCGACACGAAAAAGACCGCGCAGACCACCTGCAGCACCAGGAGCGCCCCGAAAAGTCCGGGACGGTTCAGCATGCCGCGGCCCGCACAGGCCGCCCGTCAGTCATCGTCGCCGTCATCGTCCCCGCCGCCATCGTCACCATCGTCGTCATCGCCGCCATCATCGTCGTCGCCATCATCATCGTCGTCATCGTCGTCAACGTCGTCGTCAACGTCGTCGTCATAATCCCCGATATCGGGAATGTTCGATCCACCCGATCCACGGTCGACGAAATCGCGCAAGATGGCGCCGTTCCTCGGGTCGATGACCAGTTCCCGGCTCAGATCGCCCCTGCGGGCCATGATCCGCACCCGGCCGAGAAAGGTTTCCCGCACCTCGACCACGGTGAACCCCTGCCGCTCCAGCTGCCGCACGACGCTGCGCGCGACACGGTCTGCCTGGGCCAGGGCCGGGCTTGCCGCAAAAGCGGCAATACCTGACAGCAAAAGGCGGCGGCGTGTGAGCATTTGGATCGGGAACCCCTCGCTGTATCGCCCGCCGAACGAAGCCGACGGGCGTGTTGAAGTCAAATCGCCAAAGCGGCGGGACGGTCAGTCGTCGTCACCGTCATCATCGCTGCCGCTGTCGTCGTCGCCGTCATCGTCGTCGCCGCCCCGATCATCGGAATCGTCATCATCATCATCATCGTCGTCATCGTAGCCATCGTCATCATCGTCGTAGCTATCGTCATCATCGTCTTCATCGTCATCGAGCGTGAAGTCGCGATCCTCGCGGTTGAATTCGACGCCCGAGCGCCGCATGTCCTCGGCATCCGCAGGGTCAAGCTCGGTATACAGGATCGCGCCCGTGGCGGCATCGTAGACGACTTCGAGCGTCTGGTTGCCCTGCGTGGCTTCCACCTTGATCTGCGTCGGGCCTTGGTAGACCTCGACGTAGGTGGCCCCCCGGGTCTGGTATTCGGTCACGAGAGCGTCAACGTCGACGACGTTCTGGCTTTGGGCCCATGCGGCACCGCCGAGGACGAGGCCGGCGGCGCTCGTGGTCAGGAAAAGGCGTTTCATCATGTCAGGTCTCCTTTGAGGCTGCGCGGCCGGCATGAGGTGCCGACCGTCCCAGCCACAGGAGCGTGACAGGCCGCCTGAGACCATTGGTTAGGGGTTTATCTTGGGGGCCGTAAACCCACGATCCACCGGCATAAACCGAAGTGATAGAGGCCGGTGGACGGTTCAGGCCCCCGTCATGTCCCAACCCAGCGCACGGGCGACGGTAAAGATGTCCTTGTCGCCCCGGCCGCACATGTTCATCACGATCAGGTGGTCGCGCGGCAGGTCGGGCGCGATCTTGGCGACATGGGCCAATGCGTGGCTCGGCTCCAGCGCGGGGATGATTCCCTCGGTCTCGCAGGACAGCTGGAACGCCTCCAGCGCCTCGGTATCCGTGATCGAGACATATTGCGCCCGGCCGATATCATGCAGCCACGCATGTTCCGGGCCGATGCCGGGATAGTCGAGACCGGCCGAAATCGAATGCCCCTCGAGGATCTGACCATCCTCGTCCTGCAACAGGTAGGTGCGGTTGCCATGCAGCACGCCGGGCCGACCGCCGGTCAGGCTGGCGCAATGCTCCATCTTTTCGTTCACGCCCTTGCCACCGGCTTCGACGCCGATGATCGCGACCTCCTTGTCGTCGAGGAAGGGGTAGAACAGGCCCATCGCATTCGACCCGCCGCCGATGGCCGCGATGATCGTATCGGGCAGGCGGCCTTCGGCCTCCATCATCTGGTCACGGGTTTCCTTGCCGATAATCGACTGGAAATCGCGCACCATCGCCGGATAGGGATGCGGGCCCGCCACCGTCCCGATGCAATAGAAGGTGTCGCGCACATTAGTGACCCAATCGCGCAGCGCGTCGTTCATCGCATCCTTGAGCGTGCCGCGCCCGGAGGTGACGGGAACGACCTCGGCCCCCAGAAGCTTCATCCGGAACACGTTGGGCGCCTGGCGCTGCACGTCATGCGCGCCCATGTAGACCACGCATTTCAGCCCGAACTTGGCGCAGACCGTGGCGGTCGCGACCCCGTGCTGGCCAGCCCCCGTTTCGGCGATGATGCGCGTCTTGCCCATGCGGCGGGCAAGGATGATCTGGCCCAGCACGTTGTTGATCTTGTGCGCGCCGGTGTGGTTCAGCTCGTCGCGCTTGAAGTAGATCTTGGCCCCGCCCAGACGCTCGGTCAGACGCTCGGCGAAATAGAGCGGGCTGGGGCGGCCGACATAATGCTTCCAGAGATAATCCATCTCGTCCCAGAAGCTCTGGTCGGTCTTGGCATGTTCGTATTGCGCCTCGAGCTCGAGGATGAGCGGCATCAGGGTTTCGGAGACGAAACGCCCGCCGAAATCGCCGAACCGGCCCTTTTCGTCCGGACCGGTCATGAAGCTGTTCAGGATATCTTCGGGCATGGGCCTGTCTCCCTTGGGTCGCTCCGAGGCGTAGCGCGGCCTGTCCGGGGGGGCAAGGGCAAGGCGTTTCGAAACGCCTTGCTCCCGCGATTTCGAAATCGCGGGAAAGCCCGCGAAAGCGGGCTTCACGGACGGGCGTTCGAACGCCCGTCCACCGCCCGGACCCGGCGGATCGGCATCAGGTTGCAGAAGATCACGAAATGCCGGTTGTTCTGCACCACCTGGAACCCGCGCCGCTCGGCCTCCGCCAGAAAGGCATCGCGCCCCACAAGCCGCTCGATATCGCGGATCTGTCGCTTGACCACGCCGCCACTGCGCGCCTCGGCCGAGGACAGGACCTGTTCCAGCCAGACCTCGGGGGTCAGATGTTCGGGCAACATGCTCATGCCGACAGGCTGCCCGCCCAAGGTGAACGAAGGGTTAACGCCGCCTCACCCCGTGGCCAATGCCCTTGCAAATTCCGCCATCCGCCCGGCATCCTTGATCCCCGGCGCGCTTTCCACACCGGATGAGACATCGACCTGCCGTGCCCCGGTCAGGCGCACGGCTTCGGCCACGTTGTCCGGCGTCAGCCCACCGGCCAGCATCCACGGCCTGGTCCAGTATTTCCGCCCCGCCAACAGCCGCCAGTCGAAAGACAGGCCGTTGCCGCCGGGCAGATCCGCCCCCTCGGGCGGCTTGGCATCGATCAGGAGCTGGTCGGCGACCTCCGAATAGGCATCGATCTGGTCCAGATCGCGGGCCGTGGCGATCCCCAGCGCCTTCATCACCGGCAGACCGTAGCGGGCGCGCACATGGGCGACACGCTCGGGGCTTTCGTGACCATGAAGCTGCAGCATGTCGAGCGGCACCTCTGCGATCAGCGCATCGAGGGCCGCGTCATCGGCATCGACGGTCAAGGCGACCTTGGCAATGCCCGGCGGCACCTCGAGCGCAAGGGCGCGCGCAGCCTCCTGCGTCACATGACGCGGCGATTTCGGGAAAAACACGAAGCCCACATAGCGTGCCCCGGCCTCCGCTGCTGCATGGATATCCTGCGGCCGGGTCAGGCCGCAGAACTTGACGGCTGTCTGCATCGGATCAGCGGGCCGAACCGGACCGGCCATCGACAAGGGCGAGGATCTCGTCCTGGCTGCCCTGCGCGGGGCCCTTCAGCGTCGTCACCTCGCGCTCGAGCGCGCGGGCGGTCTGCTTGTGGGTCTTGGCCTCGACCCGGTAGCGGTGTTCGCGCAGCCACTCCCACACGAACCCGACCAGAACGCCGATGGTCACCGACCCCAGCACGACAAGGAACAAGGGCAGCTCGACCGCGTACTGGATCCCGAACCAGCCCGCCAGATCCGGCGGGATCACCTCCAGCGTCACGCTCTCGCGGTTGGCCATCGCCATCAGCACAAGCGCCAGCGCGACGGTGACGAGAAAGAGGTATTTCAGGTATCGCAGAATGATCATGTCGAGCTTTCCTCGGGGTCGGTCACGCGTCGCCGTTCAACCGATCGCGTAGCAGCTTGCCGGCCTTGAAGAAAGGCACGTGCTTTTCCTCGACCGCGACGCTTTCGCCCGTGCGCGGGTTGCGGCCGGTGCGGGCATCGCGCTGCTTGACCGAAAACGCCCCGAAGCCGCGCAACTCCACCCGGTTGCCGCTGGCCATCGCCTCGATGATCTCTTCGAAGATCGCGTTCACGATCCTTTCGACGTCACGTTGGTAGAGATGCGGGTTTTCGTCCGACAGCTTCTGGATCAGCTCGGAGCGTATCATCGTGGCGTCCCTCCCAGGTGACAGCGCAGGCATTTGGTCGCCACTATAGGCACATTCTTTTTGGATGAATACAGCCAAGCCACGGGAAATGGGGCGGTTTCATGCCTCGGGTCGCGGGCTTGGGGCGGAAATTCCGGCCTCGGACCGCGCCGCCGGGGCTCTCCCGGTCTTGGAACGGGCATGGCCCCGGATGATTCGCGCGATCCCGCTCACGGATCGGACGGGTCGGTGCCGTAATTGCGCGCGGCACTCGCGGCATCGATCAGCCCGGCGTCCAGATCTTCCGCGACGGCCCGGCGGTCCCGCCCCGCCGGATCGCCGTAACCACCCCCACCCGGCAGGGACAGGCGCAGACGTGCCCCCGCCGGAATGGCCTGCCGCCCCTTGGACCGCAGCGGCGTGCCATCGGCAAGCTCGACCCGACCGGGCGCACCCGGCAGCCCGCCCTCGCGGCCCCGCGCGGGATGATCCACCCGGTCGAACATGGCGTTGAACCAAAGCGCATAGCCCTCGCGCGCGCCGATCTCGATCACCTGGCCCAGTCCGCCGCGCCGCGCCCCCGCGCCACCGGAATTGGGCCGCAGATCCTTGCGCCAGACGATGATCGGCCCGACATGTTCAGTCGCCTCCACGCTCATCGTGGACACGCCCGATGGAAAGGCCGTCGCCGACAGCCCGTCCAATGTGGGCCGCGCCCCCGTCCCGCCCGAGTTGAACATCAGGATTTCCGCAGGCGGCAAGCCGCTGTCCGGGTCGACGGGCCGCGCCGAGATCTGGATGTTCCACAAGGCCGAGGCGCCTTCGGCGGGCACGGTTCCCGGCATCGCCAGATGCAACGCGCCCAGCACCACATCGGGCACCAGGTGGCCCAGAACATGGCGCACCGACACGGGCGCGGGACGGCGTGCGGCAAGGATCGACCCTTCCGGCGCGGAAATGACAAAGGGCGCAAGACTGCCCGCATTGTTCGGCACTTCGGGCGCGATGGCGCATTTCAGCGCGTAGCAGGCATAGGCGCGGGTATAGACCTCGGGCACGTTCACGCCGAAACTGCTCATCCCGCTTGTGCCGGTGAAATCCGCCGTCAGGTGGTCGCCCTGCGCCTCCAGCGTCACGGCCATCTCGATCGGGGCCTCGAACCCGTCGACTGTCATCGCGTTGCGATAGGTTCCGGCCGGAACGCGCGCGATCGCCGCCTCGGTCGCCCGCCGACTTGCGGTCAGGATGAACTCGGACAATCCGTCCAGATCGTCGATGCCGAATTCGTCGAGCATCGCCTGCAGCCGCCGGTCCCCCGCCGCGTTGCAGGCCGCCAGCGAATGGAGATCGCCGACCGTCTGATCGGGCGTGCGGACATTGGCGCGCACGATGCGGATCAGCATGTCGTTGACCACGCCCCGTTCCGCGAATTTCGAGATCGGGATCAGCAGCCCCTCCTCGTAGACCTCGCGCCCATCGGGGCCGAAACCGCGCCCGCCGATATCGACCACATGGGCGGTGGAGGCGAAAAAGCCGACCAGGCACCCGCGCCGGAACACCGGCGTGACCACCGTGATGTCATGCAGATGACCCGTGCCCATCCACGGGTCATTGGTCAGGTAGACATCGCCGTCAAAGATATTCTCCACCCCGATGCCCGCGATGAAATGGCCGACGCTTTCGGCCATGGCATTCACATGGCCCGGCGTGCCGGTGACGGCCTGTGCCATCATCCGCCCCTGCCGGTCGAACAATCCCGCCGACAGATCGCCCGCCTCCCTGACCGAGGTGGAAAAGGCGGTGCGGATCAGTGTCGTTGCCTGTTCCTCGACCACCGCGATCAGGCGGTTCCACATGATCTGGAAATCGATGCTGTCAGGCGTCATGCCGCCTCCTCCTTGCGGATCAGCAAAAGGCACCCATCCGCCTGCCCGATGGCCCGAAAGGCCGAGGTGACGATGGTCGAAGTCTCGTCCTCGATGATGATCGCGGGGCCCTCGACCGTCGCGCCGGGGATCATGTCGGCGCGCGCGATTTCCGTGGCCTCGACCTCCTGCCTCAGCCGCGCGTCAAAGAAACGGCGGGGCCGACGCCCTGCGGCGGGCCTGCCGTCGATGAGACGCGCGACCGGCGCCGGATCTGGCGCGCGCGTGGCGACCGTCAGCGACCAATTGGTGATCTCGGGCATCAGCCCGTCGATGATCCGACCGAACAGGCCGCGATAGGCCTCCTCGAAGGCCGCGATCAGCCCCGGCACATCGCCTTGCCCGAACCGATCCTGCGCCAGCGGCACGGGAATTTCCCAACCCTGCCCCCGGTAGCGCATGAACGCGGTCAGCCGCGTCACGGTTTCCGCCCCTGCCGCCCCCGCCTCGACAAAGGCGCGGGCCTCACCCTCCATCGCGGCAAGCGTCGCATTGACCAGGTCGGCATCGAACCCGTCGAGCGGCTGGAACAGCCCGCGCGTCGCCTCGAAACTGATCGGCGCGCGCAGGAAGCCGATGGCCGATCCGACCCCGGCACCGGGCGGGATCAATAGCGCCTTGAGCCCCAGTTTCTCGCACAAACGGCAGGCATGCAGCGGCGCGCCCCCGCCAAAGGCGACCATGGTAAAGGCTTCGATGTCGCGCCCGTTTTCCACCGCATGGACGCGGGCCGCATTGGCCATGTTCTCGTCCACCATCTCGGTCACGCCAAAGGCCGCGTCCTGCACATCCATCGCCTGCCGGTCAGCCACGTCCGCCATCGCCCCTTGGGCCAGCTTGGCCGACAGCGGGATCGCGCCGCCCGCGAAAGCTTCCGGATCGAGCCGCCCGAGGATCAGGTTGGCATCGGTCACCGTGGGCTCGGACCCGCCGCGCTGGTAGCAGGCGGGGCCGGGTTCGGACCCGGCAGACCTTGGGCCGACCTGTATCCGACCCATCGCATCGACCGTGGCGATGGACCCGCCGCCTGCCCCGATCTCGACCATCTCGACCACCGGGGTGGACACGATCATCCCCGAGCCTTTCTTGAACCGATAGGTGCGGGCGATCTCGAAGGAATTCGCCGTCTTGGGCGTCGCCTGTTCCACAAGGCAGATCTTGGCCGTGGTGCCGCCCATGTCGAAACTCAGGACCCGGTCGATCCCATGCGCCCGCGCATATCCGGCCGCAAAGATCGCGCCCCCCGCAGGCCCCGATTCCAGCAAACGCACCGGCTGTTCGGCCGCCGTCTCGACCGAGATCAAGCCGCCCCCCGAATGCATCAGGAAGACAGGCGCGCCGATGCCCGCCGCGCGCAGCTGCTCCACCAGCCGCCCGAGGTAGGCCGAGACCTGCGGCTGCACATAGGCATTGGCGATGACCGTGTTGAACCGGGGCAATTCCCGCAATTGCGGCGAGATGACGGACGAGATCGACACCGAGAGCCCCGGCGCGACCTCGGCCAGCGCCTCTTGCATCATCTTTTCATGGGCATCGTTGGCATAGGCATGGATCAGGCCAATGGCGACCGCCTCGTAGCCTTCGGCCAGGATCCGCGCGGCCAAGGCGCGCGCCTCGGTCCTGTCGAGGGGCAACAGAACCTCGCCCTTGGGCCCGATGCGTTCGGACAGCGTGAAGCGATCCTTGCGCGGCACCAGGGGCGCGGGCAGCGTCAGGTTCAGGTCATATTGCTCGAAGCGGTTCTCGGACCGCATCTCGATCACGTCGCGGAACCCTTCTGTGGTGACAAAGGCCATCCGCGCGCCCCGCCGTTCGATCAGCGCATTGGTGACCAGCGTGGTGCCGTGGATCACCTGCGTAATCTCGCCCGGGTCGATGCCTGCCTGGTGGGCGGCCGACAGGATCGCGGACAGGATCGCGCGCTCGGGCTGGGCGTAATCGGTCAGCACCTTGCCGGTGACCAGACCCCGCCCGGTATCGAGCGCGACATCGGTAAAGGTGCCGCCGATATCGACGCCGACCCGTCTGGGGGGCATGCTCATGTCACAGTCCCTTGAGGAATTGATTGGCGACAAAGGACAGGTCATAGACCCGCCGCATCAAGGGCGCGGTTGCCACCGCCGCCGGGTCGGTGACCGGCAGCGGCAGATCGGCCGGGTCCATCCCCGTCAACAGATCCGCCATCGCCTGACCGAAGATCGTGCCGGTGATGATGCCCCGCCCGTTGTAGCCGATGGGGGTGTAAAGCCCTTCGTCGAGCACATGGATGCGCGGCAGATGGTCGGGGGTCATCGCGATCTGGCCGTGCCAGGCCTCTTCGAACTCTACCGGGCCAAGACCGGGATAAAGCCGCTTCAGCGTCCGCTCGGCCCAGCGCCGCGACAGCCCCCGCTCGCGGCTGCCGATCACCCGCCCCATCGACCCGATGATCAGCCGCCCCCGCGCATCCCGCCGGATCGAGGTCATGACCGGCGCCGTGTCCCAGACCCCCTGCCGCCCCGGCAGGATATGGTCCGCCTCGGGCCCAAGGGGCACGGTGGCGAACTGGAAATAATGGATCGTGGTAAAGGTCGCGTTCAGCCCCGGCCAAAGCCTGTCGGTATAGGCATTCGTCCCCAGCACGACGGCCCGCGCCCGGACCGGGCCGTGATCCGTCTCGACCCGCCAACCGCCGCCCGCCTGCTTGTGCAACCCCGTCACCCGCACGCCGGTGGACAGGCCCGCCCCCGCCGCCCTTGCCGCCCGCGCCAGACCCCGGACATAGCCCATCGGGTTCACCGTCCCCGCCCGGTGATCGAGCAACCCGCCGACATAGCGATCGGTGCCCAGCGCCTCTGCCGTCTGCGCCGCGTCCAGCATCTCGACCGGCTCGCCCATGGCAACCCATTCACGCCAGCGCCCCTCCAGATCCCGCAGGCCTGCGGCGGCATGGGCGGCATGGATCGTGCCCGCCCGCGTCGCCTCGCAACGGATCTGGTGCCGTTCGATCAGGTCGAACACCATCGCGGGCCCATCCGCGAACCGGCGCAGGAACCGCGGCCCGTAATCGGGCCCAAGCGCCGCGCGCACCTGCGCGGGCGGCATCCAGACGCCGGCATTGACCAGGCCGACATTGCGCCCCGATCCGCCATGACCGATCTCATTGGCCTCGATCACATGCGCCGACAGCCCCGCCTGCGCGGCATGCAGCGCGGTGGACAGGCCCGTGTAGCCGCCCCCCACGATGGCCAGATCGACGCTTTCGGGCAAATCCGCCGGATCGGGCCGCACCTCTTCGGAGGTCGCATCCCAGAGCGAGATCTTTTCCTGCCCCAGCCTGTCCATGCCCCGCCCCCGAAATCTGCCCTGCCGCCCTTGATGACGGGGCGGCAAGTCGCTGTCAATTTGCCCCGAACCCTGCACCGCCGCCCCGCCGCTTCAGCGCGATCAGGCGCGGCAGGATCAGGGGCGTCAGATACATCGGCACCTGGAAACAGCCGATCATCAGCAACAGCTCATCGCTCACCGCCGCAGGCAGAACACCCAGGAACAGCGCGACATTGCGATTGCCCGCGATCACCGCGAGCGCCGGCAGATCGGGGCCATCGCGCAACATCCAGACCGCCAGCGCCTGCAACCCGAACCCGATGGCGCAAACCAGCGCCATGGCCAGCCAGAAGCTTTCGGGATCCTCCCTGAGCGTCCGGCCCACGGCACTCATGATGCCGATGACGACCACCGCCAACAACACCGCCGCGATGGCATCGATCCGGACAAAGGTGCGGGGGCTCGCCTGCACCCATCCCCGCGACCGCAGCCACAGCGCCACCCCACCCGCCAGCGCGATGATGACCAAAAGCCGCCCCACCGCCCCGATCACCTCGGAAGCAGTGCCAAAGGCCGGGACCAGCGCGAAAACCGGCACCACCGTCGCAGGCAACAGCGCCGTGCCGATCACCGTCTGGCGCAGCGCGGGCGCAGGGGCCCCCCCCGCCATCACCGCGAAATGCGCAGCCCCGGTCAGGGGCGCGGCCGACAGGAACAGAACCGCCCCGAGCGCAAGGCTGCTCTCCAGCACACCCGCCGCAGCCAGGGGCAGGGCTATGGCCAGGGGCAGGGCCAATTGCAGGACCAGCGCGCGCAATCCCGCGCGCATCAGCCCCGCGCGCCCGATCCGCAAGCCTTCGGGCCCGATCCGCAGCACGGCCAGGAACAGCAAGATCACGACCACCGGGCCGATGATGGGGCGCAGCGCCTCGGCCAGCGTGGGCGAGATCAGCCCGATCGCCAGCCCCCCCGGCAGCATCCAGCGCCCGCTCCGCGCGAGCCAGGAGGTCACAGCGCCGCCGCACCCCGCGCGGCCTGATCGTAGCTGCCCGACAGCGCGCGCAGGAGCGCGGCCACCCGGCTCATATCCTCGGGATCATGGCCCAACTGGCGCGCCGCCCGCACCAAAAGCGCCTCCCGCACCTCCTTGTAGCGGGCGCATAACGTCGCCCCCGCCTCGGTGATCGCCACGGTCTTTTCCTTGCCCTTGCGCCCGGCCTTCAAAAGCTGCGCCTGCGTCAGCTTCTTGATCGCGTAATTGGCCAGATGCGTATCCTCGATGTTCAGGATCAGGCAGACCTCGGCCAGCGTCTTGGGCCGCCCGCGATGATGGACCAGGTGCAGGATCAACACCTCGAGCGGCGACATCGTCGGCCCGCCCGCCGCCGTCATGCAGCGCACCATCCAGCGCTGATAGGCGTGGTTGGCCATGGTCAGCGCAAACTCGACCTCCGACAGCGCGGGCAAGGCGCTGTCGGCCAGATGCGCCGAGGATACGACAGGCCCGATATCGGGCAGGGATGGGCGGCGGTCGGTCATCGTGCGGACATGGTCGAGGGCAGCCAAAGCGCGATCTGCGGAAACAGCGTCAGGATCACGGTAGCCGCAACCAGCAGGAAGAAGAAGGGCGCGGCATAGCGCGCGATGGTGAAAATCCCCTTGCCGGTGATGGATTGCAGCACGAACAGGTTGAACCCCACGGGCGGCGTGATCTGGCTCATCTCGACGACGAGGACGAGGAAAACACCGAACCAGATCGGGTCGATGCCCGCGGCCAGAACCATCGGCAAGATGACCGAAACGGTCAGCACAACGATGGAAATCCCATCGAGGAAAAAGCCCAGCACGATGAAGAACACCAACAGCGCCGCCAGCAACGCATATTGCGAAAAGCCCTGGTCCCCGATCCATGCCGCAAGGCTGCGCGGAATGCCGGTATAGCCCATCGCCCCGGTCAGAAAGGCCGCGCCGACAAGGATGAAGGCGATCATGCAGGTCGTGACCGCTGCGCCCCGCAGGCTGTCCCACGCGCCCTTGCGATCCAGCCCCCCCGACAGGCCCGAGATGGCGAGCGCGCCCACCACGCCCACGACCGCCGCCTCCGTGGGAGAGGCAAGGCCGCCGTAGATCGAGCCGATCACGGCCACGATCAACCCGACCGTCGGCAACAACAGCGCCGCCGCCCGGATCTTTTCCCGCCAGGGTGCCGGCGGTTCGGGCGGGGGCATCAGGTGGCGGTTCCGCCAGGCCCAGAACATCGTGTAACCGCCGAACATCGCGGCCAGCATCAGCCCCGGCAGGACGCCCGCCAGGAACAGACGCGCGATGGATTGCTCGGTCGCGGCCCCGTAGACGATCAGGATGATCGAGGGCGGGATCAGAAAGCCAAAGGTGCCCGACCCCGCCAGCGTGCCGATGGCCATCTTGTCGTCATAGCCGCGCGCCTTGAGTTCGGGCAGCGACATCCGCCCCACCGTGGCCGTGGTCGCCGCAGACGAGCCGGACACGGCCGCAAACAGCGCGCAGCCCATGATGTTGACATGCAACAGCCCCCCCGGCAGCCGCCGGGTAAAGGGCGCAAGCCCCGTGAACAGGTCGGATGACAGCCGTGACCGGAACAGGATCTCGCCCATCCAGATGAACATGGGCAGTGCCGTCAGGTCCCAGATATTGAGCGCGGCCCAGGCCTTGGTCCCGAAAACGGCGCCCACCGGCGCGGGCGTGGCCAGCGTCATGGCGACCAACCCGACCGCGATCAGCGAAAAGCCGACCCACAGGCCCAGCGCCAGACAGACGAACAGAACCGCGACAAGGATGAGCGACAGGGTGAACAGATCCATCTCAATGCCCTCCGTCGTCGATGCTGCGCGCCGCTTCGGCCTCGCGGAAGGCGGGCGTGGCCCCGCGCAGCGCCGCGACCAGCTCATCGGCCAGCGCGACCGCGAACAGGATCAATCCCAGCGTCATCACCCCTTGCGGGATCCACAAGGGCACCCGCACCATCCCGAAAGAGACCGAGTTGAAGGCCCAGCTGTCCTGCGCCTGCACCCCGCTGTGCCATGCGGCGAATGCGGCCAGCCCCAGCCCCGCGGCCAGGACGATGATCGTGACCGCCCGTGCCGCCGCCCCGGGCAGCGCCTGCGCCAGCATCGTCACCCGCACATGCCCCGCCGCCCTCAGCGTCGCGGGCAGCGCCAGAAAGGCGGCACCGACGAACAGGAACCCGCCGATCTCGGCCAGCGACGGCACCTGGAAGCCGACAACCTCCCGCCCCATGGCCAACAGGAACCGGTCAAGGATACGGCCCCCGATCTGCGCAAAGACCAGGACGGCGATGGTCACCAATGCCCCGGCCGAAGCCACCAGCGCGGAAGTATAGATGAGATCGAGCATACGACGCATTGCGGCCGCCTCCCTGTCGGATGTGCCAGGCATGTTGCGCGAAACCGGGCCAGGCCCGAGGGAAAGGGGGCCGGGCATCTCCGCCCGGCCCCGTTCGATGATTACTGTGCCGCCTCGTAGGCCGCGACGATGGCCGCACCCTCGTCACCGGCGCGCGCCAGCCATTCCTCGGTCATCTGCGCCCCTGCCGCAGCCAGTGCCGCCGACAGCGCCTCGGAGGGCTGGACGACGGTCATGCCGTTGCTTTCCAGCGTGGCGATCTGGGTCGCGGTCTCGGCCTCCGACATCGCCCAACCGCGCGCTTCCGCCTCGGCGGCAGCCGCAAGCAGACCGGCGCGCTGATCCTCGGGCAGCGCGTTCAGCGCCTCGGTGTTCACGAAGATCACGTTCTTGGGCAGCCATGCGTTCACATCGACATAGACGCTCGTGAAATCCCACGCCTGCGACGACACGCCGGTCGAGGGCGAAGTCATCATCGCCGCGACCCGGCCCGTCGCGAAAGCCGTCGGGATATCCCCCGCCTCGACCTGCGTCGGCACCATGCCAAGGATATTGGCCAGCTGCTCGGTCGCGGTGTTGTAGGCGCGGAAGGTCACGCCCTGAAGCGCGGCGGGGTCCGTCACCTCCTCGGTCAGGTAAAGCGACTGGCCCGGCCACGGCACGGCGTAAAGCAGCGTCAGACCCTGCTCGGCCAACAGCGCCTCGACGGCAGGGCGCGATGCGGCCCAGAGCGCGCGGGCATCGGCATAGCTGTCGGCCAGGAAGGGGATCGAATCCGCCTCGAACAGCGGGTTCTCGTTGGCCAGACGCGACAAGAGGATCTCCCCGATGGGCGCAAGCCCCCGGCGCACGGCGTCCTTGATCTCGGGATGGCCGAACAGCGAGCCTGCGGAATGGACGGTGATGTCCAGCTGGCCGCCCGTCGCCTCGCGCACGTCATCGGCGAATTCCATGATGTTCATCGTGTGGAACACCGTGTCGCCATAGGGCGTCGGCATGTCCCATGCAGTCTGTGCCGCGGCGGGCAGGGTCAGGGCAGTCAGCGCGCTGGCCAGCGCGATCGAGCGGAAGGAATAGGTCATCAGGCATCTCCCATGGCTGTTGGACCGGCGCGATCCTGCGCCGGGATCTCGTGGTTCAGGGCTCTTCGTGACCCTGCGTAAGGAGGAGGTTGACCACTGATCGACAATTTGTCAACAAAATGTCATCGGAATGCGAGGGCGCACCAGGCACCCTTCCCGGATCGCCCGAAAAACGGGCGGCACGAACAGCGGAGAGATCACGATGACACATGCGCCCGAGCCTTGGGATTTCTGGATCGACCGTGGCGGCACCTTCACCGACGTGGTGAGCCGCGCCCCCGACGGCACGCTGACGCCGCTCAAGCTGCTCTCCGAGAATCCCGAAAGCTATGCCGATGCCGCCATCGAAGGCATCCGGCGTCTCCTGGGCGGCACCATCGAGCCTGCGCGCATCGGCACGGTCAAGATGGGCACGACAGTCGCCACAAACGCCCTGCTGGAACGCAAGGGCGACCGGACCATCCTCTTGATCACCAAGGGATTTCGTGACGCGCTCCGCATCGCCTACCAGGCCCGCCCCGATATCTTCGCCAAGGAGATCATCCTTCCCGAACAGCTCTACGAACAGGTGATCGAGGTCGAGGAACGGCTTCGCGCCGATGGCACCATCGAATTGGCGCTCGACACCACGACCCTCCATGCCCCCCTGGCCGAGGCCAAGGCCAAGGGCATCGACGCGGTTGCCATCGTCCTGATGCACGCCTGGAAAAACCCCGCGCACGAGGCGGCACTGGCCGAACTGGTGCGGGGCCTGGGCTTTGCGCAAGTGTCGGTCAGCCACGAGGTCTCGCCGCTGGTGAAACTGGTGGGACGCGGCGACACGACCGTGGTCGATGCCTATCTCTCCCCGATTCTCCGCCGCTACGTCGCGCGGGTGGCCGATGCGCTGGGGGCCACGCCCGCAGGCCAACCGGGCCCGACGCTGCAATTCATGATGTCCTCGGGGGGCATGACGGCGGCCGAGAAATTCCAGGGCAAGGATGCGATTCTCTCCGGTCCCGCGGGCGGTGTCGTCGGCATGGTGGAAACGGCGGCCGATGCGGGCTTTGACCGGGTCATCGGCTTCGACATGGGCGGCACCTCCACCGATGTGGCGCATTTCGCGGGCGATTACGAACGCGCCTTCGACACCGAGGTGGCGGGCGTGCGCATCCGCGCGCCGATGATGCGCATCCACACGGTTGCGGCGGGCGGCGGGTCGATCCTGCATGCCGAACCGGGGCGCTTCCGGGTCGGTCCCGATTCGGCGGGGGCCAATCCCGGCCCCGCCTGCTACCGGCGCGGCGGTCCCCTGACCGTGACCGATGCCAACGTGATGCTGGGCAAATTGCGCCCCGAGTTTTTCCCCCGCGTCTTCGGCCCCGATCAGGATGCGGCGCTGGACGCCGATGTGGTCCGCGCGCGGTTCGAAGCCATCGCCGCCGACGAGGGGAAAACCCCCGAGGAGGTGGCCGAGGGGTTCCTCACCATCGCGATCGAGAACATGGCAAATGCCATCAAGAAGATCAGCGTCCAGCGCGGCTATGACGTGACCAGGTACCTCCTCAATGCTTTCGGCGGCGCGGCGGGGCAGCACGCCTGCCTTGTCGCCGATTCTTTGGGGATGGAATCGGTCCTGATCCATCCGCTTTCGGGCCTCTTGTCGGCCTATGGCATCGGGCGCGCGACCGTTTCGGCCAGCCGCCAACAGGCGCTTGTCGAGACGCTCGCCCCCGAAACCCTGCCCGCCATCGACCGGCTTGCAAGCGATCTGGGCGCGGCCGTATCCGCCGACCTGTCCGAACAAGGCGTCGACCCGGCTGCTGCAACGGCCGTCACCCGCCTGCACCTGCGCTATGCAGGCACCGACACCGCCCTGCCCGTGGTCTGGACCAGCAATGCTGCTGCCGCCCGCGCGGAATTCGAAGCGGCCCACAAGGCGCAATTCGGCTTCGTCAGCCCCGACAAGCCCGTGACCGTCGAAGCCGTCGAGGTCGAGATGACCGAGGCCGCCAGCGCCCGGACCAGCGAAACCACCGCCGCGACCGCGACACGCGATGCGACAAGCGACCGCCACGTCCCGATCTTTAGCGGTGGCAAGATGGTCGAGGCCGCCGTGTTCCCACGCGCGGCGCTGTCCCCCGGCGACCGGCTGCGCGGCCCCGCGCTCATCATCGAACCCAACCAGACCGTGGTCGTCGAACCCGGCTGGACCGCCGAACTGACCGCCCGCGACGATATCGTGATGCGCCGCCACGAACGCATGGCCCGCACGCAGGCCGCTGGCACGACCGAGGCCGATCCGATCCTGCTCGAAGTGTTCAACAACCTCTTCATGAACATCGCCGAACAGATGGGCGTGGCGCTCCAGAACACCGCCCATTCGGTGAACATCAAGGAACGGCTCGATTTCTCCTGCGCGGTTTTCGATGCCTCGGGCGCGCTTGTCGCCAATGCACCGCATATGCCCGTGCATCTGGGCTCGATGGACCGCAGCGTCGAAACCGTGATCCGGCTCAATGCAGGCAACATCCGCCCCGGCGATGTCTTTGCGCTGAACGCCCCCTACAATGGCGGCACCCATCTTCCCGACATCACGGTCGTCTCGCCCGTCTTCGACGATGCGGGCGACACGATCCTCTTCTGGGTCGCCTCCCGTGGCCACCACGCCGATGTCGGCGGCACCGCCCCCGGCTCCATGACGCCGCTGGCCAAGACCGTGGACGAGGAAGGCGTGCTGTTCGACAATTTCATCCTCGTCGAACAAGGCTCCTTCCGCGAAGCGGCGCTGCGACATCTCCTGACCGATCACCCCTACCCGGCCCGCAACCCCGACCAGAACATCGCCGATCTCAAGGCGCAGATCGCCGCCAATGAACGCGGCGCCGCCGAACTGCGCCGCATGGTCGCCGAATTCGGCCTCCCCACGGTTCAGGCCTATATGGGCCATGTGCAGGACAACGCGGCAGAAGAGGTCGCGCGCCTGATCGGCGGGCTTCAGGATTGCTCCTACGACTACCCCACCGACACGGGCCAGGTGATCCGGGTCAAGATCACCGTCGACCGCGACGCGCGACAGGCGACCGTCGATTTCACCGGCACCAGCCCCGCGATGGAAAACAACTTCAACGCGCCCGAACCCGTGACACGCGCCGCCGTCCTCTATTGCTTCCGCGTCATGGTCGAGGCACCCATCCCCATGAACGCAGGCTGCCTGCGCCCCATCCGCATCATCATCCCCGAAGGCTCGATGCTGAAACCCGCCTATCCCCGCGCGGTCGTGGCGGGCAACGTGGAAACCAGCCAGCATGTGACCAACGCCATCTTCGGCGCGCTCGGGGCCATCGCCAACAGCCAGGGCACGATGAACAACCTGACCTTCGGCAATGACACCCACCAATATTACGAAACCATCTGCTCCGGCTCTCCCGCCGGCGTCATGAAATCCGGGCGCGGCTTTCCCGGCACGTCGGGCGTGCATGTCCACATGACCAACTCGCGCCTCACCGACCCCGAAGTGCTCGAGATGCGCTTTCCCGTCCTCCTCGAACATTTCGCCCTGCGTCCCGGATCGGGCGGTCAGGGCCAATGCCCCGCTGGCGACGGGACCGAACGGCGCATCCGCTTTCTGGAACGGATGGATTGCGCGATCCTCTCCTCGCACCGCAGCCTGCCGCCGCGCGGCATCGCGGGCGGCGGCGACGGGCAACTCGGCCAGACCTTCGTCCGGCGCAACGACGGCACGACCGAAACGCTGCCCGCCTGCGCCCAGACCGTCCTGGACCCGGGCGAGGCCGTCACCGTCATCACCCCCACCGCAGGCGGCTGGGGCAAGGCCTGAGCCCCCTTGCGGCCTCCCGGGCGCGACGGCACTCTCGCGCCCGAGAGGCTGGGGGAGGATGGCGTCTTGAAACCTTCGACACGATTGCGCCAGCTGATGGGGCAGGGCGGGCCGGTCGTCGCACCGGGCGGCTATGACGGCATCTCGGCGCGCATGATCGAACGCGCGGGTTTCCCGGCGGTCTATGCCAGCGGCGGGGCCATCGCGCGCGCGACCGGCCTTCCCGATCTGGGCCTCCTGAGCCTGGCCGAGGTCACCGACCGCCTCATCCCCATCGTCGATGCCGTCACCATCCCCGTGATCGCCGATGCCGACACCGGCTATGGCAATGCGCTCAACGCCCAGCACATGGTCCGCGCCTTCGAACGGGCGGGCGTCGCGGGCTTTCATGTAGAAGATCAGCATTTCCCCAAGCGCTGCGGCCATTACGACGACAAATCCATCGTCCCCACGCGCGAAATGACCCAGAAACTCCGCGCCATCCGCGATGCCGCCACCGACCCCGACCTGGTCGTGATCGCCCGCACCGACGGTCTCGCCGTCGAAGGGTTCGAGGCCACGATCGACCGCGCCCATGCCTATATGGAAGCAGGCGCCGACGTGATCTTCGTCGAGGCCCCGACAAGCATCGACCAGATCGAACAGATCGCCGAACGCCTCCCCTATCCCAAGCTCATCAACATGTTCGCAGGCGGCAAGACGCCGCTTGTCCCCACCGACCGGCTGGGCGCGCTTGGCTATGCCATCGTCATCATCCCCAGCGACCTGCAACGCGCAGCCCTCTGGGCGATGGAACAGACGCTTCATGCGATCCGCCGCGACGGCGACAGCCACGCCCTTCAGGACCGCATGGTCAGCTTCGCCGAGCGCGAGGCGATCATCGGCACCGCCGATTGGCTCGCCCGCGACAAGACCTATTCGGCATGACGGGGATCAAGATGACCAACCAACTCCGCATTCCTTGCGTCTTCATGCGCGGCGGCACCAGCAAGGCGCTCGTCTTTCACGGCCGCGACCTGCCCTCCGACATCGAGGAACGCCACCGGATCTTCCTGTCCGCCATGGGCAGCCCCGATCCCGGCAAGCGCCAGCTCGACGGGATGGGCGGCGGCCTGTCGTCCCTGTCCAAGATCTGCGTCATCGACCCGCCCAGCCGCCCCGATGCCGATGTCGATTACACCTTCGTCCAGATCCCGGTGACCGATGGCCCGCCCGATTACAGCTCCAACTGCGGAAACATGTCCTCCGCCATCGGCCCCTTCGCGGTGGAAGAAGGCTTGGTGCACCCCCCGGACGGGGAGGCCGTGGTGCGCATCCACAACACCAACACGGGCAAGATCATCGAAAGCCGCTTCGCGGTGCAGGATGGCCTGCCCATGGTCACGGGCGATTTCGTCAATCCCGGGGTCGCGGGCAAAGGCGCGCGCATCCGGCTCGATTTCGTCGATCCGGCGGGGGCGGCGACCGGGCGGCTCCTGCCGACCGGCAATCCAAGCGACCTGATCGACGTTCCGGGCCTGCCCGCCCCCATCGCGGTCTCGCTGATCGACGCGACCAACCCCGTGGTCTTCCTCCGCGCCGAGGCGCTTGGCCTGACCGGCTACGAAACCCCCGAAGAGATCGAAGGCACCCCCGGCCTCATGGACAGGCTCGAGGCGATCCGCTGCGCGGGCAGCATGGCGATGGGCCTGACCCCGACGATGGACGCCGCCCATGCCCGCGCCGGCAGCCCCAAGATCGGCATGGTGGCACCCCCCCGCGCCTATCGCAGCACGGCGGGCGAAACCCTGTCCGCCACGGATTTCGACATCGCGATCCGCATGATTTCCATGGGGCAGGCCCACCGCGCGGTCACCCTCACCGGCTCGATGTGCACCGCTGTCGCAGCCGCCCTCCCCGGCACCTGTGTCGCCGATCTGGCCAACCCACCGCAGGACGGTATCCTGCGCCTCGGCCATGCCTCGGGCGTGATGCCCGCCATGGCCCGCGTCACGCGCACCGACGACGGATGGCATGTCGCCCATGCGACCGTCTTCCGCACCGCCCGCCGCCTGATGGAAGGGCATGTGACCGTCCCGCCACGACCAAGGGCAGATCACGCGGGGCAATGACAGGACATCAGGCACCCGAAAGGGCGGCTGCCGCCCCACAGATGACCACAACGGGTTGACAGCGCTGGGTCTCTCCTGTCCACCCTCAAAGGGTCGTTTATTCAGTTCGCGCGTTCCATGTCCCTGTTCACGAGTGTCGAAACCGCCATCCTGTCGCGGGATCATCTGTTCCTTCGCGCCGCGCCCAAGGTGGTGAAGGCCGGGCTTTCGCTGGCCCATGACGGGTATGTCCTGCCGCTCGACCCTGTCGCCGATCTGCCGCCCGACCTGCGCGCCATCACCTTGCGGCACAGTTTCGCCTTTTCCGCCGCGTCTGCCATTCGCGCCGAAACGCGCCCCGATGGAACATCCCTGCCCCCCTCGACCGAGGCGATGGTGAACCAACTGCCCGATTGGGCGCTTGAAAACGGCCAAACGCTGCAATTGCAGATCGGGGAATTCGACAAGCCCCGCCTGATCGACCTCGATGCCACGGTCACGATCCCGCCCGCGTCAAAGCCCAGAACCTTCACCGCCCTGATCGCCGCCCATCGCGCCGAGGCGGAACTGATCGTGCGCTTCGACCCCGGCACGGGGGGCAGCGCCCAGACCATAGTGGTCCCTTTCGACCCCGCTTTCCTGGGCGGGCGGCGGGCCGACGGCTATCAGGCCGTCACCCTGCCCTGCCCGGCCCATGACCGGCCCGTCACCGTCAGCCTGCAAATCCGCTACCTCGGCTTTCGCGAGGATGGACAGGACAATTTCCCCTTCCTCTTCCTCGCCGATGCCCGGATTGCGGCGGCGAAAAGCGATCCGCTGGCCCCCCAGCCGCGTCAGGAAACCTTTGCCAAGACCACCAATGGTCAGTGGTTCCGCGCCCATGTCCCGCCCCGCCGACCGAATTCTCCGCCGCTCCAGCTGCGCCTCGGGAAAGAGACGCTGGATCTCTTCGAACCCGACGCCAATACCGTCACGCTGACCGACGATTACGGCCATACGCTGATGCTCAAGGCGGAACGGCCCGACAGCTTCCTCCTCTTCGCCGATGGCAAGCCGGTCGACCGTATCCATATCGGCCAGGGCGAAACCGCCATCCGCCTGCCCGCCGCCTGCCTGCGCGGCGAAATCACCGACCTGTCGATCCGCGACCTGTCGGGCAGCCAGATCTTCCTGTCGCTCGCCGTTCTGGCCCCGCGCGCCCTCACCCCGCACGACATCATCGCCCGCGAAACCCGTGCGCCCTTTCCCACCGATCTGACCCAGCGCGCCAATCACCGCTACCGCGGCCTGCGCGCCCATCTCGACCATCCCGTGCCGGGCCTCGACCCGGCCTCGCTCGCGACGGCGGCGCGCGCGCTCGATTGCACCCATGAAACGGTCAAGCTTCAGCCCATCGCCTTTCCCGCCGTGGAAAACCCGCAGGTCAGCGTCATCATCCCCGCCCACAACAAGGCCGAGGTCACCTATTACTGCCTTTGCGCGCTCCTCGTCGCCCATAACCGCGCCAGCTTCGAGGTGATCCTCGTCGACGACGCCTCGACCGACGACACCGCCACGATCGAACAGATCGTCACGGGCATCCGCGTCATCCGCAACGCCGAGCCGCAGCGCTTCATCCGCGCCTGCAACGCGGGGGTCGCCGCCGCCCGGGGCGATCATGTCGTCCTTCTCAACAACGACACCGAACCGACCGTGGGCTGGCTCGACGCGCTGCTCGATGCCTTCGCCCGCCTCGACAACGTGGGCCTTGCGGGCGCCAAGCTCCTCTACCCCGACGGCAAGCTGCAAGAGGCGGGGGGGATCGTCTGGGGCAACGGCAATCCCTGGAACTACGGCAACCGCGCCAACCCGTGGGAGCCGCGTTTTTCCTACGCGCGCCAAGCCGATTACCTCTCGGGTGCCGCCCTCATGACCACAAGGCGCATCTGGGACGAGGTCAGCGGCCTCTCCTCCTACCTCGAACCGATGTATTTCGAAGACACCGACCTCGCCTTCAAGATCCGCGACGCGGGCTACAAGACCTGGTTCGTCCCCGCCTCCATCGTCTACCATTTCGAAGGCGTGACCAGCGGCACCGACACCACCCAAGGGTTCAAGAAACACCAGGAACTGAACCGCCCGAAATTCAAACGCCAATGGGCCCGCGCCTATGCCTCCCACGGCAAGGAAGGGCAGAGCCCCGACCTCGAAAAGGATCGCGGCATCGCGGGCCGCGTCCTCTTCATCGACTACACCACCCCCCGCCCGGATCGCGACGCCGGCTCCTACGCCGCCCTGCGCGAGATCGAACTGGTCCAATCCCTGGGATACAAGGTCACCTTCCTGCCCCAGAACCTCGCCCATATGGGCAGCTACACCGACGACCTCCAGAACATCGGGGTCGAGGTCGTGACCGCCCCCTTCTACACCTCCCTCGCCGAATTCCTCACCCAGCGTGCCGCCGAATTCGACGCCGTCTACATCACCCGCTACTACGTGGCCCAGGACACGATCCGCCACATCCGCGCCCATGCCCCCCGCGCGCGCATCCTGCTCAACAACGCCGACCTCCATTTCCTGCGCGAATTGCGCGCCGCCCTCAGCACCGATGACCCCTCCCGCCTCGCCGCCATGCGCCGCATCCGCGACGAAGAGCTCGAGATGATGCGCGCCGCCGATCTCGTCCTGAGCTATAACGAGGTCGAACACGCCGTCATCGCCTCCCATACCGATGGCTCGGTCCCCGTGATGACCTGCCCCTGGGTGGTCGACATCCCCCCCGCCGTGCCGCCGCTCCCGGGCCGCGCGGGCCTCTCCTTCCTCGGCAGCTTCAAACACCACCCCAATGCCGAGGGCGTGACGTGGTTCTGCCGCTCCGTCCTGCCGCTCGTGCCCGACGCGCATCTGACGATCTACGGCGCGGGGATGGATGACCGGGTCCGCGCGCTGGCCTCGGACAGCATCGACCCCGTGGGCTTTGTCGCCGACATGGCCACGGCCTTCGACCGCCACCGCATCTTCGTGGCCCCCCTCCTGTCCGGTGCCGGGATCAAGGGCAAGGTGCTGAGTGCTCTGGCCCATGGCATCCCCACGATCCTCACCCCCGTCGCCGCCGAAGGCATCGGCCTGCGCCACGGCCACGATTGCCTGATCGCCACCACGCCCGCTGAATGGGCCGCCGCCATCACCCGCCTGTCCGAGGATGACGCACTCTGGACCGCCATCTCCACCGCCGCCCGCAGCTACGCGGCCGAGCGCTTCTCCTTCGCGCGCGGCCGCGAGACGATGAAGGCCGCCTTCGAGGCGGTGGACCTGTTCGGAGCGGGGTGAGGGACGGATGGCCGAACGCACCATCATCCTGCACTACCACCTGTTCAAGAACGCGGGCACATCCGTCGACGCGATCCTGAAACGCAACTTCCCCGACCGATGGGTCACGCGCGAATTTCCCGCCATGGGCGGCAACAACACGCCGCTGGTCGAGGCATGGATACGCGAAACGCCCGAGGCCATCGCCTATTCCTCCCACACGATGATGGGGCCGATCCCGCATATCGACGGGGTGCGCGTGATCTCCTTCCTGCTCCTGCGCGACCCCATCGAGCGGATCAAATCCGCCTACCGTTTCGAGCGGACCCAGAACGCCGACACATGGGGCGCGCGGCTCGCCAAGGAGCATGATTTCGAAGGCTACGTCCGCGCCCGCCTCGCCCGCCCCGGCGACCGCCAATGCCGGAATTTCCAGACCCACAGGCTGGCCAGCCTCATGCCGGGCGCGGAACCGGAACTCGACCGCGCGAAACGGGCGCTCGCGGCGCTGAGCGTCGTGGGACGGGTGGAGGCGTTTGACGAGGCGATGGAGAGGTTGGCAGCGGCCTATCCAGGTTTCACCCATCAGGCGGTGAAGGCGAATACATCGGCAGGCAAGGATGAGGTGGAGATGACTGCCAGCCTGCGAAAAAACCTGCAGCTCATCAACGCCGACGACCTGAATGTCTTGCACTCATTCCTTCCGCTGTCCCCGGCTGCCTAGACCTCGCGTTCAAGATACCGGCGCTCGGCATCCAGCAAGGCTTTGCTGCGTTCGCGAAGCCGCCTTGCCGGGTTTCCGGCATAGATGCCCCACGCATCGAGGCTCTTGGTCACGAGGCTCAGCGCACCCACCGCCACACCCTCGCCAATCTCCACCCCGGGTAGAACGACACTTCCCGACCCGATGATGACATGTCGTCCCACGGTCACGGGGGCGACGGTGACATTGGTGAAGTCGGGTGGCACGGTGGGGTTGGTCATGGCCGCACCGGAATAATCGTCGGAAATGGTGTAGATGCGCACGCCTTGGGAGAGGCCGACAAAATCCGCCAAGTCCAATCCTCCCGCGCAAGCCAGGTAGGTTCCCCCGCCGATATGAACATTCCGACCGATCCGGCAATGCCCGCGCGCCGCCGCGATGGTGGTCTGACCGTCGATCCGCACATTGTCACCGATATGGATGTTCTCCAGCCCGATCAGGGTGCAGTTGTGCGCAATCATGACATTCTTGCCCACATGCGCGAAACCTAGCGTGCGGAGTTCTTCGGTAGTGGCGTAGCCGGGGTTGAAGGAAGGGCTTTGCAAGATCAACGATCCTCACCAAAACTCACTCAAAACTAATTCGCGAAAATTGCTGGCGGGATTTCCAGCATGCTTCATGCAAGCCTCTGGCGGCAGCTTTGAGCAAGTTTTCTCCAAAGACGGAAGCAGACAATGCCTTCATCTTATTTCGGTACTCTACGTCTTTTTTCAGGCTTTGCAGTGCACGGTGCAAACCAGATAGATCCTCGAAGATGCAGTCTTCTGGCAAGCTCTTAGCTCCATCAGATGTAGGCAGAGTAAGCACAGGGAGGCTAGTTGATGCAGCCAGCCCGATGCCACGCCCCCTCCACCAATTGGTGGCATTACAAAAGCGTCACATATCCTATAGAGCGCTACCAAATCATCTTCGTTCTCAATAAAAATTATTTTTCGTGCATCAAGTAGATCGATGAACTCCACGCTTTCACGCAAACTGTAAGGGACAGCTTGACCAACAAGTATCCAACAAGACTCATCGTTTAGTACATTTTCAACCACCATTTGAAGAAAGCCACTTGCGTCCTCAATGGCAGAACGAGAATACCATTCGCGCCCAACGGAAACAATGACGAATGCATTCGCAGAAATGCCAAATTCTACCCTATCGTACTTTACCGCCGACGAAAACGGAATTTGTGGGTAATCGCAGATAAAAAGCTTGTCACCATATCGCTCCTGCTGAGTCTTTCCAACCCTTCCGTTCGGAATTACAATGTGATGCCCACGGGAAATATTCATTCCGTTTGCAAGCTCAATCCCGACAGATGGAAGAAATTTTGACACAACGGATGAAAGAGCCCATCTCGGACCGGGAAATTCTACGATTGACAAAGGATTAAACCGATCAAGGCAATCACTAACAAAAGAGGAAATAGATACGTCTTTTCTTACAATAAAATCAACCCTATCTAGAATATTATGGCCCTCTATCGTAGAAAAAAGATCTTCTTTTGTCAAAATGCTAACATCAGTACGACCCAAAAGTAATCCTTTAGGAGCAAGGGCATCTTCTGTAACAATGATCTTGGCCGTCCTGCCTACTTCTTCTCGAAGCCATACATATAGCCAATCAGCAATAAGTTTATTCACCGTAGATCGGGGGTTGGGATGCAATTCCTCAACAAGAATAAGTATTTCGAACTCATTGAACTCTTGGGGGTCTTTATCTGCAAAAATTGATCGCGAGGCAGCGCGCTCAAATTCATCTTGAAGAGAGTTGAGAAACCTCCATCTGAAGGACAAATCATCATGAAATGAGCTCTGTATAATTAAGTCAAGGCCAGCGAGGTATTTCGGCTTAATTCTTGCCATAAGCTGCGTATACTCACGCCGCACACAACTAGTTAGACTCAGAACGGTTTCATCGTCGGCAGACCTGAGCACCCGCAAGAAAAAATCTTCAAAATCATTGAGGCGACTCTCAGAAAGAGCCGCAAAGAAAGAAAACTAAGAATGTTATTCGTTGCTTCTCCAGAAGGTGAGAAAATTGCAAACAACTCATCTAACGAGGGAAGATTCTCTGGAAGCTTCAATAACCCATATGCCGCCGATTTTGATAAATTCCGAATATGGCCAGGAGAACCATCGCTTAGCCTGTCTGAAAAAAAATCGGTCACAGTTTTTCCCTTAACTTGAGAGGGTCCGAAAAACACGTTCCCGCAACTGACTACCCATGTCGCTCGAGAAATCCGAATAGACCGGGAAACAGGCGCAGCGGTCCTGCATGGCAAGGCTTTGTGTCAGATCAACAGCATGCATCTCCCGCCCGCCGACATAGCCACGCCGGACACCCGGCCAGTAGTATTTCTTGATCTCGATCCCGTTGTCGGCAAAGGCGCCCAGCGTCGTCGCGGTCACGGGCTGTTCGAACACGACGGGATAAGTCGACCACGGCGTCGGACCCGGGTCTTGCGCCGTCCCGAATCCGCCAAGAGCCGCGAACAACTCATCGTAAAAGGCGGCATGTGCCTGTCTTTTTGGCACGATGGCGTCCATCTTGCCCAGCATTGCCAACCCGATCGCGGCGCGAAACTCGTCGAACTTGGCGTTCTGTCCCTCGCCATAGGTTCGATCCGGGTTGAACCCGAAATTCATTGCGGCCCTGATCTTCTGGATCATGGACGCGGGTGCCGCGATGAACCCACCCTCGCCCACGGCAAACACCTTGGTGGCGTGAAGCGAAAAGACCTCGATCTCGCCGAAAGCCGACCCGAACCCCGCGCCATCCTTGGGCGCCCCCAATCCAGCCGCGGCATCGATCAGGAGCGGGCGCTCATACTCGGCACAAACGGTTCGAACGCCCGAAATGTCCCGGATCAATCCGAAAGGCCGAACATGGATAACGGCGGCTATGTCGGAATGGGCCTCGAAAGCGGCGCGCAGGCTTTCCGGCGACAGCTCCCAAGTCTGCGGGTCGATATCACAGACGACCGGTGTCGCCCCTGCCGCGAAAACAGCCTGTGGCGTGGCCGCGAAGGTGAAATCGGGAAGCGCCACCTTACGGCCCGCAACGTCGAGCGCCTGCAACACGGCGGTCAATCCGGCCGTGTTGCTCGAACACAGAACCCCCTGATAGCCGGGTGCAAGATAAACAGCCGCCATTCGGTCGGCCAACCGGGTCGCGAGCGTCCCGAAGTTGGAAAAGTATCTCTGGTCATAGGCCGCATCGAGCAGGCGCACCCACTCATCTGGGCGAGGCAGGTCGGGACGAAGGAATGGAAAAAGCACTACATACTCACTACGCTTGCACTACCGGAAAACTACGAGATCCTACCCCCTGCCATACCCGTCCTCATACCGGATGATGTCATCCTCACCCAGGTACCCGCCCGTCTGCACCTCGATCAGCACCATGGGCAATTTCCCCGGGTTTTCCAGCCGGTGCCGGGCCCCCAGCGGGATGTAGACCGACTGGTTTTCGCTCACCAGCCGCACCTCGGCGTCCACCGTCACCCGCGCCGTCCCCTGCACCACGATCCAATGCTCCGCCCGGTGATGATGGCTCTGCAAACTCAGGCTCGCGCCCGGGTGGACATGGATGCGCTTGACCTGGAATCTGTCAGCCAAAACAAGGCTTTCGAACCATCCCCAGGGTCTGTGATCCTTGGGAAATTCCGTCGCCTGACGTGCCCCCGACGCCTTCAGCGCGGCCACCGCCAGCCGCAGATCCTGCGCCCTGTCCATCGGCGCGACCAGCACCGCATCGGGCATCGCGACCGCGATCATCCTCTCCAACCCCAGCCCGATCAGCACCTGCCCCTCGGCCTCGGACCTGAGCAGCGTATCGCGGCAGTCGATCGCGTGAACCGCGCCCGACGCCGCCACGCCCTGCCCGTCCGGCCCCATCTCGCGCCAGACGGTTTCCCACCCCCCGAGATCCGACCAACCGCCGTCAAAGGGCACCACGCTCAACCTCTCCGCGCGCTCCATCACCGCGTAATCTATGGATATTTCCTCGGCCTCGCCCCAAGGCTCCGCTGCCAGCCGCAAAAAGCCCAGATCCGGCTGCGCCCCCTCCAGCGCCGCGCGAACAGGCCCCACCAGGCCCGGCGCGTGCCGCTCGAACGCCGCCAGCAGCACATCGGCGCGCGCCATGAAAATCCCCGCGTTCCACAGGAACCGCCCCTCGGCCAGCATCGCCTCGGCCCGCGCGCGATCGGGTTTCTCCACGAAGCGGCGCAAGGGTGCAGCCACCCCCGCTTCGACCCCGCCCTCGACCTCCAGGTACCCATACCCCGTTTCGGCCCGGTCCGGCGTGATGCCGAAGGTCACGATCCGCCCCTCCGCCGCCGCCCCGACCGCGACCGTGAGGGCCGCGTGAAAGGCCTGCACGTCGCGCACCACGTGATCGGATGGCGCGATCAGCACAATGGCCTCCGGATCGTTCTGGGCCACCTGCATCACCGCGGCCAGAACCGCAGGCCCCGTGTTGCGCGCCGACGGCTCGAGGATCACCGCGGCGGGATCCGCCCCCACCTCGGCCATCTGCTGGGTGACGATGAAGCGAAACTCCGCCCCCGTGACCACGACGGGCCGCGCGAATTCCTTGCCCCAGACCCGCCGGACCGAGGCCTGGAACAGGCTTTCTTCGCCCATCAACGCCGAGAATTGCTTGGGATAACTGCGTCGCGACAGGGGCCAGAGCCGCGTGCCCGATCCGCCGCACAGCAAGATCGGCGTGATGGCAACCCTACCGGTCATCCTCGTTATCTCCTGCACAGGTCGTGGCCCACAGGGGCTACGCGGATACCATCACCCGGCACACAGCGCCTTGTAAAGCCGTGATGCCAGCCATCCCTCATGCAGGTAAATCCGCCCCGATCCTCGCTGCCATGGCGCGCCCGATGGGGCGGCAGGGATGCAGGATCTGCCGCAACCGACCGGCGGGTTGAAGGGTCAGGGGGGCGCTGCCGACCTCCGCGCGCGACCCTGCGATGACCCGCGTCATCAGGCCGGGACCGGTCTTGAACCACCGATGCTCGGTTTCCCGCGACAGGCAGGCGGCAAGCGCCGCCTTAAGTGCCGCGCGGATCAGCGCATGGCCGGGCGGCGCGATCATGCAATCCATCGCGATCCCGCCGCTTCCCTCCAGAAACAGGGTCGCGCCATCGCCAAGGACCAGCGTGTCGAGCGCGCCGCCGGGGACCTGCTCGGCACTGCAAACCATGCCACCCTCTACCGACAGGACCGCCAGCATCACCAGATCGGCGCGCTGCTCCGCATCCTGCGCCATGGCAAAGGCGCGCGCGGCCTCGGACCCCAAGGCATCCGCGATCCACCGGCCAGCGGTCGCAAGATCCCACAGGCGCAGGTCCCGTCCCGTCGCGGCCTGCCAAGCCGTCACCATCCGCTCCGCAACTTCGGGCGGGGGCATCCCGCCACGCCAGACCAGGTGCAGCGCGCCCGGCACCTCAGCCTGTGCGCCGGCATCGGGGGAGGCCGGAGCGCGCCGCAAAAGCGCCGTGCGAGCGGTCAGGAAAAAGCCGCCTGCATCCTCCGCCACATCGGGTCCGAGAGCGGCAAGAATACGTGCCTCGTTCAAGAGACTGCCCAACCGCGTCGCCCGCGGGCGGCAGATCAGCGCCTCGGCCTCCGGTCCGTCGTCAATCGACAGACGGGCAAGGCTGGCTTCCGCGCCCGGCAGATCGCCACGCAAAAGCTGCGCCTCGATCAGGTCGATCAGCGGTAGCGCCCCATCCGCCCCGGCACAGGCGGCAACCGCCGCAGAAGGATCACCCACGGCCAAGGCCGCGGCCACCAGACAGGCCAGACCCGCCTCGGCAGGGGCCCCATCCAAAAGTGCCGCAACCTGCCCCGCCGATCCGCTGGCGATCATCGCCTCGGTCGTGCGCCGCAAGATCGCATCATCCCCGGGCCAGCGCCGCGCGGCCATCCGCAGGTAACGCGCCGCCAAAGGCGCCTGCCCCGCCGCCAGCAAGATACGTCCAAGCCTTTCACACGCCTCGGCATCGCGGCGCGGCACGGGCGGCCCTGCCCGCACATGATCAAGCGCCGAAAGCGGCCCCTCTGCCAACAACAGCCACTCCAGCGCAAAGGCCCGCCGATCCCCCTCGGTCCATGGGCAGAGGGTACAGGCATCGGCAAGGCTCTGCGCCTCGGCCAAACGCCCGACCTCCACCAACCGATCCGCCAGTCGCAAGGCCACGAACCACGGCAAATCCCCTTGCGTCTGAAGCCGCGCCAACAGGGCCGCGACCGCCGCATCGCCCGCCGCAAGCGCCGCCTCCAGGGCCGATAGCGCATCCCCGGTATCGGCATCGGGGGGCGTGGACCCCAGACGCGACCGCGCCACCTCGGCCACCTCCGCATGACCCGTGGCCAAAGCCTCCGACCACAAGCCGCGCGCCAGATCCGCCGCGCCCTGCGCCTCCGCGATCTCGGCCCGCAGTGCCACGCCCCACGGGGCAAAGGGGGAGGTTTCGGGCACCGCCCGCGCAAGGCTTTCTGCCCGCATATCATCCCCCGCCAGCCGATAGGCCTGTGCGGCGCGCAAAAGGATCTCGTCGTGATCCGGATGATGGGCAAGGGCCGCTTCGGCACAGCCACAGGCGGCCACGGCATCGCCCGCGACCAAGCCGATCTCGATCCGGGCCAGATGGGCCACGGCCTGAGCCGGGGACAACGCGACCAGACGCGCGCAGAACGGCTCGGCCTCCACGACGCGACCCGCCGACCGGTGCAGGGCGATGGCAAGGGCCAGATCCTCCTCCACCATCGCCGCGAGGGGCTGATCGCACAAAAGGACCAGTGCTGCCTCCGGCCCTTCGGCGGCTTGGGCCACCTCGGCGCATTTGCGGCGCAAGAGCCGTTCCTGTGGCAGATGTCCAAGCGCCTCCCGCCCCAGGGCCAGCGCGCCCGTGGCATCGCCCCGCCCCAGGACAATCTCGATCAGGCCGATCCAGGCCCACAGGTGCCTTGGGTTCCCGGCCAGAAGCTGCCGGAACAGCGGCTCGGCCCCGTCACCATCCCCCAGTTCGGCCAAGCCGCCCGCCACGCCGAACCGCAGCGCCGCGATCCAGCCCTGTTCCCCGTCGATATCGCCCAAGACCCCGGCCAGCCCGCGCAAGAGACCCGGCAGCGACCCGGCATCCCCCGCCGCCGCCATGTCAGCCCCCCGTGCGGACAGGGTCGATCCGGTCGGGCGGCGCGATGCCCCAGGCCGGAACCTGCGCCCGCGCGCGCCCCACCGCGCCGAGGTCCAGCGTGACGACCCGCAGCGCCGGTGCCTCCTCCCCCAGATCGGCCAGAACCCCGCCCCATGGGTCGACCGCCAGCGCATGGCCATAGGTCTGCCGCCCATCGGCGTGATGCCCCGCCTGCGCGGCAGCCAGAACGAAAGCCCCCGTCTCGATCGCGCGGGCGCGCAAAAGCACCTCCCAATGCGCCCGCCCCGTGGGAACGGTGAATGCCGAGGGGATGAACATCACCACCGCGCCCGCCTGCGCATAGGCCCGGTAGAGATAGGCAAACCGCAGATCGTAGCAGATGCTCAACCCCATCGGCCCCCATGGCGTCTGGGCGATCACGGCCTGCGTGCCGGGGGCAAAGCGCTTGGATTCCCCGATCGGGGCCTGCCCCTCCAGCGTCACGTCGAAAAGATGGATCTTGTCGTACTCCGCCACGATCCCGCCCTTGGCGTCGATCAGCGTGGAATGGTTCAGAAACCGCCCATCCGGCCCCAGCACGGGTGTGGAGCCCGTGTGCAGCCAAAGCCCATGCCGCGCCGCGATCTCGCGGCAGGCCCCGATGAAGGGGTCATCCCCCGCCGCGACCACCTGTTTGCGCGATGTCTCGGGATTGCGGTTCATCAGCCCCGCGACCTCGGGCAGGACCAGCATCTCGGCCCCCTCGCCCGCCGCCTGCGCCGCAAGGGCCGCGACCGTCACGATATTGGCCGCGTGGGTATCGGCAGAACACATCTGCGCCAGCGCCACGCGCAGGCTTTGTGGGTCGCTCATCGCCCCGTCCCTCGCCCTACTGATACACCCATGATCGCCTCGCCCTTAGGGACAGGGCCAAGCCTAGCCAAGACCGCCCCGCCTTGCCAAGCGCCGCTCACGACCCGGCTGCGCGCGCGATCAGCCGCTCCACCTCCGGGCCCAGCGCCTCAACGATCAGGGCAACGCCCGCCGCATTGGGATGGATGCCATCGGCCTGCATATAGGCCGTGAGCGCGCCTTGCCGGTCCGCCTCCGCCGCTTCGGACAGGGGGGCCAGAAAGCTCTCCACATGCAGCGCGCCATAGGCTCCGGCCAATTCCGGATACATCGCATCGAAGGCCGCCTGGTATTCCGGCCCGTAATTGCCCGGCGCGGTCAGCCCCACCAGCAAGACCGGAACCCCTGCCGCCTCCGCCGCCTGCAAGATACCCTCGAGGTTCGCGCGGCTCGCCTCGGGCGGGATCGCCCGCAACAGGTCGTTGCCCCCAAGCGCCACGATCATCGCATCCACATCGGGCGTCAGCGTCCAGCCCACCCGCGCCAGACCGCCCGCCGTCGTATCGCCAGAAACGCCCGCGTTCAGAATGGCCACGTCATGGCCGCGCGCCACCAGCCAATCCTGCAACTGCGCGGTGAACCCGTCCTCCTGCAGCAAACCGTAGCCTTGCGTCAGGCTGTCGCCCAAGGCCGCGATCGTCACCTCCTGCGCGGCAGCAGGCAGGACCATGGCCAGCGACAGAACAGCCGCCTTGCCCATGGTGGCACAGGCCCCATATGCCTGACACAGAAGTAAACCGAGGCGTTCAGTCATGTCCGATCCCGTCCTGTCCCTGTCCGAGGCCCGCCTGTCGCTCGATGGCAATGCGGGGCGCGTCGACATCTTGCATGGCATCACCTTGCAGGTGGACAAAGGGGAAACCGTGGCGCTCACGGGGCCTTCGGGATCGGGCAAATCGTCTCTCCTCATGCTCATGGGCGGGCTTGAACGGGCCACCGGGGGCGATCTGCGCGCCCTTGGCCGCGACCTGACCGCGATGACCGAAGATCAGCTCGCCCGCTTCCGCAGGGACCATATGGGGGTGGTTTTCCAATCCTTCCACCTGATCCCCACCATGACAGCGCTGGAAAACGTGGCAACGCCGCTGGAACTGGCCGGCCATGCCGATGCGTTCGAGCGGGCCGAGGCGGAACTGGCCGCCGTTGGCCTTGCCGCCCGCGCGCATCATTACCCCGGCCAGATGTCGGGTGGCGAACAGCAGCGCGTGGCGCTGGCCCGCGCCGCCGCCCCGCGCCCCGCGATCCTTTTGGCCGATGAACCGACCGGCAATCTGGACGGCGCGAATGGTCAGGCGATCATGGACATGCTGTTCGGGCTGCGCGACCGGCATGGCGCGACGCTCGTCCTTGTGACCCATGCGCCCGAGCTTGCCCGCCGCTGCGACCGGGAAATCCGCCTGCGCGACGGGCGGCTCGACACGGGCACCCTGCGCGAGGCCGCGGAATGACCCCTTGGTCCCCGATGTTCCTGCGCATCGCGCGGCGGGAACTCCGCGGCGGGCTCAAGGGGTTTCGCATCTTTCTCGCCTGCCTTGCCCTTGGCGTTGCCGCCATCGCCGCCGTCGGTTCGGTGCGCGAGGCGATCGAGGCCGGACTGACCCGCGAGGGCGCGGTGATCCTGGGCGGCAATGCCGAGATGTCCTTTACCTACCGCTTCGCCGATCCTGACGAACGCGCCTTCATGGAGGGGATCGCCAGCCGCGTCTCGGAAACCGTGGATTTCCGCTCCATGGTCGTGATCGACCGCGACGGCACGCTCGAGCGTGGCCTGACACAGGTGCGCGGCGTCGACAGCGCCTATCCGCTTTATGGCCATGTCACGCTCGACCCGGCCATCCCGCTCGAACGGGCGCTGGCCACCACCGACCGCCCCGGCGCGGTGATGGACCCGGTCCTGATCGACCGGCTGGCGCTGCGGATCGGCGATATCTTCCGCCTCGGCACGCAGGAATTCGAGCTGCGCGCCGCGATGCTGACGGAACCTGACGGGGCCTCGGGCGGCTTCGGCCTTGGCCCCCGCACCATCGTGACGCTGGACGGGCTTTCGGGCTCAAACCTCCTCGCCCCCGGCACGCTTTATGAAACCCAGTATCGCCTTGCCCTGCCCCCCGGCCGCGACCTGCAAACCGCCGAGACCGAGGCCCGCGCCCGGTTCGAAGACAGCGGGATGCGCTGGCGCGACAGCCGCAACGGCGCACCGGGCATGCAGGAATTCATCGAACGGATCGGGGCCTTTCTGGTGCTCGTCGGTCTGGCGGGGCTGGCCGTGGGCGGCGTCGGCATCTCGTCCGCCGTACGCGCCTATCTGGAGGGCAAGATCGAAACCATCGCCACGCTCAAGACGCTCGGCGCGGAAAGCCGCACGATCTTTGCCGCCTATTTCGCCCAGATCGGTCTTTTGACGCTGGTGGGACTTGCGCTTGGCCTGACGCTTGGCGCGCTCTTGCCGCTTGCGCTCTCCCCGATCATCGCAGCGCAATTGCCCGTGCCCATCGCCTTTGCCATCTACCCCGGCCCCTTGGCCGAGGCGGCGCTTTACGGGGCGCTGACGGCGCTGATCTTCACCCTCTGGCCGCTCGCCCGCACCGAACAGGTGCGCGCCGCAGCCCTGTTCCGCGATGCCTCCGGCCCTCAGCGCGCCTGGCCCAGACCGATCTGGACGGCAACGATCCTTGGCCTGTCCGTGGTGCTTGTCGGCCTTGCCACCTGGCTATCGGGCATTTCCCGCCTTGCCATGGGGACGGCGGCGGGCATCATCGGCTCCCTCCTTCTGCTGACATTGTCGGCCCTTGCCATCCGGGCGCTGTCCCGGCGGCTGTCGCGAGCCCGCGCGCTTCGGGGCCGCACGGCGCTGCGGACGGCGCTTGGCGCGGTCGGCGGGCCGGGGTCCGAGGCGACAAGCGTCGTCCTCTCCCTTGGTCTTGGCCTTGCGGTTCTGGCGGCGGTCGGACAGATCGACGCGAACCTGCGCGCCGCGATCCAGCGTGACCTGCCGACCGTCGCCCCGTCCTATTTCTTCGTCGATATCCAGCCCGATCAGCTGCAACCCTTCCTCGACCGCGTCACCAATGACCCCGCCGTCAGCCGCGTCGACACCGCCCCGATGCTGCGCGGCGTCATCACCCGCATCAACGGTGCGCGCGCGCGCGACGTGGCAGGCGATCACTGGGTGATCCAGGGTGACCGGGGCGTGACCTATACCACCACCGCCCCCCCGCCCGAGGAAATCACCCAAGGCCAATGGTGGCCCGACGATTACGCCGGTCCGCCCCTTGCCGCCTTCGCCGCCGAGGAAGCGGCCGAAATCGGCCTGACCATCGGTGACAGGCTCACCATCAACATCCTTGGCCGCGACATCGAGGCCGAGATTGCCGCCCTGCGCGATGTGCGCTTCGAAAACGCCGGCATCGGCTTTGTCCTGACCCTGTCGCAAAACGCGCTGGCCGGTGCCCCCCATACCCATATCGCCACCGTCTATGCCGAGGAACAGGCAGAAGCCGCGATCTTGCGCGACGTGGCGGGCGATGCCCCCAACATCACCGCGATCCGGGTCCGCGACGCGCTTGACCGCGTGGCCGATGCGCTGCGCAGCCTTGCCGCCGCCACCTCCTATGGCGCGGCGGCGACGCTTCTGACAGGGTTCATCGTCCTGATCGGGGCCGCCGCTGCCGGGGAACGCGGCCGCGTCTTCGAGGCGGCAGTGATGAAGACGCTGGGGGCCAGCCGTGCGGGCATCCTTGGCAGTTTCGCGCTCCGCTCCGCGATCCTGGGTGCGGCGGCAGGGATCGTGGCGATCTGTGCCGGGGCCTTGGGCGGCTGGGCGGTCATGACCTTCGTGATGGACAGCACCTACCGCTTCGAACCCGTTTCTGCCGTGGCGATCATCCTTGGCGGGGCGCTCGCGACCCTTCTTTCGGGGTTGGCCTTTGCCTGGCGTCCGCTGGCGACCCGGCCCGCGCGAGTGTTGCGCGCGCGCGACTGAGCGGGCTTTGCCGCGCGCCGCCCCTTGCGCCGGACGGATGCAGCGCGCAGGTGACAGGCATGTTGCGTTCACTCCGCTCCCTTTTCGGGACCAAAGCCAAACAGCCCTCTGCGGGTGCCGCGGCACCCGATCTGCCGCGCCCGGCTGCGGCCACCTATATCGTGGGCGATCTGCACGGGCGCGCCGACCTGCTTGAACTGATCCTCGAACTGGTCGACGCCCATATCGGCGGCAGCGGGGCGGAAGACCCACAGCTCGTCTTTGTCGGCGACTACATCGACCATGGCCCCGACAGCGCGGGCGTTCTGGCGCGGCTGCGCGAACTGACCCGCGATTTCCCGGACAATGTCACCTGCCTCATGGGCGACCATGAACGCATGATGCTGGATTTCCTGGCCGATCCCGCCCAACGCGGCCCGCGCTGGCTGCGCGCGGGCGGCGATGCGACCCTGATGGGGTTCCGCATCGACCCCGAAGATCTCGGCACCAATGCGCCGCCTGATGCCTGGGAAACGGCCGCAAGCCGCCTTGCCACCTCGCTTGGCCGCGATACCCGCGACTGGCTCGAGGCGCTGCCGCTGTCATGGTCCTCGGGCAATCTCTGGGCGGTGCATGCCGGCGCCGACCCTTCGCGCCCGATGGACGATCAGACCGCGCGCGTCCTCTTGTGGGGCCATCCCGAATTCGACAGCGCCCCGCGCGGCGATGATGCCTGGATCGCGCATGGCCATGTCCCGCAGGACAGGCCCGACGCCCGCGAGGGCCGTATCGCGCTCGATACCGGCGCCTGGTCCACCGGTCGCCTCAGCGCCGTGGCGATCAAGCCCGACGGCACCCACGCCTTTCTCCAGACCTGACAGGCCCGGTTCAGCGGCGCAGGTTTTCCTCGGCCCCCGGCTCGATTTTCGTCTTCCACAGGGGCACGCCGTCGCGGAAGGCCGCCCGCCCGATCATATGGGCGGCCACCGGTGCCGTGAGCAGCAGGAACAAGATCGCGGCCAGGGCCCGCGTGATCGTCGCCCCATCCCCGAAATAGACGGCCCCCGCCCCCAGGATCAGGCCAGCCCCCAGCGTTCCCGCCTTGGTCGAGGCATGCATCCGGATCAGCACATCGGGCAGCCGCAAGATGCCAAGCCCCGCGACAAAGCAGAAGAACCCGCCCAGAACCACCATCGCGGCCATCAGCCAGTCAATCATCGCCCTGCTCCTCTCCATGCTCGGGCGCGACGGCCCGCGCCTTGCGCCGCTCCACGAAGCGGGCCAGCGCGACCGTGGCCAAGAACCCCACCAGCGCCAGCACGATCGCCACGTCGATAAAGGCCGTATCGTCCGACAAGATCGCGTAAAGCCCGCAGAAACTGACCAAAAGCACCGTCATCATGTCCAGCGCCACCACCCGGTCCGACAGGGTCGGGCCGATCACCAGCCGGACAAAGGCAAAGACGACGCCCAGCATGACAAGGATGAAACTCAGATCGACCGCGATTTCCAGGATATCCATCATGCTCACTCCGTCGCCTCGATCACCCAACGCTCCATCCCTTCCGTGATCTGGCGACGGATCTCGTCGGGATCATCGGCGAACATCGCGTGGATATAGAGCGTCTTGCCGTCATCCGTCACATCGAGGCTCAGCGTCCCCGGCGTCAGCGTGATCAGGTTCGTTACCAACAGCACATCCAGCTCGCGCCGCACCGTCAGCGGGACCGAGATGATGCCGGGCCGCGACTTGTGCGCGGGCGTCAGCACATCCCAGACCACCTGCAACGACGACACGACCAGTTCATACAGGAACAGGACGATCAGCTTGGCCCATTTGCCCGCGCGCCGGAAATAGCTGTCGCAGCCGGGATACAGCGGTCGCGTCACGTACAGGCACAGCGAGCCCAGAACGAAACCCACCAACAGACCGCCCAGCGTGATGTTGCCGGTCAGCGCGGCCCAGGCCACCGCAAGCGCGATGTTGAGCAGGAAAATGGGGATCATTGCTGCACCTCCTCGGCCGGGGTGACGGTCTCGCTTGCGATCATCTCGACCGCGACAGGTTCCGCCGCGACGGGCGTGATCAGGGGCTCACCCAGAACCGCCGTGATATAATCGCTCGGGTCCAGAAGCTGCGCCGCCGATCTCTCTGCGAATTGCACGAAGGGTTCGGGGAAAAAGCCGATGATGCAGGTCAGGATGGCCAGCGCCGCGATGGGCGACAAAAAGGCCGCGCGATCCTTGCCGGACAGGCGCGACAGGCGCGGTTCCACCCCGTCGGGATGCGGCTTCCAGAAGGCGTTGCCCCAGATTTTCGTCATCGAATAGATCGTGAGCAGACCGACCGCCAGCGCGACACCCGCGATCAGGTACCCCTCGGCGTCGAGCGAGGCCTTGATCAGCACGTATTTCGCCCAGAACCCCGACAAGGGCGGGAACCCTGCCAGCGAAAACGCCGGGATCAGGAACAACAGCCCAAGGAAAGGCGCGTAGCGGTAAAGCCCCCCGATCCGGTCCAGATCGGTCGACCCCGCGATCCGCTCGGCCACGCCCGCGACAAGGAACAGGTTCGCCTTCACGATGATGTGGTGGACCAGGTAGAACACCGCCCCCACGATGGCGAGCGGGGTGAACAGCGCCAGACCCAGGATCATGTAGCCGATCTGGCTCACGATGTGGAACGACAGGATGCGCCGGAAATCGTTCATCGCGGCCGCGCCCAGAACCCCCGTGACCATGGTGAAACCCGCGACCCACAACAGGATCGTATGGGTATAGGGCACATCGGTGGTGAAGATCAGCGTGAAGGTCCGGATCAGCGCATAGACCCCCACCTTGGTCAAAAGCCCCGCAAAGATCGCGGAAACGGCGAAAGCGGGCGTGTGGTAGCTGGCCGGCAACCAGAAGAACAAGGGGAACACCGCCGCCTTGACGCCAAAGGCGATCATGAACATCACCGCCACCACGACCAAGAGGCCGGGGTTGTCGACCTCCTGCACCGCGCCATGCAGGTCCGCCATGTTGAGCGTCCCGGTCATGCCGTACAGCAGGCCCACCCCCGACAGGAACAGGATCGTCGAGATCAGGTTGAGCGTGACATACTTGATCCCGCCATCCAGCTGCACCTTGCTGCCGCCAAGGATCAGCAATCCGAAGGACGCGATCAGCATCACCTCGAACCAGACATAGAGGTTGAAGATATCCCCGGTCAGGAAGGCCCCGCACACACCCGCCAGCAGGACCTGGAACAGCGCGTGATAGCCAAGGCTCTCTTTCTTCTCGTCGATATCGGCCAGCGCATAGATTGCCACGGCAAGACCCGTGATGCCCGTGATCACCACCATCACCGCCGACAACAGGTCGGCCACCAGCGTGATGCCGAAGGGCGCGGCCCATTCCCCCATCTGCGCGGCGATCACGCCTTGATCCAGCACCTCGACCATCAGCACGATCGACGCGATCAACAGCGCCGCCGACCCGATCACCGACAGCCAGCGCCCCTCGGGCCCCGCCCGGAACAGGAAGGCCAGCACGGCGGTGGCAAAGGGGATGATGATGGGGCTAGCCAGAACCCAGCTCATTTGCGCGCCTCCGCCTGTGTCTCCAGCGGCTCGGCCAGCCGCATCTCGTCGGAATTCAGCGTCCCGAGGTTCTGATAGGTCCGGTAGACCAGTGTCAGCGCAAAGGCGAACAGGCCAAAGCCGATCACGATGGCCGTCAGCACCAGCGCCTGCGGCAGCGCATTGGCGACCAGTTCCACCGGCGCATCCGCGCCTTCGGGGATCAGCGGCGGCGATTGCGGCGTCAGCCGCCCCGAGGCGAAGATGACAAGGTTCGCCGCGTTCGAGATCAGGATCAGCCCGAACAGAAAGCGCAGCACGTTGCGCGCCAGCATCAGGTAGACCGAGGCCGCGACCAGCACACCGACCATGATGGCGATCAGCAGTTCCATCAGACTTCCTCCTCCAGCGCGAGGACAAGGGTCAGAAGCGACCCGAACACCACCAGGTAGACCCCGATGTCGAAGACAAGGACGGAACTGATCGGGATGCCCTTGTCATCGGGATCGGTCGGGTCGGCGCCCGCGAACCACCATTGGCCGGTAAAGAACGCATCCCCGAAAAACACCGCGAAAACCCCTGTGGCCAGCGCGATGCCCAAACCGATCATGGCGATATTCTGCGGCTCGTAGCGCAACGTCTCGCGCGTGGCCTGCGCGCCCATGGCGATGGAATGCAGCACGAACCCCGTGGCCCCGATCAGACCGCCGATGAACCCGCCCCCCGGCAGGTTATGGCCCCTGAGCAGCATGAAGACCGAGAACAGCAACAAAAGCGCCACGACCAGCCGCGTCGCGGCATTGAGGATGATTGAATTCATCATGTCCGGTCCTCCGGCTTGTCCTCGGTTCGGTCATAGCGGGTGCCGCGCAACAGCGCGTAGGCCGCCAGCGCCGCGATCACGACCACGGCGATCTCGCCGAATGTGTCGATGGCGCGGAAATCGACCAGGATGACGTTGACGATGTTGCGCCCATAGGCTTCGGGCCAGCTTGCGACCTCGAAGAAATCGGTCAGGCGGCGGTCGATATCGCCCTGCACCACGCCGATCATCACCATCGTCACCAAGACGCCGATGACACCCGCGAGTGCCGCATGAACAGGCCGCCGCTTGCGGTCGCGCGCCAGCCCCAGCTGCGGCAGCTTCAGCATGGCGACGGCGACCAGCACGACGACCAGCACCTCGACCAGCAATTGCGTGATGGCCACATCGGGCGCGCTGAAGATGATGAAGATCAGCGCAACCCCGATCCCCACCACGCCCAGCGCGGCGATGGCGGTCATCCGGCTCGACGTGATCGCGGTCAGGATCGCACCTGCCGTGACAAAGACGACGACCGCCCAATGCTTGAACTGCAAGCCATCGACCGCGCCCACCCAATCGATGCGGAAATCCATCGCATCCTTGGCCCAGATCGTGGCCCCGATGCCTACCGCCAGCGTCAGGAAAACGGTGAAGATATAGCGCTGCAACACCCCCGATTGCAGGAGGCGCGTCTGCCACCCGGCCAAGGCCTTCAAACCGTCCAGCACCCGGTCCCAACCCGGATCGAACTTGATCGGATTGGCCTCGAACACCCGGCCCAGCCATCCGCGCAGCGGACGATGGATCGCGTAAAGCACGGCACCGGTGGCGAATGTCGCCAAGGACAGCAGGAAGGCGGCGTTCACCTCCCGGAACAGGTAGAGGTCGACCGCATAGCCGTAATCGCCATAGACGGCCCAGGTGCCGGGGGCCACGAACCAGGCCTCCAGCGTGTCGGGGAACAGCCCGAACCCAAGCGACAGGCTGCCCAGCAAAAGCGGCCCGATCCACATCGCCCACGGCCCCTCATGCGGGGTCTGGGGCGTGGGTGCCAGCTTGCCCGTAAAGGGCCGCAGAACCGAGATTCCCGCCGCCACGAACATCAGCGCCGATGCGGCAAAGATCGTGCCGGTGATCCACAGCGTCGCGCGGTCCATGTCCAGACCCGCCTTGTAGAGAAATTCCTTGCCGATGAAGCCCACCAGCGGCGGGATACCCGCCATCGACAGCGCGGCAATCGCCCCCCCAAGGAAGGTCAGCGGCATCTTGCGCCCCAGACCGCGCAGCGTGTCCACATCGCGTGTCCCGGTCTCGTGATCCACGATCCCGATCATCAGGAACAAGGCCGCCTTGTAGAGCGAATGGACGACAAGGAAGGCCATCATCCCCGTGATCGCCGCAGCAGTCCCCGCCCCGATGAACAGCGTCAGCGCGCCCAGCGCCATCAGCGTCGTATAGGCCAGCACCTGCTTGATATCCGTCTGCCGGATCGCCAGCACGCTCGCGAAAACGGTGGTGAACCCACCCGCGATCACCAGCGCCCAGAACCACGCATCGGTCCCGCCAAGCGCCGGGTTCATCCGCGCCATCAGGTAGACGCCGCCCTTCACCATGGTCGCCGAATGCAGATAGGCCGACACGGGCGTGGGTGCCGCCATGGCATTGGGCAGCCAGAAATGGAACGGAAACTGCGCCGATTTGGTGAAGGCGCCCGCAAGGAACAGGATCAGGATCGCAGGATACAGCGGATGCGCCCGGATCAGATCACCCTGCCCCAGCACCACGGACAGCTCGAAGGACCCCGCGACAGTGCCAAGCAGGATGATCCCCGCCAGGAACGCCAATCCCCCCGTCCCCGTGACCAAGAGCGCCTGAAGCGCGGACCGCCGCGATTTCGCCTCGTCCGAGGAAAAGCCGATCAGCAGGTAGGACGAGATCGTCGTGATCTCCCAGAACACGAAGAGCGCGATCAGGTTGTCCGACAGCACCAGCCCCAGCATGCCCACCATGAACAGCATCAAGAACAGCACGAAACGCGGATATTCCGGGTGATTGCCCAGGTACTTGGTGGAATAGAGCGTCACCAGCGTCCCGATCCCCGAGATCAGAAGCGCAAAGGTCAGGCTCAGACCGTCGATCAGCACCGACAGGCGGATGTCCATTGACGGCACCCAATCCACGCCCAAAAGCACCGGCTGGCCCGCGGCCACCGCGCCCGTGTATTGCAGCATCCAGACGAAGATCGCCGCCGGGATCGCAACCGAGATCCAGCCCGAAGGCCCGCCATAGACGCGCGCCACCTCTGCCCCTGATTTCGCCACCTGTCCCTACCCTTTCGCTTTGCCGCGCACGGCGATGCGCGCGTCCTTGTCCTGCGGTGCCGCCTCCAGCGTGACGGGCGACACGAAACCCTCGGGCTTGATCGCCAGCACCGATGCCGCGCCAGCCCGCGCGACCTCATGCGCCAGGCCGACCAGAACCTCCTGCGCCGTCACACGGACCTCGGCATCGCCCCTGGCGATGGCCGGTGCCACCCCGCCCAAAACGCGCGCCAGCGCTTCGGCCATGCGCGTCACACCTGCCGCCTCCGGCCCGTCCCCCTCGGGCATGAGCGCCACCACGCCTGCGGGTCGGCCCTGCCCCACCCGCCAGACGGGGCAGGGGCAATCGGCCAAAAGCCGCGCAACCGTCTCGGCCCCCGACCCTTCGCCCACCAGCACCAGATCATGCCCTTCGCGCAGGACCATCCGGATCACCTCGACCGCCGGGTCGCCGTGCAGCAAGGCCTCCGATGCCGCGATCCCCACGACATCCGCCGCAGCCACCGCCTCGGCCAGACCGTCCCGGCGCGCCGCGATCTTGCTGTCTGGAACCGCCGCATCCGCGATCACGTCGACAAAGGTCAGCGCCGCCCTGTCCGCACGCGCGACATCGGTCGCCAAGGCGCAGATTGCGCCCGGCGCATCCCCATCGCCCAAGACCGCCAGAACCGACCCGAACCGCTGCATGGCCCCCGAACCCCATTCGCGGGACACCAGCTAGGGTGCGATGCGTCATAGGTCCAATCGAAACGAAACTGGCTTTTCATAGAAATCATCTATATCAGATCCCCATGCCGACGCTTCAGCAACTCCGCTACCTCGCGCTCATCGACGAAACCCTGCATTTCGGGCGGGCCGCCGACCGCGCCCATGTGACCCAACCCACGCTTTCGGCGCAGCTTGCCGCGCTCGAGACGAAACTGGGCCTGCAACTGGTCGAACGCTCGCGCGCGCGGGTCGTGATGACCCCCGAAGGTCACGAGATCGCGGTGCGCGCCCGCCGCATCCTGCGCGAGGTCGAGGAAATCACCGAATTGGCAGGCCGCGGGCGCCAACCGCTCGGCGGCACGATCCGGGTGGGCGTCGTGGCCTCGCTCGGCTCCTATTTCCTGCCGCTCGTCATCCCCGACCTGCATGCCGCCCACCCCGATCTGCGCCTTTATGTGCGCGAGGGCATCGCCAGCGATCTCATGACCCGGCTGGACGAGGGGGGCCTTGACCTCCTGTTCATCCCGCTGCCCGTGCGCGGCGGCGATCTGGATACCGCGCGGCTGTTCCGCGAACCGCTTCTGGCGGTGGCGGCCAATGATCACCCCTTGGCGCAGCTGCAGGCGATCCCGCGCGACCGGTTGCGCGGCGAAACGATCCTGTCGCTCGAACCCGGCCACAAGCTTCACGAACAGGTCAGCCAGATCTGCGCCGCGACCGGTGCGCAGATCAGCCTCGACTACGGCGCGACCTCGCTCGACACGATCCGCCAGATGGTGGGGATGGGGCTTGGCCTGTCGCTTCTGCCTGCCCTTTACGTCCGTTCCGAGGTGCAGCCGAACCGCCTCGTGACCGCGCGCCCGCTCTCGGGCCCGCAGCCGTTCCGCACCGTCGGCATGGTCTGGCGGGCGCGCGCGGCACGGGCGGCGGAATATGCCGAACTGGCCCAGATCCTGCGCGGCATCCTGCGCAAGACCGCGCCCGAAGTCACCGTTGTCGACTGAAGCGAAAGAAGACCCGGGTGCATCGCAACGGTTGACGGCAGGGACCGCCGCGATGCACCCGGAGGGGAGGTTTGCCTCGTCCGTGAACGCTGGAAGGGACAACCGCCAGCTTGGCAAGACCTCCTGTCGTGGCGCGTGCGTGCCCACGCTCCACCACACCAATTGCTTGGCTGGGTGAGAGGTAGCGCGCTGGCACCATAGTTTGAAGGGCGAACGCTATTGATTTCCGATTGGAAAAACCTATCGTCCTCGCCATGGCCATTTCCGCTCCTCCCATCACGCTGCGCCAGATGCGCTATCTCCTCGCGCTCGAGGAAACGCAGCATTTCCGCGAGGCCGCCGAAAGCTGCGGCATCTCGCAACCCTCGCTGTCTGTGCAGATCAAGACGCTCGAAGACGCGCTTGGCCTGACGCTCGTGGAACGCGGGCGCGGACCGGTGCGCCTCACGCTCGCAGGGCGCGAGGTCGCCCGCCGCGCGCGCGAAATCCTCGATGCGACCCAGGGCATCCTCGACCTGTCGGTCACGCTGAAATCGGGGCTTGGCGGCACGATCCGGCTGGGCACCTCGGTCACGCTCGGCCCCTATCTCATGCCCCATGTCGTGGGCGACCTGCGCGAAACCAACCCCGATCTGCGGCTCTACATCCGCGAGGCGACACCGCGCGACCTGTTGCGCGAATTGCACGACGGCGTCCACGACCTGATCCTGACGCAGCTGCCCGTCTCGGGCGCGACCCTCTCGACCGCCCGGCTGTTCCGCGAACCCCTTTCCGTGGCCATGCCCAACGGCCATCCACTCGCCGCGCGCGAGATGTTGACGAACGAGGATCTGACCCACCAGACGATCCTGTCACTCTCGCCCGCCTATGCGCTCTATGACCTGATCTCGGCGGTCTGCGCCGAAACCGGGGCCGATCTGTCGCGCGAATACGAAGGCACCTCGCTCGATGCCCTGCGCCAGATGGTGGCGATGAACATGGGCCTCACCTTCCTGCCCGCGCTCTATGTCGAAAGCGAGATCGAGGGCCGCGCGCGCGACGTGGCGATCCGCCCCTTCCGGGGACGGCGTTTTGCCCGGTCCGTGGGTCTTGTCTGGCGCTCCGCCTCGGGGGCGGGTCCGGCCTATGAACGCCTGGCCGCCGCGATGCGCGACACCGCGCGCCGTTTCCCGCAACTGGTGATCGAAGGCTGATCTTGCGCCATTGACGCCCCCCGGCGCGGGGGCGAGACTGCGGCCATGATCGCGGATCACGCGGAACGGATCGTGACAGCCTGACATGCCCGAGACCCTTCCCAAAGGCCTGACATTGCGGGGGCTCGAAGTCTTCGAGACCCTCGCGCGCACCGGCTCGGTGGCCGAAACCGCCGAACGGCTGGGCCTCAGCGCGCCAGCCGTCTCCCAGCAATTGCGCAACCTCAGCCTGACGCTCGGCGTCGAACTGGTCGACCATTCCCGCAGGCCCATGGTCCTCACCCCGGCGGGCCGCCTGTTCCTCGAACGGGCCGAAACCGCGCTTCAGGCCCTGCGCGCGGGACAGCGCGGGCTTGCGATGCTCGACCTTGCCGACCTGTCGGCGCTGTCCTTGGGCGTGATCGAGGATTTCGAGAACGAGGTGACGCCCCAGCTCGCCACCGATCTGGCCGAGGCGATGACGCAATGCGCCTTCCGGCTCGTCACCGGGGCCAGCCACGCGCTCCACGCCCAGATCGCGCGGCGCGAGCTTGATATCGCGATCTGCGCGGCGGGCAGCCCCAGCCCCGCCGGCAGCCTCACCCATCCGCTGATCGACGACCCCTATATCCTTGCCGTCCCCAAGGGCACCGATGTGGCCGGCGGGCTCGCCGCGTTGCGCAGCCTGACCTTCCTGCGCCGCGACCCCGACCAGGTCATGGGCCAGCAGATCGAACGCTACCTTGCCGCGACCGGCCTCAGCCTGCCCAACCGCTTCGAGATGGACAGCAACCAGTCGATCAGCGCGCTTGTCGCCGGGGGCACCGGCTGGACCATCACCACCCCGCTCAGCCTGTTGCGGGCAGGAAGGTTCGCGGGCGGCATCGATGCCCATCCCCTGCCCGGCCAACCGATGTCACGCCGGATCGTGCTTTATGCCACCACGGACTGGAGCGGCCCGATCCCCGCCCAGATCGCCGCACGCGCCCGCGACCTGATCGAGGATCGTTTCGCCAGCCCCGGACGCGAACGGATGCCCTGGCTGACCGAAAGTTTCCGGGTTCTGCGGGCCATCGACGCCGATCCCGCCACATCCTGATCGGGCGCGAACACACGGTCCCGCGGACAAGGTGTTGAAAATAGTTAAATTTTTCGTGATCTGAAAATTTATTTACTTTTTCTGCGCCGCGTCGAGCAAGGACTTTACAAGAAAATGCTTGCCGCTCAGTCAGATGTTCTGGATTCGACAGTGACCTGTCATCTTTTCCTCACATTCTCGTGGGTCGCGCTTGACAGTGGCCTTCGGGGATGTGGCGGTCGTCGCGGACCGTGCACAGGGGTCGGAAGGAACACGAGGACCGACCCTAAGTTGCCACCGCACATTGGCCGTTAGGTTGGGGAGGCTGACCATCTGAACATCGCCCCGTCCGGGGCAACAGGATCGCAGGGCGTCGAACATGGCGCCCCGATCCCGCAGACCGCGCATCGGTTCCGTGCCAGGGCCGTCGCTGCCTGTTCGACCTGCGCCTGCCAGGCGTAACCTTGAGGGAGAGAGAGACCTTGACCACCGATACCCAGACCCGCCCCAGCCTTCTGCCCGATGCGCATGTCGATGCCGCCCGCTACGACCAGATGTATGCCGCATCCATCGCCGACCCCGATGCCTTCTGGGGTGAACAGGGCAAGCGGATCGACTGGATCAAGCCCTACACCAAGGTCAAGAACACCTCCTTCGGGCCCGGCGATGTCCACATCAAGTGGTATGAGGACGGCACCCTGAACGTCGCCGCCAATTGCATCGACCGCCATCTCGCCACCCGCGGCGACCAGACCGCGATCATCTTCGAACCTGATGAGCCGACCGATCCGGCGCAGCACATCACCTACAACCAGCTGGCAGAAAACGTCGGCCGCTTCGCCAATGTGCTCAAGGAACTGGGCGTCCGGAAGGGCGACCGCGTCGTCATCTACCTGCCGATGATCCCCGAAGCCGCCTATGCGATGCTCGCCTGCGCGCGGATCGGCGCGGTCCATTCCATCGTCTTCGCGGGCTTCTCGCCCGACGCGCTCGCCGCGCGCATGAACGGCTGCGAGGCCAAGCTCGTCATCACCTCCGACGGCGCCCCGCGCGGTGGCCGCGTGACCGAGCTCAAGGACAACGTCAACAAGGCCATGCTGCATGTCACCCATGACGCCAAGTGCCTTGTCGTCAAGCGCACCGGCCAGCAGGTCGCCTGGGTCCAGGATCGCGACGTGTGGTACGACGATATCGCCGCCCGCGTCTCTTCCGATTGCCCGCCCGAGGAAATGAACGCCGAAGATCCGCTGTTCATCCTCTACACCTCCGGCTCCACCGGCCAGCCCAAGGGCGTGGTCCACACCACCGGCGGCTACCTGGTCTATGCCTCGCTGACCCACCAGATGACCTTCGACTACAAGGACGGCGATATCTTCTGGTGCACCGCCGACGTGGGTTGGGTGACCGGCCACAGCTACATCGTCTATGGTCCGCTGGCAAACGGCGCGATCACGCTCATGTTCGAGGGCGTGCCGACCTATCCCGATGCCGGCCGCTTCTGGGCCGTGTGCGAAAAGCACAAGGTCAACCAGTTCTACACCGCCCCCACCGCGATCCGCGCCCTGATGGGCAAGGGGCCGGATTACGTGAACAAATACGACCTTTCCTCGCTGAAACTGCTGGGCTCGGTCGGCGAACCGATCAACCCCGAGGCGTGGAACTGGTACAACACCCATGTCGGCAAGGGCCGCTGCCCCATCGTCGACACCTGGTGGCAGACCGAAACCGGCGGCCACATGATGACGCCGCTGCCCGGAGCGCATGAGCTGAAACCGGGTGCCGCTCAAAAGCCCTTCTTCGGGGTCAAGCCGCTCGTGCTCGAACCCACCTCCGGCGAGGTGATCGAGGGCAATGGCGTCGAGGGCGTGCTGGTTCTGGCCGACAGCTGGCCGGGCCAGATGCGCACCGTCTGGGGCGATCACGACCGCTTCGTGAAAACCTATTTCTCCGACTACAAGGGCTACTATTTCTCCGGCGACGGCTGCCGCCGCGATGCGGATGGCGATTACTGGATCACCGGCCGCGTCGATGACGTGATCAACGTCTCGGGCCACCGCATGGGCACCGCCGAGGTCGAAAGCGCGCTCGTCGCCCACGAAGCCGTGTCCGAGGCCGCCGTGGTCGGCTACCCGCATCCGATCAAGGGCCAGGGCATCTATTGCTACGTGACCCTCATGGCCGACGAGACCCCCACCGACGAGCTCAAGAAAAAGCTCTCCGACTGGGTCCGCGAGGAAATCGGCCCGATCGCCAAGCCCGATGTCATCCAATGGGCCCCCGGCCTGCCCAAGACCCGCTCGGGCAAGATCATGCGCCGCATCCTGCGCAAGATCGCCGAGAATGATTTCGGCAGCCTTGGCGACACCTCCACCCTCGCCGATCCGTCGGTGGTCGATGAGCTGATCGCCAACCGGGCCAAGCAGTGAGCGCCGCGATGACCGACGCCGCCACGCGCACCCGCCCCGTGAACCTGATCCTGCTCGGGCCTCCGGGCGCGGGCAAGGGCACGCAGGCGCGGATGCTGCAAGATGCCTTCGGCCTCGTGCAGCTCTCGACCGGCGACCTCCTGCGGGGGGCCGTCGCTGCGGGCACCGAAGCCGGTCTCGCCGCCAAGGCCGTGATGGAACGCGGCGAGCTTGTCAGCGATGCCATCGTCCTCAACGTGCTGCGCGAACGGCTGGCCGAACCCGATGTGGCGGCGGGGATCATCCTCGACGGGTTTCCCCGCACCGCCGGTCAGGCTGCGGCGCTCGACGATCTGATGGGCGCGCGCGGCCAGCAGATCGACGCCGTCATCAGCCTCGTCGTCGATGACGAGGCGATGGTGGGCCGCGTCTCGGGCCGCTACACCTGCGCCTCCTGCGGCGAAGGCTATCACGACCAATTCAAGCAACCCGCCGCGGCGGGCGCTTGCGACAAATGCGGCGGCACGCAGATGAAGCGCCGCCCCGATGACAATGCCGAAACGGTGCGGACGCGGCTCAACGCCTACCACGCCGATACCGCGCCGCTCATCGACTATTACGCCGCCCGCGGCACCCTGACCGAGATCGACGCCATGGCCGAGATCGAGGTGGTGCGCCAAGGGCTGGCCGCGATCGTGGGAAACCTCACGACCGCCTGAAAGAAATTCGCCGGCGGGGACAGACCCTCGCCGGTGATGACGTGTCTGCCGGGCCAAGGAGGGACCGGTCGGCAGGAACCTTCGAAGGGAGTAAGCAATGGCTAACAAGCCGGATAACAACGCATACTGGGCCGCGAACCTGCGCCTGGTCACGATCTGTCTCGTGATCTGGGCATTGTGTTCGTACGGCCTTGCGATCCTGCTGCGTCCGCTGATCAGCGGCATCGCGGTGGGCGGCACGGACCTGGGCTTCTGGTTTGCCCAGCAGGGATCGATCCTCGTCTTCCTCGTCCTGATCTTCTTCTACGCCTGGCGTATGAACAAGCTCGACAAGGAACATGGCGTGGACGAAGAATAAGGGGCGGACCGGACCATGGATCAGACAACACTCAATTTCCTCGTCGTGGGCGCGTCCTTTGCGCTCTACTTCGGGATCGCGATCTGGGCCCGCGCGGGCTCCACGTCGGAATTCTATGCCGCAGGCCGGGGTGTGAACCCCGTCGTCAACGGCATGGCAACCGCGGCCGACTGGATGTCGGCGGCCTCCTTCATCTCGATGGCGGGCCTCATCGCCTTCGTCGGCTACTCCAACTCGACCTTCCTCATGGGCTGGACGGGTGGCTACGTGCTGATGGCGATGCTGCTGGCACCCTACCTGCGCAAGTTCGGCAAATACACCGTGCCGGAATTCGTGGGTGACCGCTATTACTCCAACGCCGCGCGCGTCGTGGCCGTGATCTGCCTCATCGTGATCTCGGTGACCTACGTGATCGGGCAGATGACCGGGGCTGGCGTGGCCTTCTCGCGCTTCCTCGAGGTCAGCTCGACCACCGGCCTGATCACCGCTTCGGGCGTGGTTTTCGTCTACGCCGTTCTCGGCGGGATGAAGGGCATCACCTACACCCAGGTGGCACAGTACATCGTTCTGATCATCGCCTACACCATCCCGGCGGTCTTCATTTCGCTGCAACTGACCGGCAACCCGATCCCGGGTCTGGGCCTGTTCGGCACCATGGCCGAAGGTCAGGCCGGTGCGGGCCAGCCGCTGCTCGTGACGCTGAACGGTCTTCTGACCGACCTCGGCTTCAACGAATACACCTCGGGCAACACGCCCTGGCTGATGGCTCTGTTCACCCTCTCGCTGATGATCGGTACCGCCGGTCTGCCGCACGTGATCATCCGCTTCTTCACCGTTCCCAAGGTGGCAGACGCGCGTTGGTCGGCAGGCTGGGCACTGGTCTTCATCGCGCTGCTCTACCTGACGGCTCCGGCCGTGGGCGCGATGGCACGTCTCAACATCACCACCCAGTTCTGGCCCCAGGGCGTCGAGGGTGACGCGGTGTCCATCGAGACGATCCAGACCGATCCCGCCTACAACTGGATGCTCACCTGGCAAGCCACCGGCCTTCTGGGCTGGGAAGACAAGAACGGCGACGGCCTGATCCAGTACTACAACGAAAACGGTGCCGGCATGGCCGACATCGCAGCCGCACGCGGCTGGGCCGGCAACGAGTTGACCAACTTCAACCGGGACATCCTGGTTCTGGCCAACCCGGAAATCGCCAACCTGCCGGGCTGGGTGATCGCTCTGATCGCTGCAGGCGGCATCGCGGCGGCACTCTCCACCGCCGCAGGTCTGCTGCTCGCCATCTCCTCGGCGGTCAGCCACGACCTCATCAAGTCGGTGATCAACCCCAACATCTCGGAAAAGGGCGAGCTTCTGGCAGCCCGTGTCTCGATGGCGGGCGCGATCGTGCTGGCAACCTACCTGGGTCTGAACCCGCCGGGCTTCGCGGCACAGGTAGTGGCACTTGCCTTCGGTCTGGCGGCGGCAACGCTGTTCCCGACCCTGATGATGGGCATCTTCTCCAAGCGGATGAACGCCGAAGGCGCCACCTGGGGGATGATTGCAGGTCTCGCAGTGACCTGTCTCTACCTCTTCACCTACCTCGGCTGGTTCTTCATCCCCGGCACCAACATGCTGGCGAACAATGCCGACAACTGGATCCTGGGCATCCCGCCGACCCACTTCGGGCCGATCGGTGCTCTGATCAACTTCGGTGTGGCCTATGTCGTGTCCAGCATGACGGCAGCTCCGCCGCAGCACATCCAGGACCTCGTGGAAAGCGTTCGCATTCCGCGCGGCGCTGGCGCTGCGATCAACAAGTAAGGCGAAAGCCTGATCCAGAGCCTGCGACAAAGCGGGCTCTGGCCAAGACGGCGGCGCATCCCGACCCTTCGGGGTGCGCCGTTTCCTTTTCGGGGGGTTCGTCCCATGCCCATGACGACCGACATCGCCGCCATCCTGGCCCAGACGCATCCCTATGATCTGCTGACCCCCGAGGAACGCGCCGACCTCGCCGCCCAATCCGGCAAGCAGGCCGTCGCCGCCGGCGAAACGGTCTACCGCATCGGCCAGCCCGTCACCCATCTGTGCCTGATCCTGTCCGGCCGGATCGAGATCAGCGACGAAGGCGGCGACCTTCTGTCCATCCTCGGACCACGCAATTCCTTCGGCGAACGCGGCCTGATGCGCGACGGCATCGCCCCCGTCACAGCCACCGCGACCGAGGACAGCGTGCTGCTGACCATCGCCGCCCCGGTGTTCAAGGCGCTGGTGGCCACCCATCCCCGCGTGCTGCGCTTCTTCGACCGCACACGGCCCACCGCCGCCCGCAGGCAGGACATCACCACGATGGCCCTGTCCGAGCTGATGACGAAACATCCGCTGACCTGCGCCCCCGACACCCCCCTGATCGAGGCCGCGCGCCAGATGCGCGCCTTGGGCGTGTCCTGCATCATCGCCACCGTGGACGGGGCCGCGCGCGGCATCCTGACCACCGGCGACATCACCGCCCGCGCCGTGGCCGAGGGGCGCGCCCCCGAAACCCCCGTAGCGCAGGTCATGACCCCCGATCCCCTCAGCCTGCCCCCCAGCGCGCTGGTGGCCGATGTGCTGCACGCCATGGTCGAACGCGGCATCACCCACATGCCCGTGACCGAAGGCGGCAAGCTTGTCGGCATCCTGACCCAGACCGACCTGACCCGGTTCCAGGCCACCTCCTCCGCCGCCCTCATCCGCGAGATCGCCACAGCCCCCGACAGCGCCACGCTGGCCCGCATCGTCGCCCGCATCCCCGAATTGCTGGTGCAGCTTGTGGGCGCGCAAAACCCCCACCAGACCGTCACCCGCCTGATCACCGATATCGGCGATGCCGCGACCCGCCGCCTTCTGGCCTTGGCCGAGGCGAAACTGGGCCCGCCGCCCGTGCCCTATCTCTGGCTCGCCTGCGGATCGCAGGGGCGGCAGGAACAGACGGGCGTCTCCGATCAGGACAATTGCCTCATCCTCGACGATGCCGTGACACCCCCCGATGACGCCTATTTCGCCGCGCTGGCGCAATTCGTCTCGGACGGCCTGAACGAGGCGGGCTATTTCTACTGCCCCGGCGACATGATGGCGACCAACATCAAATGGCGCCAACCGCTCCGGGTCTGGCGGCAGTATTTCCGCGGCTGGATCAACAAACCCGACACCGAGGCGCAGATGCTCGCCTCCGTCATGTTCGACCTGCGCCCCATCGGCGGCACCACCGATCTCTTTTCCGATCTCCAGTCCGAAACCCTGGCACAGGCCGCCAAGAACTCGATCTTCGTGGCCCACATGGTCTCGAACTCGCTCAAGCACCACCCGCCCTTGGGCCTGTTCCGGGGCTTCGCCACCGCACGCTCGGGCGAACACAAGAACACGATCGACCTCAAGCATGCGGGCGTCGTGCCCGTCGTCGATCTGGGCCGCATCTACGCGCTGACCGGTCAACTGACCCAGACCAACACCCGCGCCCGCATTCTCGCCGCCATCGAGGCGCGCGCCGTCTCTCCCTCGGGCGGGCGCGATCTGCTTGACGCCTACGACATGATCGCCGACACCCGGCTGGCGCATCAGGCTGCCCAGATCAAGCGTGGCGAAAAACCCGACAATTTCATGCCTCCCGCCGATCTCAGCGACTTCGAACGCAGCCACCTGCGCGACGCTTTCGTCGTGATCAAGACCATGCAGAACGCCGCAGGCTCAGGCCGCGGCTACCTCAACTGAAAGTGACCCCAAACCCATGTTCTGGTCCCTCGTCACCGCCATTTTCGCAGGCTTCGCCGGAGCCGGGATCGGCCTCGTCCTGCGCCATCTCACGCGCCAGCGCCTGCCCAAGGGCATCATCCCCGTCTGCGCGGGCCTCGCCATGCTCGCCGCAACCGTGTCTCTCGAATACAGCTGGCAGGACGGCACCCGCGCCACCATGCCCGAGGATCTGGTGATCATCTCGACCCGCGAACAGCAGGCCTGGTACCAACCCTGGACCATGATCCGCCCATGGGTGCGCGGCTACATCAGCTTCGCCCCCTCCGAAAATGCTCAAACCGCCCCCGGCTCCGGCATCACCGTCGTGCAATTGCGCATCCAGGAACGCTGGCAGCCCCAGGTCATCCGCCCCGCGCTCGTCGATTGCGCCAATGCCCGCTGGGCCGATCTTGACCCCTCCACCGAATTCGACGCGGCAGGCGCGCCCATCAATGCCGCCTGGCGCGAAACCGGCCCCACCGACCCGATCGTCACCGCCGTCTGCGGAGGGGAGACCGCAACCGGCTGACACCCAGACCCCGCCACAACCGGGCGTCGCGCGAACCGCCGGGCCAAAGGCACCAGACCGGGGCAAGGAGGAGGCCCCAAACCCATGTTCACCCGGCTATCCCTGCGCCTGCGCATCTTCCTGTTCTTCGCCCTGATCGCGCTCGGCGGCTCCGCCCTCGTCGTGACGGGCCTCGTCATCGGCTACATACGGCTGGGCGAAGCCCATGCCCTCAGCGCCTTCATCATCTCGGGCCTTGTCGCCGTCCTCGCCATCTTCGGCCTGACGACCTGGATCTGGGTGCTCTTCGACGAACATGTCGCCCGCCCCGTGGAACGGCTGGCCGCCGATCTGCGCGCCCGCGCTCATGCCGATGTCGACCAGGGCATCGATCAGGATGTCGCCCGCTACCTCGGCGATCTCGCCCCCGCCGCCAATGCCGTCACCACCAACCTGACCGAAACCCGCAACGCCATGGCGCTGGCCGTGGGCCGCGAAACCGCGCGGCTGACCACCGAAAAGACCCGGCTCGAAACGCTCCTGGCCGAAATGCCCGATGGCGTCCTCTTCTGCACGCCCCAACACGCCATCGCGCTCTACAACGGCCAGTGCCGCGACATTCTCGGCACCTCCGAGGCGCTGGGGCTCGGCCGCCCGGTCGCGGGCCTCCTGCGCATGGGCCCGATCCGGCAGGCCTATGAGCGCCTCCGCGCCAGCACCTCGCCGGACGAAGGCACCGATATCCTCGTGACCACCCGCACTGACGCCCGCCTGCTCGAGGCGCGCCTGCGCCTCCTCCGCCTCGAGGGACAGGAAACCGACGGCCCGGGCTATATCCTGACGCTCCGCGACGTCAGCGCCGACCTCAAGCTTCAGGCCGAACGCGCCCATCTTCTGACCGACATGCTGGAGGGCGTCACCGACGCCCTGCCCGACCTGCCTGACGGATCCGCGAAAACCGCCCTCACGGCCCTTGTCGCCCGCATCACCCCCCGCAAGATCGCCACCGACACCCAATGGTGGCCGATGGAACGCCTCGCCGCCACCGATCTCGGCGCGGCGCTCACCGCCCGGCTCGCGGCACAGGGCACGCCCCTCGCCCCCGATCTCGACACGACCCTCCTGCGCTGCGACGGCTTCGCCATCACCCGGCTTCTCGAACGCCTCGCGCTGGACTGGACCGCCACGGGGGCCAAGGATCTCGCCCTCACGCTCGCGTCCACCACGCCCGACACGGCAATCCTCAGCCTCGAAGCGGCAAGCCCCGCCCCTGCCGATCCCGCGCGCTGGCTCGCCACCCCGCTTTCCCCCGGCCTCACGGGCTTCACCGGGGCCGATGTGCTGCTGAGCCACGGCACCGCCCTCACCGCCGAACCCGCAGGCCCCGGTCGCCACGCGCTCCGCCTCACGCTGCCGCTCGCCGCACCCCGCGCCATGGGCCCCTCGCGCAGCGTGCTCTACGATTTCGACCTCCTGAACGCCGACATCCCCGACGATCTCGCCGCAGCCGCGCTCAAATCCCTCAGCTTCGTCATCTTCGACACCGAAACCACCGGCCTCAATCCGCAGGTCGACGAGATCTGCCAGATCGCCGCCGTGCGCCTCGTCAACGGCAAGATCGTTCCGGGCGAACGCTTCGACATGCTCGTCAACCCGGGCCGCCGCATCCCCGCCGCCTCCACCGCCGTCCATCACATCACCAACGAGATGGTCACGGATGCCGCCCCCGTGGCCGAGGCCCTCGCCCGCTTCCACACCTTCGCCGCAGGCAGCGTGCTCGTCGCCCATAACGCACCCTTCGACATGAGCTTCCTGCGCCGCCGCGAGACCGAGATCGGCCAGCGCTTCGACCAGCCGATCCTCGACACCGTGCTCTGTTCCGCGATCCTCTACGGCCAATCCGCCGAACACACGCTCGACGCGCTCTGCGCCCGGCTCCACATCCAGATCCCCGAGGCCGACCGGCACACCGCCATCGGCGATGCCATCGGCACGGCCGAGGCCTTCCGCAAGATGATCCCGATGCTGGAAGCGGCAGAGCTGCCCAATCTTGGGGCACTCATCCGCGCCTTCGACCGCCACAGCCGCCTGATCGAGCATCTGAATTGACCGCCCGGCCAAACCGGGCCATGCCCGATGAAAAGGGGACAGTGACCAAGATGGCCCGCAAACCGCTCTACAAGACGACCGAGACGGAAATGATCCGCCGCATCGAAAGCGGCGACTGGCCCATCGGCATGCGCCTGCCCAATGAATTCGGGCTGGCCGCGGAATTCGGCGTGAGCCAGGGCACGATGCGCCGCGCGCTCATCACGCTTGAGGGCATGGGGCTTCTCGACCGCAAACCGGGGCGCGGCACGCGCGTGGCCGACCCTGCAGCCAAACCCGCCCCGCCAGTGGCCACCCCGCCCGCCCGCCTCCTCGACGGGGCAGGCCAGCCCCCCGCCTTCACCCTCCACCGCGCCCGCGCCAGCACCCGTGGCGCCACGCCCGAGGAAGCCGATCTCTTCGGCGCGGCCCGCCTCTCCACCCTCGAAAGAACGCTCCGCCGCGACGGCATCCGCGCAGCCCTCGACGAGATCACCCTGCCCGAGGCGCTGATCCCCGCCCTCCCCGAGGATGCGGCGATCGATCTCGCCGATCTCCTGGCGGCAGCAGGCCTCGCGCCCGCCGCCCTCACCGAAAGCCTCTCGGCGACCATCACCAGCATGACGGACAGCGTCGCGCTCTCCTGCGACCGCTACACGGCGCTTCTCGTGCTCACCCGCACCGCCCATGATGCCGAGGGCCGCGCCATCGCCCGCCAGACGCTGCGCATGATCGGGGACGGCCTCACCTACGGCGCATGACGGCCCCACCGCAGGCCACCACGCACCCGTGCAACGCGGCCCCCGTAACCCTTCATCAAGGTTAACGCGCGGCGCCCCCCTTCATCTTGGCCAAAAAACTCCCGCCCGCTGCCCGACAGGCGGCTTTGCCGCCGAAAGGGGAGGCTCCCGCAGCCAACCACGAAAGCCGAGGCCGGGATCAGATCCCGTCGATACACACGTATTTCGTATCGAGGTAATCCTCCAAGCCCTGGCTCCCGCCTTCCTTGCCCATGCCGCTTTCCTTCACCCCGCCAAAGGGTGCCTCGACCGTGGTGATCAGGCCCGAATTGATCCCGATCATCCCGTATTGCAGGCCCGTGTTCATCCGGAACGCCCGGCCCAGGTCGCGTGTATAGACATAAGACGCCAGACCGAATTCCGTGGCATTGGCCATCTCCACCGCCTCTTCCTCGGTCTCGAACCGGAACACCGGGGCCAGCGGGCCAAAGATCTCTTCGCGCGCGAAGGCCATGTCGCGCGTCGCCCCCGTCAGGATCGTCGGCTGAAAGAACGTGCCGCCCAACTGGTGCCGCGACCCGCCCAGGACCACGGTCGCGCCCTTGCCCTTGGCGTCGTCGAGCAATTCCTCGACCTTGGCCACGGCGGCCAGGTCGATCAGCGGGCCCTGCGCCACGCCCGCCTCGCGCCCATCGCCCACCTTCAACGCGCGGGTCTTTTCCACCAGCTTCTCGACAAAGGCGTCATGCACCCCCGCCTGCACGTAGATCCGGTTCGCACAGACACAGGTCTGCCCCGAATTGCGGTATTTCGACACGATGGCCCCCTCGACCGCCGCATCCAGATCGGCATCGTCGAACACGATGAAGGGCGCATTCCCCCCCAGCTCCATCGAGACCTTCTTGACCGTATCGGCCGAGGCCCGGATCAGCTCCTTGCCCACCTCGGTCGACCCGGTGAAGGTCACTTTCCGCACCTCGGAGCGTTCCATCATCGCGCCCGCGATGGCGCGCGCAGATCCCGTCACCACGTTGACCACGCCCGCCGGATAGCCCACCTCCTCGGCCAGCGCCGCCCAGGCCAGCCCGCTATAGGGCGTCGCCGTGGCGGGCTTGGCAACGATGGGGCAGCCCGCCGCCAGCGCCGGCGCGATCTTGCGCGCCAGCATCGACGACGGGAAATTCCACGGCGTGATCATGCCGACCACGCCCACCGGATGCTTGGTCACAAGGATGCGCCGCCCGTTCACGCCCGCCGGCACGATCTCGCCCTTGGACCGGCGCACTTCCTCGGCATACCAGCGCACGTATTGCGCCCCGATGGCGATCTCGCCCTTGGCCTCGGCCAGCGGCTTGCCCATCTCGACGGTCAGCAATTCCGCCAGCGCGGCATGGTTGTCCATCAGCGCATCATGCAGCTTCCACAAAAGCCCCACGCGCCCCATCAGGTCCATTGCCGCGAACCCGGCAAAGGCCGCCGCCGCCGCGTCGATGGCGCGATGCGTTTCCGCCGCGCCCGCAGCGGGGACGGTGCCGATCACCTCGCCCGTGGCCGGGTTCGTCACATCGATCGTCCGGCCATCATCGGCCCCGATCCACGCGCCGCCGACATAATTCGCCTCGCGCTGCCAGCTCTGCCAATCGCTCATCCCATCGCTCCCATCTTGCGGGCCAGATCGAGCATCCTGCACGAAAAGCCCCATTCATTGTCATACCAGCCAAAGACGCGCAGCATGCCGCCCTTGGCGCGCTTGATCTCGGGCCCCTGCACGATGACCGATTCCGGCCTTGCTCGCAGATCGGTCGACACCAGCACCTTGTCGGTGAACCCCACCAACCGCCCCGCCCTTTCGCGGAAAAACGCCACCGCCTCCTCGGCTTGCGGCCTTGCCTGCGTGATCACCGCCAGATCCACACAAGACACCGAGGCGACAGGCACCCTGACCGCCGACCCCGTGATCCGTCCCGCCAGATGCGGCAGCACCGCATCGACCAGCACGGCGGCACTCGTCGTCGTGGGCACCATCGACAGGGCGGCGGCCCGGCTTCTCGCGAAATCCTCGCCCATCGGCTGATCGACCGTCGGCTGGCTGCCGGTATAGCAATGCACCGTGGTCATCAGCGCGCTTTCCAGCCCCCATTCCGCGTCGATCATCGCGGCGAGCGGCGCCACCGCATTGGTGGTGCACGATGCATTCGACACGATCCGGTGCTCCGCCCCCAGCGCCGCGTCATTGGCCCCCAGAACCACCGTCACATCCGCCTCCGGCGACGGGCCTGAGACCAGAACCCGCGCCGCCCCGGCATCAAGCCCCGCTTCCGCGAAACTGCGCGTGCGCGCCAGGCCCGTGCATTCCATCACCACGTCGACGCCCGACAGGTCCAACAGCGCCAGATCCGGCACCTGCGTAAAGGGCAGCACACGCCCCCCCACGCGCAAGACGCCCTCGCCCGCGCTCACCTCTTCGGGCCAGGGCCCGAAAACGCTGTCATACTGGAACAGATGCGCACAGGTCCCGAGCGGCGCGATATCGTTCAACGCCACGATCTCGATCTCGGGCCAGCCGCCCTTGAGCCAGGCCCGCAGCACCGACCGCCCGATGCGCCCGAACCCGTTGATTGCCACCTTGATGGTCATTGCCTGTCCCCCGTTAAGGCCCAAGTGATGCCCCTGCCAAAAGGCAGGCGCAAGGCCCCCCTCCCGCAGCGCGCCGGGCCCCGCTATAGAGACGGCAGATGACACCAGAGAGACGCCTCATGGACGACACCGCCCGCCAGACCCGCGTGACCTCCAGCCATTGGGGCGCCTTCGAAGTGGTGACAGAGGGCGGGCGCATCGTCGAAACCCGCCCCTTCGCCCCCGATCCGGCCCCGCCCGCGATCCCCGCGATCCTGCCCGCCGCCGTCCATCATGCCTCCCGCGTCGCCCGCCCCTCCATCCGCCGCGCATGGCTTGCCAGCCGCGACCGGTCGGGCCGGGGCGATGGCGATTACGTCACCCCCCCTTGGGACGAGGCGCTCGACATCGCGGCCCAGGAACTCGACCGGGTGCGCAAGACCCATGGCAATGGCGCCATCTACGGCGGCTCCTACGGCTGGGCCTCGGCCGGGCGCTTCCACCATGCACAGGGGCAGGTGCATCGCTTCCTCAATTGCATCGGCGGCTATGTGGCAAGCTTCGGCAGCTATTCCACCGGCTGCGCGCAATCGATCATGCCCCATGTCTTCGGCGAGAATTTCCTGACGCTGACCTACGAGGTGCAAGACAGCTACGCCACCATCGCCGCCCATACCGAGACGCTGGTCATGTTCGGCGGCATCAACCCCAAGAATTTCATGGTCTCCATGGGCGGCATCACCGAACACCAGACCGCCGGTTGGTTCGACCGCTTCGCGCAAACCGGCATGACGCGCATCAACATCGGCCCCCAGCGGAGCGATGCGCCCGACGGCTGCGACTGGCTCCCCTGCCGCCCGGGCTCGGACACCGCGCTGATGCTGGCGCTCGCCCATGTGCTCGAGGAGGAGGGGCTGACCGATCACGCCTTCCTCGACCGCTACACGACCGGCTGGGACCGCTTCCGCCCCTATCTGATGGGCGAGGATGACGGCAGTCCCAAATCCCCCGAATGGGCCGCGCCGCTGACGGGCGTCAGCCCGAAAAAGGTGCGCAGCCTCGCCCGCCGCATGGCCACGACCCGCACGCTGATCACCGTCGCATGGTCGCTCCAGCGACAGGAACATGGCGAACAGCCCTATTGGATGTCCGCCACCCTCGCCGCGATGCTGGGCCAGATCGGCCTGCCCGGTGGCGGGGTCGGCTATGGCTACGGGGCGATCGGCGGCATCGGCAAGGATTTCAAACCCATCGGCGGCATGACCCTGCCGCAGGGCCAGAACCCCGTGCCCGACGTGATCCCGGTGGCCCGCGTGGCCGACATGCTGCTCAATCCCGGCGCGCCCTATGATTTCAACGGCGAACGCCGCCTCTATCCCGATATCCGGCTGGTCTATTGGGCGGGGGGCAACCCGTTCCACCACCATCAGGATCTCAACCGCCTGCACCAGGCCTGGCTGCGCCCCGAAACGATCATCGTCAACGAACCCTGGTGGACGCCCACCGCCCAGCGCGCCGATATCGTCTTTCCCGCCACCACCCCCTACGAGCGCGAGGATATCGGACGCTCGCCGCTCGACGACTACCTCTTTCACATGCCGCAGCTGATCCCGCCCGTGGGCGAGGCGCGCGACGATTACGCGATCTTTTCGGGACTGGCCGACCGCCTCGGCGTAGGCCAGACCTTCACCGAAGGCCGCGATCCCGCCGCATGGATCGCCCATCTCTATGCCGGGCTCATGGACCGGGGCCGCGCCGCCGGCATCGACGTGCCGACGCTCGACGAGCTTCGCGCGCGCAACTGGGTCAAGCTCGAGCTTGCGACCGACGAACAGCCCAAACCGATCCTGCGCCGCTTCCGCGCCGATCCGACGGGCGCGCCGCTCAAGACGCCATCGGGCAAGATCGAGATCTTCTCGGAACGGATCGACAGCTTCGGCTATCCCGATTGCCCCGGCCACCCGGTCTGGCTGCCCCCCACTGAGTGGCCGGGCGCGGCCACGCAGGCCACGCCCCTCCACCTCGTCTCGCCCCAGCCGGGCGACAAGCTCCATTCCCAACTCGAAGCAGCACTCGCCGATGTCGACGGCGCGCGGCCCGAGACCATTCTTCTACATGAACAAGACGCAAACCAGCGCGGCATCGCCAGCGGCGATTTGGTCCGCGTCTTCAACGCCCGCGGCGCGGTTCGCGCGCGGGCGCGGGTGACGGGCGACATCGTGCAAGGCGTCGTGGCGCTGCCCACCGGCGCATGGGTCGGCGGACCGGGCCAGAACATGGACGCCAACGGCAATCCCAATGTGCTCACCCGCGACGTGGGCACCTCGCGGCTGGGCCAAGGCACCAGCGCCCATTCCGCCCTGGTCGAGGTGGAACGCCTGTAAGGGGGGACGCAAAACTGCAGTTTTGCGTCCCGGAAATCTCCAGATTTCCGTCCGGGAAAACCCGGGTTTTCCCACCCGTTTTCCTCGAGGAAAACGCCCCCGCGCTGTGCTGACCCGGCATCACCAAGAAAAAATCCGCGCCACACGCCCCGCTCTCAACCTTTCGTCAAGATCGCGCGAGTCGTCTTAACCCCGCCGTCATACCTGTGACCGCGCGTTAACCCTGTTTGGCGGCGACATACTCGGCCAAAGCCCGCTTGTAGAGCGCCTGTATCCGCGCCGTCACCGGCCGCGATCCGTCGCCCACGGGCTTGCCGTCGATCGCGGCCACCGGCGTCTGCGCGCCGAAGGTTCCGGTCAGAAATGCCTCCTCCGCACCCGCGACCTCGAAAAGCGAAAAGTTCTTTTCGAAGACCGGAATGCCATCGGCCCGGCACAGGTCGATCACCTTCTGCCGCGTGACGCCATTCATGCAGTAATCGCCCGTGGAGGTCCAAACCTCCCCCCGCCGCACGATGAAGAAATTGCAGGCATTCGTCGTGTTCACGAACCCATGCGGGTCCAGCATCAGCGCCTCGTCCGCGCCCGCCTGTTCCGCCTGAAGACAGGCCAGAACGCAGTTCAGCTTGGAATGGCTGTTGTATTTCGCATCCTGGCTCATCGGCAAACCGCGCACCTGCGGGACGGTGGCCAGCCTTATGCCCGCGCTCGCCAAGCGGTCCACGGGCTTGGAATGTTCCATGATGATCACCAGCGTCGGCCCCGAGCGCGACAGCGACGGATGCTGGAAGGGGCGCACCTTCACCCCCCGCGTCAGCATCATGCGGCAATGCACATCCGTGACCATCCCATTGGCAAGACGCGTTTTTTCCAGCGCCTCGAAGATCCCCTGACGGTCCGTCCCCACGTCCAGACCGACCGCCTTGCAGCTGTCGAAAAAGCGATCCATGTGCTCTTCGAAAAAGGCCCAGACCCCGTCGTAAAGCCGCATCCCCTCCCACATGCCGTCGCCCAACAGGAACCCGCTGTCATAGACCGACACGGTCGCCTCGGCCCGCGGCTTCAGCGCGCCGTTGACGTAGATCAGGATGTCGGCATTGCGCGGATCTTCCAGCGCGTCATGGGTGGTGGCATGCTCGGTCTGCATCTTGGCCCTCCTCGGCGATGGCCTCAGGGATGACGCGCGCCGGGGCGCGGGTCAACCTGTTGCAGGATCAAGGATATAGCCCTCGCCCCTGACGCTGCGCACCGGATCCTGCCCCAGCGCCGCGCGCAACCGCCGCCTGGCCCGGTTCAGCTTCACATCGACCGTCCGCAACCCGTTCATCGTTTGCGCGCCATAGGCCATCCCGAGCAGCGCCTCGCGCGACCAGACCTTGCCGGGCGCATCGAACAAGGGCCCGATAAGCCGCATATCCTCGAGCGACAGGGTCGCCTGGCCCGTCCCGTCCGACAGGGTCAACCCCGCCTCGTCCAGCACGATGCCGCCCACCCAGCGCCGCCCGGCCAGCGCCACCGGGCGGCAGCGCCGCATCAACGCGCGCAGATGCAGGGTAAAGCCGTTCAACCCGCAGGCAGGGTCCAGCGGTGCAAGCTCGATCCGTGTGGGCGTCATGTCCTGCACGCCATCGGGCAATCCATCCCTGCCCAGAACGATCACCCCCAGCGTGGCGCTCCGCATCACCGCGCAGAGCCGCTCGAACAGGGCCGGGTCGGGCAGACCGCCGATCAACACGTAATCGGGCCGGGTTTCGGCCACGGCCTCCACCAGCGCCGCCTGCCCGTCAGAGCGCACCAGATGCGCCAGCCTGTCGCCCGCCCCGGACAGGAACAGCGCGACCCCAGGGTCGCCCAGATCGGCAACGCCCTTCAGGGGTTCGGCCAGATGCAGGATATCGCCCGTTTCCGGCAGCACGGCGGCCCCGGTCACCCCAGCGCGTAACCCGCGCCGCGCACCGTGCGGATCGGGTCGCCGTGATCGCCTGCCTTCAACGCCTTGCGCAGCCGGCCGACATGCACATCCACCGTCCGGCTGTCGACATAGATGTCCCGCCCCCAGACCCGGTCGAGCAATTGCTCGCGGCTCCAGACCCTTCCGGGGCGTTCCATGAAGGCCGTGAGCAGGCGGAATTCGGTCGGCCCGAGGCTCAATTGTTCCTTGTTGCGATAGACGCGGTGCTCGGCCAGATCGATCAGGATATCCTCGAATTCCAGCCTTTCGCCCACGGTCGCGGGCCGCACCCGGCGCAATTGCGTGCGCAGCCGCGCCAGCAATTCCGCCACCGAATAGGGCTTGGTCACGTAATCATCCGCGCCCGTTTCCAGACCCCGAATCTTGTCCACCTCTTCGGACCGGGCCGAGAGCATGATGATCGGGATGCGCGCGGTGTCCGTGCCCATCTTGAGCTGGCGGCACACTTCGATCCCCGAGACATGCGGCAACATCCAGTCCAGCACGATCACGTCGGGCGGCGTCTCGCGCACCATTTCCAGCGCGATGTCGCCCGCTTCGGCGGTCATCACCTGGAACCCTTCGGCCTGGATGTTATAGGCCAGCACCTCGCGCTGCGCCGGTTCATCCTCGACCACAAGCACCAGCGGTTCGCCAGCCATCGCCCCGCTCCTTACTTGGGCTCGCCCGCGTCATGCGCGGTGCGATCCTGCTTGGGGCGGTCATCCTCGGGCATGTCGCCGGTCACCAGGTAGATCACCTGCTCGGCGATCGAGGTCACGTGGTCGCCCATGCGCTCGATGTTCTTGGCCATGAAATGCAGGTGCATGCAGGTGGTGATGTTGCGCGGATCCTCCATCATGAAGGTCAGGTATTCGCGGAACAGCGCCGAATACATCTGGTCCACGTCGATGTCGCGGGCGCGCACATCGGCGGCCAGCGCCACGTCGCGCTGGATATAGGCGTCGAGCACGTCCTTGAGCATCAGCTCGACCTGCCGCGCCATCCGCCGCAACGAGGCGCCCGTGCCGTTGACCGGGGGCTGGTCGATGATCGTCTCGGTGCGCTTGGCGATGTTCTTGGCGTAATCCCCGATCCGTTCGAGGTTCGTCGACACGCGGAACACGGTCAGCACGGTGCGCAGGTCCGACGCGATGGGCTGGCGCTGCGCGATGATGCGCGCGGCCTCGTCGTTGACGCTTTCGTCCAGCGCGTCGATGGCCCTGTCGCCCGCGCGGACGGCGCGCGCCAGCTCCAGGTCGCGGGTTTCCAGCGCCTCGGTCGCCTTGGCGATGGCTTCCTCGACCAGGCCACCCATGCGCATGATCTGCGCCTGGATCCCCTCCAGATCGCGGTCGAAGCCGGAAACGATATGTTCGGAATGCGCCATGATACCTGCCCTGTTCTTACTGCCTCAGCCGATCCGGCCGGTGATGTAGCTTTCGGTCCTCGGATCCTCGGGATTGGTGAAGATCTTGGAGGTTTCGCCGAATTCCACGAGGTTCCCGAGATGGAAGAACGCGGTCTTCTGGCTGACGCGGGCGGCCTGCTGCATCGAATGGGTCACGATCACCACCGAATAGCTCTGCCGCAATTCGTCGATCAATTCCTCGACCTGCGCCGTCGCGATCGGATCGAGCGCGGAACAGGGTTCGTCCATCAACAAGACCTCGGGGCTGGTGGCCACCGCGCGCGCGATGCACAGGCGCTGCTGCTGACCGCCCGACAGGCCGGTGCCCGGCGCATCCAGACGATCCTTCACCTCGTTCCACAGCGCCGCGCGCCGCAGCGAGCTTTCGACGATCTCGTCCAGCTCCGCCTTGTTGCGCGACAGGCCGTGGATCTTGGGGCCATAGGCCACGTTGTCATAGATCGACTTGGGGAACGGGTTGGGCTTCTGGAACACCATGCCAACCTTGGCGCGCAGCTGCACCGGGTCGACGCGCTTGTCGTAGATATCCTCGCCGTCGAGGATGATATCCCCCTCGACCCGGCAGATGTCGATCGTGTCGTTCATCCGGTTCAGACAGCGCAGAAAGGTGGATTTCCCGCAGCCCGACGGCCCGATGAAGGCGGTGACGGTCTTGTCCTCGATATCGACATCCACGTCCTTGATGGCGTGGTTCGCGCCGTAAAAGACCTGCACCTTGCGGGCCTCGATCTTGATGTCCTTGGTATTCACGCCGCGCTCCGTCATCCGCATGTCGTTCATGTTGGCATCCTCCATCGGCTTTACCACCTCCGCTCGAACTTGCGCCGCAGGAGGATCGCAAGGATGTTCAGGGCAAAGAGCAAAAGCAACATCACCAGGATCGCGGATTGCGCGAGGCCCTCGCGCACCGGCGCGTCCTGGTTCTGGGCGAAAAGATAGACCACGGTCGGCATCGACTGCGCCTGCTCCAGCAGGCCGCCCGAGAAGGGCGAGGACAACAGCGCCGCACCGGTCGACACCGACAGGCCGATCAGCAGAAGCGGCGCGGTTTCACCCAATGCTTGCGCGATGCCGATGATCGTGCCGGTCAGGATGCCGGGGGCGGCCAGCGGCAGCTTGTGGTGGAACACCATCTGCACCTTGGACGCACCCACGCCCAGCGCCGCATCCCGGATCGAGGGCGGCACGGCCTTCAGCGCCGCGCGTGTGGCGATCACGATCGTGGGCAGCGTCATCAGCGACAGGACGATCCCGCCCAAGAGCGCCGTGCCCCGGATCGAATTGCCAAAGCCGAGGTCCATCAGCGTGAACAGGATCGCCGCGCCAAGGATACCGAAAACGATCGACGGCACGGCGGCAAGGTTGGCGATATTGATCTCGATGAAATCGGTGAATTTGTTCTTCGGCGCGAATTCCTCGAGATAGATCGAGGCCGCGACCCCGAAGATCAGCGAGAAGACCAGAACGACCAGCATCATGTAGGCCGACCCCATCAGCGCCGGACCGATCCCCGCGATCTCGCCGCTTTGCGAATAGGGATTGATGAAGAAATGCCAGCGAAAGGCGTTGTCGATCAGGCCCGCATCTTCCATCGCATCGACCAGCGCCAGTTGTCCGATGTCGAAACCGGGCGGCATCTGCGCCGTGCCGATCCCGGTCAATTCGCCCGACAGGTAGCGTGTGACGGCGATGTCGATGGGCACGCCCACGGATTCGGTCGTGCCGACCAGATCGGGGTTTTCGACCAGGCGGTCACGCACATCGCGGCGGTTGGTGGCGTAGATCAGCGAAGACAGCGCCGCATCGTCGAATTCGCCGGGCTGGCGCAACGCGCCCGCCGCATCCAGCAGCGCCTGCTGATAGCCCGTCGCGTTCAGCGCCGCGACAGCATCGGCCCCGCCCGCCGCGTCGATGGCGGCCACGACCTCGGCCGCTTGCGCAAAGCCCGCCGTGCCAAGCGCCTCGGCGGCCGTGTCGCGCGCAGCCTCCGCCGCCGCCGCGTCATCCCCGCCCAAGGCGCTGGCCGCAGCCCGCAAGGCGCTGCCCGCCTGCCCCAGAACGCGCGCCGCATCACCCGGCGCGCCTGCGCCCGCGATCACCTCGGCCCCGCCGGTCAGACCCACGGCATCAAGCGCGTTCAGCGCCTCGACCACCCAGCGGCGTTCCACCGTGCCTTCGATGTCTATACCTGCGTTTTCCAGCGTCATCCGCAGCGAATTGGTGAAGATCCCCCGCTCGAACCCGGTCCGCAGGTTGATGCCCCCGATCTCTTCCGGGTCGACCGGACCGCCATCGGGGTTCAGGATCGCGGGATCGTAATACAGCTCGATCTGCGCCTGGTACTGGAACAGCGCCGGCACACCGCGCGACACGATGGACCATAGCAGAACCGCCAGGAAGAACAGGACCACGGAAATCGCGCCCAGCCCCAGCCAGCGCAGGGTCGCGCCCGCACGGTGGCGTTTGCGCACCAGCGCCGATTGCGTCAGCAACGAGGATTTGGGCGCAGGCTTGGCCCCGGACAGGCTGGCGTCGGACATCAGTCGTACTGCTCCCGGTATTTGGCGACCATGCGCTGGGCGACAAGGTTCAGGCCCAGCGTGATGAAGAACAGCGTGAAGGCGAGCGCAAAGACCGCCAGCACGTCGATGGAGTCAAAGCCCGACCCTTCGCCGGTCAGAACCGCGACGATCCGCGTCGTGACCGTGACGACCGCACCAAAGGGGTTGGGCTCCAGCCCCTGCACATTCGACAGCGCGCCTGCGGCCAGAACCACGATCATCGTCTCGCCGATGGCACGCGACGCGGCCAGAACAACCGCGCCGACGATACCGGGCAGGGCTGCGGGCAGGATCACCTTGGTCACCGTTTCGGCCTGCGTGGCCCCCAGCCCCAGCGAGCCATCGCGCATCGCCTGCGGCACGGCGTTGATCACGTCATCGGACAGGGACGAGACAAAGGGCACCAGCATCATGCCCATCACCACACCCGCCGTCATGACCGACACGGTATTGGGCATGACCGTCGCGCCCACGACCGCCTGAAGGAAGGGGCCGATCGTGATCAGCGCAAAGATACCATAGACGATGGTCGGCACGCCCGCGAGGATCTCGAGCGCGGGCTTGACCCAGGCGCGGACCCATTTCGACGCGAATTCCGACAGGTAGACCGCCGCCAGCAATCCCAGCGGCACCGCCACCAGAAGCGCGACCAGCGAGATGTAGAGCGTGCCCCAGATCAGCGGCAAAAAGCCCAGAACGGATTCGTAGGCCCCGTCGCGCCCTTCCGGAATGCCGACAACGTCGCCCGCAGGCGCCCAGGCCATGCCGAACAGGAAATTGAACAGCCCGTATTCCCGGAAAAAAGTGATCGAGGGGACGGTGATAGCCGACAGGATGGCGATGGTGGTCAGGATCGCCATGGTCGAGGCAAAGACAAGAAAGCCGAGGATCCAGCGCTCGACCGCGATGCGGGCACGGAACTCGGCGGAAATGGCACGCAGCGACAGGCCGAAACCGATCAGCGCCAGCGCCAGCGCGGCGATGGGCCCGATGGTGGCAATGGCGCGGTTGAAGCCGCGCAAATCCTGCGCAACCGTCAGCATACCTTGCGTGATGCTCGCGCCCACGACCTGACCGTCGGCGCGCAGCCGCTCCTGCAGGGGCGCAAGATCGGCGCGCCACCGCTCGATATCCGCCTCGGTCGCATTGCCGTTGGCGATATAGCCGTCAATGGCCACAGCCAGCCCCTTGACCGAGGCCACGAACTGCGTGCGCAGCACGTCTTCGCGGATCTCGATCTCGCGGTCGGTCAGGCCTTCGCGTTGCTGAAAGGGAACCTGCACATCGACCAGGTCGTCCGGAATGACATTGCCGACATAGATGTTGGACACCACGCCCGAGCCGAATGCCCAGACCATGATGAAGATCAGCGCCGGGGCCGCCGTGGCGAACACCACGTGCCAGCCGTGCTGATTGGGGCGCGAATGCAGCGTGCGCGGGGCGGCGGCGGCGATGCGCGCGGCCCGTCCGCGTCCGAGGATGTAGCCCGCAACGGCCAGCGCCGTCACGATCAGCAGAACCAGGGGAAAGGTCAGCACAGCGCCCATCGGAAGACTTTCGATCTCGTATCGGGCGACAGATCCGCCCTCAGGTGGGATGGGCGGCCCCCGTTGTCAGGGGCCGCCCGGTCGTCTGGATCAAGCTCGGTTCAGCGCAGCGCTGCGACCATCGCCTGCGTTTCCGCCAGCGCCGGGTCGGGCACCAGGCCGTATTCGGACAGCGGGCCGCCGGGGCCTGCGATCTCGTCCGAGATGAAGAATTCGACGAATTCCAGCAGGCCGGGGATCACGCCGATATGCTCCTGCTTCACGTAGAACTGGAGCGGACGCGACACCGGGTATTCACCCACCGAGATGGTCTCGGTCGAGGGGGTGACGCCGGACATGGTCGCAACCTGCAGACGGTCGGTGTTGTTCTCGTAGAAGGACAGGCCGAAGACGCCGACGCCCGTGGGGGTCGAGTCGAGGTTGGCCAGCGTCTGGGTGTAATCGCCTTCGATGTCGACCGAACGGCCATCGGTGCGGACAGCCATGCAGGCTTCCTCGGCGGTGTCTTCGTCGACGCCAGCCGCGATCATCGCGTCAAAGAAGCCGCCCTGCTCGCAGCCGTCCAGCAGAACGCGCTCGTCAAAGACTTCGCGGGTGCCGTGGTTGGTGCCGGGGATGAAGGCGTTGATTTCCTGGTCGGGCAGGTCGCCTGCGACACCCAGCGACTGGGCGACGGCGGCCACTTCGGCCCAGGTGGTCAGCGTGTTGGGAACCAGCGCGCCATCGATGAAATGCTCGGCGGCCAGCGCGATGTGCCAGTGGATCGGCTCGAACGCGAAGGAGGGGCCGTTGATGTCCGAGGCAAAGACGATGCCGTCATAGCCAAAGCGCACTTCGATCGGCGTGACGCCTGCGGCCATGCAGGTTTCGCGCTCGGTCGCGCTCATCAGCGAGGACGAGTTGGCGATGTCGATCGTGCCTTCGCCGACGCCTTCGCACAGCATGCGACGGCCGGTCGAGGAACCGCCACCTTCAACGACGGGGGTCGCGAAGTCGGTTTCCGCGCCGAAGGCTTCGGCGACGATGTTGGCATAGGGCAGCACGGTCGAGGAACCGGCGACCTGAACGTTGCTGCGCGTCTGGGCCGAAGCGGCGACAGCGGAAACCGCGAGAACCGCGATGACAGCCGTGGAAAGCTTGAGGTGAGACATGACTTCTCCTGATATCTGTTCCGGACGGCAACCGTCCTTGACCCGCTGCCTAGTCGTGTTCGGTGACGCTTATTCAACAGTTTTGTAACAGGTTTGTGACAATGCACAGGGCATCGACCCAGCCCCCGAAGGGACTGCGCAAGAAACTGTTTCAATTGCATATTTTCTGACTTTGCGCGCGGCGCGGACCTAGATCGAAACCCAGATCTGGAACAAAAGACCCGCCGCAAAGGCCCCGCTCAGGGACAAAAGGATGTAGATCGCAAAGACCTGTGGCCGCGCCAGCGCCCAAACCGCCATGGCGGCGGGAATCGATGTGACACCCCCCGCCACCAGAAAGGCCATGCCGGCCCCCGGTGCCATGCCCTGATCGATCAATCCGCCCACCAGCGGCAGGGCGGCATAGCCGTTGAGATAGGCCGGAACCCCCACCAGTGTCGCCGTCAGGATCGGCATCACCCCCGTGCCGCCCAGCAGGGCGGTGACGGTTTCGGCGGGCACCCATGCCAACATCAGGCTTTCGAGCAGAAAGGCCAGCGTCAGCCACTTGGCCAGAAAGACCGTGGTGCTGGCCGCCGTCTTGCCGAATTTCGTGCGGCGCTCCGCCTCGGTCCAGAACCGCCAGACCACGGGCTTGGGCGCGCGCACCCGGGCCCCGCCGCAGCCGCCATTGCCGACCCCCTCCCGCAGCGGGTCCGACAGCGCGCCGCCCCGCGCCAGCACATGCACGACCGCGCCCCCGAATACACCCAGCCCGATGGCCGTGACCGTCTTGGCCACCGCGAATTCCAGGTCCAGCACACCCGCCGTCAGCACGAACATGGACGGGTCCATGATCGGGGAGGCCAGCCAGAACGCCATCACCGCCGACAGCGGCACCCCCATCGCCAACAGCGCCGCGATCAGCGGGATCACCCCGCAGGAGCAAAAGGGCGATATCCCGCCCGCCAGCGCCGCAAGGCCGATCATCAGGATCGGCGCCCCGGTAAAGGCCCGCGCGATCAGGTTGTCCGCCCCCGTCGCCCCCGCCCATGCCGCGATGGCGATGGACAGAACCAGGTAGGGCGCGGTGCGCATCAGCGCATCGCCCGCGAAACCCGCGCTCTCCCACGCCTGCCCCGGATCGAAAACGGCAAGCGCCAGCAAGATCAGGCAAGACGCCAACCAGACACGCTGCCCCCGCCAGATCTGACCCAGGGCCGCCCGAAACCCTGCACGGGGAAGGCTGACATCCGTCATCGCGATATCTCCGGTTTTATGGTTGCATTTGCGCGAAAAAAACCGCGGTCGCGGATCATGCCGCATCCTCCGCGCGGTCGAGCGTGACACCGACACAGCATTCCGCCGTCAGAAAGGACACGACCCGCCGCATCGCCGCGTAATCGACATGGTTGAACACCTCGCGCCCCCGCTTGTCCTGCAAGACAAGGCCCGCATCGACCAGAACCGACAGGTGATGCGCCAGCGTCGAGGGGGCCAGCCCCAGATGCTCGGCGATATCGCCCACGCGCAAACCCGCCTCTCCCGCCTTCACCAAAAGGCGAAAGATCGACAGCCGGGCCTCATGGCCAAGGGCGGCAAGCGCGCGGGTCTGGTGCTGGATCTCGGTCATGGCGCAAAAATAACCAAAAATCCGGTTTTGTCGAGACGAAATCGCAGGGCCCGTCACCAGCCCTTGCGCGCGCCCCGGTCCTGCGACAGCGATCTTTGCCCGCGTTCGACCAGCGCCTCGATCGCATCGGCCAGATGCACCTTGTCGATGTGGTGATCGCCGCGCGCCACCCGGATCTTGTGCGCCTCCAGCATCACATCGGCATGGCGGCACCCTTCGGGCGGTTCGAACCGGTAGCTCGCCAGCTCGATCCGCAGGCCCAGCGGATCGCGGAAATAGATCGAATCCATGAAACCCCGGTCCACCGGCCCCGAATGTTTCACGCCCCGCGCATCCAGCCGCGCCGCCACCTGCCAGAATGTCGCCTGGCTGACGTTGAGCGCCAGATGATGCAGCGACCCCACCGCCTCGGGCACGGGCTTGCCCGTGGGCTTGCGCGCCTCGTTGGTAAAGATCGTGATCAGCCGCCCGTCGCCCGGATCGAAATACAGATGCCCCTCGCCCGGATTGTCGAGATTGGGCTGATCAAAGACGAAGGGCATGCCCAGCACCCCCTCCCAGAAGTCGATGGAGGTCTGCCGATCCGCCCCGTTCAGCGTGATGTGATGCACGCCCTGTGTCTGTATCTTTCTCAATTCCGTGTCGGACATCGGGCCGCCTCCTGTCATTCCTTGCAAACCCGAACATAGGCCAAAAAACGCACCCGGTCCCGTGCGACGGCGCACAGGAGCTGTTTTCGGGAAACTCCGACCTAATCGGCCTTGCGCGCCTGAACACCGTAGCTGGCGAAATCGCGCGCCACCTCGGCGATCTCCGCCTCCGGCAGGACATGGCCACCGCCGATCTGCAGGACATGCCAATATTGCTGCGCCAGTGCTTCGAGCTCGAAGGCAAGCCATGTCGCCCGCGTCAGGTCAGGACCGACCGTCAGCATCCCGTGATTGGCCATCAGGCAGCCATTCAGCCTCCCCAGCACGCGCAAGATCGCCTCGCTCAATTCCGCCGTGCCGTAGCGCGCGTAATCGCAGCAGGGGATTTCCGAAGCCCCGAAGGCCGCGATCATGTAGTGGATCGCGGGGATCGAGCGGCGCGCAATAGCCAGGATCGTGGAATAGGTGGCATGGGTATGCACCACCGCCCCCACCTCGGGCCGGGCGCGCAGGATGTCGCGGTGAAACCGCCATTCGGACGAGGGTTTGAGCGGACCCTCCCACGTGCCATCCCCCGCAAGCGGCATCCGCGCGATCATCTCGGGACGCAGGTCGCCATAGGCCACCGCCGATGGCGTGATCAGCATCACCTCGCCCCAGCGCGCCGACAGATTGCCGGATGCACCCCGGTTCAGCCCCCGCGCGTCCAGCTCGCGGCAACGCTCGACCAGTTCGGCGCGCAGGCTGTCCTCGGTCATTCCGCAGCCCGTGCCGCATGTTCGGGGAACATCGCCGCCAGCCCCTCGGCACTGGCGGGCGCGATGCCGCGTTCCGTGATCAGCCCCGTCACCAGCCGCGCGGGCGTGACGTCAAAGGCGGGGTTCGCCCCCGGCGTCGCCTCGGGCGCGATCCGCACCTGCCGCACCTGCCCCTGCGCATCGCGGCCCCAGACCTGCGTCACTTCCTCGGCGCTGCGTTCCTCGATGGGGATTTCGGCGACCCCGTCCTGCACCCGCCAGTCGATGGTGGGCGAAGGCAGCGCGACATAGAACGGCACGCCGTTGTCATGGGCCGCCAGCGCCTTCAGATAGGTGCCGATCTTGTTGCACACATCGCCGCGCGCCGTGGTCCGGTCGGTGCCCACGATGCACAGATCGACCTGGCCATGCTGCATCAGATGCCCGCCCGCATTGTCCACGATCAGGTGATGGGGAATGCCATGGCTCGCCATTTCCCAGGATGTCAGATGCGCGCCCTGGTTGCGGGGGCGGGTTTCATCCACCCAGACATGCACCTCGATCCCCCGTTCCACCGCCTGGTAGATGGGCGAGGTCGCGGTGCCCCAGTCGACCGTCGCAAGCCAGCCCGCATTGCAATGGGTCAGGATGTTGACCGGCCCCGGTTTGCGGGCCGCGATCGCCTCGATCAGGGCCACGCCATGTTCCCCGATCCGGCGGTTGATCTCCACATCCTCGTCGCAGATCGCCGCCGCGCGGGCAAAGGCCGCCGCGCGCCGCTCACCGGGCGGCAAGGGGGCCAGCACCGCGCGCATGTCGTCCAGCGCCCAGCGCAGGTTGATCGCGGTCGGCCGCGTCGCATGCAGCACCGCGCAGGCATGGTCCAGCGCCCCATCCGACGCATCCTCGACCATCTGCAGCGCGATACCATAAGCCGCCGTAGCCCCGATCAGCGGCGCACCGCGCACCCACATGTCGCGGATCGCCGTCGCGGCCTCTTGCATCGTCCGCAAACCCACCACGGGGAAGTCATGCGGCAACCGCGTCTGGTCGATGATCCGCACCGTCCGCCCATCGGGATCAAGCCAGATCGACCGATAGGGAATGCCGTTGACCTTCATCGCAATTCCTTTCCGCACGTCACCGCCCGACCCTAGCAGGTCCGGCCCCCGGCTTGAATAGACCCCCGGCCCCAAACCCCGGCCCCAAACCCCAGCCCCAAACCCTTGGCACAGCCTTTGCACTTCGCCCCCCGTGACCGGTCCGGCCCACGGGACCGCCCGGTTCTTCCGCTTGCCAGAAGGGTAACGCCATGGGTGACATGCTCCGGTTTCTCGACCTCACGTCATGGGTCGCAAGTGGCGACACCGTGTCCGCCGCGCTGTTCCAGACCAATGTCGTGCAATCCTCCAACACCGGCAGACCGTGGTTTTCCGACAGCGCCGACACCGCGCTCGGCACGCCGACCGAGGCGGTTCAATCCGCGCTCGCGCATTTCGACATCGCTACAATCCGCTTTCCGGGCGGGGAAACCGATCTCGTCTTCTCGGCCGGATTGCTGCCTGACGGTGCGCTTGCCCCCAACATCGTGAACATGCTCGATTTCGCGCAAACCCATGGGCTCTCGGTCGACATGGTCCTTCCCGTGGACACGCCCGACGGCTTCAGCCGTGCCGAATTCCTGTCCCAGGTCCGGGATTTCGCCATCGCCGTCGAAGCCCGGTTTCCCGGCGTGGTCGGTGGCTACGAACTGGGCAACGAATACTGGGGCGGTCGCCTTGCCCGGGACGCCAGCCTCGAATTCGACTATAGCCACAAGGCCGGACAGGTCGCCGCAGCGCTTTCCAGCGGTTTCGAGACGGCGGGCACGGATGCCGACATCTACCTGCAGGCGGCGGGCAACCTGCGCGGGGCCTTCGGCAACAACCCCGATGCCGCCAATGCCCGGATCCAGCGCGGCGTCGACCAGACCGAGGGCGCGCGCGATGCCATCGACGGGATCATCCGCAACAGCTACTGGCGCGACCCCGAAACCGACGGGTTCGAAAACGACAGCGGCCTTTTTGCCGAGGATCGCGGGCTGGAACAGACCCTGCACGGCACCGCCCACGCCTGGGAGACATGGGCCGGTCGCGACCTGATCCAGCGGGTCGGCGAATACAACATCAACCGCAACATCGCGCTGGGGGATGATCGTGTCGACATCGGCATCCACGGCGCCTCCTACCTGCTCGAACATGTGGAAAACATGATCGATGCGGGCGTGGACCAAGCCTTTGCCTGGCCCCTGTCCCACAACACCCAGAACGCCTATCTCTTCCGCGACGAGGACATCGCAACCACCCAGGTCCATGGCCTCGACATCGCCACCAACACGACGCGCGCCGCGATGCTGGACCTCCTGCGCCAGACCCTGCCCGGCCACGAACTGGTGACGGGAAGCTGGACGATGTCCCCCGCAGCCGGCGGGGCCGACAATGATGTCGAGGTGACGCTTTTCGAGAATACCGGCGGCGAACATCTCGTGTTCCTCTCCTCGCGGTCGGATCAGCCGATGACGATCCGGGCCGATCTGTCCGATTTCGTGACCGAATTCGACACATTGCGCGCCATCTCGATCCGTCCCGCCGAAACCGGGGGCAACCTGCGCGATGCCATCGTGACCGAGGTCGCGCCGATCACCCATGGCGACAGCGCCATCGTCGAACTTGACCTCCAACCCTACGAGGTGGTCCAGCTCCGCTTCGACCGCTTTCCCGACGCCGAACCGGCCCTCGCCACCGCCGCCCCCGGCCTGCTCGCCACGGCGCTTCCCGCCGAACCCTCCGCCCAGGACGATCTGCCGGGAAACAGGCTGCGCGGCAGCGACACCGATGACCGGCTCGCGGGCACATCGGGCGATGACCTCCTGCGGGGCGGCAGCGGAAAGGACACGCTTTTCGGGGGCCAGGGGGCCGATACGCTCCAGGGCGATCTGGGCCATGACAGGCTTGATGCCGGACGCGGTGCCGACTGGCTCGATGGCGGCCATGGCCGCGACACGCTTATCGGCGGCGCGGGCAATGACACGCTGATCGGCGGCGAAGGGCACGACGTCTTCGTGCATTCCCATCCGGGCCGGGGTTTCGACGTGATCCTCGATTTCGAGATCGGCACCGACAGCCTCGTCTTCGATCACCCCGCCTTCACCGGCCCCGATGCGCTCCGCTTCGTGCCCTATCTCAGCGATGATGTTCCCTCGACGCTGATCCGCTTTACCGGGGCGGATGGGGCCGTCGACCGCTCGCTGGGCGGGATCGTCCTGCACGGGGTCGAAAACCCGACCGTCGACCAACTGAACCCGGTCTTTCCCGCCGAACCGCTTCAACCCGAACCGGCACCCGACATGACCCTGCCCATGGCCGAACCCGCCCCGGTCTCGCTCCTGTCCCTGCCCGCCCCCGCACCACAGCCAGCGGCCGAGGATGACGGCTTCCTGCACAAGATCCTGAGCCTCTTTTCCATCGACCCGGCCCAGCTCATGCCCGATGACGAGGCCGAAGATATCCTCGCCCTCGCCTTCGCCTGAAACAGGCGCGGTGGCTCAGGCCGCCGCGTCCGACGCCTCGAATGTCGCCGCGAATTTCTCGAAGAACGTGGCCGACAGCTTGCGTGCCGTGCTTTGCACCAAACGGCTGCCCAGCTGCGCCAGCTTGCCGCCGATCTCGGCCTTGGCCGCATAGCTCAGCGTCGTCACCCCATTCTCCTCGGTCAGGGTCACATCGGCCCCGCCCTTGGCGAAACCGGCCGTGCCGCCATTGCCCTCGCCCGTCAACGAAAACCGCTCCGGCGCGCCCGCCACGTCGAGCGTCACCTTGCCCCCGAACCGCGCCTTCACCGGCCCGATCTTGAGCACCACCTTGGCTTCCATCTCGGTCGGCGAATGCAGGATCAGCTCCTCGCAGCCGGGAATGCACTGGCGCAGGATCTCGGGATCGTTCAGCGCCGCATAGACACGCTCGCGCGGCGCGGGGATGACGATCGTATCGGAAAGTTCCATGGTTCTTGTCCTCTCTAGCAGCAGGGAAACCTGATCCGCGCCAGCGCCTCGGCCTGCGCAGGGGTCAGGGGTGGGAAAAGCCGGGCCAGAATGCCCGCCTTGCGGTCGGGGGCAGCGGCCTCGGGGGGCGGTGCCTCGCTCATGGCTCCTGCCCCATCCGGCGGCGCGCGACGATCTGGGCCAGGATCGACAGCGCGATTTCCTCGGGCGTCGCAGCCCCGATGTTCAGACCCGCAGGCGCGACCAGCCGATCCAGCGCGCCCGCCTCCGCCCCCTCGGCGGCAAGCTTGGCCTTGAGCGTCGCGGCCTTCTTCGGGCTTCCGACAAAGGCGACAAAACCCGCAGAACTCGCCAGCGCCCGGCCAAGCGCCAATGCATCGCCACGGCCCTGGGTTGCGACCACGACATAAAGCGCGCGCGCCCCGTCCCCCTCGGGCAGATCGCCCGCCACGCGGAAATCGAACCCCCGCGCCAGACCCGACAGCGCGCGCGCCACCGGACCATCGCCCATCACGACCAGATCGGGCGAGGGCACGAAAGGTTCCACGTAGATATCCAGCGACCCCTTGCTGGCGCAGCCGTTGCGTTCATAGACCATGCCGTCGCGCACCTCGCAGGGCTCCACCCCTTCGGCGGCCAGACGCTCGTCCGGGCGCAGCGCCACCAGCACGGGCTCGTTGCGCTCGATGGCCTTGCGCGCCGCGCGCCCGATGGCCCCCCGCGCGCAGCCGCCACCGACCCACCCCTCCAGGATCTCGCCCTCGGCGGACACGATGGCCTTGGCGCCCGCCTTGGCCGATGTGGCATCGCGCGTGCGCACCACGGTCGCGATCGCATGCGGTGTGCCATCGGCGCGCAACCGGCGGCGGGTTTCGTCCAGCGCATCCATGTCGGGTGGGGCCATCTTCATTTCCGGTCAAGCTCCTCGGCCAGCGCGGCGATGCGCTCCAGCGTGTTGGCAGGGTGAAATGCGTCGAGATGGGGCAGGGCCGCCGCCATGCCGCGCGCGACGGGCGCGTAATCGGCCCAACCAGCAAGCGGGTTCAGCCAGACGATCCGGCACCCCCGGCGGCGCAGATCGGCCAGCGCCTCACCGATCCCCTCGCCCCGGCCCGTGTCATAGCCATCCGACAAGATGAACACGACGCTCCGCCCATCGACGAAACGGCGCGCATAGGTCCGGGCGAACCGGCCCAGGTTCTCGCCGATCTTCGATCCGCCCCCGAAGCCGTCGGACAACAGCGTCAACCGGTTCAGCGTCCGCATCGGGTCGGGGTCGCGCATCGCGTCCGTGATCCGCACCAACCGCGTGTGAAACAGATAGGCATCCGCCGTCGCGTCATGGCGCATCAAACCGACAAGGAACGCCAGAAAGGGCCGCGCATAGGCCACCATCGACCCCGACACATCGCACAATGCCGCGATACGGACAGGTCGGTCCGGCCGCGCCCGGCGCGGCAGGCGCAAGGGCTCGCCCCCCGTGGCAAGGCTTTGGCGCAACGCGCGGCGCAGGTCGATCTGCGCCCCCTTGCGCGCCGCCCGCCGCCGCCGCGACCGCCGATCCTTCAGCGCGCGGCCCAGCGCCTCGGCCACCCGTTCAGCCTCCGCGATATCGGCGCGGCCCACGATGTCGCGCAGGTCCTTTTTCATCAGGCTGTCGACCCGGGTGGCGACCAACCGCCCCTCGCCGCCGCCCTCGGCCTGCCCCTCGTCGCTGCCGTCGGGGGCATGCTTTTCGCCCGCCCCTGCCGCCTCCGGCCCATCTGCCACGTTGCTGCTGCGCGTATGGGACAGGTTGGCCTCCCCGCCCGGGGCCATGCGGCTGGCCACCCGCCCCCCGTTCAGCCAATAGGCGTCGAACATCTCGTCGAACCGCCGCGCCTCATCCGCCGATCCGGTGCAGACCGCGCGCAGCGCCATCCGCGCCTCGGCCGGGTCGGTGGCACGAACCTGCGCAAGTGCTGCCAGGGCCGTTTCCGCCTCGCCCACGCCCAGGCGCAATCCATTGCCCCGCAGATGCGCGACAAAGCCCGCCACCCGCGCCGCAGGCCCCGCATCACGCGTCGCGAATTTCGTGACCCGGCTCACGCCGCCACCCCCGCCAGACGTTGCGCCACCTCGGTCGTGAACCCCGCCCTGTCGCGCTGCGTCTTGAGGAGCGTGGCAAGGCTCGCCTGCAGGATCGCGGGATCATCACTCAGGTCATTGACCCCCAACCCCGCCAGGGCCGCGGCGAAATCCAGCATCTCGGCGATGCCCGGCTTCTTCTCCAGTTCTTCGCGCCGCACCGCCTGCACGAAGCCCACGATCTGCCCCGCCAGCCGCGCCTCGATCTCGGGGCAACGGGCGGCAAGGATGGCAATCTCGGTCGCGCGGTCGGGGTAATCGACATGCGCATACAGACAGCGCCGCCGCAACGCATCCGACAGATCGCGCGTCCCGTTCGCCGTCAGGATCACGATGGGCCGTGCCGTGGCGGCGATGGTCCCCAGCTCGGGAATGGTGATCTGGAAATCCGACAGGACCTCCAGCAGATAGGCCTCGAATTCCTCGTCCGCCCGGTCGATCTCGTCGATCAAGAGTACGGGCGGCACATCTTGCGTGATCGCCTCCAGAAGCGGCCGCTTCAGCAGGTAATCCTCCGAGAATATCCGCGCCTCGACCGCGCGGCCCGTCTCGGCACTGGCGCGGATCGCCAGCAATTGGCGCTGGTAATTCCATTCGTAGATGGCGTGGCTCGCATCGAGCCCCTCGTAGCATTGCAGCCGGATCAGCCTCGTGTCCCGCGCCATGGCCAGCGCGCGGGCGACCTCCGTCTTGCCGACACCTGCAGCGCCCTCCAGCAGCAGGGGACGGCCCAGCGCCACGGCCAGCGCCAGCGCCATCGCCAGATCGGGCGGCGCGACATAGCCCTGACGGGCCAGATCGGAACGGAGGCTCTGCCAATCTTTCATGAGATCCCTCTGGGATGGGCAGGGCGATGGCCGCCCTGCCTTTTCGCGCATGGGATGGGGCGTGGGGTGGGGTTCTACCCCACCCCCGCGTCACCCATGCAGGCCCAAACCGTTGGCGATCTTCCAGATCCGCCAATGGTCATGCGGCATGTGGCTCTGCCGCAGCCCAAAGGCGCGGAAAGCATCATGGACCGCATTCGAAAACGCCGGCACGCCGCCCACGTTCGGGCTTTCGCCCACGCCCTTGGCCCCGATCGGGTGATGGGGTGACGGCGTCGTGGTGTGATCGGTCGTGTAATGGGGCGTTTCCCAGGCCGTCGGCACGAAGAAATCCATCAACGTGCCGGTCTTGACGTTGCCCAGCTCGTCATAGGCGATCTCCTGGCCCATCGCGATGGCCAGCGCCTCGGTCAGACCGCCATGCACCTGCCCCTCGATGATCATCGGGTTGATCCGGGTGCCGCAATCATCCAGCGCATAGAATTGCCGGATCTCGTGCACGCCCGTATCCACGTCGATCTCCATCACGCAGATATAGGCCCCGAAGGGATAGGTCATGTTCGGCGGGTCGTAATAGCTGACCGCCTCAAGCCCCGGCTCCAGCCCTGGAATGGCCTGGTTGTAGGAGGCAAAGGCGATCTCCTTCATGGTCTTGAAGCGCTCGGGCGCGCCCTTGACCACGAAACGGTCGACATCCCATTCCAGATCGTCGTCATGGACCTCGAGCAGGTAGGCCGCGATCATCTGCGCCTTGGCGCGGATCTTGCGGCCCGCCATGGCCGTGGCCGCCCCCGCAACCGGGGTAGACCGCGAGCCATAGGTGCCCAGACCATAGGGCGCGGTATCGGTGTCGCCCTCCTCGACCGTGATCGAATCCGCGGGCAGGCCGATCTCGGTCGCAAGGATCTGGGCGAATGTCGTCGCATGCCCCTGGCCCTGGCTGATGGTCCCCAACCGCGCGATGGCCGATCCGGTGGGATGGATGCGGATCTCGCAGCTGTCGAACATCCCCAGCCCAAGGATATCGCAATTCTTGACCGGCCCGGCCCCCACGATCTCCGTGAAATGGGTCAGACCGATCCCCAGCAGCTTGCGCGTCTCACCCCGCTTGAAGGCTTCGACGCGCTCGGCCTGCTCCTTGCGCAGCCCCTCGTAATCGACCGCCTTCAGCGCCTTGTCCCAGGCCGTGTGGTAATCGCCGCTGTCGTATTCCCAGCCCAGCGCCGAGTGATAGGGGAACTGGTCCGCCCGGATGAAGTTGATCCGCCGCAGCTCGGCCGCGTCCATGTCCAGCTCGATGGCCAGGATCTCGATCATGCGCTCGATGAAATAGGCCGCTTCCGTCACGCGGAACGAACAGCGATAGGCCACGCCGCCCGGTGCCTTGTTGGTATAGACCCCATCGACAGCCAGATAGGCGGTCGGGATGTCATAGGACCCGGTGCAGATGTTGAAGAACCCGGCGGGGAACTTGGTCGGGTCGGCACAGGCATCAAAGCCGCCATGGTCCGCCGTCACATGGCACCAAAGCCCTGTGATCTTGCCCTCCTTGGTGGCCGCGATCTTGCCCTTCATCCAGTAATCGCGGGCAAAGGCCGTGGTCATCAGGTTGTCCATCCGGTCCTCGACCCATTTCACCGGCTTGCCGGTGACGATGGAGGCCACGACCGAACAGACATAGCCCGGATAGGCCCCGACCTTGTTGCCGAAACCGCCACCGATATCGGGGCTGATGACGCGGATGTTGTGCTCTTCGATCCCCGAGATCAGCGACACGACCGTGCGGATCGCATGGGGTGCCTGGAACGTGCCGTAAAGCGTCAGCTTGCCGTTCACCTTGTCCATGCTCGCGACACAGCCGCAGGGCTCCAGCGGGCAGGGATGGGTGCGGTGGTAATAGACCATCTCTTCGGCCACCACGTCCGCGCCGGCCAACACCGCCTCGGTCGCGTCCTTGTCGCCCTGTTCCCAGGTGAAGATATGGTTGTGATGCTTGCGCGGCCCATGGGCCCCGGTCATCTTGCCTTCCAGGTCCTCGCGCAGGACGGGCGCATCGGGCGCCAGCGCCTTGAACGGGTCCACGACCACCGGCAGTTCCTCGTAATCCACCTCGACGGCCTCGATCCCGTCGGCGGCGGCATAACGGTCGGTCGCCACGACAAAGGCGACCTCCTGCCCCTGGTACAGAACCTTGCCATCGGCCAGCACCATCTGCTTGTCGCCCGCAAGCGTCGGCATCCAGTGCAGGCCGAGCGGCGCAAGATCGGCCGCCGTCAGAACGGCCAGAACGCCCGGAACCTTCAACGCCTCCTCGGTATGGATCGCCTTGATCCGCGCATGGGCATAGGGGCTGCGGACGAAATCGCCGAACAGCATGCCGGGCAGCTTGATGTCATCGACATAATTGCCCTTGCCCTGGGTAAAGCGCGCATCCTCCACGCGCTTGCGCTGCGAACCCACGCCCTTGAGCTTCTCGACGCGGTCCTCGCGGCTGATCGGGGTCTGGTCGGTCATTCCGCGGCCTCCTGGCTGGCATTCATCACCGCCGCAGCGGCCAGAATGGACTTCACGATGTTCTGGTAGCCCGTGCAGCGGCACAGGTTCCCGGCCATGCCGAACCGCACCTCCTCCTCGCTGGGGCTCGGGTTTTCCTGCAACAGGCGATAGGCCCGCGTGATCATGCCCGGCGTGCAATAGCCGCACTGCAACCCGTGGTGTTCCTTGAACATCTCCTGCAGCACATGCAGCTTGTCGGGCGATCCAAGCCCCTCGACCGTGGTGATGTCCTTGCCCGCCACCTGCGCGGTGAAAACGGTGCAGGATTTCACCGACCGCCCGTCGATATCGACGGTGCAGGCCCCGCAATGGCTGGTCTCGCAGCCGACATGCGGGCCGGTGATGCCCAGCTGCTCGCGCAGCGTGTGGATCAGCAATTCACGCGGTTCGGCCAGAACATCCTTCGTCTCGCCGTTCACTGTGATCTGGTAATGGTGCTTGCCCATGGCTTGCCCTCCCCTTCAGGCGCGCGATACGGCGCGCTCGATGGCGCGGCGGATGATGACGGCGGCGACATGCCGCTTGAAATCGACCGGGCCGCGATTGTCCTCGGTCGGGTTGATCGCGGCACTGGCCGCAGCCACGGCGGCATCCACCGCCGCCTTGTCGCAAGACGTGCCGATCAGCGCTGCGCCTGCCTCTTCCGACCAGATCGGCGTGTCGCTCAGATTGGTCATCGCGATCGAGGCCGCGGTGCAGCGCCCGCCCTCCATCGTCACCAGCGCGGCACAGGCGGCGGTCGCGTAATCGCCGATCTTGCGCTTCTGCTTTTCGTAGGCGTAGCCGCCCATGGGCGCGTCAAAGGAAATGGCGGTCAGGATCTCGTCATCCTCCCGCGCGGTCATGTAGGCCGCCTCGTAATAGTCGCGGGCCGCGACCTCGCGGCTGCCCTCGGGCCCGGTCAGATGCAGCACCGCACCCAGGCATTGCATCAACCCCGGCATGTCGTTGCCCGGATCGCCATTGGCGACATTGCCGCCCACCGTGCCCATGTAGCGCACCTGCGGATCGGCGATCTGCAACGCCGCCTCGCGCAGGATGGGGGCTGCCTCGGCCAGCGCGGCATTCTCGATCAGCTCGTGCTGGGTCGTCATCGCCCCGATGGTGACGCGCCCGCCCTCGATGCGGATGCCGGACAGGTCCTTGATGTCCTGAAGATCGATCAGATGCGAAACCGCGGCCATCCGCAGCTTCATCATCGGGATCAGGCTGTGGCCACCGGCCAGAACGCGTGCCTCGTCGCCATGCTCCGACAGGAGCGCAAGCGCCGACGCCACGTCTGCCGGTCGATGGTACTCGAACCGTGCAGGTATCATGTTTTCCTCCCTCGTGCGCGCTATTGACGCACCCCGGGAAGGTGTAGACCCGCCATCCCGCCCCAAAAGCGGGAAATGAACGACGCGGGATGCGCGGTTCACGAACTGCGAAATGCCCGCACGAACTGCGAAACCTACAGTCCCAGCACCTCACGGACCTCGGTCAGGCGCGACCGGCTCACCGGAACCTTGCCCAGCGACGCGACCCCGTCAAAGAACACGACGCCCGTGTCCTTGCGCCGCTCGAACCCGGTCACATGCGCCGGATTGATCAGGTAACTGCGATGCACCCGCAGGAAATCGGTCCCCTCCAGCCGCTTTTCCGCCTCCGAGATCGACCACGGGCACAGCGCCCGCTCCTCGCCGCGATAGAGAATCGTGTAATGCCCCTCCGCCCTGATCGCCGCGACCCCCGCAGGGTCCGCGAACAGCACCCGCCCCTCCCGCTCGTAGGGGATGGGCTGGAACCCCCGCGCGGGCTCGACCGGTTTCGCCGCGACCACCACCGGCTCCGCATCCGCGCCCACCCGCTCGGGCATCGGCGCCTCGGGCAGGGCCGCCGCCACCGCCTCCCCCTCGGGAAAGAACGTCGCCCCCGCCAGCAAAAACGCCCCGCAGATCCCGAACGCCGCCAGCGTCACCACCATCGCCAGGGCTTCGTTGCCCAGGATCAGATCGAACCCCGACAGGTCCGTCTCGAAGAATTGCGTGGTCCCCACCGCGATGAAATGCAGCGCCACGACCGCGACAGCGAAACAGACCGTCCCCATCAGCACGTTGCGCCGCGTCCGGTCCCAATAGGCGATCCAGACCGCCAGCGTCGACAGGACCAGCGAAATCGCCCCCGCCAGAACCAGCCCCCCCGGCGTATAGGCCGCGCGACAGGCCTGCATCCCCGCCATGCCGGTGTAATGCATCCCCAGGATCCCCACGCCCAGGATCACCCCCGCCGCCGTGATCCGGGCAGGCGTGCGGCGGCGGAAATGCAGCACGATCAGCGCCAGCCCCACCACCAGGATGCCCAACAGCGCCGAAATCAGCGTGATCAGCGGATCGTAGAAAAACGGGATCGGCAGCTGCAGGCCCAGCATCGCCACGAAATGCATCGACCAGATGCCGCCGCCCAGCACGATGGCCGACATGGCGACCCGCAGCTTGCGCTGCCCCTCGGGCACACGCGACAGGCCGCGCGCCATCGACAGGCCCGTGAAACCAGCCATCAACGCGATGGCGAAAGACGCAAGGACAAGCCACGCGTTATGCGAATACTCCAACCCCACGACCTCGCCCCTCCCCTGGCTCGCCCGTGCTGGGTCAAACTCTGTCCGAGGCGGGGAAAATCCACAAGCCGCCGATTGCGCCCCCCGCGCAACCGACGACGGCAAGGGCGCGCTAACCCTCCGCCATCCGCCCCGACAGGAAATCGCGGATATCGAGCAGGTCCTTTTCCTCCATCGAGACATAGACCAGCGCCATGTTGGTCCGCTCGCGGATCATCTCCCCCGGAAAGGGCAGATAGCTCAACTCGCGCGACCCGAAGGACGGCGAGGCCGTGCCGACCTGCCATTCGGTCCTCAGCTCCACATCCACCAGCTTCAGCGCCCCCCGCCCCGCCTTGCCGGGCCGTTCCAGCGGCACGCCCGCCAGCCGCAGATAGGCGGCCTTGTCGCGGGCATTGACGAAGCCGTCGATGAATTGCGCGGTCAGAACCTGCAGATCGGCCGCCGCATCCTCGGGGGTCAGATGCGAATGCAGGTGATCGGCATGGGCGTGGTTGTGCCCATGCCCATGACTATGCCCATGACTATGCCCATGCCCGTGGTGGTGATGATGGTCGTGATGGTCATGGGGCATTGGACCACCTCCGCCCCTCGAATGCGCCATGCGGGATGCTGACGGGCTTGTCGATATGGCGCTTGTGCGCGCCCATCTTGCCATGGGCCACCATGCTGCCCAGCACATCCACGATGACCCGCGTCCCCATCAGCGCGGTGATGTCGCTCGTGTCATAGGGCGGCGACACCTCGACCAGCTCCATCCCGCACAGACCCTCCGCCGCGACTTTCGATGCCAGCGCCAGCGCCTCGCGCGGCAGGAAACCGCCCGGTTCCGGCCAGCCCGTGCCGGGCACGAACCCGCAATCGATGCTGTCGATGTCGAACGACATGTAGACCATGTCCACCCCGTCCCATGCCATCTCCAGCGCCATCTCGGCGGTCTTGTCCACGCCCATCTTCTCCATGTCCGACATGGTGATGATGTTGGTCTCCCGCTCGCGGGCGACCTTCACCGCCTCGCGCGGCACCTGCCAGCCGCCGATCCCGATCTGGACAAGGTTCTTGGCCGGCACATTGGGCAACAGCGTCGAATGGAACCACGGTGTCGTGTGCATCCGCTCGTCCAGATCCTTCTCCTGGATGTCGGCATGACGGTCGAAATGCACGATCCCGATCTTTTTCGACGTGCATTCCGCGATGCCCCGCACGCAGGGAAAGCCGATGGAATGATCCCCCCCGATCATCACCGGGAAGCTGCCGGAACTGAACACGTGGCTCACCGCCCGGCTGATCTGGTCGAAAGACTTTTCAAGATTGGCGGGAATGGTGAACACGTCGCCCGCATCGCACAGCGTCATCTGTTCGCGCAGATCGACGCCCATCTCGTAATTGTAGGGCGTGTAAAGCGCGCTGATCTTGCGCACGCCCTGCGGCCCGAACCTCGTGCCTGGGCGATAGGTCGTACCGCCGTCGAAGGGGATGCCCAGAACCGTGGCATCGTAATGCTGAACCTCCAGCACATCCTCGGCATAGGGCGCTTTCAGAAAGGTGTTTATGCCCGCGTAATGCGGCAGCTCCCCCCGCGCAAAGGTGGGGATCGACTTGTCCTCGATACTGTCCGCCCCGGTCAGCCCCATCCTCAGCGCCCAGCGCCGTTCCTCGTCCCAGCGCGTGCCGGGAATATCGGCCTCCGCGCGCATCGCCTTCCACCCCAGCAGTTTGGTCAGGTCGGGGTGATGCGCCCGGCGGTCACGGTCGGGCCTGTTGCCCGGATGATGCGACCGGCTGCGGCGCGGGGTCAGGAAATACATCTTGGTCCTCTTTCAGTTGATAGGGGATGCCGCCGTTGCGCGCGTCGAAATCGTAGGTGATCGTCGCGCCAAAGGCTGTGGGGTCATGCGGGTCCCAGCGGGTCTTGTCGAAAACCACGACCCGGTCGCCCAGCTTGAAGGCCTCGCGCAGATCATGGGTGACCATGAAGACGGTCATCCGCACCTCGCCCCGCAGATCGAGCAGAAATCGGTGCATCTGCTCCCGCGTGCCGGGATCAAGCGCGCCGAATGGCTCGTCGAGCAGCAAGATACGCGGCTTGGCGGCCAATGCCTGCGCGATGGCCAGCCGCTGCTGCATGCCCCCCGACAGCGCCGCCGGGTATTGCCCCGCCACATGCGCCAACCCGATCCGCTCCAGCACCGCATCCGCCCGCCTGCGCGCGGCGCTGAGGGCTTGCCCGAAAAGCCGCCCCAAGGGCCGCTGCAACCCTTCGGCGGCGACGATATTGTCCCGCACGCTCAGATGCGGAAACACCGAATAGCGCTGGAACACGATGCCCCGCGACCGGTCCGGCTCCCCCTTCAGGGGCGCGCCATCCACCGTGATCTGCCCGCGCGTGGGCCGCTCCTGATCCAGCAAAAGCCGCAGGAAGGTGGACTTGCCGCAGCCCGACGCGCCGACGATCGAGATGAATTCCCCCTCGCCCACGCTCAGGTTCACCCGCTCGAGGATCGGCCGCGCCCCGTAGCTCTGGAAAATGTCCCTGACCTCGACCAGGCTCATCCCCGCGCCTCCGCCCAAGGATAGGCCCAGCGCGACAGCCGCATCAGCGCCCAGTCGATCAGGAAAGCCAAAACCGTGATCCACGCCACATAGGTCAGGATCACATCCATCGCGAGAAACCGCCGCACCAGGAAGATCCGGTATCCCAGCCCCGCTTCCGACGCGACCGCCTCCGCCGCGATCAAAAACAGCCACGCGGGCCCGAGCGACAGCCTGACCGCCCCAATCAGGCGCGGCATGATCTGGGGCAGCGCCACCGATACCGCGATGGCCAACGTGCTGGCCCCCAGTGTCTGCGCCTTCACCAATTGCTCTTGCGGCAATTCCAGCGTGCGCGCCGACAGGTCGCGGATCAAAAAGGGCGTGATGCCGATGGCAATCAGCGCGATCTTGGCCGCATCCCCCACCCCCAGCGTGATGAACAGGATCGGCAGCAGCGCCAGGGGCGGGATCATCGACAGAACCGCGACAAAGCCCTGCAACCCCGTCCGCACCACCGGCACCAGTCCGATGGCAAGGCCAAGGCACAGACCGATCAGCGCCGCGATGCCGACGCCTGCGCCCAACAGCGACAGGCTCGACAGCGTATCACCCCAGAACAGGATCTCGCCCGACCGGCGGTCCTCTTCCGTCAACAGCCGCCAGGCGGTCGCCCCCAGCGTCTCGAAAGACGGCAAGATGCGGTCTTGCGGGTTTTCCGCCAACCGCGCCGCCGATGCCGCGGCATAGGCCAGCCCCACAAGGACAAAGGGCAAGGCGACAAGCGCCACCCGCCCCGCGGGCCCCGGATGCCGGTTGATCCACCGCATGATCCGCCGCTCCCGCGCGCGCCGCCGTTACAGCGCCCCGTCGGCGGCCATCTGCATGTAGCTCGGATCGAACCGCAGCCGGATATTGCCCGGATCGCCCGTCACCACGCCGCCCGGATATTCGATGCCCACGAAATCCGCGCTCGGCGCGCCCTCGCCCAGGATGCCGCGCTCGAACAGGAATTCGGCGACACTCACCATCGTCTCGGGCAATTCCGGGCTCTGGACAAAGGCCACCGCATCCGCCGCCTCCCAGAACATCTGGGTCGAGGCCAGCTGCGCCTCATATCCCGCCAGATCCGTACCCGACGCCTCGGCCATTGCCGTGCGCGCCGCGATCCCCTCGGGCGTGTCGGAGGCCATGATCGCCATCAGCTCGTACCAGGCCCCCACCAGCGCGCGGCCGAAATCGGGGTTGGCCTCCAGCACCTCGGTGTTGACCACCATCATGTCGATGATCTCGCCCGGAATATCGGCCGAGGTGAACAGGATATTGGCCTCAGGGCTTTCCGCGATCGTGGACACCAGCGGGTTCCACGTCACCACCGCCTGCACATCCTCCGTCTGGAAGGCCGCGATCATGTCGGCATCCGAGGTGTTGATGACACCCGCCAGGTCGCGCTCCTCCAACCCCACGCTCTCCAGCGCGCGCGCAAGCAGGTAATGGGACACCGACAATTCCACCAGGTTCACGGGCATCCCGGCCAGATCGGCCAATCCGCCCTCCCCCTTCAGGATCACGGCGTCATTCCCGTTCGAGAAATCCCCCACGATCAACGCGGTCGTATCCACCCCCGACCCCGCCGGGATCGACAGCGTATCCATGTTGGTGGCCGACACCCCGTCGAATTCGCCCGCCGTATACAGGTTGATCGATTCCACGTAATCGTTGATCTGCACGATCTCGACATCGATCCCGTAGCGCTCGGCCCAGGCATCCATGATGCCGCTCTCCTCCAGGTAGCCCCAGGGCATCCAGCCCACGTAGATCGACCATGCGACGCGAAACTCCGTCCGCTCCTGCGCAACGGCCCATCCGGGCGACAAGGCGAGCGTCAGTGCTGTGGTGGTGGCTAGGGCAAGTCTGGTCATCGTCGGTTCCTCCGATCGGATGCGAATGTCCAAATGTCCGACCGGGGAATATGTTCAGGGAGCGGCCGAACCTGATCTTGGCGCAGTGCTCTCCCGGGATTTTGTCCCGCCGTGTACCGCGGGGGATTTGGCCCGCGCGGCGGCATTTCTCGGACCTGACCCGCACCTTTCGGCGCGCCGGAACCCTAAATGCCCTGCCCTTCCAGCATCGGGGCCGGACCGCGCCGCTGTCAAAATCCGGCCCTCGCAAAGCCCGCCCGCCGCAGCTTTCGCGCAAAAAAGCGGCGCTTTGCGGGGGCCTCTGACGCATTGTGCGGCGGAATTGCCCCGGGCCTCGGGCGCGCGGCCCGAGAATCTCCTGAGCCTATCCCCTGGCCTCAGACGGGCAGATCCTTCTGCCCCTCCGGGTCGGCGGCCACCGCCACGGGCGCCTCCGTCTTGCCCGCGATCATGCCCGCCGCGGCAAAGGCCGCGTCGCGATAGGGCATCAGCACCAGGTCGGCCCGCGCCTCCGCCAGCCGCGCCGCCGTCTGTTCCCGTTGCGCGGCCACCGCCAGCTTGCCCCGGAACCCCAGGTCCCTTGCCGCGCCCAACAGCGCCAGACGCGGGTCCTCATGCGTCAGCCCGATGTCATGCTCGGGCACGGCCATCACCAGCCATTCGGCCCCCTGCAAGGGCAGATGCGACAGGAATTCGGGATCGGTCGCATCGCCGAAAACGGCATCGAACCCGCGCGCCCGTGCGGCCCTTACCGCCTCGGGGCTGAAATCCACCCCCAGCACCCGCTTGCCGCTGTCCCTCAGCGCCAGCGCGATGCCCAGACCATAGCGCCCCAGCCCGAAGATCACGACATCATGGGGCCGTTTGCCCGCCGCCTCCCCCTGATCCCCGGCCTCGCCCCCCCGCTTGTCGAACAGGCGCAAGGCAGGCTCGCAAATCGCGTAAAGCCGGTTGGAAAAGGTGATCATGTAGGTCGAGACCGCGATGGTGATCAGCCCCACAAGCGTCACCAGCCCCAGCGCCTCCTCGTCCAGATGCCCGATGCCCACGCCCATCGCCATGAAGATCAGCGAAAACTCCGAAATCTGCGCCAGCGTCACACCGGCCAGAAACCCGGTCCGCTTGCGATAGCCCAGAACCCGCAACACCCCCATCACGATCAACGGCTTTCCCACCAGCACGAAGACCGACAGGACCAGCGCCGCCCCGATGCTCGCCCCCAGCACCGACAGGTCCAGCGACACGCCCAGCGCGATGAAGAAGAACAGGAGCAGGAAATCCCGCAGGCTCGCCAAACGCCCCGAAATCGCCTCCCGGTAGGCGGTGGAGGCCAGGGAGACACCCGCCAGCAACCCGCCCAGTTCCTTGCCCAGCCCAAGGTAATGGCCAACAGCGGCCAGCAGCGCGGCCCAACCGATGGCAAAGGACACGAGCAATTCGGGCGCTTCCGACAACCGCTCGACCAGGGGATCGGCGACATAGCGGATGAAGACGACGACAAAGACCAGCATCGCCGCGCCATAGCCCAGGACCTTCAGCACCTCGCCCAGGGCACCGCCGCCCTCGGCAGCCGCACCACCGACCGCGATGGCCGACAGGACGATCATGGCGATGACGACCACCACGTCCTGCACGATCAGGATGCCCAGCGCCATCCGCCCATGCAGCGCGTCGATCTCGCGCTTGTCCGACAAGAGCTTGACGATGATGATCGTGGACGAAAACGTCAGCGCGACCGCGACATAGACCGCCGTCCCCGCATCGACGCCCAAGGCGAGCGCAAGCCCGTAGCCGATCGCCCCCGTCAACAGCACCTGCGCCGTGCCCGCGATCAGCGCGACCGGCCCCAGCGTGCGCACAAGGTTGAAGTCGAGCTTCAACCCCACCAGGAACAGCAACAGCGCGATGCCCAGCTCGGCCAAGAGGTCGATCTGCGCATCCGATTGCGCGATATCCAGCACCGATGGCCCCGCGATGATGCCCACCGCGATGAAGCTCACGATCAGGGGTTGGCGCAGCATCAGGCCGATGAATCCAGCCCCCGCCGCCAGAACCAACAAGGCGGCAATCTCGTAGAACAGATACCCCTCGATGGCGGCGGTCATGGGGCGGCTCCTGTCGTCCGGGTCGGTGTCATTGGCGACGTTAACCGCATTCGCCATGCCCCCGCCAGCAGAGCATCCGCCGCACCCCCGGTCGGTTGATGGGACGCAAGGTGCGCCTGAAGGCACACCCTACACACCGCTCGGTAGGGTGTGCCTTCAGGCGCACCACCGAAAACCCGTAGGGTGGGTGAAACCCACCACGCAGATCCCATCAACGGCAATGGTGGGCACATTGCCCACCCCACCGATCACCGCCAGCAGGACATCCACCGCATCCCATCCCTCCCTTGGGTAGGGTGTGCCTGTCACGGCGCACCACCGAAAACCCGTAGGGTGGGTGAAACCCACCACGCAGATCCCATCACCGGCAATGGTGGGCACATTGCCCACCCGACGGGTCACACTCCCGAATGCACCGCCGGCACCTGCAACGCGGCAAACCCGTAATGCCTCAGCCACCGCAGGTCTGAATCAAAGAACGCCCGCAGATCCGGGATCCCGTATTTCAGCATCGCGATCCGGTCGATCCCCATGCCGAATGCGAAACCCTGCCACTCCGCCGGATCGATCCCGCCCGCCTGCAAGACCTTGGGATGCACCATCCCCGATCCCAGAACCTCCAGCCAATCGGACCCTTCGCCGACCTTGACGGTGCCGCCTTCCCACGAACACTGGATGTCGACCTCGGCCGAGGGCTCGGTGAAGGGGAAATGCGAGGCGCGGAACCGCGTGCGGACCTTCGTGCCGAAATAGGCGCTGAAAAACTCCTCCAGCACCCATTTCAGATTGGCCATGGAGATATCGCGGTCGATCGCCAGCCCCTCGACCTGGTGGAACATCGGCGTATGCGTCTGGTCGTAATCCGCGCGATAGACGCGGCCCGGCGCGATCACGCGCACGGGCGCGCCATGCGCCTCCATGTGCCGGATCTGCACGGGGCTCGTATGCGTGCGCAGCACATGCGGCGGGCGGTCATCGCCCTCGGCGCGATGGGTGTAGAACGTATCCATCTCGGCGCGCGCGGGATGGTGGCCCGGAATGTTCAGCGCGTCGAAATTGTACCAATCCGTCTCGATCTGCGGCCCTTCGGCCACGGCAAAGCCCATATCGGCGAAAATCGCCGTGACCTCTTCGGTCACCTGGGACACGGGGTGGATCGTGCCGACCCGCCGATGCCGCGCGGGCAGCGTCACGTCCAGCCATTCGGCTTTCAGCCGCTCGTCCAGCGCCGCATCGCCCAGCGCGACCTTCTTGGCGGCGATGGCGGTCGTCACCTCGTCCTTCAGCGCGTTGAGCGCGGGGCCCGCCACCTGCCGCTCCTCGGGGGACATGCCGCCCAGGTCGCGCATCTTGAGGCTGATCTCGCCCTTCTTGCCGAGCGCCGCGACGCGCAGCTCTTCCAGCGCGCCCTCGTCCGTCGCGGCGGCGATGCGCCCCAGCCAATCCGATTTCAGCTGATCGAGGTTCATGCTCCGGCCCCTTGCCCGTCCAATCCGCGCCCTGACCTATCACCAAACCCCACGATTGCAAGGCAGAGCGCGGCGGCGATGACGGCGCCCCCCGGGGGCCCGGCCGGAACCGCGCGCAACTCCCCCCTTTGGCAAGGTTTCGGCAACCTCTCGTCAAGGATCCGTCAAGAAAGTCGCCCGGATCTTAACCCTTTCGCAACGAAAACCCCCGCCGGGCAAACCATTGGCAGGGGCAACCCCACGACCCACCGCCCGTGTCATGGCACCTTCATCAAATTGACATAGCCAATCTTATCACGGCCAAAAAGCTTGTCGCAGGCCATCGCCTGTCCTAGGCTTCCGGTCTTTCATGCGAGTATAGGAGATTACGATGTACCGACGCACATTCCTTGGCCTCAGCCTTGCCGCGATGCCGATCCTCATTGCGGGCTGCCAGCAAACCACCTCAACAGCCGAAAGCGCCGCCAGCTTCGCCGATCTTGCGGGCACCTATACCGGGCAACAAGTGCGCGCCGACGGCTCGACCCGGCCGATGCGCGTGACGGTCGCCGCCGATGGCAGCTACACATGGGACAGCGACGGCACCACCATCACGGATGGGCGGCTGTCGCGCAGCGGTGGGGGGTTGCGTTACGTGAACGTCGCCGGGTCCCGTGGAACCGTGACCGCAGGCCAGAACCAATTGGTGTTCCGCAATACCTTCACCGGAAACAACTACACCGTGACCGTTTCCCTGTGATGGAATGGGATCGTCGCGATCCCTCAAAATCCTGTTTCCAAAAGAAAAACGGGCTGCCAAATGGCAGCCCGTCCTTTTTTCTCGATGGCCGCGGCTCAGAGAGCGGCGCGCGCCTGTGCGACGATGGCGCCGAAAGCTTCGGGCTCGTGCACGGCCAGATCGGCCAGAACCTTGCGGTCAACTTCGATCCCGGCAAGCGCCAGGCCGTTGATGAAACGCGAATAGGTCATGTCGGCGTCAAACGCGCGGACAGCGGCATTGATCCGCTGGATCCAGAGCGCGCGGAACTGCCGCTTGCGGACCTTGCGGTCGCGGGTCGCGTATTGGTTGGCCTTGTCGACGGCCTGCGTCGCGGTCTTGAAGCTGCGCGAGCGGGCGCCATAGTAACCCTTTGCCGCGTCAAGAACTTTCTTGTGACGGCGATGCGTGACGGTTCCACCTTTGGTGCGGGACATTGTGCGGCCTCCTCAGCGGTCGTAGGGCATGTAGGTCTTGACGATCTTGGCGTCGGGTGCGGACAGCGTCGTCGTCCCCCGTGCCGAGCGGATGAACTTGGTCGTCCGCTTGATCATCCCGTGCCGCTTGCCGGCCTGGCCCGCCACCACCTTGCCGGTGCCGGTCACCTTGAAGCGCTTCTTGGCGCTCGATTTCGTCTTCATCTTCGGCATTTTCGTCTCCTGTCTTCTAGAGAGCGTTCGGGCGCGACTCGGCATGCCGTTGTTGGCCGGCCGCACCGTTGGAGCGCGTCGCTTACAGCCATTGCCGCCCTCTGTCCAGAGGTCCCGCTACCTCAAAGAACCATAGCCACGACATGGATGAAGGCATCGGGAATGGAACGAAGCGTCAGCCCGCCCTCGCGCAGCGCCAGATGCACCCATCCCAAGAGGCCCAGACCGATGCCCAACGACAAAAGGCCCCGGCGCGACAAGCGCCCATCGACCCATCCCGCGACGAGCGAGGAGAGAGCCAGCATGCTGACCAGCGTGGCAAGGACGATCACGATATCGGGGTCGATCTGCATGACAAAACCTATGCGCCAAAGCCCGGGACAACACCAGATTACATAAGCGGCAAAGCCCCGGTCACCACCCGCAACTGGTCACCGGGCGATGATCCCGCCCAATCGACCCAAAGCCGCCGGGGATCATCCGCATCGATCCAGGCGCGGTCGCCCCGCTCCAACCCCCGCATCTCGTGGCCCAGAAACAGCGTCACACCCCCGGCCAGCGCATCCGTCGCGGCCAGGGTGTCGGGCAGGATCGCCACGCCCAGGATGGGCCCATCGAACAGGACCCAACCGCGCTGCCGCCCGCCCGTGCCGTCAAAGACCAGTGAATGAAAGGCCGCGACCGTCCCCGTAGGGATCGGCCCGCCCAGATCCAGCCGCAGCATGGCGGGCAGGATCACGCCCTGAGCCTCGTCAAAGGCGATCAGATCGGGACTGTCGAAGATATCCTGCCCCACGGCCAGCGGCGGCTCGTCCAGCAAGACGAACCGCCCCGCGCCGTCCTGTTCTGTGATCTGCCCGTCCAGCACATGCGCTGCCGCCGGTCCGGCCAACAGCAGCGCCAGCGCCAGCGCGCGGATCATTCCGGATCGGTGGCGTAGATCAGGCGCTCGGCGCAGGGGGCCACGCGCAGGATGTTGGTCGACCCCTGCACGTTGAAGGGCACGCCCGCGGTGACGATGATCTGATCCTCTTCGGTCGCGTAGCCGCCATCGCGCGCGGTCCGCGCCGCCGACACCACCGCGCCCTTGAACCGCGTCAACTCGCCCGTGATGTAGCACTGGCAGCCCCAGGTCAGGCACATCCGCCGCGCCACCGAGATCACCGGCGTCAGCGCAAGGATCGGAACCCGCGGCCGTTCCCGCGCCACGAGCGAGGCCGTGCCGCCCGATTGGGTGAAGCAGCAGATCGCCTTGATATCCACGGTTTCCGCGATCTCGCGCGCGGCCGCGACAATGGCATCCGCCGTCGAAGAGCGCGTGACCTGCCGCGAGGCGGCCATGATCGTGTGGAAATTCGGGTCGCTTTCGACCTCGAGCGCGACATTGTGCATGGTCTGCACCGCCTCGACCGGGTAGCTGCCCGCCGCCGATTCCGCGGACAGCATCACGGCATCGGCCCCTTCGTACAGCGCGGTGGCCACGTCGGACACTTCGGCGCGGGTGGGCATCGGGCTTTCGATCATGGATTCCAGCATCTGGGTCGCCACGATCACGGGCTTGGCCGCCGACCGGCATTTGCGCACCAGCCGCTTCTGGATCGGGGGGACGGCATGAACCGGCAATTCCACGCCCAGATCGCCGCGCGCCACCATGATCCCGTCCGAGGCGGCGAGGATTTCCTCAAAGGCCGTGACAGCCGCCGGTTTCTCGATCTTGGACAGGATCGCGGCCCGCCCCTTGGCCAGGTCACGCGCCTCGTGCACGTCGGCGGCACGCTGGACAAAGGACAGCGCCAGCCAATCGACACCCAATTCGCAGACAAACTCCAGATCGGCGCGATCCTTTTCCGACAGGGCTGCCAGCGGCAGGACCACGTCAGGCACGTTCACGCCCTTGCGGTTCGACACCGGGCCACCCGCGATCACCGTGCAATCGGCGAAATCGGGGCCGCAATCATCGACGCGCAGCCGCACCTTGCCGTCATTGACCAACAGGCGGGACCCTGGTTCGAGGGCCGCGAAAATCTCGGGATGGGGCAGGTTCACACGCTTGTCCGTCCCCGGCGTCGGGTCGAGATCGAAGCGAAAGGACGCCCCGTTGCGCAGCACATGCCCCTCGTCCTCGGCAAAGACACCGCAGCGCAGCTTCGGCCCCTGAAGATCGGCAAGGATGGCAATGGGGCGGCCCATCTCGCGCTCGACCTTGCGGATGGCGGCATGGCGGGCGCGGATCTCGTCATGGCCGCCGTGCGACATGTTCAGGCGGAACACATCGGCGCCAGCCTCGTAGAGCTTGCGGATCATGTGCTCGCCGTCCGAGGCGGGGCCCAGCGTGGCCACGATCTTGACGTTGCGGTCGCGTTTCATTGCGTGTTCCCCTGTTCCCTCTGCCCGGACAGGGCCCGGTTATGGGCCCGACCGGCTGGCCGCTCACGCGATGTTAGCGCAAACAGCCCTGTTCTACATGCTCTATGGCGCAATTCCCAGCGCCCGACAACCGGCTTGGACAGGCTGCCCTCTGGCGTCGCGGGGGCAAAGCGCCTATGCCCGCCCCCGTTGCACTCCGACAAGGTAACGACCCGATGACACAGGCTTTCAGGATCGAGGGCGCGGACAGGCGCGGGCGCTGGGTGGTGACCTGCGACCATGCCTCCAACCACGTCCCGCCCGAGGTTGCGGGGGGCGATCTGGGATTGCCGCCCGAGGACATGAACCGCCACATCGCCTATGACGTGGGCGCGGCGGGCGTATCGCTCCGGCTGGCCGAAATGCTGGATGCCCCCGTGATCCTGTCGGAATTCTCGCGCCTCGTGATCGATCCGAACCGGGGCGAGGATGATCCGACGCTCTGCATGAAAATCTACGACGGCTCGATCATCCCCGCCAACCGCCATGCCGATGCGGCCGAAATCGACCGCAGGCTCGATCTGTTCCACCGCCCCTATCACCGCGCGCTTGGCGCACTGATCGAGGGCCGCGACGATCCCGTGATCGTCTCGATCCATTCCTTCACGCCGCAATTCGTGGGCCGCCCGCTTCGGCCATGGCATGTCGGTGTGCTCTATGCGGGCGACACGCGGCTGGCCTATCCGCTGATCGCCCGCCTGCGCGCCGAACCCGATCTGTGCGTGGGCGACAACGAACCCTATTCCGGCCATCTGCCCGGCGATGCGCTCGACCGGCATGCGGTCCAGCCGGGGCGGTTGCATGTGCTGGTGGAAATCCGCAACGACCTGATCGCGACGCCCGCCCAACAGGCCGCTTGGGGCGAAAGGCTTGCGCCCCTGCTTGACGCGGCGCTGAAGAATGCCGAGGTCTGAGAAAACCGCCGGAGGATTTGCCATGGATGACCAGACCCGTACCGAGCTCGAGGCCGCAGCCTTTCGCCGCCTCCTGCAGCACATGAACGAGCGCACGGATGTGCAGAACATCGACCTGATGAACATGGCCGGGTTCTGCCGCAACTGCCTGTCGCGCTGGTACCAGGAAGCCGCGAGCGAACGCGGGATCGAGATGGACAAGGAAACCGCGCGCACCATCGTCTACGGCATGCCCTATGACGACTGGAAAGCGCTGCACCAGACCGAGGCGACCGAGGCGCAGAAAGACGCCTTTTCCAAGTCGAACCCCGGCCATTGACCGAGGCCGCGCCCAATCCGGCCTTTGACTACCGGCCGCCCGACGCGCCGCTCGACATCGTGCATGCCGATGACCAGATCGTCATCGTGAACAAGCCTGCGGGTCTCTTGTCGGTGCCGGGGCGGGGCGATCACCTGTCCGATTGCCTGCTCGCGCGGGTGCAGGCGGCCTTTCCCACGGCGCTTCTGGTGCATCGTCTGGACATGGACACATCGGGCATCATGGTCTTTGCCCTGACGCCCCATGCCCAACGCCATCTGGGCCAGCAATTCGAGACGCGGCAGACGAAAAAGGTCTATGCCGCCCGCGTCTGGGGCGAGGTGGCCGAGGCCGAAGGCACGATCGATCTGCCGCTTTGCGTGGATTGGCCGAACCGCCCGCGCCAGCATGTCGACCATGAAAACGGGCGCCCTGCAGTGACCGACTGGCGGCGCATCCGCATCGAGGACGGCACCACGCGGATGCGGCTTTACCCCAAGACGGGGCGCTCACATCAATTGCGGGTCCATATGCTGGAACTGGGCCACCCGATCCTGGGTGACCCGTTCTACGCGACGGGGGCTGCGCGCGACTATCCGCGCCTCATGCTCCACGCCGAAAGCCTGAAACTGCGGCACCCGGACGGCGGGCAAGGGATGCTGTTTCGCGCATCCGTTCCGTTCTGACCGACGCGCGCTGCGCCGATAGCCACAGCGCATCCAGATCGGCCAGAGCCTGTGCGTCGAACCTGTCGGCCTCTGCCCAATAGCGACCCGACGGGACCATGTAGCCCAGTTCCGCCTCGCGCGCCCTGGCCGCAGCCATGTGGCCAGCGTCGATGTCCACCGGCAGCGCCTCGGCCAGATCGTCGAGCGTGGCGCGCGGAAACACCAAACGGCTGTCCTGCCACGACAGGTTCACGCAGGCGCAACCCTGTTCCGCCGCCAGAAGCTGCAGCCGCGCAGCCTTGGCCTCGAGGCTCTGGAGCGTGATGTCCTCGCGCAGCGGATCGGCAGTACCCGTTCCGTAGAAATGCGTGCGCCCCGTCGCGGCATAGACCATGTCGCAGCCGAAAAACGCCATCACGCGGGGCTTGAGCGCCCCCAGCGCCCAGTATCCGGCGGTAAAGGCCATCGTGCCGCCTGCATAGACGAACCCGCCATAGGCGTTTTGCACCGGCACGTAATCCCGCGCCTCGATCCGGCGCTGGCCGGCCAAAAGACCGGGCGGGCGATGTTCGACCGGGAAATCCTCGGGGTGGATCGACACATCCCAGTCAGGCCGCAGCCGCCAGGCGTTGTTGATCGCGACAACATGATCGAAAACCGAACGATCCCAACTCTTTACGGCCACGGCAGCCGGACCGCTGCCAAGGATCAAGACAATCGGGCCCATGCCGCGCTTCCTTCTTCCGTCTTGGACGGAGATAGGCGGTTTGCGCGACAGGACCACGACAAAGTTCCGCGCCGCAGCAAAACCACGGCGCGGCAGGGATCAGTCCCAGTCGCTGACGGCCTTGACCTCGAGGAATTCGTGGATGCCCCAGACCCCGCCTTCGCGGCCATTGCCCGATTGCTTGAACCCGCCAAAGGGCGAGCCCTTGCCAAAGCCCTTGCCGTTGCATTCCACCATCCCCGACCTCAGCCGCCGCGCCACGCGGCGCAGCCGATCCTTGTCGGTCGTCTGGATATAGTTGGTCAGGCCATAGACCGTGTCATTGGCCATGCGCACCGCATCCTCTTCGGTGTCGAAGGGGATGATCGACAGAACGGGGCCAAAGATTTCCTCGCGGTAGATCGTCATGTCGGGCGTCACATCGGCAAAGACCGTGGGCCGCACGAAAAAGCCCCGGTTCAGATGACCGGGCCGCCCGGTTCCGCCCGCAACCAGCCGCGCGCCTTCGTCGATGCCGGTCTGGATCAGCGCCTGGATCTTGTCGAATTGCACCTCGGACACAACGGGCCCGATCCCGCGCCCTTCTTGGGCCGCAGGGATGACCGGCGTCTCCTCGGCTACCTTGGCCGCGATCTCGACCGCTTCGTCATAGCGTTCGCGCTGCACCAGCATCCGGGTCGGCGCGTTGCACGATTGGCCCGAATTGCCGAAACACCGCATCGCGCCGCGCTTGACGGCCTTTTCATCGGCATCGGCAAAGATGATGTTCGCCCCCTTGCCGCCCAGTTCCAGGCTGACGCGCTTGATCGTGTCGGCAGCCGCGATCGAGATCAGCCGCCCCGCCCGCGTCGACCCGGTAAAGCTCACCATGTCGACATCCGCGTGGGCGGACAGCTGGCTGCCCACGCCCGGCCCGTCGCCATTGACCATGTTGAACACACCCGGCGGCAGGCCCGCTGCATCCACGATCTCGGCAAAGACGAGACCCGACAGCGGCGCGACCTCGGACGGTTTCAGAACCATCGTGCAGCCCGCCAGAAGCGCCGGCGCGACCTTGAGCGCGATCTGGTTCATCGGCCAATTCCACGGCGTGATCAGCGCCACGACCCCGATGGGTTCATGGAAAATCCGCTCGCCCGGCGATTGCGGCCCCAGCGGGCGATCCCATTCCATCTCCTTGGCGGCGGCGATGAAGCCTTCGAAATGCCAATCGCCCGATGTCACCTGCTGCTGGCGCGACCAATCGATGGGGGCACCCATCTCGGCGCTGATGGCTTGCGCCATATCCTCGGCCCGCGCGGTATAGGCGGCCAACAGCCGCTCGAGCGCCGCGATCCGTTCGGGGATGGGGGTGGCGGCCCAAGCGTCGAACGCGGCGCGCGCGGCGGCGACGGCGGCATCTGTATCGGCCTGATCGCCGAGCGAGATCGTGGCGCAGACCTCCTCGGTCGAAGGGTCGATGACGGGCAGGTCACGCGGCGTTGCGGGGTCCACCCAGCGCCCGTTGATGTAGAATTGGCGGCTGTGTTGCATGATCGTCTCCCATGTTGGGGCGCAGCCTGTCATCCCCTGCGCCGGGCTTCAAGGCGGGTCCGCGACAGCACGGCGAACGCAAACGACCATCCCATCCGCACCGTCATGGCCGAACATCCGGCAGTCTTGCAGCAGCAGGGGAAAATGCCCGTCCTTCTTTCGCAGCTGCGGCGATTTCCACGGTGAAATCACCCTGCCGAATGCCTATATGAGTTGACAACGCAAATCAAATCAGGAGGTCCCCAGCATGGGCCTGCGCATCAACGACACCTTTCCCGACCTTGCGGTCGACACCGATCAGGGCAGCTTTTCGCTGCATGAGTTCCAAGGCGACAGCTGGCTGATCCTGTTCTCGCATCCCAAGGATTTCACGCCGGTCTGCACCACGGAATTCGGCGCGGTCGCGCAGCTGGCCGACGAATGGGCCAAGCGCAAGACCAAGGTGATCGGCCTGTCCGTGGACAAGGCCGAAGAGCATGTGAAATGGAAATCGGATATCGAGGCGACCTCGGGCGCCAAGGCCGGTTTCCCGATCATCGCCGATGACAGCCTCGCCGTGTCCAAGGCGCTCGACATGCTGCCCGCCGATGCCTACCTGCCCGATGGCCGCACCGCCGCCGACAGCGCGTCGGTCCGCGTGGTCTACATCGTGTCGCCCGATCACAAGGTGCAGCTGATGCTGACCTACCCGATGTCGGTCGGTCGCAATTTCGCCGAGGTGCTGCGCGCCCTCGACGCGCTGCAGGCCACGTGGGGCAAGCCCATCGCGACGCCCGCCAACTGGGTCCACGGGCAGGACGTGATCGTCGCCCTGTCGCTCGACACCGAAGCCGCGCGCGCGAAATTCGGCGAGGTGGATGTCAAACTGCCCTACCTGCGCACGGTCAAGATGCCGGCCTGACCCCGGCCGCCCCGAACAGGAAAAGGCCCCCGAAAACGGGGGCCTTTTTCATGGGCGCGACGGGTTTCGTCAGGCCTGCGGATAGAGATAGGCCGTCGAACCGATCTCGACGTTCTCGTAAAGCTCGATCACATGCGCGTTCACCATCCGCACGCAGCCCGACGAGGCCGAGGTGCCGATCGACCAGGGCTGCGGCGTGCCGTGGATGCGCAGATAGGTGTCGCGGTTGCCCTCGTAGAGGTAAAAGGCGCGCGCTCCCAGCGGGTTCTCGGGGCCACCCGGAACACCGCCCGCGAACTGGCTGTAGACATGGGGTTCACGCGCGATCATGTTCGCCGTCGGTGTCCAGGACGGCCATTCCTGCTTGCGCCCGATGCGGAACGTTCCCGGCTGGTAGAGACCCGGCCGCCCGATGGCCACGCCGTAGCGCATGGCCGTGCCATCCGTCCCGATGTGATACAGGTAGCGCGCCACCGCATCGACATGGATATCGCCGGGCTGCAATCCGGCCCGGTGCTGCACGCGCGTGGGCATGAAACGCGGGTGCAGACCCCATGGATTGTTGGCATTCGGATCGGGATCGGGCCGCGTGACCGTCGCGTCGAAGCCCACGGAATCCTGCGCCAGCGCAGGGCCCGCAATGGCACCCGAAAACATCGCGGTGCTTGTGATGATGAAATGACGGCGCGTGAGCATCACCCCACCTCCTTTGATCCGACAGACAGAATCGGCCCGTAAAGCCAAGGTATTACTGGCCGCTTCCGCCCCTGTGGACAAGTGGGAAGCCCGTCACGAATAGGTCATCCCTCACTCTGACAGCTTTCCCACCCACCGGCCGATAGGTTTTGACAATCCCTGTGGACAGGCCGCGCGCCGCCACAAAACCGTTACGCAGCCATGCCTAATCCCGGCCTGCAAGCCACGACTTGCCAGTCAAAGCCAGGGAATGCATCTCATGAAAGATACCGACACCAAGCATCTGTCCGCCGACGAGTGGGACGAGCTGAATTTCCCCCGCCCCGAGGTTCAGGATTTCGACCGCGTGGTCGAGCGCGCCATTTCGCGCCGTGGTTTTCTGGGCGGTGTTCTCGCCTTCGGGTCGGGTGCCGCCGTCATGGGCACCGGCCTCCTGAAAGGCACCACCGCGATGGCGCAGCCCGCCTCGCGCTTCCCCTTCACCCCCATCGCGGCACAGACCGACAACACCGTGCACGTGCCCGAGGGCTACAGCTGGAAAACGCTCGTGCGCTGGGGCGATCCGCTGTTCCCGGATGCCGCGGATGCCTGGAACCCGCAGACCGGCGTTTCGGTCGAGATGTCCGATCGCGTCTTTGGGGAAAACACCGACGGGATGGAGCTGTTCAACATCGATGGCCGCGAGATCATCGTGATCAACAGCGAATACACCAACCGCGAGGTCAACCTGCCCCATGCCACCGATGGCGTGCCCACGGGTCTTGATGACGTGCGCATCCTCCAGAACTTCCAGGGCGTCAGCGTCATGGAAATCGCCGAAGGGCCGGATGGCTGGGCCGTTGTCGTCGACAGCCCCTACAACCGCCGCATCCACCACAACACGCCGATGACCTTCTCGGGTCCCGCCGCCGGCCACGACCTGCTCAAGACCGAGGCCGATCCGACCGGCATGGCCTCGCTCGGCACGTTCAACAACTGCGGCTCGGGCCGGACGCCCTGGGGCACCTACCTGACCTGCGAGGAAAACTTCAACGGCTACTTCGGCGCCAATGGCGACCTGCCCGGCGGCATGGTCGGCGACGGCTTCCGCCGCTACGGCATCGGGGCCGATGGCTGGGGCTACGATTACCACAAGTGGGATGCCCGCTTCGACGTGGCCGCCAACCCCAACGAGCCGCACCGCGCGGGCTATATCGTGGAAATCGACCCGGCGAACCCCGACAGCACGCCGGTCAAGCACACGGCCCTTGGCCGCTTCAAGCATGAGAACGCCGCCTATGCCATCGCCGCCGATGGCCGCGTCGCCGTCTACATGGGCGACGACGAGCGGGGCGAGTTCATGTACCGCTGGCTCAGCCGTGACGTCTACGTCCCCGGTGGCGACACCTCGACCCTGCTGGTCGAGGGCGAATTGTCCGTCGCCGTGTTCGAGGATGACATGACCGGCCGCTGGGTTCCGCTGACGCCCGCCACCACCGGGATGGATGCGGCCCATATCGCCGTCTTCACCCGCATGGCCGCCAGCCGCGTGGGCGCGACGACGATGGACCGCCCCGAATGGATCGCAGTGCATCCCAATGCGGCCGAGGCCTATTGCTGCCTCACCAACAACTCGCGGCGCGGCGCGCTGACCGATGCGGGCACCGTGCGCACCAATGCGGGCGGCGATCCGATGACGGTCAACGCGGTCAACCCGCGCGAGACGAACAACTACGGCCAGATCGTGCGCTGGCGGCCCATGGGCGGGGATCACGCCGCCGAGGGCTTCACCTGGGATCTCTACGTCATGGCGGGCAACCCCACCGTGGCCGAGGGCCCCTATGCCGGCACGGCCAACATCAACGCGGGCAACCTGTTCAACTCGCCCGACGGGATGGTGATCGACAGCACGGGCCTGATCTGGATCCAGACCGACGGCGATGACAGCAACGAGGGCGACTTCGCCGGCATGGGCAACAACCAGATGCTGGCGGGCGACCCGGTCACGGGCCGGATCGAACGCTTCCTCACGGGGCCGAACGGCTGCGAGGTCACCGGCCTGTGCTGGTCGTCCGACCGCCGCACGATGTTCGTGGGCATCCAGCACCCCGGCGACAACGGCGGCAACTGGCCCGATTTCGGCGACAGCCTCGCCCGGTCGGCGGTAATCGCGGTCAAGCGCACGGATGGCGGGCTGGTCGGCTAAGGCCAACCACTACTGCAAAACAGACCGCCCCCGGAGCGATCCGGGGGCGGTTTTCCTTGGGGGTTCTTGCAATGGGATGGATGGCTGCTTGGAGCCCATAGCGGTCAGTCGGTCCTGTCTTTGATGCCACAGGCCCAGTCGCGTGTTTCAGTCCACAGCGCTTGTTCAACTGACACGAGTGCGCAGCATCTCAATAAGCGGAATTTGCCCCGTCGAGACCATCAAGTGTTCACGCCTCCTATACTCCGGGGTTAATGTGGGACATACCGCGCGAAAAAACAGTTGCTCTTTCGAGTAAATTTGAGTGAGTGTATTCACCTCTTTTACAATATTAGAAGTCACTGGAAATAATTGAATTTTGCTCCCGAAGCCACCTCGCAAAAAGTAAAGATATGCGCAGACGTTTGGGAGCAATGGTATAAATGCATCGCCAATTAGATCTGCAACCCAGTGCATCCCTTGTGGACGCCAGCTTACGGGCCGCGAAAATATCGTGTCGCATAGTCCATCGCCGAAACAAAACTCAGAATTCTCCGCATGCAGAAGTAACAGATTGCCAGAGTTACATTTCTTGAGATCAATCTGGCTCGCGAAACTCCAGAATTGCTGAATATTGGCTTTGCCCGTTTCTTCGTTGTATCCGAGCCCGAACGATTCGCCCGAACGCGAATAAAGGTACCGGAATGCTGGACTCCGCACCATGAGCGAGAAGCATAGTTTGATGAGCGTGTTTGTTGTGCGCTCTACTTCTGAAGGGCCAAACAGGACTTCATCCCCGCCTTCCAGCTGTTTGGCGATATGTTTGAGGATTGGCGGTCCCGCGTTGTCGATTTTTTCAAAGTCGGGCTCAAAGGTATGGTTCCATGGACTGACACCAAATTGCAACTTGTGGCCACCGCGCTTGTGTGCAAACCCCGTCTTGCTTGAGCCCTTTTGGGGAGGCTTCGCAGATTTTACTTCACCATATGGATTGATTAGTGAGACGTATCCGTCTTGGTCGACCCAAAGGCGCTGCAAGCCTTTAGGCCACCAGTGGTCTGCTGTAGTTTTTACGTGATATGGAAACGGCCTTCCCTGCAAGCCCAACGGATAGTCTGGCATCTCACACCTACTCTCTGCGGCCAGCGAATTAACTCGTAGAAATGACGCAGTATAGCTATCACATTCCGTCACATGCCTAGGTTATGCAGCAAGCGCGAGGGGCTAGGAGTGGATGGCTCGAACGTCCGCTCCGTCCCGCATTGCAGACCCCCTGCGCGGCACGCTCAAATCCTTTCCACAAGGTAAATGAAACTTACTTTGCCTATTGAAATCAATATCTTGTAAAAGTGTGCAAGCTTGCACGGGTCCCCGGACAACCCGCCTCGCTCCCGCCGCCCCGGTGCAGCCTGCCCCCCAACGAAAACGGGCGCGTCCGTTTCCGAACGCGCCCGCCTGTCATCTGGCAAGTCCGAGGGGACGGATCACTCCGTCGCGTCCTCGGGCTGCTTTTCCAGCTCCTTGCCGGTTTCCTGGTCGACCATCTTCATCGCAAGGCGCACCTTGCCGCGGTCGTCGAAGCCCAGAAGCTTGACCCAGACTTCCTGACCTTCCTTCAGCACATCCGACGGATGGTTCAGGCGGCGGTTCTCGATCTGGGACACGTGGACCAGGCCGTCACGCTTGCCGAAGAAGTTCACGAAGGCGCCGAAATCGACGATCTTCACGACCTTGCCCTTGTAGACGCCGCCCACCTCGGGCTCGGCCACGATCGAATAGATCATGTCGTAAGCCTTCTGGATCGAGTCGGCATTCGGGCTCGCGATCTTGATCACGCCGTCGTCGTTGATGTCGACCTTGGCACCCGACAGCTCGACGATCTCGCGGATCACTTTGCCGCCCGAGCCGATCACTTCGCGGATCTTGTCGGTCGGGATCTGCATCGTCTCGATGCGCGGGGCGTGGATCGAGAATTCGCCCGGTGCGGTTATCGCCTTGGCCATCTCGCCCAGGATGTGCATCCGGCCCGCCTTGGCCTGTGCCAGCGCGGTCTTCATGATCTCGGGCGTGATGCCCGCGACCTTGATGTCCATCTGCAGCGACGTGATGCCCTTTTCGGTGCCCGCGACCTTGAAATCCATGTCGCCGAGGTGATCCTCGTCGCCCAGGATGTCGGTCAGGATGCCGTAGGACCCGTCATCTTCCAGCACGAGACCCATGGCTACACCGGCGACCGGCGCCTTCAGCGGAACGCCCGCATCCATCATCGACAGCGACCCGCCGCAGACGGATGCCATGGAGGAGGAGCCGTTCGATTCCGTGATCTCGGACACAAGCCGGATCGTGTAGGGGAAGTCGGTGGGCGCGGGCAGCACGGCCTGCAGCGCGCGCCATGCCAGCTTGCCGTGGCCGATCTCGCGACGACCGGGGGAACCCACGCGGCCAACCTCGCCCACCGAATAGGGGGGGAAGTTGTAGTGCAGCATGAAGTTCTGCTTGAACGTGCCATGCAGCGCATCGATGAACTGCTCGTCATCGCCGGTGCCCAGCGTGGTGACGACCAGCGCCTGCGTCTCGCCGCGCGTGAACAGCGCCGAGCCATGGGTGCGGGGCAGAACGGAGGTCTGGCAGTCGATCGCGCGGACCGCATCGAGCGCGCGCCCGTCGATCCGGCGACCGTTCTTGACCACGTCCGAGCGCAGCACCATCGATTCCAGCTTTTTCAGCGCGGACCCGAGGTTCGCATCCGCGAGCTGCTCTTCGGTCAGCGTGGCCTTGATCGCTTCCTTGGCGGCGGCGACGGCGGCGACGCGTTCCTGCTTGTCGGTGATCGCATAGGCCGCGCGCATCTGCGCCTCGCCCGCCGCTTTCACCACCTCGTAAAGCTCGGAATAATCCGGGGGCGTGAAGTCGAAGGGTTCCTTGGCGGCATCTTCGGCCAGCGCGATGATCAGGTCGATGACAGGCTGGATCTGCTCATGCGCAAAGGTCACGGCGCCCAGCATCTCGTCCTCGGTCAGCTCGTAGGCTTCCGACTCGACCATCATCACCGCCGACTTGGTGCCTGCGACGACAAGGTCCAGACGCTGGTCGGGGTTGTTGCGCAGGTCCTGCATGTCGTCGACGGTCGGGTTCAGGATGTATTCGCCATCCTCGAAGCCCACGCGGCAGCCCGCGATCGGACCCATGAAGGGCGCGCCCGACAAGGTCAGCGCGGCCGAGGCCGCGATCATCGCGACGATATCGGGATCGTTGACCAGGTCATGCGACAGCACGGTGCACATCACCAGCACTTCGTTCTTGAAGCCCGGCACGAACAGCGGACGGATCGGACGGTCGATCAGGCGCGCGGTCAGCGTTTCCTTTTCGGTCGGACGCGCCTCGCGCTTGAAGAAACCGCCGGGCACCTTGCCTGCGGCATAGTATTTTTCCTGGTAGTGGACCGTGAGCGGAAAGAAATCCTGCCCCGGCTTGGCTTCCTTGGCAAAGGTCACGTTCGCCATGACGCTGGTTTCGCCCAGCGTGGCGATGACGGTGCCATCGGCCTGACGGGCGACACGCCCCGTTTCCAGCGTGAGCGTCTCTTCGCCCCACTGCATCGACTTCTTGGTGATATTGAACATCTATCGTTTCCTATCGGGGAGCACTCCCAGGCCCCTTGCCCGGGTCTCCCATGTCTATGGCGGCCCCATTGCCGCCGACCCCTGTCCTTCGCACAACGCCGGGGTCGGAGCGTCACGTCTCAGATGGGCGCGCCATAGCCCAGTTTCGCCCACAAAGAAAGGGGCATCCTCCCGCAGGGCGCGCTGCGGCGGGGGCTGGCCTGTCCATGGGGCAGACATGAAAACGCCCCGCCAAGGCGGGGCGCGATCTTGTGCCACGGGGGCTTTGCCTCAGCGGCGGATACCCAGGCGGCCGATCAGGTCGGTGTAACGACCCTCATCCTTGGCCTTGAGGTAATCCAGGAGCTTGCGGCGCTGGGCCACCATCATCAGAAGACCACGACGCGAGTGGTTGTCCTTCTTGTGGCTCTTGAAATGCTCGGTCAGCGTGGCGATGCGGCTGGTCAGGATCGCAACCTGCACCTCGGGCGAACCGGTGTCGCCGGGCTTGGTCGCGAATTCGGTCATCAGACGCTGCTTTTCTTCGGGCGTGATCGACATCGGGGTCTCCTGTTCAAAAGGGTGATGGCACAAGCCGGGATGTCGTCCAGCAGGGCCCATGGAGGGTAGCCGCACCATCACGGCGCGGATGGGGGCGTATAGGCCCCACGGCACCTTTTGAAAAGGGGGTCGCGGCATCCGGGCCTGAACCGCCACGATCCGCCGCAAAAATCGGCAAGAGCGCGCGATTTTCTGCCCGAAAGGGCCAAGAATTTCGGTCGCGTTAACACATCGCCCCGCGTTTTGTGGCAGGACAAGCCCATCCTATGCGCGGCCAAGGCACCCGAATCGCCTGGCTGCCCCCTTGCCTGTCCGGTGTTTTCGGGCGGGTTCGGTTCGTCAGAAGGCGATCCCTGCGGCGCAGAAGCGCGGGACTTCCCGATGAACCTGGACGAGTGAGGACGCGCGATGTTGGCGGCTGGTGGGCTTCTGATACTGATAGCCATGGGATACGCGGTCAGTGGCATGGTCACCGACGGCGACGAGGGGACAGGCTCTGACGACCCGACAGGCGCCCCGGATATCGACAGCCCCGAAACCGCCGATGGCGCGGGCGTCAGCGGCAATTCCGACCTCATGCGCATGCTCTTCGGCGACGACGATGACGCGACGGGCGAGGATGATACCGCCCCCGCTCCGGATGCCGCCGCTGGCACCGCCGGCAATGACGACACGCCCGGTCAACTGATCGAAGGGACGGAGGGCGACGATACCCTGACCGGAACCGATGGCGACGACACGCTCGACGGCTACGCGGGCGACGATCTGCTCGACGGCGGCACGGGCGACGATCTCCTGCGCGGACGCGAGGGGATGGACAGCCTTCTGGGCGGCGGCGGCAATGACGCGATCACGGGCGGCCCCGGCGATGACCGGATCGAGGGCGGCACGGACACGGACATGCTTGTCGGCAACGAGGGCAATGACACGATCCTCGGCGGCGCAGGCGCAGACGAGGCTTATGGCGAAGACGGCGACGATGTGATCGAGGGGGGCACCGGCACCGATTTCCTTGTGGGCGGTGTGGGCAATGACACTCTCTCGGGTGGCGCTGACGATGACCTGCTCTTCGGCAATGACGGCGACGACAGCCTGACGGGCGAGGATGGGGACGATTACCTGCAGGGCGGTTTCGGGGCCGATACGCTTGCGGGCGGGGCGGGCAACGACCGGCTCGACGGCACCTTTGCGGCGGGCGATTCCCTCTTCGGCCCCCGCGACGAGGATCAGGGCGATATCCTCGATGGCGGCGCGGGCGACGACACGATCGTCATCGGCGCGGGCGATCTGGCGACCGGCGGCGACGGGGCCGACCGTTTCGCATCCGGCAGCTTCATCCAGAACGCCGAACTGGCGGGCCATGTCACCGATTTCGACCCCGCGCAGGACGTGATCGAGGTGATGTATGACCCCGATCTGACACCAGACCCGGTGATCACGGTCGTGGATTTCCCCGACGGAACCGGGGCGAATATCCTGTTCAACGGCAACGTCATCCTGACCGTCACCGGTGCGCAGGGGCTCGATCCCGCCCTGATCGAATTGCGCGGCGTCACCCTGGACCCCGTGGCGGAAAGCGCCTGACGAACCCGCGCCCTACCCCGAAAAATGCGGCAGCATCGCCGCCAGAAAGGCGTCGGGCGCTTCCTCCATCGCGAAATGCCCGCAGCCGTCGATCTCGGCTCCGCTCACATCCTCGGCCCAGCCGCGCCAGATGCCCAAGGGATCGCCGGTGCGCGCCGGAAACCCGTGCCGCCCCCAGACAAAGCGCAAGGGGGCCGCGATCTTGCGCCCCGCCGCGCGGTCGGCCTCGTCCAGCGCCCGGTCCGTCGTCGCCCCGGCCCGGTAATCAGCGCACATCGCCGCAACCCGCGCCGGATCGCCCGCCTGCCGCAGGTAGCTGTCAAGCGCCTCGGGCGCAAAGGGCGACAGGTCGCCCGCCAGCGTCCAGCTTGCCAGTGTCCGCGCCACATAGCCCGCGCCATCCGCCCCGATCAGGCTTTCGGGCAAGGGCGCGGGCTGCGCCAGAAAGGTCCAGTGATAAGCCTTGAGCGCCAGCTCCGCCGACCAGACAGCCCAGAAATCTGCCGTCGGCACGATCTCCACGATCCCCAGCCGGTCCACCCGCCCCGGATGATCGAGCGCCATCCGGTAGGCCACCCGCGCCCCCCGATCATGCCCGATCACATGGGCCCGCGCGATCCCCAGCGCCTCCATCAGCGCCACGATGTCCTGTGCCACCCGCCGCTTGGAATAGACCCCATGCGCCGCATCATCGGGGGGCGCATCGCTGTCGCCATAGCCGCGCAGGTCGGGAATGATGACGTCGAAATCCCGCGCCAGAACCGGGGCCACCCGGTGCCAGGTCATGTGGGTCTGCGGATAGCCATGGAGCAGGATCATCGCAGTCCCCGCCCCGCCGCGATGCACCGACAGCGTCACGTCGCCCACGGAAATCCGTGACCGGGAAAACCCCTCAATCGCCATGATCCAAACCCTCCCACAGCCGTGGCTGCACCTCGTAGCCGATGTAGAGCGGATGCTTGGGATGGCCCGCCTTGCTCAGGCCCAGATGCCACAGCGCCGCGCCCGCCGCCCGCAGCATCGCCGCCACCTGCGCCCCCCGGTCCAGATGCGCGCCATGCGTGCCCCAGGCGCAGATCACCCGGTCCGCCCAGGGCAGCGCGGCAAGGATCGCGGCATCATTCCCCGGCCCGACCGGATCGGCGGCGGCCCGCATCACGCGCGGATCGGTCGCCCGATAGGCAAAGATGTTGAGCACCCGGAACGCCCCAAAGCCCAGCGCCCTTGCCCGCCTTTCGCAGCGTTCGACCGTGGGATCATTCTGCACCTCGGTCGCGGTCGAGGGGTTGAGCATGACAAAAGCCGCCTTGGGCCCGCCCCCATCCCAGACCCGCGTCAGCGTGTAGCGATAGGTCTCGCACTCGGAATATTCCGCGATCGAGGCGGCATCGCCCTTCTGATGGTGGCGCGTGATCATGCAACGGTGATGCCCCGCCGACCCGGCACAGGCAAGCCTGTCACAGGTTGAACACCCGCTCGGGGTGCAATTCCGCCCCCTTCAGACGCCCCACCGCCACCGGCTTTCCCTGGAACGACGCCCAGGCCAGATCGCCATAGTCCGCCTGCCCCGGCAGGACCTGTCCGGGGTTCCCGTTCCTGAGCCGCGCGGCCCCGGCCTCGGTCGCCTTCAGCTCGGGCAGATCGTCCAACGCCATCGAGACGGGATGGAGCAGCGCATCGATCTCGGGCGTGCGGGCCAGCGCCTCGACCCGCTCCATCGTCACCGCATCCTCGATGTCGAAGGGTCCGACCCATGTCCGCCGCAGCCGCAACACATGGCCCAGACAGCCCAGCACCTGCCCCAGATCGCGCGCGATCGACCGGACATAGCCCCCCGAACCGCAGACGAACTGAAACTCCGCATGATCCGCATCGGGCATCGACAGCAGCTCCAGCGCATCCACGTAAAGATCGCGGGCGGCCAGCTCCATCACCTCGCCGCCCCGCGCGATGTCATAGGCGCGTTCGCCATCGACCTTCACGGCGGAAAACTGGGGCGGCACCTGCTGGATATCGCCCACGAACCGGGGCAGCGCCGCGCGGATATCCTCCTCGCTCGGCCGCAGCTCCGAGGTGGCGATGACCGCGCCCTCGGCGTCATCGGTCGTGGTGGCAGCCCCCCAGCGCGCGGTGAAGTCGTAGCCCTTCAACGCTTCGCCCAGGTAGGGGATCGTCTTGGTCGCCTCGCCCAGCGCCACGGGCAGCATCCCCGTCGCATCCGGGTCCAGCGTGCCAGCATGGCCCGCCTTTTTCGCCTCGAAAGCCCAGCGCAGCTTGTTGACCACGGCGGTCGAGGTCATGCCCGCAGGCTTGTCGATCAGAAGCCAGCCGGAAACATCCCGCCCCTTGCGACTGCGACCCATGCTCAGACCTCCATCCGTGGAAAGATCGGCGGGCTACCCGCCAGCCGGGGCCGCGTCAACCACCGTGCCGATGATCGGCCCGATCGGCAGACCGATATCGGCCCGCCCGATCCCCGGCGCATAGAGCCGCGACACCCGTCCGTCGAAATAAAGCGCCTGGTTCACGCCCAGATGATCGCGGAAAAACCGCGCGAAATGGTGGAAATTCACCGGCGCATCCGAAATCACCAGATGCAGCACCTGCCCGCCATCCTCGACCCCCACACCGTTGCGGATATTGCGGCTCGTGCCATCGGCGATGAAACGCGGATGCAGCGCCCCGTCGATCACCAGCATCGGCCCCGATTGCGTGGCATCCCGGCAATCGGGCGGTGCGGCGGCATAGGTCCGGCTTTCGAGGATCGCGGCGCTGCCCTCCTGCAGACACAGCACGCCATTGGGCAACAGCCCGAAATTCCCCGGCCCGGCCGAGGTGATGACGCGCATCTCCTCGACACCATCCTCGATATAAAGTCCGACCGGCGCGCGATCCTCGTGGAACATGCCCGCATTCATGGCCAGGCCCAGCTTTCGGCCCGGGCCAAGGTCCGCCTCGACGCGGGTGAAACTGCCATAGATCGCGCCCGTCTCGTCGCGCAGGAACAGGCGCAGGTCCTCTGCCGCCAGATCGACGCGACAGGTGGTGAAGGGCGCGCCGTCGAACTCCACCGTTTCGCAGGCCGCGGACGCTGCCCCAGACAGCAAGACCAGCACCGGGACGAGGAACAGGAGCCGAAGCGCGCTCACGCCTCCTCCTCCGCGTCATCCCCCCCAAGATCGCGGCGCACCTCTTCGCGGTCGAAAAGCGCGCGGGTCTCGTCCATCCGGTCAAAGGTCTCGTCGATCAGGAACCGCAGGTCGGGGGCATATTTCAACGACATGTCGCGCATGATGGCGCGGCGCAATTCGCCCCGGTTGCGCTTGAGCGCGGTGATCGCATCCTCGCGCCGCCCGCCCCCCAGCGGCATGACATAGACCGTCGCGATCTTCAGGTCGGGCGAGGTCCGCACCTCGCCCACGGTGATCGACATGGCGTTCAATTCGGGGTCATGCACCTCGCCCCGCGCCAGCACCTGGCTCAGGACACGCCGGATCAATTCGCCCACGCGAAGCTGTCGCTGCGACGGGCCCGCGCCCTCGGAATGCCGGTTCTTTGCCATGGCTCGCCTGTCTGTTCTCTCCCCCGCACTTAGGAGATGCGCGCCCCCCCCGCAAGCGACGCCTTCCCGCGCGGGCAGCCTTCCGCTATCAGCAGGGCCCAGATGACGGAGGATTTTGACATGGGCGACAGCATCGGTATCGCGGTGATGGGCGCTTCGGGGCGGATGGGTCGGATGCTGATCGACACCATCACGGCCTCGGACAAGGCGCATCTGGTGGGCGTGACCGAACGCCCCGGCCATGACTGGATCGGCCGCGATCTGGGCGTGGCCCTTGGGGGGGCGGCCAGCGGCGTCATGGTCCATGACGACCCGCTCGAGGTGATCGTCAAGGCGCAGGCGGTGATCGATTTCACCACGCCCAGCGCCACGCTCGCCCATGCCCAACTGACCGCGCAGGCGCGCTGCGTCCATGTGATCGGCACCACCGGCCTCAGCGACAGCGACATCGCCGCACTCGATGCCGCCGCGCGCCATGCCGTGATCGTGCGCGCGGGCAACATGAGCCTCGGGGTGAACCTCCTGACCCGGCTGGCGCAGGAAGTCGCCCATGCCCTCGATACCGATTTCGACGTGGAAATCGTCGAGGCCCACCACAAGCACAAGGTCGATGCCCCCTCTGGCACCGCGCTCATGCTGGGCGAGGCCGTGGCGCGCGGGCGCGGTGTCGATCTCGCCGATGTCTCCGACCGGGGCCGCGACGGCATCACGGGCGAACGTCGACCCGGCGACATCGGCTTTGCCGCGATCCGGGGCGGCGACATCGTCGGCGAACATGACGTGATCTTTGCAGGGGCCGGCGAACGCATCATCTTGCGCCATGTGGCGACCGATCGCGGCATCTTCGCGCGCGGCGCGCTCAAGGCCGCGCTCTGGGGCCATGGCAAGGCACCGGGCCATTATTCGATGATGAGCGTTCTGGGCCTGGCGTAACGCCGCCGATCCGCTTGATTTCCACGGCTCTGTGGCTATCTCGCCCCTTGCGTTGTCAGTAGCGGGAGAGTTCCGAAATGACCCGTGCGATACCTGCCCTGCCGGGCGCACTGGCAGGTGCCATCCTGGGGATATTCGCAGCCGAACCCCTCGCCGCCGAGGGGTTCAGCGTCGTCGACAGCGCCGACCGTTTCGTATCGCTCGTGAACGGGCGCGAATTGCGGCGCTTCGGCATCCGGCTGAACGTGACGCCCGAGGGCGAGATCATCGGCCGCGCCTTCGGTGCGCCGGTGACGGGGGCCTGGACATGGCAGGGCGGCTATTTCTGCCGGGACCTGTTCTGGAACGGCGATGATCTGGGCTACAATTGCCAATTGGTCGAGCAAAGCGGCGACACCCTGCGCTTCACCTCCGATCAGGGGTCCGGCATGTCGGCGGAACTGAACCTCCAGTGACGCCGCCCCACGGCGTAGGGTGGGTGCAACCCACCCCCCGCGACAGGTGCGCCTGAAGGCACACCCTACGTGTGATGGGTGGTCTTGGTAGGGTGTGCCTTCAGGCGCACCAACCCCCAAACCACCCCTCAGAAATCGATGGCGATGCCCTTCTTCTCCCAATCCCCGAACCGCACCGGCTCGGGTCCATCCCGGCCACCGAGCTCCGTCGGAAGCTCGAGCGCCTTGGCCGCCTTGCGCCGCTCTACGGCCTCGGCCAGCGCGCGTTGCGCGGCGGGGGGCAGATGCGACAGGTCGGGGGCCTCGGGCTGATCGGACATGGCGGAAATCCTTGTCGTTGACGCCCACCTGATATACCCCGCAGAGCTTCTGGAACAAGGGCAGGTTGCATGGGGCTCGAGGCGAGACAGGCGGCACTCAGAACGCTCGACGGCGTGCTGCGCGAAAAGCGGATGCTGGCCCATCTGCCGGGCGACACGCGCCTTTCCCCCGCCGATCAGGCCCGCGCGGCCCGCCTCGCCTCGCTCGTCCTGCGCCATCTCGGCCCGCTGGACGCCTGCATCGCCCCCTATCTCGACCGCAAGCCGCCGCTGCCCGCGCTCATGATCCTGCGCCTTGCCGCGGCCGAGCTGCTGGTCGCGGGCGAAGACGCCCATGGCGTCGTCGACAGCGCCGTCACGCTCGCCAAGCGCGGCAAGGGCACGGCGCGGATGGCGGGAATGGTCAATGCCGTCTTGCGCAAACTCGCCGTCGAAGGGCCCGACCGCTTCGCCCATGAGGCGCCGCAGCGCCTGCCGGGCTGGATCGCGGGACCGGTCAAGAAACGCTGGGGGGCCGAAACCCTCCGCGCGATCGAGGCGGCGCATCTGCCCCTTCCGCCCATCGACCTGACCCTCAAACCGGGGGCCGCCCCCGATCTTCCCGGCGCCACCCGCCTGCCCACCGGCAGCCTGCGCCTGCCCGCCGGTACACAGGTCACGGCGCTTCCCGGCTATGACACCGGCGCCTTCTGGGTGCAGGATGCCGCCGCTGCCCTGCCCGTGCGCCTTCTGGGCGATGTGGCAGGCCTGCGCGTCCTCGACCTTTGCGCGGCACCGGGCGGCAAGACGCTGCAACTGTCGGCCCTTGGGGCCGATGTCACAGCGCTCGACCTGTCGCCATCGCGCATGGCGCGGGTGGAACAGAACCTTGCCCGCACCGGCCTCTCCGCCACGCGCGTCACGGGAGATGCGCTCGATCATGACGCGCCCGCCTATGACGCGATCTTGCTCGATGCGCCCTGCACGGCCACCGGCACGATCCGCCGCCACCCCGACCTGCCCCATGTCAAACCCTGGACCGAGGTCGAGCCGCTGACCCGTCTCCAGATGCAGCTGATCGACCATGCGCTCGGGCTCCTGAAACCCGGCGGCAGGCTCGTATTCTGCACCTGCTCCCTTCTGCCGGTCGAGGGCGAGTTCCAGGTCACCGCCGCCCTCAAACGCCACGAAGGCTTGCGCGTCATCCCCGCCGATGCCCCGGCGCTCGGCGGCGATTCCGCCTGGCACAGCCCCGAAGGCGGCCTGCGCCTGCGCCCCGATCTCTGGCCCGACCTTGGCGGCATCGACGGCTTCTACATGGCCTGCCTCACCCGCCCGTGACTCCCGCCGCAGCGCCGCGTATCCTCTCCGAAAACAATTGCCCGAGCAGCTTGTGCGCATGACAGACCGACCAGACAGCGACGCCGCCGCACCGCCCCCCGCCGCACGGGTGCGCGCCGCCGACCGCTGGGCGGCCTGGCGGGCCGGGATGACCGGCCCCGGCATTCGCGGCTTTCTCTGGCAGCCCGAGCCCAGCTTTTCCGGCTCCGACGCGCGCGGGCGCCAGCTCATGGCGGGAAATCTCGTCTTCGGCGGCCATCTCGTGGAAACGGCGGGCCGCCAGCCTTGGGACATTGCCGCCCCCTCCGCCGATTTTCTCGAGGCGCTGCACGGCTTCGACTGGCTGGATGATCTGGCCAGCGTGCCGGGCGGGGCGGGGCGCAAACAGGCGCAGGAATGGCTGTCGGGCTGGATGAAACGCTACGGGCGCGGGTCCGGCCCCGGTTGGACACCCGACCTGACCGGACGCCGCCAGATGCGCATGGTCACCCATGCCCTTTTCCTGATGAACGGCCAGACGCCCGAGGATCGCAGCCGGACCTTTGCCCTTCTGGGGCGACAGGCGGCCTATCTCCAGATGCGCTGGCGCAAAACGCCGCCCGGCCTGTCGCGGTTCCGGGCGCTTTCGGGCCTGATCTATTCCGCCTGTGCGCTGACCGGCATGGAAACGGCGCTGCAACCCGCCCTGCGCGGCCTGGCGCAGGAATGCGCGACCCGGATCGACGGAACGGGCGGGATCGCCTCCCGCAACCCCGAGGAATTGCTCGAGGTCTTTCACCTCCTGACCTGGGTGGCCGCGATCCTCAAGGAAATCGGCAAGCCCCCGGACCCGGCGGTCAATACCGCCATCGGGCGGATCGCGCCCACCCTGCGCAGCCTGCGCCATGCCGATGGAACGCTGGCGCGGATGCAGGGCGGCGGGCGCGGCGCGCCGGGGCGGCTCGATGCGGCGCTGGCGCGCTCCAATGTGCGGCCCTCGCGGGTCAAGGGGCTGGCCATGGGCTATGCGCGGCTGGGCGGGCGGCGCGTATCGCTGATCGTCGATGCCGCGCCGCCCCTCTTGGGTCCCGGCAGCTTCGATGCCCATGCCTCCACCCTCGCCTTCGAACTGGTGTCGGGCCGCCAGCCCGTCATCGTCTCGGCGGGGTCGGGCAAGCGCTTCGGCACCGCCTGGCGCAGGGCGGGCCGCGCCACGGCCAGCCACTCCACCCTGTCGCTCCTGGGCTATGCCAGCGCGCGGCTGGCCCGGGGCGGCGAACGTCAGGACCCCGAAAGACAGGATTTCGTCAGCGGTCCGACCCTCGTCGAGGTGCAGGAAGCCGAGATGAAAACCGCCGACGGCATCGCGCTGTCGCATGACGGCTGGCGGCAGACCCACGGGCTGGTCCACCTGCGCTCTCTCCAGCTCGACCGCGACGGCAGCCTGCTCAGGGGCGAGGACGGGCTTGCCGCCATGACCGAACGCGACCGCGCCACGCTCGACCGGGTGCTCGCGCGCCTGCCGGGCGATCTGGGCCTGCGCTACGCCCTGCGCTTTCATCTCCACCCCGATGCGACGGCCGAGATCGACATGGGCGGCACCGCCGTCTCGATCCAGCTGCCGGGCCGCGAAACATGGGTCTTCCGCTACGGCGGCGAGGCCACACTGACGCTGGAGCCGTCGATCTATCTCGACGGATCGCGGGTCAAACCCCGCGCGACAAAACAGATCGTTCTCACCGGCGCGGTGACCGGTTATGGCAGCGCGGTGAGCTGGACACTCGCCCGCCCCGTTGGCCTGTTGCCCGCACCCGGCGTGGACGAGACAGAGGACTGAGAGGAAACTTCCCACCATGACCGATACCGTGCAGCCGCGCCGCGCGCTGATTTCCGTGTCCGACAAGACCGGGCTGATCGAGTTTGCCACCGCGCTCGTGGGTCACGGGGTCGACCTGCTCTCGACCGGCGGCACCGCCAAGGCGCTGCGCGATGCGGGCCTGCCCGTCCGTGACGTGGCCGAGGTGACGGGGTTCCCCGAAATGATGGATGGCCGGGTCAAGACGCTGCATCCCATGGTCCATGGCGGGCTTCTGGCGCTCCGCGACAATGCCGACCACCTCGCCGCGATGGAGACCCACAAGATCGGCGCGATCGACCTTCTGGTGGTCAACCTCTACCCGTTCGAGGCGACCGTCGCCTCCGGTGCCGCCTATGACGATTGCATCGAGAACATCGACATCGGCGGCCCCGCGATGATCCGCGCCGCAGCCAAGAACCACGCCTTTGTCGGTGTCGTGGTCGATACCGAGGATTATGCCGAGGTGCTGGCCCAGATCGCGGAACATGGCGGCACCACGCTTGCCTTCCGCCAGCGTCTGGCGCGCACGGCCTACGCCCGCACCGCCGCCTATGACGCCGCCGTCTCGACCTGGATGGCCGCGGCCCAGGGCGATGCCACGCCGCGCCGCCGCGCCTTTGCGGGCGTGCTCAAGCAGACCATGCGCTACGGCGAAAACCCGCATCAGCAGGCCGCCTTCTACACCGACGGCTCGGGCCGCCCCGGCGTCGCCACCGCCCGCCAGCACCAGGGCAAGGAACTGAGCTACAACAACATCAACGACACCGACGCGGCCTTCGAGCTTGTCGCCGAATTCGCCCCCGCCGATGGCCCCGCCTGCGCCATCATCAAGCATGCCAACCCCTGCGGCGTGGCGCGCGGCGAAACCATGCTCGACGCCTATCGCAAGGCCTTCGATTGCGACCGCACCAGCGCCTTTGGCGGGATCGTCGCCCTTAACCAGCGCCTGGATGCCGCCACCGCCGAGGAGATCGTCAAGATCTTCACCGAGGTCGTGATCGCCCCCGACGCCGATGACGACGCCATCGCGATCTTCGCCGCGAAAAAGAACCTCCGCCTCCTGACCACCGGGGCGCTGCCCGATCCGCGCCAGCCGGTTCTCGCCTACAAACAGGTCGCAGGCGGGCTTCTGGTGCAGGACAAGGACACGGGCCATGTCCCCGAAACCGATCTGCGCGTCGTGACCAAGCGCGCTCCCAGCGCCGCCGAAATGGCCGATCTGCGCTTTGCCTGGACCGTGGCGAAACATGTGAAATCCAACGCCATCGTCTATGTCCGCGACGGCGCGACCGTGGGCGTCGGTGCGGGCCAGATGAGCCGGGTGGACAGTTCCACCATCGCAGCCCTGAAAGCGGGCCGTATGGGGGCCGAGCTGGGCCTGCCCGAGACCCCCGCCAAGGGCTCGGTCGTGGCCTCCGACGCCTTCTTCCCCTTCGCCGATGGCCTGATGGCCGCCGCCGAGGCGGGCGCGACCGCCATCATCCAGCCCGGCGGCTCCATGCGCGACGACGAGGTGATCGCGGCCGCCGATGCGGCGGGGCTTGCCATGGTCTTTACCGGCATGCGCCACTTCCGGCATTGACCCTTTTGGGGTGCGCCCGTCACGGCGCATCCCCACCCCACGCGACACCGAACAGGCAAGGCCGTCATGAAACTGCTGCTGATCTCCGCCGCGATCTGGTTCGCGCTCGACCAAGGGTCGAAATACGTCGTGGTCCATGCGATGGACCTGATCTCGCGCGGGGTGATCGAGGTTGCTCCGCCCATCCTCACCTTCAAGATGGGCTGGAACACCGGCATCAACTTCGGCCTCTTTTCCGGCGGTCCTGAGATGACGCGCTGGATCCTGATCGCCATCGCCATCGCCATCACATCCTGGCTGACCTGGTGGGCGAAGAACGGTCTGACCCGGCCCATCGCCCTGATCGCGGCGGGGGCCGTGGTCGGCGGGGCGCTGGGTAACACGATCGACCGGCTGGTCTACGGGGCGGTGGCCGATTTCCTGAACATGTCGTGCTGCGGCATCGACAATCCCTTCGCCTTCAACGTGGCCGATATCGGCATCTTTGCGGGTGCCTTGGGCTTGCTGATCTTCGCCAATGACAGCAAGATGGGCCGTGACGGGGCCTGACAATTGCGTTAGACCCGGCCACGGTGACCGACGAAGGATGACGCGATGCCGCGCCTGATGACAACGCTGACGCTTGGTGCCGCGCTGGTCGCGCTGGCGGCCTGCGGGCGGGGTGATCCGCAGCTGATGAACCTGCGCAACACCGAATCCGGCCCCGACGAATTCGCGATCCTTCCCACGAACCCGATCGAGATCCCGACCGATCTGGCCTCGCTGCCCCAGCCCACGCCCGGTGGCGCGAACCGTGTCGACCCCGATCCCGAGGCGGATGCCATCCGCGCGCTGGGCGGCGATGTCGCGCGCGCCAACCGGGCGGCAGGCGATATCGTCACCTATTCCGCGCGCTTCGGCGTGACCCCCGACATCCGCGGCACGCTCGCGGCCGAGGATCTGGCCTATCGCTCCGACAACCGGGGGCGGCCGCTCGAACGGCTGTTCAACCTGAACGTCTATTTCGACGCCTACCGCCCCATGGCGCTGGATCGTTACGCCGAGCTTGAGCGCCTGCGCCGCGCCGGGGTGCGCACCCCCGCCGCACCGCCCGAAGGCATCGAACTGGAGTGATCCGGATCACAGGCCGGATCACAGGACTGTCAGGGCCGTTGATGCCGGACCGCCAGCCCTTATCTCTACACAAACGCTGGTAACACCGGAGAGCGCCGATGCTGCACCGCCCCGCGCTGGCCCTTAGGCTGGCCCTTGCGCTGATCCTGACCCCCCTTGCCGCCTCGGCAACCGGCGATGTCACCGATTTCATGCTCGACAATGGCATGCAGGTCGTCGTGATCGAGGATCATCGCGCCCCGGCCGTCACCCACATGGTCTGGTATCGCGTCGGCGCCGCCGATGAACCGCCCGGCCAATCCGGCATCGCGCATTTCCTCGAACACCTGATGTTCAAGGCGACCGAGACCATGGGTTCGGGGGAATTCACCGAACTGGTCAAGGCGAATGGCGGCTTCACCAATGCCTTCACCTCCTGGGATTACACCGGCTATTTCCAGCGCATCGCCGCCGACCGGCTGGGCCTCATGATGCAGATGGAAGCCGACCGGATGCGCAACCTGCGCTTCGATCCGGTCGAGGTGGCGACCGAACGCTCCGTCATCCTCGAGGAACGGGCCGAACGTTTCGACAGCTCCGCAGGCGGGCTTTTCACCGAACAGACCCGCGCAGCCCTGTTCCTGAACCATCCCTACGGCATCCCCGTCATCGGCTGGCGTCACGAGATGGAGGAGCTGTCGCTCGAAGATGCGCAGGCCTTCTACGACACCTGGTATCACCCCAACAACGCGATCCTGATCGTCGCGGGCGACGTGACCCCCGACGAGGTTCTGGCGCTGGCACAGGAACATTACGGCCCGATCCCGGCCTCGGACGGCCTGCCCCCCCGCCTGCGCCCGCTCGAGCCGCCCCATATCGCCGATCGGCGCGTGGTCTACGAGGATGCGCGCGTGGCCAATCCTTACGTCACCGTGCAGATGCTCGCGCCCGTCCGCGAACCGGGCGATCAGGCCGAGGCAGCCGCACTCGTCTATCTGGCCGAAATGCTGGGCGGCGGGCAGACCTCGCTTTTCGCGCGCCGCCTCCAGATCGAGGAAGAACGCGCGCTTTACGCCGCCGCCTTCTACGATCCGACCTCGCTCGATCCCTCCTCCTTCAGCATGGTGAACGTGCCCGTTCCCGGCGTCTCCCTCGACGAGGCCGAGGCCGATCTGTGGCGCATGGTCGACACCTTCCTCGCCGAAGGCATCGACCCCGCCCAGTTCGAGCGCATCCGCTTTCGGATCGAAGCGGGCGAGATCTACGAACAAGACGATACCGCCGGCGTGGCGCAGGCCTATGGGGCCGAACTGACCAGCGGCCTCACCCTGTCGGATATCGAGGGCTGGACCGAAACGCTCCTCTCCGTGACGCCCGACGATGTGATGGCCGCCGCCCGCAGGCTCTTTGACGATCCGTCCACCGTGACGGGCCACCTGATCCGCCCCGTCACCGGGCCCGATTCCCAGAATGTGGAGATTGGCCAATGATCGCCCGCATCGCGGCAACCCTCGCCGCCCTCTGCTTCGCCTTTCCCGCGCTCGCCACCATCGAGATCGAGGAAGTCACCTCCCCCGGCGGGGTCGAGGCGTGGTTGGTGGAGGATCATTCCATCCCCTTCGTCGCGCTGGAATTCTGGTTCCTCGGCGGCTCGGCCCTTGACGCGCCCGAGGCACGCGGCGCGACCTACCTGATGACGGGCCTTCTCGAAGAAGGCGCCGCCGACATGGATGCGCAGGCTTTTGCCGCCGCCCGCGAGGGGCTGGCCGCAAGCTTCAGCTTCGACGCCTCGCGCGATGTCGTCTCCATCGGGGCCCGGATGCTGACCCAGAACCGGGATGCCGCCGCCGATCTCCTGCGCGCGGCCTTGGTCGAACCGCGCTTCGATCCCGATGCGATCGAACGGGTGCGCGGGCAGGTCCTGTCGCTTCTCGAACGCAACGCCCGCGATCCCGGCACCATCGCGCGCACCACTTTCAACGACATGGCCTATGGCGATCACCCCTATGCCACCCCGCAAGAGGGCACGCCCGAAAGCGTCGCCGCCCTCACCCGCGACGATATCCTCGCCGCCCATCGCGCGGCGCTCACCCGCGACCGGGTCGTGGTCGGTGCCGCGGGCGACATCACCGCGGCAGAACTGGGCGCGCTGATCGACCATATCCTCGGCGATCTGCCCGCCGAAGCGCCCCCGCGCCCCGGTCCCGTCACCTCCGGGCTTGCGGGCGGCGTGACGGTCGTGGATTTCCCCAGCCCCCAATCGGTGGCCTATTTCGGCCATGCGGGAATCGACCGCGACGATCCCGATTTCTTCGCCGCCTTCGTCCTGAACGAGGTTCTGGGCGGCAGCGGCTTCCAATCCCGCCTGATGCAGGAGGTGCGCGTCGCCCGTGGCCTGACCTATGGCATCGGCAGTTTCCTGTCGCTCGCGGACCTCTCGCCCGCCGTGCTGGGGCAATTCTCCTCCTCGAACGAACTTGTGGCCGAAGCGATCGACGTGGTCCGCGCCCAATGGGCCGATCTGGCCCAGAACGGCATCACCGAGGCCGAGCTTGAGGCCGCCAAACGCTACATGACCGGCGAATATCCGTTGCGCTTCGACGGCAACGGCACCATCGCCAGCATCCTTGCCTCCATGCAATCCGATGACATGCCCGTCGATTACATCACCAACCGCAACAGCTACATCGAGGCCGTGACCCTCGACGATGTGCGCCGCGTCGCCGCCCGCCTTCTCGATCCCGCGGCGCTGCATTTCGTCGTCGTCGGCCAGCCGCAGGGCTTATCCCCCGGAAACTGACGCGACGGCCTTGGAACAGAGGGGGGGCGCATGCTAGGTTTGGTGGCATGTCCCTTGATGAACCCAACATAAGCCGCCCGATCATCCGGCAACTGGATGAAGCCGCGATCAACCGGATCGCGGCGGGCGAGGTCGTGGAACGCCCCGCCTCCGCCGTCAAGGAACTGGTGGAAAACGCGCTCGATGCCGGCGCCACCCGCATCCTGGTCGAGGTGGCCCAGGGCGGCAAGGCGCTGATCCGCGTCACCGACGACGGCTGCGGCATGACACCCGAGGATCTGCCGCTGGCCCTCTCGCGCCACGCCACCTCCAAGATCGACGGCACCGACCTTCTGAATATCCGCAGCTTCGGCTTCCGGGGCGAGGCGCTGCCCTCGCTCGGCGCGGTCGGGCGGCTCAGGATCACCAGCCGCGTCGCGGGGCTCGAGGCGCATGAGATCCGCGTGACCGGCGGCGCGCTCTCCCCCATCCGCCCTGCCGCCCTGTCGCGCGGCACGGTCGTGGAATTGCGCGACCTCTTCTTCGCCACGCCCGCCCGGCTGAAATTCCTGCGCAGCGACCGGGCCGAGATGCAGGCGATCACCGATGTGATCCGCCGCCTCGCCATGGCCGAACCCGCCGTGGGCTTCACCCTCAAGGACATGACCGAGGGCGAGCGCGTGATCCTGCGCGTCGATCCCGAAACCGGCGATATCTGGCAGGCGCTGACCGCGCGCCTCTCTGCCCTTATCGGCGCCGATTTCGTCGAGAACGCCATGCGCATCGATGCCGAACGCGAGGGGCTGCGCCTGACCGGCCTTGCCGGCCTGCCCACCTATTCGCGCGGCGCTGCGGTGGCGCAATACATCTTCGTCAATGGCCGCCCCGTGCGCGACAAGCAGCTCTTCGGGGCCCTGCGCGCAGGCTACATGGATGTCCTGGCCCGCGACCGGCACCCGGCCGCCGCCCTTTTCGTCGACTGCCCCCCCGACAGGGTCGATGTCAACGTCCACCCCGCCAAATCCGAGGTGCGCTTTCGCGATCCCGCCGCCGTGCGCAGCCTGATCGTCTCGGGCCTGCGCCACGGGCTGATGCAGGACGGCCAGCGCGCCGCCTCGACCGTGGGCGACGGCCTGCTCGCCGCCTTCCGCCCCGAAGGGCCTGCGCCCACGTCCACGCCCCTGCCCCCGCGCGTCTACCAGATGGACCGCCCCAGCCAGTCCAGCCTGATCCGCGCCCGCGACTGGCAGAGCCCGCAGCTGGCCGAAGACAGCACGCCCTGGACCCCGTCCGCCCGCGTCGATGCGGGGGCCCCAGCCCCCGAAGAGACATCCCGCCCTCTCGGGGCCGCCCGCGCGCAGCTGCACGAGAATTACATCATCGCCCAGACCGAAACGGGGATGGTCATCGTCGATGCCCATGCCGCCCATGAACGGCTGGTCTACGAACGCCTCAAGCGCCAGATGGACGAAAACGGCATCGCCCGTCAGGCGCTCCTCATCCCCGAGATCGTCACGCTTGGGGCCGATGCCGACCGCCTGCTTTCCCATGCCGATGACCTGGCCGCCCTTGGCCTTGTCATCGAACCCTTCGGCCCCGGCACCATCGCCGTGCGCGAAACCCCGGCGCTTCTGGGCAGCGTCGCGGTCGAACCGCTCTTGCGCGACATTCTCGACGAAATCGACGATCTGGGCCGGTCCGAGGCCTTGCGCGCCCGTCTCGACGCAATCCTGTCGCGCGTGGCCTGCCACGGCTCGGTCCGCACGGGCCGCCGGATGAGCGCCGAGGAAATGAACGCGCTTCTGCGCGAGATGGAGGCGACGCCGAAATCCGGCCAATGCAACCATGGCCGCCCCACCTTCGTGACCTTGGCGATGTCCGATATCGAACGCCTCTTCGGGCGCAGCTGAGCCATGGAAAACGCGCCCCTCTTCGCCTTTCTCGACCGGCTCGCCGCCGATCTCAGGGCGACCTCGCCCTTCGGGGCCGGGGTCGATCCCCTGCCCGCCTATCTGCTTCTGGCGCTTGTCGTCATCGCCGCGCTGATCTTCGCCCTGATCCGCCGTGGCCTGCACCTGCGCCGGGCCGAGGCGGGGCTTGCCGAGATCGAAAGCCTGCGCCGCCAACTCGCCGTGGGCGAGGCGCGCGCCGAACGCCTGCCGCAGCTCGAACAGCAACTGGCCGAAGCGCGCGACGAACGCGACAGCCTGATGGGCGCGCTCAACCAGGCCGAGGCGCGGCTGGAAACCACCGAACGCACCCATGCCGCAAGGCTCGAGGAATTGCGCGGCCTGAACGACGCCCTGCAGGCCCGGTTCAAGACGCTGGCGAACGAAGTGCTGGAGGGCAATTCCAAGGCGTTCCTCGACCGCGTCACCGAACGCTTCGCCACCCATTCCGAGACGGCGAAAGCCGAACTGGAGGCGCGGCAGAAAGCCATCGACGGCATGGTCAAACCCTTGAGCGAACGTCTGGGGGCCTTCGACACGATCCTGCGCGAGATGGAAAAGCACCGCACCGATGCCTATGGCGCGATCCGCGAACAGGTCGAACAGCTCAAACTCGGCCAATCCCAGCTCTCGGGCGAAACCCGCAAACTGGTGCAGGCGCTCCGCGCCCCCAAGACGCGCGGCCGCTGGGGCGAGATGCAGCTCCGGCAGGTGTTCGAACTCAGCGGCATGAGCGAGCATGTCGATTTCGAAACCGAAGCGACCATGCGGACCGAAGATAACGTGCAACGCCCCGACGCCATCGTGCGGATGCCGGGTGGCCGGTCGCTCGTGATCGACGCCAAGACCTCGCTCGACGGCTATCTCGATGCTTTGGAGGCCGAAACGCCCGAGGCGCGCGATGCCGCCATCACCCGCCATGCGCGGCAGGTGGCCGAACATGTCCGCCTCCTGTCCTCCAAGCGCTACCACGACCTTCTGTCCGACACGCCCGATTTCGTGGTCATGTTCATTCCCGGCGATGTCTTCCTGTCCGCGGCGGTCGAAAGCGATCCGGGCCTTCTGGAACGGGCCATGGCGGCGCGGGTGGTCATCGCCACGCCCTCGACCCTGATCGCGCTTCTGCGGACCATCGCCTTTGGCTGGCAGCAGGAGGCGATTGCCGAGAATGCGGTGACGATCCACCGCGAGGCGAAAGAGCTTTACGGACGACTGGCCACGTTTGCCGCCAATCTGCAAAAGGTGGGCGTGGCGCTGAACCGTTCGGTGGACAGCTACAACAAGGCGATGGGCTCGCTCGAGGCCCGCGTCCTGCCCTCGGCCCGCAAGCTCGAAGAGATGCAGGTGGTGCAATCGCCCTCGCCCGACCTGCAGGATGCCCCAAGGGTGGAAACGGTGCCGCGCCGATTGACGGCGGCGGAACTGCTCACCTCCGAAGAGAGCGACGACTGACACCGATGGACCTGGCGCATGGTCCGGTGCCGGGGTGCGCCTGAAGGCAGCACCCTACACGGTGGCGGAAGAGGGGACCGTAGGGTGCGCCTTCAGGCGCACCACCCCCCGAACCTCAAACCCGCTCGATCGCGATCGCCGTCCCTTCGCCGCCCCCGATGCAGATCGCGGCAACCCCGCGCTTCAACCCGTGCCGCTCCAGGGCGTTCAAAAGCGTCACCATGATCCGCGCGCCCGAGGCCCCGATGGGATGGCCCAGAGCACAGGCCCCGCCATGCACGTTCATCCTGTCGCGCGGAACGCCCATCTCGTGCATGAAGGCCATGGGCACGACGGCAAAGGCCTCGTTCACCTCCCAAAGATCGACATCGCCGACCGACCATCCCAGCCGGTCCAGCAATTTCCGCGCGGCGGGAACGGGGGCTGTCGGGAACAGGTTGGGTTCCTGCGCGTGGCTGGCATGGCCCAGAACCCGCGCGCGCACCTTCATGCCCTGTGCCTCGGCCGCCGCCCGGCGTGCCATGACCAGCGCCGCCGCCCCATCGGAGATGGAGGAGGAATTGGCCGCCGTTACCGTCCCGTCCTTGCGAAAGGCGGGTTTCAGCGTCGGGATCTTTTCGGGCCGCGCGCTGCCCGGTTGCTCATCGACCGCAACCACCGTCTCGCCCTTGCGCGTGGTCAAAGTCACCGGCGTGACCTCCGCGCCAAAGGCCCCGCTTTCGATGGCCCTCAACGCATTGTCGAGCGATCCGAGCGCATACTCGTCCTGTGCCGCACGCGTGAACTGGAACGCCTCGGCGCAATCCTCCGCGAAAGTGCCCATCAGGCGGCCCCGATCATAGGCATCCTCGAGCCCGTCGAGGAACATGTGATCTTGCGCTGCCGCATGGCCCATCCGCGCGCCGCCGCGCATCGCGGGCAAAAGGTAGGGGGCGTTCGACATCGATTCCATGCCGCCCGCGACGATCACGTCGGACCGGCCCAGCGCCAGCGCATCCCAGGCGAACATCGCGGCCTTCATCCCCGAGCCGCACATCTTGTTGAGCGTGGTGGCCGGAACCTCCTTGGGCAGACCGGCCTTGAACCCCGCCTGCCGCGCGGGGGCCTGGCCCTGTCCGGCGGGCAGGACGCATCCCATCAACAGCTCGTCGACAGCATCGGCCGCGACCCCCGCATCCGCCAAGGCCGCGGCAATCGCGACACCGCCCAGATCGGCCGCCGCAGCCCCGGCAAGCGCGCCCTGAAACCCGCCCATCGGCGTGCGCGCCGCCCCCGCGATCACCACCTCGTCCATGCGCTTTTCCCCCTTCGATCCTTAACCTCTCGGCAAGTCTTCCCTCACCAATTGGTAAGATTTTGCCCCTATCCGTAACCAATTCCTAACAGTGGAGAGCCCGCCATGAAAATGCGTTTCGAGACCTGCGGGTCCTTCGGCCTGCTCCGCGTCGACGAAACCCGGCTCGATGCCAGCGTCGCGATCCAGTTCAAGGACCGCTTCCGCGACCTGACACAGGCAGAGATCGGCGATGTCATCCTCGATCTGGAACAGGTCGAATTCCTCGATTCCAGCGGGCTGGGCGCCTTGGTCGCCGCACGAAAACTGCTCGGCGCGGATCGTCGGCTGGAGCTGGTGGGGCTGACCCCACCTGTGGCCAGGGTCATGACCCTGACCCGGATGGACATCATCTTTCCGATCCACGCCGACCTCGCCGCCGCGCGCGCCGCGCATCTGGGCGCGGCATGACGGACAGTGCCACGGCAAACCTGCGGCGACGGCTGGTCAATCTGCGCTTCGCAGCGGATGAAACCGCCGTGCGCGCGGCGCTGATCACGGTCGACACGATCCTTGCCGACGCCGGCGCGACCCATGACCTGCGGACCCGCACCCAGATCGCGCTGGCCGAAGCCTGCAACAATATCGTGGAACACGCCTATAAACCCCTGCCCGACGGCCGCGATGGGCGCATCACGCTGGACATCTCGGGCGATGCCGGGGGGCTTCAGATCACGTTGCGCGACAGGGGCCGCGCGATGCCCGAGGGGCCGCTTCCGGGCCGCGTCTTGCCGCACATCGACCCGTCCAATCCCGCGAACCTGCCGGAGGGGGGATTCGGTTGGCCGCTCCTGCGGGAAATGACCCGTGCCCTCAGCATCTCGCGGCGGAACGGACAGAATATCCTGCGCTTCAGGCTTCTTCTGACCGACACGCCCGGCCCCCTTGGCAGATCCTTGCGGTAAATCGCCTTCGTATCGCCAGATTTCCTGCGCATTGCCGCCGCTTTGCGACGGCACAAGAACCCTGTAGCTGCAGAGGCTTCCCTCGATACCGGGTCACCCAGCCCCCACCCAGTGCCCGGTGTCGAGGTCCCTCAGCGCTCTTTCCCATCTCTTTCGTCCGGCTGCCCTTGCACTGTCCGTTGCCGGAAGTAGGTTGCCGCCCATATCCGTGGCGCGAGGGAGGGACAACATGCGCGACTTTCATCATCCGGGCCGATCGGCCGCTTTTGCCGAGAACGGCATGTGCGCCACCTCGCACCCGCTGGCGGCCCAGACCGCCATCGCGACCTTGCAGGCGGGCGGCAATGCGGTCGACGCGGCCATCGCGGGCGCGGTTCTGCTGGGGCTTTGCGAACCTGCGATGACGGGCATCGGCGGCGATTGCTTCGTCCTCATCAAGCCCGCCGGGACCGAAGAGATCATCGCGCTGAACGGGTCGGGCCGCGCGCCCGCAGCGCTGTCCGGGGCCGATCTGCGCGCCCAGGGCCATGACAAGATGCCCGTTTTCGGTCATGCCGCCCCCGTCACCATCCCCGGCGCGATCGATGCCTTCTGCCGCCTGTCGGCCGATCACGGCAAGCTGGGGCTCGATGCGGTGCTCGCCCCCACGATCCGCTATGCCGAGGCCGGTGTGCCGGTGGCCCCCCGCGCACAATTCGACTGGACCCATCACCACGAGAACATGACCGATGCGGCACGCCGTCACTACCTGATCGACGGGCGCCCGCCGCGTCTGGGCGAACGCTTCCGCCACCCCGGCCAGGCCGAGGTGCTGCGCCGCGTCGCCCGCGAAGGGCGCAAGGGCTTCTACGAAGGGGAAGTGGCCGAAGACATGGTCGCCAGCCTGCGTGCGCTCGGCGGGGTCCACACGCTGGAGGATTTCGCCAACACCGCTTGCGACTACACCACGCCGATCAGCGGCAGCTACAAGGGGATCGAACTGGTCGAGCATCCGCCGAACGGCCAGGGCGCGACCGCGATCCTTCTGGCCAATATCCTTGCGGAATTCGACCTGCCCTCGATGGACCCCTGGGGCGTCGAACGCGCCCATCTCGAGGCCGAGGCGACCAAACTGGCTTATGATGCGCGGGACCGTTTCCTTGCCGATGCCGATCACATGACGCGGCTGGCCTATATGCTCGACCCGGCCACGGCGCGGAAACTGGCCGCGCTGATCGATCCGACGCGGGCCATGGCAAGCGCAAAGGCGCTGACCGAGGAAACGCACAAGGAAACCATCTACCTGACCGTGATCGACAAGGACCGCATGGTCGTGTCGCTGATCTATTCGGTGTTCAAGGATTTCGGATCGGGCATCGCCTCGGACAAGTTCGGCATCCTGTTCCAGAACCGCGGCGCGGGCTTCACGCTGGAGGAAGGGCATCCGAACGAGGCGAATGGCGGCAAGCGCCCGATGCACACGATCATTCCCGCGATGCTCAAGCAAAATGGCCGCGTCATCATGCCCTTCGGCGTCATGGGCGGACAGTATCAATCCACCGGCCATGCAAGGATGCTGACCAACATGGTGGATTACGGCCTTGGCCCGCAGGAGATGATCGACGCCCCCCGCTGCTTCAGCGAATACGGCGAGATGCGCGTCGAAAAGGGCTATGCCCCTGCCGTGCATCAAGGGCTTGCCGATCTGGGCCACAAGGTATCCGTTCCGCCGGTGGGCATCGGCGGCGCGCAGGCGATCCGCATCCATCACGAGCTTGGCGTTCTGGAAGGCGGGTCTGACCCGCGCAAGGACGGCATCGCGCTGGGATATTGACGATCATCGGGCGGGGGCCATCGGCCCCTGCCCACACGCCCGCCCGGGTCAGTTCAGCTGATATTCCAGCGGGTAGCGGCCATCGCTGAATTCCCCGAAAAGATCGGGAAGGTCGGGGTGATCCACCGGCTCGCCGCTTTCGTCCGGGACAAGGTTCTGCTCGGACACATAGGCGACGTAATAGGTCTGATCGTTCTCGGCCAGAAGGTGATAGAAAGGCTGTTCCTTGATCGGACGCGCCTCTTCGGGGATGGCCTCGTACCAATCCTCGGTATTGGCGAACTGGGGATCGATATCGAACACAACCCCGCGAAACGGGTGCTTGCGATGCCGAACGACCTGTCCCAGCCCAAATTTTGCCGTGCTTTTCAGCATGACGGAATTCCCCCTAGACCCGTATACTTAACGCCTTCATAGGGCGAATGTCCATGGCTCGGCCTTTGGCCTCGGAGAAACAATCTGTTGGATATCGTCGTCACGGTCCTGGGTATCGTCGCCCCGGTTTTCCTGCTGGCCAGCGCCGGCTTTGCGTGGGCCAAGGCCGGATACGATTATCCGACCGAGTTCGTGACGCGGCTTGCCATGACGCTCGCGGTCCCCTGTCTGATCTTCACCGCCTTGATGCGGACAGAGATCGCGCCCGCCGCTCTTGCCGCGCTCAGCCTTGCAACGCTTGGCGCCTATGCGGCCGTTCTGGCGCTGTCATGGGGTCTGGTGGTGGTGCTGCGGCTTGATCGTGCCGCCTATGTCGCGCCGCTGGCCTTTGGCAATACGGGCAACCTCGGCCTGCCTCTGGCGCTGTTTGCTTTCGGCGAAACCGGGCTGGGTCTGGCCGTGGTGGTGTTCGCGGTCATGGCGATCCTCGCCTTCACCATCGGTCTCTGGCTGGTGGCGGGCGGCGCCACGCCCGGCCGGGTGCTGCGCGAGCCGATGCTGTGGGCGACGATCATCGGTGGCGTGTTCCTGAGCATGGGTTGGCAGACGCCCGAGTGGCTGACGCGGTCCCTGTCGCTGGTCGGGCAGATGGCGATCCCGCTGCTGCTGATCACGCTGGGCGTTGCGGTGGCAAGGCTGCGACCGGGACGGATCGGGCGGGCCATCTGGCTTTCGAGCGCGAAACTGGCCCTTGGGCTGGCCGCGGGCGTGATCGCCGGGCGGGCCTTTGGCCTCGATCCGGTGGCCTTCGGTGTGCTGGTCCTGCAGCTGGCGACACCGGTTGCCGTCACCTCCTACCTGCTGGCGGAACGCTACGATGCCGATCCCGATGCGGTTGCGGGTCTTGTCGTGGTCTCGACGCTCATGTCGGTCGCAGCCATGCCCATCACATTGTCGTTCCTGCTGTGATGGCGTGAAAACCGCGCATTCCATCGGGGCAGCTTTCCGCGTATCATGGCGCGCAAATACGAACCGGACAAATCGGGCACGAGCAGAACCATGAAACGCCGAACCCTCATCATGGGTGCGATCTGTGGCCTTGCGGCTGGATGCGGGCAGCGCGAATTCTCCGCGCCGCGCAGCCTTGACGACGCCTGTGCGCTGGGTCGGGAACGGCCGCATTACATGCGGGCCATGCAGCGGACCGAGCGCCGCTGGGGTGTGCCGGTCCATGTGCAGATGGCAACCTTTCACCAGGAAAGCCGGTTGGTCGGCGATGCGCGCCCGCCCTTCCGCTACGCGCTTGACGTGATCCCGATGGGACGGCTGAGTTCGGCCTTCGGCTATAGCCAGGCGCTGGACGGCACCTGGGACGAATACAGGGCCGACACGCGCAACCGCCGCGCGCAGCGCACCAACATCAACGATGCCGCCGACTTCATGGGCTGGTACATGAACCGCACGCGCGAGCGGAACGGCGTGGCCCTGACCGATACGCGCAACCAGTATCTCGCCTATCACGAAGGTCACGCGGGCTTTGCGCGCGGCAGCCACAACGCCAAACCATGGTTGCTGGATGTCGCCGACCGTGTCGCTGCGCGCGCCGAACTCTACGCGACACAATTGCAGACCTGCCGCTGACCCTCAGCGCTCGCGGGACTGGATCTCGAGGGTGATGTTGAACAGCCCGTTGGGGATGCGCACACCTTCCTCCATGTTGCCCAAGACGACGGTGGTCTGCGCACCGCTGCCATCGGTGATGATCCATTGCCGCAATTCCACGGGATCGTCGGTAAAGACCAGTTCGATGGTGCCGATCTCGGGGCGGTCCGGATCCTGGGCCAGAACGCGGGTGGCCGTTCCGTCGAACAGGTGCCCGATCACCTGGCCCGACGCGGCAAGATCGACATTGCGCGCAAGGATCAGTTGCAGGGGCGTCTCGGACAGGGGGTATTGTTCGGGCCGCGTGTTCGAGCGCCCGTCAAAGATCGCGACCTGCTGGCCGCCCGCGATCACCAGAAGATCATCGCCTTCGTATTCGAACCGCATCCGACCGGGCCGGTCGATCAGGATACGCCCCGTCGACACCGAGCCATCGGCATTGATCTGGGTAAAGCTGCCCTCGGCCGTCCGGATCTCGTTGAGATAGCGCGACAGGTCGGACAGGGGCACGATATCGGCGCGGGCGACAGGAGCCGCCGCAAGACCGAGCACAAGGGCAAGAATGAACCGTTTCATGCCACCTAGATATCCCATCGGCGCGGCGATTGAAGGGGATGAAACCCGCCTCACGCAAGCGTCACCGGGACCGGCGGTCCACCGCCGATCCGGTCAATCCTGTTCGGGCACGAGGATCTCGCGCTTGCCCACATGGTTCGCGCCGCTGACCAGCCCCGCCTCTTCCATCTGTTCGACCAGACGTGCGGCCTTGTTGTAGCCGATGCCGAGCTTGCGCTGGATGTAGGAGGTGGAACACTTGCGGTCCTTGATCACGATGGCCACCGCCTGGTCGTAAAGCGCATCATCGCCATCCGTGTTGCCGCCCGTGTTCAGGCCCAGAACCGCGTCGATATCGCTTTCGCGGTCCTCGTCCGGGCCTTCGAGAACGCTCGAGGCATAGGAGGGCGGGCCGAAGGATTTCAGGTGGCGCACGATTTCCTCCACCTCTTCGTCGCTGACGAAGGGGCCGTGGATACGCGTGATCTTGGCGCCGCCCGCCATGTAGAGCATGTCGCCCATCCCCAGAAGCTGCTCGGCCCCCTGTTCGCCAAGGATCGTGCGGCTGTCGATCTTGGACGTGACATGGAACGAGATCCGCGTCGGGAAATTCGCCTTGATCGTGCCGGTGATGACATCGACCGACGGGCGCTGCGTCGCCATGATCAGGTGGATACCGCTGGCGCGCGCCATCTGCGCCAGACGCTGGATGCAGGCCTCGATCTCCTTGCCCGCGACCATCATCAGGTCGGCCATCTCGTCGACGATGACGACGATGAAGGGCATGGCTTCGGGCTTGAATTCCTCGGTTTCGAACACCGGATCGCCGGTTTCGTCGTCAAAACCCGTCTGGTAGGTGCGCTTGAACATCTCGCCCTTGGCCAGCGCCTCGCGGACGCGGCCGTTGTAGCCCTCGATGTTGCGCACGCCCATCTTGGACATCTTGCGATAGCGTTCCTCCATCTCGCCCACGACCCATTTGAGGGCCACGACCGCCTTTTTCGGGTCGGTCACGACGGGCGACAGCAGGTGCGGGATGCCGTCATAGACGCTGAGTTCCAGCATCTTGGGGTCGATCATGATCATCCGGCATTCTTCGGGCGACAGCTTGTAGAGCAAGCTCAGGATCATCGTGTTGATCGCCACCGATTTCCCCGAACCGGTGGTGCCCGCGATCAGCAGGTGGGGCATCTTGGCAAGGTTGGCGATGATCGGATCGCCGCCGATATCCTTGCCGAGCGCCAGCGGCAGACGGTGGTTGCCGTCCCCGAAGCTGCGATGGCTGAGCAGCTCGCGCAAAAGCACCTTTTCGCGGTTCTGGTTGGGCAATTCGATGCCGATGACCGAGCGGCCCGGCACGGTCGATACGCGCGCGGACAGGGCCGACATCGACCGCGCGATATCGTCCGACAGGCCGATGACACGGCTGGCTTTCAGCCCCGGCGCGGGTTCAAGCTCGTACATCGTGACCACGGGGCCGGGGCGCACGCTGACGATCTCGCCCTTGACGCCGTAATCGTCGAGAACGGATTCGAGCATCCTTGCGTTCTCTTCGAGCGCCTCGTCGCTCAGGTGATGGCGCTCGATGACATCTGCAGGGGCCAAGAGCGTCAGGGACGGCGGTTCATAGACCGCTTCCTCGGGCTTTGCCTGCAAGGGCAGCGACGGCTGCGCATCCGCCTGTGCCTGCTTCGAGGGGGCGGATGGACGCGTCGCCGCGCGGGTCATCACGCGCCGCTGCAATTCCGTCTGCGGCAGGCTGTACGGGGCTGCCGCGCGGCGGATCGGCTGTTCCTGTTCGATCACGTCATCCTCGAGGAACATGTTCTCGGGCATGTCATCCTCGGGCTCCGGATAGGACAGCATGTCCGGCATCTGGGGCATGGCGGGCGCGGCCAGGGGGCCGGCGCTGCGATGGGCAGCGGTCAGGGGCGGTTCGACGCGCTGCGCCGGATTGGCGGCTGCGGCCACCGGGGCCGCGGGGCGCAGGGGGGCTGTGCCGGGCAGAACGCCAAGGCGGCGGGCGGCAGCATCCGCCACCGTATTGGGTCGACGCACACGCGACTTGATCACATCGGTGATCCGCGCGCGGATCTTGTCTTCATCGGGCGGGGCGATGCCCGCCAGCGGATCGAGCATGGCGCCCTTGGTCGATCCATGCACCGCCATTTCTGGTATGGGATCTGCCGCTGCCTCGGCATCGCGGGCGCGCAGCATCGGCATGCGGCCAAGGATACCCGGCATGCGGCGCGCCGGACCCTCCTGGTGATGCCGGTCATCCTCCGCGTCGTCGTCATGGACGATGGGAATGCGGCGCATGGCGGGATCTTGTGCAAAGCGTGCGGGTGCATGTGCCTCGCCCGTGGTTTCGCGGTAAGCGGCACGGCGGGCCGCAAGATGGCTTGCCGCCGCCCCCGCGCCCTGTCCGGCCGTACGCAGACCGCCCGATACCATGCCGATCAGCGACACCGCCCCGAGGATCAGGAAACGCAATCCCCGCCGGAACTCGGACCGGTTCACGCCTGACACGTAGAGCATCAGACCGACACCGCCCACGAATGCCAGCGCCGACAACAGGCGCAATCCCGCCTCGGGGGCAAAGGGAAGCGCGTTCAGAACCGCGCCAAGGATCGTATCGCCGAACAACCCGCCAAGGCCGAAGCTGTGGATCCAACCTTCGCCGGGGGCGAAGCTGGCCGCATGGATCGAGGCCAGGGCCACCGCGATCGGCACGAAGATCGCCCGTCCGATCACCCGGTCCTGTCCGGTCTGCGACAGGAACCGCAGGCCCCATATGGCGGCCACGATCGGCAACAGGATCGCCCCATAGCCCACGATCATCATCAAGATCGCCGCCACCGATGCGCCGAACCGGCCCAGCCAGTTCTGCGGCATGGCATCGGTCGCCGCCATGAAATTGGGGTCTTCGGGCGCGTAGGACACCAAAAGCGCAACAAGGGCCGCTGCCACGCCCAACAGGGCAAAGCCGATCCCCTGCTGGCCCAGCCGCATCAGCGCGGCTTGCGTCCGATCGTCGAGAAGCGGATCCCGCTGTCTGGTCTGATAGGCCATCGGCTCTACACCCTCATCCGTAAAGACACGATCTGAGCCGCAAGAGCCCGTCGCGCATTTCTTGTTGTTCCGCCACCATCGCCACGCGGAGCCTGTCGGCACCGGGTGTGACGCCGTCCACCGCCCGCGCGAGATACGCACCGGGCAGGACGCGGACGCCCGTTTCGCGCCAAAGCTTCAGCGCCGCCGCCTCGCCATCCGCGACGGGCAACCACAGAAAGAACCCGGCCTGCGGGGCCCTGTAGCCCGGCACATCACCAAGGATCTCGTCGGCCATGGCGTATTTCGCGCGATAGAGCGCGCGGTTTTCCTCGACATGGGTCTCGTCGTTCCAGGCCCGGGTCGCCACCGCCTGCAAGGGCAGGGGAAGGGGCGCGCCCGCGTAATTGCGCAATTGCTTCATCGCGGCGATGCTGTCCGGCCCGCCCGCGGCAAAGCCCGCGCGCAACCCCGGCAGGTTCGACCGTTTGGACAGCGAATGGAACACGACCACGCGCTCGGGGTCCGCGCCGGTCCGCGCCACCGCCTCGAGCGCGCCGGGGGGCGGCGTGTCGCGATACAGCTCGGAATAGCATTCATCGGCCAGAATGCGGAAATCGTGGCGTTCGGCCAAGGCGAGCAGCGCATCCCACCACGCCGCATCGGCCACGGCCCCCTGCGGGTTCGCGGGCGAACAGACATAGGCGATGGCGGTCCGGTCCAGCACCTCGGCGGGCAGGCTGGCGTAATCGGGCAGATCGCCCGTCGCCTCGGTCGCCGCGACATAGACGGGCTCGGCCCCAACGGCGAGCGCGGCCACGGCATAGACCTGGTAGAAGGGGTTGGGCATCAGCACGACAGGCTTCTTGCCGCCCTTGGTCTCGGGGCAGAGCGCAAGGCAGGCGTTGAACAGCCCCTCGCGCGTGCCGTTCAGCGGCAGAACCTGCCGATCCGCGGACACCGTCACATCGTAGCGCCGCGCGATCCAGCGGGCGATAGCGGTCTGCAATTCGGGCGTTCCGTCATTGGGCGGATAGCGCCCGAACCCGTCGAGCGCGCCCGCGATCTCATCCCCGACCCAAGCCGGAAAGGCATGCCGCGGCTCGCCGATCGACATATGGATGACCGACCCGCCCGCCGGATAGGCGTCGAGCAATTTCCGCAAACGCGGAAACGCGTAATCGGGCAGGTTCGAAAACCGCTCGGGAAACATCATGAAACTGCCTCATCACCGGGGTCATTGATGCCCCGTTTGCGACGAGCCTACAGGCTTGCCGTGCGTCGGTCCAGAAAAAGCCGCGAGGTTTCAGGCAGCTGTGGCGCTCACGCCAGAGCCGCCTCCGCCGCAGCACCCAGACGCAACAGCCGCTCATCCGCGCCGGGGGCGGCCAGCATCATCACTCCGCAAGACGGCACGCCCGTGGGCAGCGTCAGACCGCACAGCCCCATCAGGTTGCCGACCCGCGTGTTGCGCAGCGTCAAAAGGTTCTCCGACACGTAGAAATCGGCATCCGCCATCAGGCGGTCGATGGGCGGCGGCAGGTTCGGCACGGTGGGCAGCAGCACGGCATCATAATGCGCCGTCTCCGCCGCCCAGACCTGCCTGAGCACCCGCAAACGCCGCCACGCCGCGACGTAATCGGGCGCGCTGAAGGCCGCGCCACCCCGGAACCGGTCACGGATGCGCACATACATCTTGTCGGGTGCCGCCTCGATCACCTCGCGCCATGTGCCGTAGCCTTCGGTCGCGAAAAGGACGGGGGACAGGTCCATCGCCTCGGCGATGCCGCTGACCGTGCCCGTCGTGATCTCTGCGCCCGCACGCGCCAGACGCGCGACCGCATCGGAATACCCCTTGCCCGGCGCCTCGCGCACATCGCTGGCATAGGGCTCGAGGATCAGGAACCGTGTGCCTTGCAAGCTCGCGCCGCGCAGATCGGCCGCCTTGCCACCCTCCATCACCGCCAGAAGCTCGGCACAATCCTCGACGCTGCGGCAAAGCGGGCCGATTGTGTCGAAGCTTTCGGCAAGCGGCACCACCCCTTGCAGGCTCAACCGCCCATGGGTCGTCTTGAGCCCGACCAGATCATTCCACGCCGCAGGCACCCGCACGGACCCGCCCGTGTCCGACCCGATCCCCGCAGGCGCAAGCCCGAACGCGACCGAGGCCGCCGCGCCGGACGATGAACCGCCTGGCGCAAGGGCCGGATCGTTCACATTGGGCGGCGTGCCGGGTTCGGGATCGGTGTTGCCGCCATAGGCCGGGTTCATCCCAAGCCCGGCAAAGGCCAGTTCCGACATATGCGTCTTGCCCAGGCAGGTGAGGCCCGCGCGCGTGGCGCGTTGCAAGACCTCGGCATCGGTGTCGGGCACCCGGCCCTCCAGCAGCATCGACCCCGCTTCGGTCACCACGCCCGCGGTGTCGAACAGGTCCTTCCAGCTGATCGGCACGCCGTCGAGCAAGCCGCGCCGGGTGCCGTTCTTGGCGCGGTCGCGGGCGGCCATCGCCTCGGCGCGGGCGCGGTCCGGTGTCAGGCGGGCATAGATGCGGGGGCCGTATTCATGGCCCCGCGCGGCCTCCAGATAGGTTTCGGCCAGATCGACCGGATCGATCCGCCCCGCCCCGATGGCCCGCCCCAGATCGCTTGCGCTTTGCCACAGCCAATCGCTCATGCCCGCCCCCTGCCCATGATGTCGCAAGCGACGCTACAACCGCCTCGCGCCATGGACAATCCCGCCTGTCGGACCATAGTCGGGACCATGACACATGACGCGGATATCCTGATTGTTGGCGGTGGGCTGAACGGCCCCTGCCTTGCCTTGGCCTGCGCGCAGGCGGGGCTGTCCTCCATCGTCATCGACACGCTGCCGGTTGCGGCACAGATGGGCGCTGACTTCGACGGGCGTTCCTATGCGCTGGCGCTCGCCTCGGTCCGGATGCTGTCCGCGCTGGGGCTGTGGGAGGGGTTGCGTGACCACGCCCAACCCATCCACCAGATCAAGGCCAGCGACGGCCGCGCAGGCGAAGGGGCCGCCCCCTTTTTCCTCCATTTCGACAGCGCCGAGCTGGAAGAAGGCCCGATGGGCCACATGCTCGAGGATCGTTTCCTGCGCCGCGCGGTGCTGGATGCGATGAAGGATCAGCCGTTGATCACGCATCGCCCGGGGGCCACCGTCATGGCCCAGGCGACCGATGGCGCGGCCAGCGTCACGCTGACGGATGGCGCGGTTCTGACCGGGCGTATCCTGGTGGGGGCCGACGGGCGCAAATCGGGCACCGCCGCGCGGGCGGGGATCAGACGCACGGGCTGGGATTACGGGCAGACGGCCCTTGTCTGCGCCATTGCGCATGAAGAGCCGCATGACGGCATCGCGCATCAATTCTTCATGCCGCCGGGGCCCTTGGCGATCCTGCCCCTGCCGGGGAACCGGTCGTCCATCGTCTGGTCGGAAACCCATGCCGATGCGCGGCGGCTGATAGCGGGCAGCGATGCGGCGTTTCTCGACCATCTGCGCCCGCGCTTTGGCGATTTCCTGGGCGAGATTTCCCTGGCCGGGCAGCGCTACAGCTATCCGCTCAACCTGACCATCGCCAATGCCTTCGTGGCCGACCGGCTGGCACTGGTAGGCGATGCGGCACATGGGGTTCATCCGATCGCGGGTCAGGGTCTGAACCTCGGGCTGCGCGATGTGGGCGCATTGGCCGAGGTTCTGGCCGATGCCGCGCGGCGGGGCGAAGACATCGCGGCACCCGATGTGCTGGCGCGCTACCAAAGCTGGCGACGGTTCGACACGGCCGCGCTGGCACTGGCGACCGATGGGGTCAACCGTCTGTTTTCGAATGACAACCCGGCGCTGCGCCTGATCCGCGACATCGGCATGGGCGCGGTCAGCGCCGTGCCCGCCCTGCGCCGCGCCTTCATGCGGGAGGCGGCGGGCCTGACCGGGGATGTGCCGCGCCTGTTGCAGGGCCGGACGTTGTGAGGGGGCGGGTGCGACAGGTTCGCTTTGCGGGCGTGGTGCGCCTGAAGGCGCACCCTACGGCGGTGCGATCTGGCGAATGATGGGTAGGGTGCGCCTTCAGGCGCACCTACAAGATGCGACCATCACCGCATATCCCATCACTCCAGCGCCCGCGCCTCGCTTTCCAGCATGATCGGGATGCCGCCGCGGATCGGATAGGCCAGGTGGGCGGCCTTCGACACCAGTTCCTGACGCTCGGCATCATAGCTCAGGGGCGCATGGGTCAGCGGGCAGACCAGCGCCTCCAGCATGCGGCGGTCGATGGGCACCGCGCCGTCGCTCATTGCATCTGTTCCTCGGGCCCGCCCCCGCGCAGCGCGAATTCGATCAGCGTCACAAGCGTCTCGCGCCGGGTCGACAGCGACGGGGCCTCGAGCAGGGCCTGCTTTTCCTCGGGCGGAAAGGGGCAGAGCATGGAGAGCGAATTGATCAGCAATTCGTCCTCGGCCTCCTTCATGCTGTCCCAATCGGTCGACAGCGACATGGCGTCGAAATACCGCCCCAGAAGGTCAAGGAACCGGGGCCGGTCGAACCCGGCATCCACCTCGGTCGGGCCAAGATCGGCACCGAACCCGTCCCAGGACACATCGCAGCGGCGATAGGGGGTGAAACCCGATACCTCCTGCTTGATGCGGAACCGGGAAATCCCCGACAGCGTGATCATGTAGCGCCCATCCTCGGTTTCCGAGAACTGGGTGACGCGGCCCGCGCAGCCAATGGCATGCAGGCGGCGTTCCTTCGATCCCGGCACCTCGCGCGATTGCACCATCCCGATCAGGCGATGCGGCGTTTTCAGCGCATCATCGAGCATCGCAAGATAGCGCGGCTCGAAGATATGCAGCGGCAGGCGTGCGCGGGGCAGCAAAAGCGCCCCGGGCAGCGGAAAGATCGGGATCGTACCCGGCAGGTCGGCTGATGACATCATGGGCATGGACCTAGCCCCCCGAAGCCGTCAGGCAAAGATCATCGAGCTGAGCCTGCGCCGACCGGTCAGGACAATGGGGTCCTGCGGCTTGAGCGCCTCGAAAATCGTGAAGAGCTGCGCCTTGGCTGCGCCCTCGTTCCACTCGCGGTCGCGGCGGAACAATTCGAGCAATTCGTCGACCGCCTCCTGGACCTTGCCCGCCGCATGCAGCGCCTGCGCGTAATCGAAGCGGGCCTGGTGATCGGCGGGATTCGCCTCCACCGCGGCCTGCAGATCGGCAAGCGGACCGGCATTCGCCGCCTGGCGGGCCAGCGCGATCTGGGCGCGCACGGCCTCCAGCTCGGGGGCGGCCACGATGGCTTGCGGCGCGGTGTTCAGGATGCCTTCGGCCTTGTCGATCTCGCCCATGGCCAGATGGGCACGGGCAAGCCCGGCCATCGCGGCGGCATTCTCGGGTTCTTCCTCAAGGATCGCGGCAAAGGTCTGCGCGGCATCGACCACGGCGCCTTCGGCCAGCATCGCCTCGGCCGCCTCCAGCGCCTCGGCAAGGCCGCCGTCATCCCCACCCATCGCAACGAGCCGGTCGATGAACTCCTTGATCTGACCCTGCGGGATTGCGCCCTGGAACATGTCGACGGGGCGACCCCCGACAAAAGCCACGACCGTGGGGATGGATTGCAGCGGCAGGCCCTGCTGCGCCAAGGCCCCCGCCAGCCGCTGTTCGCGGTCCACGTCGATCTTGACCATGCGGACCTTGCCCTTGGCGGCCGTAACGGCTGCCTCCAGCATCGGGCCAAGCGTCTTGCACGGGCCGCACCACGTGGCCCAGAAATCGACGATCACGGGAACCTCGCGGCTGCCCTCGATCACGTCGGCCATGAAGGTCGCCTCGGTCCCGTCCTTGATCAGGTCGCCGGCGGGCGCGCTCTTGGCCTGCCCCTGTCCGAGCTCAAGCATCGGTCGTCTCCGTCAATTGCATGCGCGTTCGGGCCTTATATGCGCGTCCCGTCCCGGCGCGCCAAGGGTTCAAAGGTCGAATGTCGCGAAAACCGGGGCATGGTCGCTGGGCTGGGTCCAGCCACGGGCGTCCCGCAACACGCGGCTGGAATGGGCCGCGTTGGAAATGTCGGAGGTGGCCCATACATGATCAAGCCTGCGCCCCTTGTCGGCGGCATCCCAATCGGGGCTGCGATAGGACCACCAGCTGTAGAGCAGGCCATCGGGGATATCCTGCCGTGTGATATCGACCCATGCCCCCGCATCCTGCACCTGCGCCATATGCTCGACCTCGATGGGCGTATGGCTCACGACCTTCAGAAGCGCCTTGTGCGACCAGACGTCATCTTCGCGCGGGGCGATGTTCAGATCGCCGACGAGGATGGATTTTTCGGGCCGGTCGGTGCCGAACCAATCCCGCATCTCGGTCAGGAAATCGAGCTTGTGGCCGAATTTCTCGTTCACGGTGCGATCGGGTTCATCGCCGCCCGCCGGCACGTAGAAATTGTGGATCGTCACCCCGTTTTCCAGCTGCGCCGCGACATGGCGGGCGTCGCCCTTTGCGCACATGTCGCGGTGGCCCACATCCTCCAGTGGCAGCCGCGACAGGATGGCGACACCGTTGTATCCCTTTTGCCCACGGGCCACGACATGGCCGTAGCCTGCGGCGGCAAAGACATCGAGCGGCATCTTGTCGACCGGCGACTTGCATTCCTGCAGGCACAGGACATCCGGCGCTTCCTCGGCCAAAAGTTTCAGCACCAGGTCGGCACGCAGCCGGACCGAGTTGATGTTCCAAGTGGCAAGGGTGAAGGGCATCGGGTCAGGCCTTTTTTCCGGGTGGTCCTGCGGCAGCCGATGGGCCGCCGCAGGGCCTGTGTCAGGTTCGTTCAGTCGAGCAGTTCGTAGCTTGCCATCTGGCAGATATCGACGGTGTCGGTCAGTTCGCTGCCATCTTCGAAGATGAAGAGCATGTCGTATTCGCAGCTCTCGCCGCCATCCGCGATCAGCACGTTTCCGGCTTCGCCGGGCAAAAGATCGGTCGCGGCAAGCAGGTCTTCGCCCCATTCCTCGTCATCGGTCGAGGATGTGTAGAATTCCGTGAGAGCAAGCGAGGAAGAGTTGAGAAGCGCATATTCCACATCCTGGGCAAAAGCCCCCGAAGCGCTGGCAAGGGACAGGATGCTGGCTGTCAGGACAGCAAAACGCGAAGTCATTCGTTAACACTCCACGGCCGGGACAAGGGCCGGAAACATCCGGTCCCGGGGCGATCCTGGCCGGTCGGATCGCGCCCGGCGTCTCGCTATCACGCGCCCCAAGTGGCGACAACGGGAACGGCAAGTCAGGCAAAAAAGAAGGCCCGGACACAAGGGTCCGGGCCAGTCCAACAGGGAGGTAATGAAGGTGTTCTACATAACAACTTAGGGTTGCACTTTGATCTGCGTCAACATCTTTCGGGAGAGCGATCAGGCAACCAGACGGTACCCGCCGCTTTCGGTGACCAAGAGGCGCGCGTTCGAGGGATCAGGTTCGATCTTTTGTCGCAACCGGTAGATATGGGTCTCCAGCGTATGCGTGGTGACGCCTGCATTGTAACCCCAGACCTCGTGCAACAGCACGTCGCGGGCCACGACGCCATCCTGCGCGCGGTAGAGAAACTTGAGGATGTTGGTTTCCTTTTCCGTCAGGCGGATCTTTTTCTCGTCCTCGGTGATCAGCATCTTCATCGCGGGCTTGAACGTGTAGGGGCCCAGCTGGAACACCGCATCCTCGCTTTGTTCATGCTGGCGCAATTGCGCGCGGACACGGGCAAGCAGGACCGGAAAGCGGAAAGGCTTGGTCACGTAATCATTCGCACCCGCATCGAGGCCAAGGATCGTATCGGCATCGCTGTCATGGCCCGTGAGCATCACGATCGGGCATTTCACCCCCTGTTTGCGCATGCGGCGGCACAATTCGCGGCCATCCGTATCGGGCAGACCCACGTCGAGGATCACGAGATCGTAGAGCGCCTCTTTCACCCGCTCCATGCCCTGCGCGCCGGTGCCTGCCTCGAAGACGTCGAAATCCTCGGTCATCACCAACTGCTCGCTCAGCGCCTCGCGCAGATCGTCGTCATCATCGACGAGCAATATCTTTTTCAGTGTTGCCATGATCGTCGCTCCCTTGGTGTCTGACCGGCAGATTGCCGTCGTGCCCGCATTTGACAACATCGTGAAAGACTTTCTCACGGCCTCGTGTCGATACGTCAGGGAATGTTTCAAATCCCCGCGCCGGAGGATAGACATCGGGCATGAGCCTTTTGCCCACCTTGAGCGAACTCGTGGCCCGTGCCCGTGCCGACCTGCGTGTCGGCCTTCCCGTCGTGCTGGGCGAGGGGGCGCAGGGTCTGATCGCGCTTGCCGCCGAGACCCTGACCCCTGCCCGGCTGTCCGCGCTGCGCAGCCTGCCCGGACAGCCCCATGTGGCGCTGACCGCGCGCCGCGCCGAAACGCTGCGCGCGCGGGCCTATGACGGGGATCTGGCGCGGGTGATCCTGCCGCCCGATGTCGATGCCGCATGGGTGCGCGCGCTGGCCGATCCGGCGCTGGATCTGGATGCGCCGATGAAAGGGCCGCTTGCCACGGCGCGCGAGGGGGCGGTGGGCCTGCACCGTCTGGCGCTGTTGCTGGCGAAATCGGCACAGCTTTTGCCCGCGATGGTCACGCTCGAGACGGATGACCCTGCTGGCGTTGCGGCCACGTTGATGGCGACCTGCCTGACGCCCGAGGCCGCCGCGAGCGATCTGGCCCTGCACCACCCGCTGTCGCCCGTGGCCCAGGCCCGCCTGCCGATGGAGGCCGCCGAACAGGGACGGCTCCATATCTTCCGGCCCGACAATGGCGGGATCGAACATTACGCGATCGAGATCGGCCGCCCGGATCGGGACAAGCCCGTGCTGGCGCGGCTTCATTCCGCCTGTTTCACCGGCGATGTTCTGGGCAGTCTGAAATGCGATTGCGGCCCGCAACTGCACGCGGCCCTTGGCGCGATGGGACAGGCGGGGGCGGGCGTTCTGCTCTACCTGAACCAGGAGGGACGCGGCATCGGGCTTGCCAACAAGATGCGGGCCTATTCCCTTCAGGATCAAGGCTTTGACACGGTCGAGGCCAATCACCGGCTGGGGTTCGAGGATGACGAACGCGATTTCCGCATCGGCGCGGACCTGTTGCGCAAGATGGGCTTTCGCGCCGTGCGGCTGATGACCAACAATCCCCGCAAGACCGCGATGATGGAAGCCGAGGGGGTCGCGGTGACAGAGCGCGTGCCGCTGATCACGGGCACCAACCGCCACAATGCGCATTACCTGTCGGTCAAGCGCGACAAGTCGGGGCATATGCTGTGAAATCCACCGATATGGTCGTGACGCCCATGGGGCTTCGGTTTCGCGGACGGCTGTTTCCCTGCACGTTTGGGCGTGGGGGTGTCGTTTCGGCGCGGGCCAAGCGCGAGGGCGATGGGGGAACGCCCGCCGGCGTGCATCGCATCGTGGGCTGTCTCTATCGTCCCGACAGGCTGGCACGGCCCTGCGATTGGGCGGTGCCGATCCGGCCGGGTGATTTGTGGTGCGACGATCCGGGCCATGAGGATTACAACCTGATGGTCCGCGCGCCCTTGACCGCGAACCACGAAACGCTGCGGCGGGCCGATCCGCTATACGACATCGTGCTGATCACCGATTGGAACTGGCCACAGGCCGAACGCGGGCGCGGTTCGGGGATTTTCGTCCATGCGTGGCGGCGGCCCGGGTTTCCGACGGCGGGTTGCGTGGCGCTGTCGCCCCCGGACCTGCGCTGGATCGTGGCGCGGATTGGTTACCAGACCCGGCTCGTGATCCCGGAAAACCTTTCCCAATCGTGAAGATTCGGGGGCAGGTGTTGAGGGGGTCTTAACGGCTGTGCCCGGCCTACACCAATTCGTAAGCACGGTCTCCGAAGAGCGCCGAGCCCACCCGGACATGGGTCGCGCCATGGGCGATGGCGATCTCGAAATCCGATGACATGCCCATCGAAAGGCCGCTCACCCCGTTGCGCGCGGCCATGTCGGCCAGCATCGCGAAATGGGTCGCGGGGTCTTCGTCGACCGGGGGAATGCACATGAGGCCCACAAGCGGCAGGCCCAGTTTGCGCACCTCGGCGACGAAGGCGTCGGTGTCATCGGGCAGGATGCCCGCCTTTTGCGGCTCGGCCCCGGTGTTGACCTGGATGAAGACCTCGGGCGAGGTGCCGCGCTCATCGGCGAGGCGGGCGAGCGTGGTCGCCAGCTTGGGCCGGTCGAGCGTTTCGATCACGTCGAACATCTCGACCGCCTGGCGCGCCTTGTTGGTCTGCAAGGGACCGATCAGGTGCAGGCCGATCCCGTCGAATCGCGCCTGGAAGGGCGGCCAGCGGCCAGCAGCCTCCTGCACACGGTTTTCGCCGAAAAGCCGGTGGCCCGCCGCAAGCACGGCCTCGACCCGTTCGGGCGGCTGCACCTTGGACACGGCGACAAGCGCCACGGACCCGGGTGCGCGCCCCGCCCTGGCCGTTGCCGCATCGATGCGGGCGATGATGTCGGACAATCCCATGGCGACAGCTTAGGCCAAAAGAAAAGAGCGGGCACAAGACCCGCTCTTTCCATTCCGAATGATCCGGGTGGATCAGAACGCGCAGTTCCCCAGCCAGAAGGGCGGACACTTTTTGGGCAACACCATGTGCCAGCTGTTTTTGGACGTGTTTGCTGCCTGTGCCACTGACGGTGCCAGCAGCCACAGTGGCAGGCGAACGATGATCACAAGACTTGCCGATCAGGGAACCAGTGATCTTGGGCTGGCAGCTCATGCTGGACAGAGGACCCGGGCCACACCGCAACGCGACCTGAGTGTGACGAACGCGATGATCGCGCGAGGAGGGGCGTTGCCGTTATGGCGAGGAGGGGCACGTTGGCAGTGCAGGTGACGCCAAAGCCGCAGTCACAACGCCGCCGCCAAAAAGAAAAGGGGTGAGCCGAAGCTCACCCCAATCCTGTTTCCAATCCTGTGAGGGATTAGAAGGACATCGAGACGCCGAACGACCACTGCGATGCGTCACGGGTCACGCCGCCGTTGGTGACGTCGGACGAGCTTGCACCGAACTGCAGAGCAGCACCGCCGCCGAGGTCGTATGCAACTGCCACACCGTAGCCTTCGATGTCACGGTTGGCAACGTTGCCCCGGTTTTCGTACTCGCCGTAGTTGGCGCCGAACGACCATGCGTCCATCGTGTAACCAACACCGATCGCCCAGTGGCTCTGATCGTTGGCGTTGCCATCGACGGTCTGCTCGGACAGGTTCAGAGCGACCTGGAGGTCGCCAGCCGTCACACCGAAGCTACCACCGATGATGGTGGTTTCGATGCCAGCAGCGGTCGAACGGGTCTGGTAGCCAACACCAGCGCGGTAGCCGATGCCGTTCATGTCGCCGGAGTAGGTGAAGCCGAGACCGATGACCGGATCGTCGTTCCCACCGGCGGGCTGATCGTCGAGTTCGACCGACACAGCAACGCCGAAGCCTGCGACGGAGTAGTCGTAGCGCAGAACCTGGCCGTCATAGGTGCCGTCGAGGCCCGAGTTGCCGTTGAAGCCAGCGTGCGCGGTTTCCGAGTCGTCGAGCGAACCAGCGGCGAGGTTCACTTCACCCATCGCCCAGTCGAAGCCGCCGTCCGTGTCGCCCATGGTCAGACGGCCGAAGTCGCCCGAGATGAACACGGTGGTGCCGCCGTCATCGGCGCTGTCTGTCCAGGATGCTTCGTCCAGCTGGATCGAGGCACCGAAGGAGAGACCGTTGTCGGTTGCGCCCGACAGCGTGAACGTGACTTCGATGTCCTGATGGAACTGCGTTTCGCGGTTGGTGATAGCACCAGCGGCGGTGATGGTATCGCCACCGAAGATACCCATCTCGGCCGAGCCGGAGAGCGAGACGTCTGCTGCTGCGACGCCTGCGGTTGCCACCAGGGCAGTCGTAGCGAAGAGAACCTTTTTCATGGTTTTTCCCTCGTGTTTCATAGTCAAGGTGCACCTCAAGACGGGGGATCCGAATTGAGTATGCCCTTCTGTCCTCCTTCAGCCCCATGATTGCAAGCAAGCCGGACAGCCCCTCGGTCGCTTGGCCGCGCCATGGTGCAGACTTGCCACAGTCACCCCACTGGCACCCCGCAGCTACTCTATAGTCACCCCATGGGCCTGCCAGAAGGCAAAGGGCCTTGCCGTCCGAAGGGGGGACCTATACCAATCGCGAAGGATTTTTCGACGACACGGGGACCGGCGCATGGTTGGAAAGCTGGCGAAACTGGCGGCGCTTGGCGTTGCGACGGCGCTTGTGGCCGGATGCGGCGGCAACGGCATGTTCGGGGGCGGCGGTCTGTTTTTCGGCGAACGCGGGCAGGAGTTGCGGGCCGAACAGCGCGCGGCACGCGAACAGGCGCTGATCGAGGAGGGGCTGATTCCCGACCCGGGCCGCGAAACCATTTTCGACCTCTTCTCGGGCGCGGAAGATCCCAATACCAATGTCGAGGTGAACCGCTACCTGTGGAATGCCTCGCTCGAGATTCTCGATTTCATGCCGGTCGAAGCCGCCGATCCGTTCTCGGGCGTGATCCAGTTCGGCTATGGCACCCCGCCCGGTGGGCGGCAGGCCTATCGCGCCACGGTCTATGTGCAGGACCCGGCGCTGGAGGCACGCTCGCTTCGCGTGGCGGTGCAGTCGCGGGGCGGGGCGGTCAGCCGCGATGTCGCGCGCCAGATCGAGGATGCGATCCTGACCCGCGCGCGCCAGATCCGCATTCGCGACAGCAATCTCTGACGCGGCTTTACGCCCGCGCGCGCAAGCACTAACACCACGCCGGGCCGCATCAGCCCGGCGTTTTCGTTTCTTTCACACCGCCTTCAGACCAAGGACCGCCTGACATGTCCCGTTACGACCCCGCGACGCTGGAACCGAAATGGCAAAAGGCCTGGGACGAGGCCGGAACCTTTGTCGCGCGGCGCACGGGCGACAAGCCCAAGTATTACGTGCTGGAAATGTTCCCCTACCCGTCGGGGCGCATCCATATCGGGCATGTGCGCAACTACACCATGGGCGACGTGATCGCGCGCTACAAACTGGCGAACGGGTTCAACGTGCTGCATCCGATGGGCTTTGACGCCTTTGGCATGCCCGCCGAGAATGCCGCGATGGCCAGCGGTGGCCACCCCGCCGACTGGACGTACCAGAACATCGACACGATGGTGGCCCAGATGAAGCCGCTTGGCTTCGGGCTGGACTGGAGCCGCATGTTCGCGACCTGCGACGTGGAATATTACGGCCAGCAGCAGGCGCTGTTCCTCGATTTCCTCGAGAAAGGGCTGGTCTACCGCAAGAACGCGGTCGTGAACTGGGATCCGGTCGACATGACGGTCCTGGCCAATGAACAGGTGATCGACGGCAAGGGCTGGCGGTCTGGTGCCGATGTGGAACGGCGCGAGCTGACGCAATGGTTCTTCAAGATCTCCGATTTCTCGGGCGAATTGCTGGATGCGCTGGACGGGCTCGACGACTGGCCGGCCAAGGTCAAGCTGATGCAGGCCAACTGGATCGGCCGGTCACGCGGCCTGCAATTCGCATTCGGCATGGTCGAGCCGACCAAGACGCATGAACGGATCGAGGTCTACACGACCCGTCCCGACACGCTTTTGGGGGCAAGCTTCGTCGGCATCTCGCCCGACCATCCCATCGCCAAGGAGCTGGAGGCGCATGACGCAAAGGTCGCGGCCTTTTGCGCCGAGGCCCGCAAGGGCGGCACCACCGAGGAAGCCATCGAAAAGGCCGAGAAGCTGGGCTACGACACGGGCCTGCGCGTGCGCCATCCCTTTGACACGGCATGGGAATTGCCGGTCTATATCGCGAATTTCATCTTGATGGATTACGGCACCGGCGCGATCTTCGGCTGCCCGGCGCATGACCAGCGCGACCTCGATTTCGCGCGGAAATACGGGTTGCCTGTGACCTCGACCTTCGTGCCGTTGTCGGGTGATCACGTGAAACCCGAAGACGGCGGCGCGGCTTTCGTGCCGCCCAAGACCGAAAAGGTGCGCTGGACCCTACCCTTCAACTGGGCCGAAGAAGCGACGGGCGAACAAGCCATCGACGCCGCCATCGTCTTTTGCGAGGGCAAGGGCGTGGGCCAGGGCGTCACCAAGTATCGCCTGCGCGACTGGGGTCTGAGCCGTCAGCGGTACTGGGGCTGTCCCATCCCGGTCGTCCATTGCGACAGCTGCGGGGTGGTGCCGGAGAAAAAGGAAAACCTGCCCATCGAATTGCCCCGCGATGTCAGCTTCGACATTCCGGGCAATCCGCTCGACCGGCACCCGACATGGCGCGATTGCGCCTGCCCGCGCTGCGGTGCGCCGGCCCGCCGCGAAACCGACACGATGGACACATTCGTCGATTCGTCGTGGTATTTCGCGCGTTTCACCGCCCCGCGCGCGACCACGCCGACCGACATGGAGGAAGCCGCCTACTGGATGAATGTCGACCAGTATATCGGCGGTATCGAGCATGCGATCCTGCACCTCTTGTATTCCCGCTTCTTCGCCCGCGCGATGGCGATCTGCGGCCACCTGCCCGAGACGGCGATCGAACCCTTCGACGCGCTCTTCACCCAAGGGATGGTGACCCACGCGATCTACAAGACGACCGACGCCAACGGGCGGCCCGTCTACCACTACCCCGAAGAGGTGGAACTGCGCGACGGCAAGGGTTTCCTGAAGGGTGGCCGCGAGGTGGAGATCATCCCCTCGGCCAAGATGTCGAAATCCAAGAACAACGTGGTCGATCCGGTCGCCATCATCGCCCAATACGGTGCCGATACCGCGCGCTGGTTCGTGCTGTCCGACAGCCCGCCGGAACGCGACGTGGAATGGACCGCCGCAGGTGCCGAGGCGACGGCCAAGCATCTGGCCCGCGTTCACCGCATCGCGTCCGAAATTGCCGCCAGCACCGATGCAGGCACGCCCGAGGCTGATGAAGCGCTCTTGCGCGACATGCACCGGGCGATCTTCGATGTCACGAATGGCATCGACAGTTTCGGCTTCAACGCGGCCATCGCGAAACTCTATGCCTTCACCAACAGCTTGCAGAAATCGCAGGCGGGCGCGGGTGCGAAACGGCAAGCAGCACGCACCCTTGCGCAGCTCATGTCGCCCATGACCCCGCATCTGTCCGAGGAGATCTGGGCCATGCTGGGCGGCGAGGGGCTGATCGCCAACGCGCCCTGGCCCAAGGCGGAGGAGGCGATGCTGGTCTCCGACACGGTGACCCTGCCGATCCAGATCAACGGCAAGCGGAAATCCGAGATCACCGTGGCCCGCGACCTGTCCAAGGAAGAGGTTGAAAAGATCGCGCTGGCCGACGAATCTGTGCAAAAGGCGCTGGCCGGTGGCCAGCCGAAAAAGCTCATCGTCGTCCCGGGCCGGATCGTGAATGTCGTCGTCTGAACGCCACATCGAAAACCCTGACGCGGCCCCCGCCGGGGCCGTGAGGGGCACATGAAACTTCAGCCCCGCGATGTCGCCGCCTATGCGCGCGCCCCGGATACGCAGGCGGCGGGCTGCCTGATCTTCGGCGATGACGCGATGCGCGTGGCACTCCGCCGCCAGGAATTGCTCAAGAACCTGCTTGGGGAAAACGCCGAACAGGACATGCGCCTGACGCGCCTTGACGCGGCCGATCTGCGCAGCGACCCCGCCGCCCTTCTGGATGCGGTCAAGGCCGTGGGCTTTTTCCCCGGCCCCCGCGCCGTTCATGTCGAGAGTGCCACCGATGGCCTGGCCCCCGTCATCGCAGCGGCGCTGGACGATTGGCAACCGGGCGACGCACAGATCATCGTCACCGCCGGGCGGCTCACCGCCGCCTCCGCCCTGCGCAAGCTGTTCGAAGGGCACAAGACCGCCCGCGCCGCCGCGATCTACGACGAACCGCCCGGCCGCGCCGAGATCGAAACCCTGCTGGCCGAGGCGGGACTGCGCGACATCCCTCGCGATGCCATGGGCGATCTGGAGGCGCTCGCCCGCGCCCTTCCGCCCGGGGATTTCCGCCAGACCGTGGAAAAGCTGGGCCTTTACAAACGCGGCGACCCCGCCCCCGTTTCCGCAGCCGATATCGCCGCCGTGGCCCCGCTCACGATCGAGGCGGCGCTCGATGACGCGATCAATGCCACGGCAGAGGCGGCGCAGGGCCGGATCGGCCAGATCCTTGCCCGGCTTTCGGGGCAGGGTGTCGCCCCCGTCACGCTCTGCATCGGGGCTTTGCGCCATTTCCGCGCGCTTCATGCCGCCGCCTGCCATCCGGGTGGACCGGCAGCCGGGCTTCAGGCACAACGCCCGCCCGTCTTCGGCCCGCGCCGCGACCGGATGCTGAAACAGGCCCAGACCTGGGGCCGCGACCGGCTCGAGACCGCGATCAGCCTGCTGGTCGAAACCGATCTGACCTTGCGCTCGGCACAGACGGCCCCCCAGATGGCGCTGATGGAACGCACAATGATCCGGCTCGCCATGATGCCGGCAAGAGGGAGACGATGAATATGGGCTACACCCTTGTCGGCGCTGTCAAAAGCCGGGCTTTCCGCGTGCTCTGGACGCTCGAGGAACTGGGGCTCGACTACGAGCATATCGACGCCGCGCCGCAATCGGCAGAGGTCACCCGCATCAGCCCGGCGGGAAAGGTGCCCGTCCTTGTCGTCGATGGCGTGCCGATCACCGATTCGGTGGCGATCATGACCTTTCTTGCCGACCGACACGGCGCCCTGACCTTTCCCGCCGGAACGCTCGAACGCGCGCGGCAGGACAGCCTGACGAACATGATCCTCGACGAGATCGACGCGACGCTCTGGACGGCGGCCAAGCACAGCTTCGTCCTGCCCGAGGACAAGCGCCTGCCCGCGATCAAGGACAGCCTGCAGTGGGAATTCGCCCGCGCCCAGACAAACCTCGTCGCCCGCATGGCCGAGGATGGCCCCTTCCTCATGGGCGAGACGATGACCATCGCCGATATCCTGCTCGCGCATTGCGGCGGCTGGGCGATCAACGCCAAATTCCCGATCACCGAACCGCGCCTGCGCGATCATATCGCCATGATGCGCGACCGTCCGGCCTTCCACCGCGCGATTGGGGGCTGACGGGACATCCGCCCCCCTTCATCTTGGCCGAAAAACTCCGGGGGAGGCGCGCAAGGCGCGCCGGGGGCGGAGCCCCCTCTTTTTCGCGCTCACCGGCTCCATTCCGCCGCATGCCGCCCCGCCCAAAGCCCCGTCGCAAGGCATCCGGTGATCAGGTAGCCCCCCGTCGGCGCCTCCCAATCCAGCATCTCGCCCGCGACGAAGACACCGGGCAGATCACGGAGCATCAGGCCATCATCGACGGCATCCCTCGTCACGCCGCCCGCCGTCGAAATCGCCTCGTCCATCGGGCGCGGCCCGGCATGGCGGATCTCGAGCCCCTTTAGAAGCCGCGCCAGCCCCTCCCCCTCGGGCAGGGGCCGCCCGAATTCCTGCACCAGCGCCCGCTTGACCGGGTCAAGCCGCAAGACCTTGGCCATATGCTGCGCGAGCGTCCGCTTGCCGGGCCGGGCGGCAAGCCGTCGGGCCACCTCCTCCCCCGACAGATCGGGCAAGAGATCAACGATCAGGGGCGCCCCATCCCGGACATCGGCCGCAACGGCATAGATGCCCCCGCCTTCCACCCCATGGGCCGAGACGACGAATTCCCCCCGGTGCCAGCGCCCGGCCCCGTCGCGCAGGGCAACCCCTTTCACCGGCTGGCCCAGCACGGGCGTCATATGCGCCGACCAATCGACGACGAAGCCCATGTTGGCGGGCCTGAACGGGGCAAGGGGCACGCCCTTGGCCGAGAGGAGCCCCGCCCATGCCCCGTCCGATCCCAGCCGCGCCCAGCTTGCGCCCCCCAGCGCCAGAACCACGACGCGGGGGACAATGCGGCGCACACCCGCCGCCGTGTCGAAAACCCAATTCCCGCCGGACCAGCCCGTCCAGCGCCAGCCGGGCCGAATCTCCGCGCCGACACGCCTGACCCAGGCGCGGAGAAGCGGGCTGGCCTTCATCACCACCGGAAACACCCGGCCCGACGAGCCGGTAAAGACCTCTTGGCCCAGTTCCCCGGCCCAGGTCTTCACCGCATCCGGCCCCATCGCGGCCAGCATCGGCTCCAGCCAGGCCGCCGCCGCACCATAGGCCGACACGAAGCGGTCTTGGGCTTCGTCCTTGGTCAGGTTCAGGCCGGATTTTCCGGCCATCAGGAACTTGCGCCCGACCGAAGGCTTGGCCTCCAGGACCAGGACGGACCGCCCGGCGCGGACCAGGGTCTCGGCGGCCATCAACCCGGCAGGGCCTGCGCCGATCACCAGCGCATCGACCTGTTCCGCCTCCGGAGCCCAGGACTTGTCCAAGGGTCCCGGCGCGCCAGTTTCACCCGTCATGACCGATCTGCCCATCTGCCCATTGTGCCTGCGCCCGATCCCGCCCGGAGCGAAACAAAGCCTGCATCACCTGATCCCGAAACTGCGCGGCGGCAAGGGTGGCCCCACGATCCTTGTCCACCAGATCTGCCACAACGAGATCCACGCCACCCTGTCCGAGGCGGACCTTGCCCGCAGCTACAACACGCCCGAAGCGTTGCGCGCCCATCCCCGCCTTGCGACCTTTTTCGACTGGGTCGCCAAACGCCCGCCGGATTTCCATTCGAAAACGCCGGGCGCGCGGCGCGGCTGGAAACGGCGCTAGTGTCTGCGTCCCGATCAAGACGCAGACCTCAAGCTCCGTCGCACATCGCCTTGATCCGGCGCAGCACCTCCGGGTTGCCGGCCATGACATCCGTCGCGATGTCGCGCGCCTGTTCCATCAGGTGCTCGGGCAAGGTGATCCGGTCGATCAGGCCAAAGGCATAGGCCTCGTCCGCCGAGAATTTCTGCCCGCCAAGGAGCAAGAGCCTGGCCCGCGCAGGGCCCATCAGCGCGACGAGCCGCCCGGGGTCCGAGGGCTGCGGCAGAAACCCGAGCTTTGCCACCGGGTAGAAGAACCGCGCATTGGGCACGGCAAGGCGCAGGTCACAGGCCAGCGCCATGCCGAATGCCCCGCCCGCCAATGTCCCGTTCAGGGCCGCGATGGTCAGGCAAGGCAGACCCGCGATGGCACCCGATACCTGTTCCCAAAGCGGCGAGGTCGCAAGGCCTGCGCGCGCCTCGTCCAGATCGGCACCGGCGGAAAACACCTTGTCGCCCGCGCCTGTCAGGATCAGCGCCTTGATATGCGGATCGACGGTGGCCTCCATCACGACATCGGCCAGCCGCGACAGCATCGCGGCGGTCAGCGAATTGGCCTTGTCCGGGCGGTTCAGGGTGATGGTCCACAGCCCGTCGTCATTGCGGCACTCGATCATCGGCCCACCCCCACGGCCGCGCGCACATCCGCGTCGCGCAGCGAGACATCGTCACCCAGCCAAGGGTCCGCTTCGGGTCCACACATCCAGACCAGCGCCTTGGCCGCCCATTCAGGGGGGATATGCTCGGACCAATCCAGCTGGCTCACGCGGTTCACGCCGCTTTCGCGGATGGCCATCTGCATGTCGGTCGCGACCGTTCCCGGCGACAGGCCAAGGGCGCGGATACCCTGCCCGCCCAATTCGGTGTGCAGGCAGGCGGTGAACATCTTGGCCCCGGCCTTGGAGGAACAATAGGCGCTCCAGCCCTCCAGCGCATTGACCGCAGCACGCGAACTGACCGTGATGATCGTCCCGCCGCCCTGCGCCAGCATCAGCGGAACGGCGGCGCGCGCCCCGTGAAAGACGCCCTTGAGATTGATGTCGATGGCCTGCCCCCAGATATCGGGGTCCGCCGCGGCGATCCCGGCAATGGGGTCGATCACACCTGCGTTGCTGATCAGCACATCGAGCCTGCCAAAGGTCGTCGCAGCGGCGTTCAGCGCCGTCTCGACCTCCCAGTAGCGGGTGACGTCGCAAGGCACGGCCAAGGCCTGTGCGCCGATCTCGCCCGCAAGCCCTGCGATCGCGTCGCGGTCACGCGCCAGAAGCGCGACATTCGCCCCCGCCTCGGCAAAGGCGCGCGCCGCCGCCGCCCCGATCCCCCGGCTGGCACCCGTGATCGCCACCGTTTTTCCCGCAAGCTCGATTGTCATCGCCGCGCCCCTTTTGCCCATGCCGCTTTGTCCAAGTGCTAACGCGCCAAGCCGATCACGGCCAGCCCCCGGATGCCCGTCGTGCTGCAAGGGCAGGGCATCCGCACTTGACCCACGCGGGTATGACCGCGAACATCACGGCGTCACCTGCGCCCCCAGCCACGGATGGACCCCATGCCCAACGTCACCGCGCCCACCCTCACGCTTTCCGCCCTTGCCCTTTTCCTTGCCACACCCGCGATGGCCGTCACCGCCGAAGAGCTCTGGGCCGAATGGCAGTCGCAGGCGGCAGCCCTTGGCCAGACCATGACCGCCGACGAGGTCGTGCCCGGCAACGGCACCCTGACCCTGCGCGGGTTCCGCACCACCTTTGTCGATGAGGATGTCGCGACCGTGGGCCGCCTCGCGCAGATCGTGATGACCGAAGCGGGCGATGGCAGCGTGTCGATCGACCTGTCCGACGTATACGAGATCACCATAACCTTCGAGGATCTGCCGGGCGCGCCGCCGGTCAATCTGGGCGTGAACGTGATCATGCCCGACCTTGCCATGACGGCCAGCGGCGACGCGGGCGCGCGGCTTTATGCCTATTCCGCCTCGCGCATCACGATCGAGGACGGACCGATCACAGGCGGTAATGGGGCGCCGCCGACCATCGACATGAGGATCGGCATCGACAACATGACCGCCACCTACGAGATCGATGGCAGCAACCCCGAAAACATCGCTTATGTGACCGACACCCAGATCGGCGGCGTTGCGGGCGCCCTCGACATCCTGCCACCCCCCGGTGAGGAGGGAAGTCTGAAACTGGTCTTTTCCCTTGGGGCCACGACAGCGAGCGGGGCGGGCAGGCTTGGCAATCTTGCGGCCCTTGCGGCAGCGCCCGATACGATCCCGACCGATTTCGCGATCAACGGCGACTTCACCTATGCCGATGCGAGCATGGACCTGACCTTCGCGCATCCGCGCGATGCCTTCCAGGTTTTCGCCTCGAACGCAGGCGGCAGCATGTCCGCCACGGTCTCGGACAGCCTGGTCGATTACCGGATCACGGCGACGGGCAGCGCGACCCATTTCGCCTCGCCCGAACTGCCGGTGCCGGTGGATTTCACGGTCGGCAGCGCCGAGATCGCCTTCAGCCTGCCCTTGGCCGCCGCCGCTGCGCCGCAGCCGATGTCCGCGCGGCTGGCCTATCGGGATGTCATGGTCGGCCCGCAGGTCTGGGCGATGGCGGACCCGGCGGGCAGTTTCCCGCGCGATCCGATCACGGTGATCGCCGATCTGACCGGCAGCCTCCAGATCCTGACCGACCTGATGGCCGTGGACCCGACCGACATGGGCGCGCCGCCGGCGGAATTGCGCGATGTCACGCTGAACGAATTGCAGCTTTCGGTCGGCGGGGCGAGCCTGACCGGAACGGGGTCGGCGACATTCGCGCCCGGCCCGATCCCGATGCCCGTGGGCAGCGTGAACCTGCAACTGGCCGGTGGCAACGCGCTGATGGACCGTTTGCAGGCCTCGGGTCTCGTGCCGATCGAACAGATCGCCATGGCGCGCGGACTGCTGGGGGCCTTTACCCGGCCGGGTGCCACCCCTGACACGCTGGAAACGACGATCCAGTTCACCGAAGGCGGCGGCATTTCCGCCAATGGCGTGCCGCTCCAGTAACCGCGCGATCCGCGATGCGCCCGCCCGCGCCAACGCTCGGGCGGGATTTCTTTGCCTTGCAGCGATGGGGCACTGGCACTACCTCCGACGCTGGCCCGCACAGCAGGAACAGACCGAATGTCCGACACTCTCGCCCCCCTGACCGAAGCCCTGCTCGATGCCGCAAGGCGCGCCGGCGCCGAAGCCGCCGATGCCATCGCCATCGACGGGACCTCGCTCGAGATCGCGGTGCGGGCCGGGACGCTGGAACAGGCGGAACGCTCCGAAGGGGTGGAAATCGGGTTGCGCGTGTTGATCGGGCGGCGGCAGGCCTGTGTCTCGGCCTCTGACACGCGGCCCGAAACCCTGCGCGAAATGGCTGAGCGCGCCGTGACCATGGCCCGGCTTGCGCCCGAGGACCCGACCGTGGGCCTTGCCGATCCGGCGCAACTGGCCAAGGCGCGCGATGCCAGCCAGCTCGACATGTCGGACCCCTCGCCCGATCCCGACCCCGCCGCGCTGGAGGAGGCCGCCCGCCGTGCCGAGGCCGCGGCCCTTGCCGTCAAGGGCATCACGCAGGTGCAATCGGCCAGCGCGGGCTTTTCCCGCCGCCGGGTGCATCTGGCGGCCACCAACGGGTTTACGGGTGGCTACGAACGCTCTGACCACGGGCTGGGCTGCGTCGCCATCACCGGCGAAGGGCTGGGCATGGAACGCGATTATTGCGGCGATGGGCGCAACCATGCCGCCGACCTGATGAGCCCCGAAGAGATCGGGCGCATCGCCGGGGAACGCACCGTGGCCCGCGCCGGGGCGCGCAAGCCGCCGACCGGGGCCTATCCCGTCATTTATGACGAGCGCATCTCCTCGGGGTTGATCGGTCACCTTCTGGCCGCGACCAACGGCAGCGCCATCGTGCGCGGCGCAAGCTGGGCGCGCGCGCTTCTGGGCGAACAGGTGCTGCCCAAGGGCCTGTCGCTGGTTGAAGATCCGCACCGCCCGCGCACCTCGGCCTCCAAACCCTTCGACGCCGAAGGCCTGCCGACCACACGCCGCGTGATCGTGGAGGATGGCGTGCTGACCGGCTGGACCCTCGATCTTGCGACCGGGCGGAAACTGGGCCTGCCCTCGACCGCCAATGCAAGCCGTGGCACATCCTCGCCGCCCTCGCCCAGCAATGGCAACGTTGCACTCAGCCAAGGGGATATCGACCTTGCCGGGCTGATGGCCGAGATGGGCACGGGGCTTTTGATCACCTCGATGATCGGGTCCTCGATCAATGCCACCACGGGGGATTATTCGCGCGGGGCCTCGGGCTTTTGGGTCGAGAACGGGCAGATCGCCTATCCGGTGAACGAATGCACCGTCGCGGGCAATCTGCGCGACATGCTGATGACGATCCGTCCCGCGAATGATGCCCGCACGCATCTGAGCCGGGTGGTCCCGTCGCTTCTGGTCGAGGGGTTGACGCTTGCCGGTGCCTGATCCGCTCGACGATCTGGCGCTCCTGGTCGAGGCGGCGCGCGGGGCGGGCCGGATCGCCGCGCGCTATTTCCGCGACGAGCCCGAGACATGGGACAAGCCCGACGGCACAGGCCCCGTGACCGAGGCCGACATCGCCGTCGACGAGATGCTGCGCGACCGGCTGTGCGAGGCGCGCCCCGATTATGGCTGGCTGTCCGAGGAAACGCCCGACAGCCCCAAGCGCCTGCAGGCCGAACGCGTCTTCATCGTGGATCCGATCGACGGCACGCAGGCCTTCATCGAGGGGAGTTCCGCCTTTTCCCATTCGCTTGCCGTGGTCGAAGCCGGGGTCGTGGTGGCCGCCGTCGTCTACTTGCCGATCCGGGGAAAGCTTTATGCTGCCGCGCGGGGTCATGGGGCCACGCTCAACGACATGGCGATCCGCGCGGCAGGGGATTGCGCCCTGCACGAGGCCGAGGTTCTGGCGACCAAGCACACTTTGTCCCCCGACCATTGGCCGCGGGGCGTGCCGCCCGTGATCCGCGCCTATCGCCCCTCGCTTGCCTACCGGATGGCGCTGGTGGGCGAAGGCCGGTTCGACGGCATGGTGACCTTTCGTCCGACATGGGAATGGGACATCGCGGCGGGCTCGCTGATCATCGCGGAGGCCGGAGGACAGGCAACCGACGCGACCGGCGCGGCGTTGCGGTTCAACGCGCCGGTGCCGCAGGTGCGTGGGGTTCTGGCCGGATCGGCCGGTGTGCACGGCGCGCTTCTGGCCGCCCGAAGCTGATGCGGGGACAGACAGCGCCGCATCCGGGCGGTGCTTGACCCTGAACCTGCAATGCCTAGGGTGCCCGCGCGCCCAGATCCCCGGCCAAGGACACAGACCATGATCCACCGCCCATCCCCTGCCAGCGGCGCGACCCCAGTCGTTCCCCGCCGCGACATGAGCCAAGCCTGAGATCAGCCCGCGATGACGCAGTCCCTTGCCCTGAGCCTCTATCTTCTGTGGTCCCGCCTCAACGGGCCGCGCTTTGCCGAGCGCAAGCTGCGCGAACGGCTGCTCGAGGGCAAGGAGGACCCCGCCCGCATCGACGAACGGCGCGGTATCGCGGGTCGCCCACGCCCCGATGGCCCGTTGATCTGGTTCCATGCCGCCAGCGTCGGAGAATCCGTGGCGCTCCTCGAACTGGTCCGGCAATTGCTGGACGATCACGACACGCTCTCCGTCCTTGTCACCACGGGCACTGTCACCTCGGCCTCGGTCATGGCCGACCGGCTGCCCGATGGTGCCTTGCACCAATTCCTGCCGCTCGACGCGCGGCCCTTCGTGCGGCGGTTTCTCGACCATTGGCGGCCCGATGTGGCGGTCTGGACCGAAAGCGAGCTTTGGCCCGCCCTGATCTGCGAAACCAAGGCGCGCGGCATTCCCATGGTGCTTCTGAACGCGCGCATGTCCAAGGCAAGCCATGACCGCTGGCGGTTCCTGCGCGGGATGGCCCGCAGCCTCTTGTCCCGTTTCGACCGCGCGCTGGTGCAGGACGGATTGACCGAGATCTACCTGCGCCGTCTTGGCCTTCCGGTCGACCGGATGGAAGTCACGGGCACCCTCAAGGAAGGCGCAGCCGCCCTGCCGGTGAAGACCTCGGAACTGGAAAGCATGCGTGCCGAGATCGGGGGGCGGCCGGTCTGGGTGGCGGCCTCCACACATCCCGGCGAAGAGGAAAAGGTGCTGGAGGCGCACAGGCTGGCCATGCGCACCAACCCGCGGCTCCTCCTGATCCTCGTGCCCCGCCACCCGGCGCGAGGCGACGATGTGGCAAACCTGCTGACGGCGGGAAACTGGCCCTTCACCCGGCGCAGCCTCGGCGAGGGGCCGGAGGCCGAAGCGCCCGTCTATCTTGCCGATACGATGGGGGAACTGGGCCTGTGGTACCGGCTGGCCCCCGTCAGCTTCGTCGGCGGATCATGGGAGCCCATCGGCGGCCACAACCCGTTTGAACCCGCGGCCCTCGGCTCGGCCATCCTGCACGGGCCCTATGTCACGAATTTCGTCGATATCTACCAACGTCTGACCGAGGCGCGGGCGGCCCGGCTGGTCTCGGCGCCGCAATCGCTGGCCGAGGCGGTCGATGACCTTCTGTCGCCCGACCGCGCCGCCGCCATGGCCCATGCCGCCTGGGAGGTCGTCTCGGCCGGGGCGGATGTGACCGAACGGGCCAAGACGGTGCTTCTAGACATGCTCGACACGTCCCAGACGCAGACAGGGGCGCGAGGCTGATGCGCGCGCCGGGATTCTGGCATGGCGAACCGGGTCTCTTGTCGGCGCTTCTGTCACCGCTCGGACTGATCTATGCCGGGGCGACCCGGCGCAGGCTGGCGCAGGGCCCGCGACAGCGCGTGGGCGTGCCGGTCATTTGCGTGGGCAACCTGAACGCTGGCGGCACGGGCAAGACACCCGTCGTGATCGCCCTGGCCGAACGGCTGCGCGACAGGGGCGTGGTGGCCCATGCCGTCAGCCGGGGTCATGGCGGCACGCTTGGCGGGCCGGTCAGGGTCGATGAACGCCGCCACAGCGCGAGCGAAACCGGGGATGAGCCCCTGCTGCTTGCGGCCTTTCTGCCCACCTGGGTGGCAAAGGACAGGGTGGCGGGCGCACAGGCCGCCGTAGGGGCAGGCGCGCAGGTGATCTTGCTCGATGACGGGTTCCAGAACCCGGGCCTTGCCCATGATCTGTCGATCGTCGTGGTGGATGCCCATGTCGGTTTCGGCAATGGCCGCGTGATCCCGGCCGGTCCCTTGCGTGAACCCATCAAGACGGGATTGGCGCGGGCGGAGATCGTGTTGTCCGTCGGCGACGCGGCCGCACAGGCGCGGTTCGCGGCCCGATGGGGTCAGGCCGTGACCCTGCCCCGCGTGTCCGGATCGCTTGAGCCTTTGCCCATGGGACTGCCGCTGAAGGGCCTGCCGGTGTTGGCCTTCGCCGGGATCGGGCGGCCCGAGAAATTCTTTCAGACGCTCAAGGCGATGGGGGCCGATATCCGCGCCACCCATGCCCTGAGCGACCACCAGCCGCTCAGCGATGCGCTGATGACCCGAATGCTGCGCGAGGCACGCGCCATCGGCGCACAGGTGGTGACGACCGAAAAGGACGCGGTCCGCCTGCCATCCCCTTTGCGCGCGCAGGTGATGACGGTTCCGGTCCGGCTGCGGGTGGCGGATTGGGGACCGTTGGATGCGGCGCTGGACCGGGTGATCGGGTGATGGTGCGCCGTGACAGGCGCACCCTACCCGAGGATCAAAGGTCGTCCATGGCCGTAGGGTGTGCCTTCAGGCGCACCATTTTCGTCCTGACACGCAGATCAGGCCGTATCGGCGCTCCGCGCTCAGCGCTGCGACCAACCGGCCGCGCCATCCTGACCGAGCTTCGGCGCGGACCGGTCCAGCGCCAGGTCCGCATCGGAGAACCGGAACGGCGGGCGCACGCCCGGAACGCCATCGGGTGTGATGCGCGCGCCCCGTGCCACCACTTGTGGATCGGCAAAAACCTCTCCCAGATCGTTGATCGGTCCGGCCGGCACACCCTGCGCCTCGCAGGCGGCCAGCAACTCGGCCTTGCCCATCCGGCGCGTCGCGGCGCCCAGAACCTCGGTCAGCGCATCGCGATGGGCGATCCTGTCGGCATTGGTCAGGTAATCGGGATGCTCCGCCAGTTCGGGCAGACCCAAAAGCGCGCACAGCCGACGATATTGCCCGTCATTGCCTGTCGCGATGATGATCCAGCCATCGGCGCAGTCAAAGACCTGATAGGGCACGAGATTGGGATGCGCATTGCCCAGGCGCTGCGGCGCGACCCCGGTGGCAAGATAATTCATCGCCTGATTTGCCATAACGGACACGGCCGTATCCATCAGGCTCAGATCGATATGCTGCCCCCGCCCGGTGGTCTGGCGCAGGTGCAGCGCGGCCAGAATCGCGTTGGAGGCATAAAGCCCCGTGAAGATATCGGTGACGGCCACGCCCACCTTTTGCGGCTGGCCATCCGGTTCGCCCGTGACAGACATCAGGCCCGACATGCCCTGGATGATGTAATCATAGCCCGCGCGATGCGCATAAGGGCCCGTCTGACCGAAACCCGTGATCGAGCAATAGACGAGACCGGGGTTGATCGCGCTCAAGGTTTCGTAATCAAGACCGTATTTCGCAAGCCCGCCGAGCTTGAAATTCTCGATCAGCACATCGGCCCCGCGCGCCAGGTCCTGCACGCGCGCGCGACCTTCATCCGTGCGGAAATCGGCGATGACCGACCGCTTGCCCCGGTTGCAGGCATGGAAATAGGCGGCTGTCCGGTCGCCCTCCCGCTCGATGAAGGGGGGGCCCCATTGGCGGGTGTCATCCCCCTCGGGCGCCTCGACCTTGATCACTTCCGCGCCCAGGTCCGACAGCGTCTGACCGGCCCAGGGGCCGGCCAGGATGCGCGCCAGTTCCAGCACGCGGACACCGGCAAGGGGTGCCGTCATTGCGCGGCGGCGATACGCGCGTCGAGGATCGTGGCGAAATCCTCGTAGCTCATGTTCGAATGCATCTCGCCGTCGATCACGAAATGGGGCGTGCCGGGGATGTCATGCACCTCCATATGCGCCTCGTAATTGGCGATCATGGCCTGTGCCATGGCCGCATCGGTCAGGCAGGCGTCGAGCTGTTCGTCCGACAGCCCCGCCACCCGCCCGATCTGGCGCAGGTTTTCCGCCACGGCACCGGGCGCGCCCTGCGTCCATTCGGCCTGGCGCTGGTAGATCAGATCGACGATCCCGAAATAGCGATCGGGCCCCGCGCAGCGCGCCACCATCCCGGCCCAGAGCCCGAAACGGTCGAAATAGACCTCGCGGTAGATGAACCGCACCTGATCGGTGTCGATATAGTTTTCCTTGATCCGGGGCATGGTGTTGCGGTGGAAGCTCGCGCAATGCGGGCAGGTGAAGGAGGCGTATTCGATCACTTCCACCGGCGCATCGGGATTGCCCAGCACCATCTCGACCACCATCGGCAGATCGGTCGCGGCAGAGGTGTCTTGCGCATGGGCAGCCTGCGGCAGCAGCGGCAATCCGGGCGCGCTTTCCGGGCGCAGCAGCGCATAGGTTCCTGCCGCCATGACGCCGGCACCGGCGCCCATCATCAGGGTCCTGCGATCCATGTTTCCTGTCTCTCCTTAGCTTTTCCGGGGGGTTAGCACGTTGCGGGCCAGCCGCGCGAGCGCTTCTTTCAGGCGCGCATCCTCGATGCCCTCGACGCTGTCCATGGCGCGGGCAAGGCGCACGGGATCGGGCGGCGGCGGAGCCTTGGGCGCAGGCCTGCCAAAGGCGACCTGTCCCTCGGCAAAGCCTGTCGGCGCAGTCTGGGTGATATGGACATGGGCCACGGCCCGGTAGCCATAGGTGGCATTCACACGCTCGGCGATGCGGTCCTTCTGCATGTCCAGCAGCGGGGCATGCGCCCCCGTGGTCAGCAGCACCAGCGTTCCGCCAAACCCCCGGCCCCATGTGATCTTGACCGGCCGGGCAATGGCGGCGATGTCCTCGCCCACGATTTCGGGCCAATGGGTCAAGAGTTTCGCCTCGCCGAAACCGCGCTTTTCCGCAGGGGCTTTCAGCGCACCCGCCAGAAGCGCGCCAGCAGTCTCGAACCCACGCTTGCGGCGGCGGGGTGGCTCGGACGGGTCTGGAGTTCGAGTGCGCGACATGGCTTGCCTTCGGGATGTTGAGGGCAATCTATGCGGTTACGCGGTGATAACCAATAACAGCCGGGTGAGGGGGCGGATAAACCTTGCGTGACGGGTTTTCGGATGGGGCGGTCGCGGCAGCGCTTTTGCCCTGGTATGATCGACATGCGCGCGATCTGCCCTGGCGCATGGGCCCTGCGGCGCTGGCAGCAGGCGAACGCCCGGACCCCTATCGTGTCTGGCTGTCCGAGATCATGTTGCAGCAAACCACCGTCGCGGCGGTGAAAGACTATTTCCAACGCTTCACGGCACTTTGGCCCAGCGTCACCGCGCTGGCCGCCGCAGAAGATGCCGCCGTGATGGCGGAATGGGCGGGGCTTGGCTATTACGCCCGTGCGCGGAACCTGCTCAAATGCGCCCGCGTGGTCGCCAGCGATCATGGCGGCGTCTTTCCCGACACCGAGGATGGCTTGCGCCAACTTCCCGGCATCGGCCCCTATACGGCGGCGGCCATCGCGGCCATCGCCTTTGACCGGCCCGCCGCCGTCATGGATGGGAACGTGGAACGGGTGGTGGCGCGGCTTTTCGCGGTCGAAACGCCCCTTCCCACCGCGAAACCGGAGCTGCGCCTCCTGACCGAACGGCTCACCCCCGACACGCGGCCCGGCTGCTACGCGCAGGCGGTCATGGACCTTGGCGCGACGGTCTGCACCCCGCGGTCGCCCGCCTGCGGCATCTGCCCGCTTGTCGCGATGTGCCGGGGCCGGGCGCAAGGCATCGCCGCCGAGCTTCCGCGCAAAGCGCCCAAACAGGCCAAGCCGACGCGGCAGGGCATTGCCTATCTGGCCCTGCGCACGGATGGGGCCGTGCTGTTGGAAACCCGGCCGGACAAGGGGCTTTTGGGCGGCATGCTGGGCTGGCCCGGCACCGACTGGACCGAGGCCCCACCGCCCGAGGCGCCCCCCCTTGCCGCCGATTGGCACGATCCGGACCTCGAGGTGCGCCACACCTTCACCCATTTCCATCTGCGCCTGCGGGTGCTGTTGGCCCGCGTTCCGCAAGACGCCCAACCCGAGCGCGGCAGCTTTCACCCGCGCGCGAGCTTTCGACCCGCAAGCCTGCCCACCGTGATGCGCAAGGCGTGGGACGTCGCGGCAGGTGCATGGCCCAAGGATTGACGGAAGGTCCAAGCCTCCCCATCTTTTCAAGTGTAACGTTACGAGGACCCCGATGATCCCCGCCGCTCAGGTCGCACGCATCAGCCGCGCGATTCCCTTCTGGATGTCGCTTGCGCTGTCGCCGTTGCTGGTGATCGCGGCCGGACAGGGCGGATGGTGGTTGATCCTTGCACCGGTATCGACGTGGTGGCTGTTCATCGTGCTCGACGCGGCGCTCGGTCTCAACGTCGAAAACGCCGACCCGGATACGCCCGAACCCTCCCTGCGCTGGTATCGCCTGGTCACGCTGATCTGGTTTCCGGTGCAGGTGGGGACGATCTTTTTCCTGATCTGGTATGCCACCCGCGCCGATCACCTGTCCGTGGTCGAGCAATTCGCGCTGTTCTTCGGGGTTGGCGTCCTGTCGGGTACGATCGGCATCAATTATTCGCACGAGTTGATGCATCAGAAGAACCGGCTGGAACGCTGGCTGGCGGATCTTCTGCTTGCGACGGTGCTCTATTCGCATTTCCGCTCGGAACATCTGCTGGTTCATCATCGCCACGTGGGAACCGCCCGCGACCCGGTGACCGCGCGCTACAACGAAGGGTTTCACCGCTTCTTTCCCCGCGTCCTGCGCGAAAGCCTGTTCAGCGCTTTCGCCGCCGAACGGGCGATGCTGGCGCGCAAGGGCAAGCCATGGACCGACCTGTCAAACCCGTTCTGGCGCTACTGGACCCTGCAGGCCGCGTTCCTTGGCCTTGCCTTTGGCCTGGGTGGCGGGATGGGGGTGGTGCTGTTCGTCTTTCAGGCCTTCATCGCCATCTGGCAGCTTGAGCTGACCAACTACGTCGAACATTACGGTCTGACCCGGAAACATCTGGGCGACGGGAAATACGAGCATGTCTTGCCGCGCCATTCTTGGAATGCGGCGCACAAGGCGTCGAACTGGCTGCTGATCAACCTGCAGCGCCATTCCGATCACCATTACAAGCCGGACCGCCGCTTTCCCCTGCTGCAGAACTACACCGAGGATGACGCCCCGCAGCTGCCCTATGGCTATCCGGTGATGACCCTTGCCGCCATGATCCCGCCCCTGTGGCGGCGCGTCATGAACCCCCGCGTGAGGGCATGGCGGCAACGCTACTACCCCGAGATCACGGATTGGCAGCCCTACAACAAGGGACAAAACCCCCTGCCCCGCTGATCGCTGCCGTCAGCCACGCCCCGCCAGCCATGAGCGCACCGAGGCGTCGTCGGTCAAGGCGATGGCCCGTTTCCGCGCCGCCTCCGCTCCGGCACCGTCGCCGGCACGCAGGCACAGGTCGAGCCGCGCGGCCCACCACGGTTGATACCCCGTCACCCGATCAGGCGGCATCGCATCGAGAATGGCCAGTCCCCGTTCCGGCCCATGCGCCGCACCATGGACCACCGCACGCGACACTTCCGCAGCCAGACTGGGCCAGCGCGTGACAAGAAAGTCATAAAGCGCCGCCAGAACCTTCGGATTGCCGGATTGCCCCCTTGGGGCCTGCACCTGCACCGACTGGATCGCGGCCTCGGTCTGGAAGCGTCCGGGCCGACCAAGTGCCGCGGCCGCGGTCAGGACCCGTTCCGCTTCGGCCACCATCGCGGCGTCCCACTGGGCGCGATCTTGCTGGGCCAGCGGCACATAAGCCCCGTCAGATCCGCGCCGCGTGGCCCGTCGCGCCTCGCAATAGAGCATCAGCGCCACAAGACCCATCGGCTCGGGCTGCCCGGGCATCAGCCCCGCCACAAGCTGCGCAAGGTAGAGCGCCTCGCCCGCCAGATCCTCGCCCATGCGCCCGGCTGCCACGCCGCCCGGTACCTCCCATCCCAACCCGTAGGCGGCATAGACCGCCATCAGCACATCATCGAGACGCGCGACAAGCTCATCCCCCTCCGGCATCCGAAAGGGGATGCCCGCCGCCTTGATCTTGGTCTTGGCCCGCGACAGGCGCTGACCCATAGCGGCAGGTTGCACGACGAAGGCGCGCGCGATCCGTGCCGCATCCAACCCGATCACCGTCTGAAGGATCAGGGCGCTGCGTACCGTGCGGTCGATGGCAGGGTGCGCGCAGGCGAACATGAGCTTCAGCCGTTCGTCGGGAAAATCGACCGGCGCCCGATCCATCGCTTCCTCCGTCATCAGGTCAAGCACGGGCCGGGCAGCGGCCAGGTGTCCTGCGGACCGCGTCGCCCGGCCAGCGGACCGTCGCGCCACCGTCAGAAGCCAGGCCTCGGGGCTGTCGGGAATGCCGGTTTCGGGCCAACGCCTGAGCGCTGCGGCAAAGGCATCGGCCAGCGCATCTTCGGCGGCGGCGATGTCACGGGTGCGGGCGGCGACATAGGCCAGAAGCCGCCCGTAGCTGTTGCGCGCGGTGCGCGCGACAGCCTCGCGCGCACCGTGTTCCGTCACAGCAGCATGTCGGCCGGCATCACCGGCCGCACCTCGACCGAACCGACCAGGGCTGCAGGCGACCGGCCGGCCCAATCGATCGCGGCATCCAGATCGGGCACCTCGATCACGAAATAGCCGCCAAGCTGTTCCTTCACGTCGGGAAACGGCCCATCCTCGATCAGGCGCGCACCATCCCGGTTGCGCACGATGGTGGCGGTCGCGGGCGGCAAAAGCCCGTCACCCTTCACGATGATACCTGCCTCTCGCATCGCGCCGATATAGGCGCCCCAGGCGCCCCAATACTCGCCCTGTTGCGCCGGATCCTCGCGCTTGTCGAACTCGGCCATCGGCTCGCGGAAGATGATCATGTACTGCATGTCCTTGGTCCTTCTTCCACGCGGTTTCAGTTCGACATTCCGGGCATCGGGTAATGCGGCACCACCGCGACCCGACCACCCCGCGTCGCCGCCGGGGCGAGGGCGGCAAGCGCCTCGGCCTCGGCCTGCGTCGTCTCAAGAATGAAATACCCCGAAATCGTGTTTCCGTCGCCCCCCGAAACAACCAAAGGCGCGCCACCCCGCACCATGCCGGTCTCGCCCAGCATGGCGGAATAGGCCGCCCAGAGCGCCCAATAGGCTGCCCCCGCCTCGGTCATGTCGGACCTGAGCGCGATATCGGCGGGGCTTTCATGGATGAAGAGGGTAAAGGGATCGGCCAAGGCCGGGACCGACATCGCGGTCAAGGCGGCGGCAAACAGGGTGGTGCGGATCATCGGTCAGGCTCCTTGGTGTTGCGCGACGGCACAGCGCCGTCACACCCATGAGCCTCGGGTCGACCCGATTTCGACAGGTCCGGAAAAAAATCAGCGTTGGATGGCGGGCGTCTTGCCGATATGGCTGCCATCCTCGGCGGCATGGACAAGGAAATGGGCCACATCGGCCCGGCTGATGATCCCCTGCCGCCAGGTTTCGGGTTCGACGAGAACCTTGTATTTCGCGCTCATCGCATTGTCGTTCAGGATGCCGGGCCGCGCGATGGTCCAATCCAGACCCGACGCGCGGATCATCTCTTCCTGCAGGGATTTGTCCGCATAGGCCCGGCCCAGAAACAGCCTGAAGGGGATACGTTCCACGCTCGACAACTTGGCTTCGCTGTCGCCCGCACCAAAGCCTGTCACCGCCAGCAAGCGCCGGACGCCAGCCGCCTCCATCACCGGGATCAAGGTCGCGGTCACGTCGGAAAAAAGCGTCGTTCGCCGCAAGACGCGCAGGTCGCGCGGCACGCCCAGCGTCAGGATGACCGCATCGGCACCCGCAACCGCGCGGGCAAGGGCGGCAGGATCGGTCGCATCGCCTGCAATCGGCTCAAACCCCTCGGCCACGATCCCCATCTGGTCGGCACTGCGCGCAAGGGCGCGCACGGCATGGCCGCGCGACAGGGCGTAATCCACCACCTTGCGGCCGATCCCGCGGCTGGCACCGATGACCGTGATCTGCATGGCATGACCTCCTGTTCAGGGAATGTAGGGCGCCAGCGTGACACCCCCAAGACGCGAAGCCCCTACGCAACTCTTCGCGCCCTTCAGGCGCGCCCGGCTTCGGACGACCCTACGCGCGCCCGGCTTCGGACGACCCTACGCGCGTCCGGCTTCGGACGACAGCGTCAGGGGCGACACGCCCAGCGTCGCCAGCGCCGCCGCCCATTTGCCTTCCATCCGCGCGCCAAAGACGATCTCGGGCGTGGCATCGGCCGTCAACCAACCGTTCCGCGCGATCTCATCCTCCAGCTGTCCCGGCCCCCAGCCGGAATAGCCCAGCGCCATCAGCGCCCGTTCCGGCCCGACACCCCGCGCCAGATCCTCCAGCACATCGATCGTGGCCGTCATGGCGAAACTGTCGTCGACGCGCAGCTGATCGTCCTGCCGCCCCCGGTAGCCCGCGCCATGCAGCACGAAACCCCGCCGCAATTCGACCGGCCCGCCGTAACAGACCGGCAGATCCGGGGTAGCCGCACCGCGCGGGATGTCCAGCTGCTCCAACATTTCGGAAAAGCGGACATCCTCCATCGGCTTGTTGACGATGAGGCCCATCGCCCCATCCGCCGAATGCGCGCACAAAAAGACCACGCTGCCGTGGAATCGCGGGTCGCCCATGTCGGGCATGGCGATCAACAGCTTTCCGGTCAGATCGGCAAAGGCGGGCTTTCTGGTCATGGATTGAGCATGGGGGTTCGGCCCACCGCATTCAAGCGCGACACGGGCGACACGGTCACGGCAGCGTCGCCAATTCGTGACTTCCCAAACCGACCACCTGCGCCTAGCTGAGGGGCATGATCCAGACGACCAGATCCATCATCGCCGCCCTTGCCGCTTTCGCCGCCCTGCTCGGCGCGCCGCCAGCCCTCGCACAGTTCGAGGGGCGGTCCGCCGCGGATGTGGTCGAGGTCAGCTTGCTGCCCGGATGGCGGATGCAAAACGGCAACCATATGGCGGGGGTCCGCATATCCCTTGCCCCGGGGTGGAAGACCTATTGGCGCGCCCCGGGCGAAGGCGGCGTGCCCACGATCATCACCCTGACCGAGGCCTCCGGCATTGACGGCATGGCGATCCACTGGCCCAGCCCCAACGTGTTCTATGTCAACGGAATGCGCTCCATCGGATACCGGGACGAGGTCATCTTGCCCGTCGAATTTGCCCTGAGCCAACAGGGCGAGGTTTCGATCGCGGGGGAAATCGATCTGGGCGTGTGTCTGGATGTCTGCATGCCCGTCACGCTCGATCTTGTCGGTCTTTTGCCGCCCGTCACCGACCGGGTGCACGAGATCGGTCTGGCGCTCTCCGACCGCCCCCTGACCGCGACCGAGGCCGGGGCGGGGCGCGCGACCTGTGCGGTCCAGCCCATTGCCGACGGTTTGCGCGTCACCGTTTCGGTCGACATGCCCACGACCGGCAGTGACGAAACGCTGGTTCTGGAACATCGCAACCCGGGCATCTGGGTGTCCGAAGCGACCACACGGCGCGAGGGGGCAACGATCAGGGCGGTGGCCGACGTGATCCCCCCCGGTCGGCCCGGCCCCTTTCCCTTGAGCCGGTCGGATCTGCGCATCACCGTCATCGGCAGCCGGATGGCCGTCGAACTGGACGGCTGCACGGGCTGATCGGGGCTCAGCCCGCCCGGCGCTGCCGCATCAGCAGGGTGCGCAGAACCGCGACCACCCATCCGATGAGGCAGACCAGCGCCGCGCCGCCGACAAACAGCGCCAAGGCAACGCTTGTCCCCCCGCTGATCCCCGCCAGGGGACCGGCCATGTTCCCGGTCACGATCACGCTGCCCAGCGTCATGGCGAAAAGCGCGGCGGTCGCCACACCCATCGCGGCCATCCCGCGCCCAAGATCGGGTCTGCGCCGAAACGCCCCGAATGCCCGGCGCATGGCGCGCATCTGGGTCGCGAAATCGCGCTGCATCGCCATGATGGCCGGCACGACCAGCAAGACGATCACCATGCCGAACCCCAACCCGTAGACCAGCGTCACCACGGTGGGCCGCAGGAACTGCGCATCTTGCGACCGCTCATAGAGGAGCGGCGCCAACCCCAGAACCGTCGTCAACGTCGTCAGCAGCACAGGCCGCAGACGGTCGCAAACCCCGTCGATGATGGCCGGGACAAGGCCACGGGTTTCTGCATATTCGTCGATCGTCGTCACCAGAACGATGGAATCGTTGATGATGATCCCCGTCATCCCGATCAGGCCGACCACGGTGAACATCGACAAGGGAATGTCCCAGGCCATGTGGCCGTAGATCGCTCCCACCAATCCGAAGGGGATGATGGCCATCACCACCATCGGTCGGGTCCAGCTGGCGAATATCCACGCCAGAACAAGGTAGATGCCGATCAGGCACAGGATGAACCCGGTCATCGCATCGCCAAGGAATTCCCGCTCCTGTTCGGCCAGACCCGACAGGCGGGTGGCGACGCCGAACCGTTCCTCGAGCTGCGGGACGATGACCTCGGTCAGTTCCGTCATGATCTCGGCGGCGCGGGCGGGGTCATCCTCGGACAGATCGCCTGTGACCGAGATCAGCCGCAGCCCGTTCTCACGCCGGATCGACGAAAACCCCTGCCGGGCGGTTACGGTCACGATGTCGGCCAAGGGCACATATTGCCCCGACGCCGCCCGCAACAGCGTCCGGTCGAGGAAATCGGCGGTCAGTTCGCCCTCGGGCAATTCCACCCGGATCGACGCGGTGCGGGGGCCATCGGGATAGGTCGCGGCCTCGATCCCGGCCAGACGGTTGCGCAACACGCGGCCCAGTGTGCCGATGTCGAACCCCAGCGCTTCGCCCTGCGGGGTCAGCGTCAGGCTCAATTCCTCGCGGTCATAGGCCATGCTGTCCTGCAGACCCGAGACCTCGGGAAAGCGGGCCAGTTGCGTCTGCAGCCAGATCGCCGCCGCCTTGAGCGTTTCGGTCCCGGCCCCCGTGATTTGCACGTCGATCGCATCGCCCCCCGGTCCGCCGCGAAAGCCACGGAAACTGACGACCTCGGTCAGGGGCAATTGGCGCACCTCGTCCTGAAGGTCCGCGACAAAGGCAAAGGCCGAATAGGGCCGCAGGTCGGCATCGATCAATTCGATGGCGATGGAGCCCAACAGGTCCTCGTCCTTGTTCTCGACCCCGCTCAGCCCCGGCCCGCTGTTGCCGCCCACCTCGGCCAGAACGTAGATCAGCGGGTTCACGCCGTGTTCCGCCTCGTAGCGGGCGGCGACGGCTTCGGTCGCGCGCTGCATCTCGCGCACCATGGCAAGGCTGTCGTCCCGCGTCGCACCGTCGAGCATCGCGAAATTGCCGGTGACAGACGACAGTTCCGGCGCGTTGAAGAAACGCCATGTCACATCGCCCCGGATGACGCTGGACACCTGAACCGCAAGGATCAGCACCATCGCCGCCACCACAGGGTAACGCGCCGCGATCACGATCCGCATCGCGGGCCGGAAGGCCATTTCCTTGACCCTCTCGAAACCCTTGTTCACAACGCGCGAGGGCCAATCATACCAATGTTCCCGCGCCGAATGGGCCAGGGCATGGGCCATGTGGTTGGGCAGGACAAGGAAGCATTCCACAAGGCTCGCCACCAGAACCGCGATGACGGTGAAGGGGATATCGGCGATCATGCTGCCGAACCGCCCGCCGATGGCGGTCAGGGCGGCAAAGGCCAGGATCGTGGTGATGGTCGCCGAAAACACCGGTGCCGCCATGCGCCGCGCGGCGGTTTCTGCGGCCACGACCGGGGTCTCGCCCAATTGACGCGCCCGGTAATCGGCATGTTCGCCCACCACGATGGCGTCATCGACAACGATGCCCAGCGTGATGATAAGCGCAAAGAGCGAGATCATGTTGATCGTCAGCCCCGCCGCCCACATCAGCGCAATGGCCGCAAGCAACGCCACCGGGATGCCCGCCGCGACCCAAAGCGCCGTGCGCGCGTTCAAAAACAGGAACAACAGCGCCACGACCAGCAACAGGCCCATCAGCGCATTGTCGATCAGGATATCGAGCCGCCCGGATATCGCCTCGGCCTGCGTGCGGATCAGATCGATGGTCGCGCCTTGCGGCAATGTCTCCTGCATCGCGGCGGCCACTTGTTCGACCTGCGCCTGTATCGCGATGGCGTCCCCATCTTCCGACCGGTCGACGCGAATGGAAATCGCGGGGTTTTCACCCACGAAATAGGCCCGTTCCCGGTCGACCCCCTCGAGGCGCACAAGCGCCACATCCCCGATGGTCAAGGGCGATCCATCCGCGTTGATGCGAAGCGTCAGGCCCGCGATCTGGGCCGCATCGCGCTGTGCGGCACCGGTGCGGATGCGGGTATTCGCGCCCTCCACATCTCCCGCCGGCGCGGTCGAGGCTGCGGCGGCGATCACCTCGGCGATCTGGGCCATGGTCACGTCATGGCGCACCAGCGAAGCCTGCGGCACCTCCACCAATGTCTGGGGTGCGGCAACGCCCCGGATCGTCGTCCGGGTCACGCCCACCTCGAACAGGCGCGCGACGAATTCATCGGCGAACCGGCCCAGTTGCCCGGGCGCGACCGGCCCGGTGATGACCACATCGGTCACCCGATCCGACCAGCTGCCCCGGCGGATCTCGGGGTCTTCGGCATCTTCGGGCAGATCGGTGACGGCATCGAGCGCTGCCTGAACCTCGTCGGCGGCGCGCGCCATGTCCCAACCGGGGTCGAATTCCAGCGTCAGGCTGGCGCGCCCCTCGCGGCTGATGGCTTGGGACCCGGCGACGCCGGGCACGGCCAGCAGCACGGGTTCCAGAACACCGACGATGGCCTCGTCCACATCCTCGGCCCCGGCCCCGTCCCAGGCGACGACGATGGACACGTCATCGGAAATCACATCTGGAAAGAATTGCGCCCGCATTTGCGGAATCGCGGCAAGGCCCGCCACGACCATCAGCATCAACAGCAGGTTCGCCGCCGTGCGGTGCCGGGTGAAATAGCTCAGGATGCCGACACCTTTGGGCGGAAGCGCGCGCATCGTCAGCTGCCCATCCGGCTTTCAATGCGCGCGACCATCTGCGCGGGCACCTGATCTTGCCGCAACTGGTCCAGCATCCGGGCGCGGGCCTCGGCGGGGATCATGCGATTGCCTTCGACATAGGCGATCAACCGGGCGCGTCGGTCGGGATCGAGCGTGATGGTCTCGGGCTCTGCCGCGGCGTCCGGGGCTTCGGGCCGAACCGGGTTGACCCGGATGCCCGCGCCCAGAACCGGGGTGCGCACCACGACCACTTCGCGCCCGTCGAGATTGGCGGCACGCACGAGAACGGCATCGCCCTGCCGCCTCACCAACTCCACGGCCAGGGCCTCCAACCTGTCGTCTTCGCCCAGTGCCAGAACCTGTCCGTCCGAGCCGAGCGCCGAGGCCGGCAGACGCGCAACGCCGTGCACGGGCGGTTCCTGCACCTCGACCCGCACGAAATCCCCCGCGCGCAGGCCGCGCGGCGCGTCGATCCGGGCGAAAAGCAGGCGGCCCGATTGCCCGGCCTCGACCGATCCGCTTTCACGCGTCAGCACGGCATCGGCACTCAGATCGAACCCGAAGGCATCCAGCACCACCCGCACCGATGCCTCGGGCAGATCGCCCCCGGGCCCGAGAAGCTGTGCGTATTGCGCCGCCGAGATCCGGAACGCGACCTCCAACGCTTGGGGGTCGATCAGGCGGGCGACCATTTCATTTCGGTTGAGCACCCCTCCGGCGACCACATCGACCTCGGACAGGACCCCGTCGAATTCCGCACTCAGGACCGTTCGGGCCAGCATGCGCTCGGCCTCGGACAGGGCGATGCGCCGACGTTCCAGCGCCGTTTCCGCCTGCGCAAGCCGCGCCTCGGCCTGAGCCAGAGCCTGCCTGCGCGACAGGACTGCCTGATCGGCGGCGGCGGCGGTCAGTTCGACCGCTTCCACGGCGGCGGCGCTGCCCACACCCCTGTCCAGAAGATCGATCTGCCGTTCCATGGCGCGCTGGCGCAAGTCGGCCTGTGCCTGGGCGGCGCGCAGATCATCCTGCGCAAGGTCCAGCGCTGACGCAGCCTCGGCCAGTTCGTTCTCGGCATCCTGCAGGTCGGCAGCGGCCATGTCGCGCGCCGATTGCGCCTCGGCGGGATCGATGCGCATGAGGACCTGCCCTGCGTAGACAATGCCACCCTCTTCGACATTCTCGGCCAGTTCGATCACCGTCCCCTCGACCGGAGATCTCAGCTCCAGAACGCGGCGCGACCGCAGCTCGCCAAAGGCGGTCAGGACAGGCGCTTCGGTCCCGACCGAGACCGTCATCACCTCCGCCGCAAAGACACGCTCGCGCGCCGGTTGCGACGGGCCGCCATCGGCGAACCGCGTCTGGATCGCGCCCCGGATCGTCTGGCCGGCCACAGCCAACAGACCGACCGTCAATGACATCAGGAAAAGCCCGATCAGGGCGCGGCGAAAGAATCGCATGGCTCAATGCCTCAAGAAGTACCTGCACCAGAGGTAGAGGGCGGCGCGGCAAGGTCCAAGTGACCAAGTCACGCAGGATCGCGCGACCCGATCACCGCGGTTCCACGATGCAAGCGGTCATTTCCGTCGCAGATGCTCGTCGAGCCGCGGCATGATCTCCACGAAATTGCACGGCAGGTGCCGCGAATCGAGCTGGAACCGCAGGATTTCATCCCAGGCATCCCGACAGGCCCCGCTGGAGCCGGGCAGCGCGAAAAGATAGGTGCCGTTCGACACCCCGCCCGTCGCGCGGCTTTGCACCGCCGATGTGCCGATCTTCTGCATGGAGATGATCGTGAACACGGTGCCAAAGGCCTCGATCTCCTTTTCGTAGACGTCGCGATGCGCCTCGATGGTCACGTCGCGCCCGGTCAGGCCGGTGCCGCCCGTGGTCAGGATCACGTCGATGCCGGGATCGGCGCACCAGCGCCGCAATTGATCCGCGATGGCGTCACGCTCGTCGCGCAGGATGTTGCGCGCGGCCAGCACATGGCCCGCATCCGTCAACCGCTGGACCAGCAGGTCGCCCGATTTGTCCTCGGACAGGCCACGGGTATCGGACACGGCCAGAACGGCGATGCGCACGGGATGAAAGGGGCGGGATTCGTCGATGCGCGACATGGCTCACATCTTTCTCAGCCGCGCCTTGAGGGACAGAAGATCCTCCCAAGCCTTGGCCTTTTCATGGGGTTTCCGCAACAGGTGGGCGGGATGGAACATCGGGATCGCGGGGCGGTCCATCACCTCGGTCCATTGGCCGCGCAGACGCGTGATGCCCATCTTTCCGGTCAGACCCTGGCAGGCATGGTTGCCCATCAGGACAAGGATGTCGGGGGCGGCCAATTCGATATGCCGCCGCACGAAGGGACCCATGATCGCCAGTTCCTCGGGTGTTGGCTCGCGGTCCTGCGGCGGACGCCATGGCAGCATGTTGGTGATGTAGACACCCTGCGCGGGATCGGTGGCGGTGCGGCCCAGCCCGATGGCGGCCAGCATGCGGTCCAGCAACTGACCCGCCTGCCCGACACAGGGCTTGCCCTGCTGATCCTCTTCGCGGCCCGGGGCCTCGCCCACGATCATCACGCGCGCCGCCGGATCGCCATCGGCAAAGACGAGCCGCGTCGCCGTCTGGCTGAGCGGGCAATGGGCAAACGCCTCCATCGCGGCCCTGAGCGAGGGCAGGTCCCGCGCGGCGGCGGCGGCATCGCGCGCCACGGCAACGGCATCCACGGTATCGGCCCGTGCCGCAGCCTCGACCGGGCGCGCGGCAGGCTGAACAGGCCGGGCGGTGGCGGGTGCGGCGACGGGGACGACCGGCGCGGCATCCTCCAGCGCGAAACGGTCGACCGGCGCGTCGAGGATCGCCTCGTCCGCCCCAAGCTCGATCTGCCAATCCAGCAGCGCCAGCGCCTCGTGATAGCCCATGTCATCCATGCCGCGCAGGCTATGCGCAGGCGCAACAAAGGAAAAGGGGGCAACGGGTCTGATGCCTTGCCGCCCCGCCCTGCCCGCACCTATAAGCGCACACAGGCGCAAGGCACCGGGGCGGCACGATGAAATTCAGCCAGACGCATCTCTTGGGGATCGAAGACCTTCACCCGATGGAGATCACGATGCTGCTCGACCGGGCCAATATCCATGCCGAGGCCGAGCGCGGCAGCCGCCAGCACGGGCAACCGCTCAAGGGCCTGACCCAGATCAACATGTTCTTCGAGGCCTCGACCCGCACCCAAGCCAGCTTCGAGATCGCGGGCAAACGGCTGGGCGCGGATGTGATGAACATGGCGATGGCGGCATCTTCGCTGAAAAAGGGCGAGACGCTGATCGACACGGCGCTGACGCTCAACGCCATGCACCCCGATCTCCTGGTCGTGCGCCATCCGCATTCCGGCGCGGTCAAGCTTTTGGCCGACAAGGTGAATTGCGCGGTCCTGAACGCGGGCGATGGGCGGCACGAACATCCGACACAAGCGCTTCTCGACGCGCTGACGATCAAACGCGCCAAGGGGCGCATCCATCGCCTGAACATCGCGATCTGCGGCGACATCGCCCACAGCCGCGTGGCACGCTCCAACATCTTCCTTTTGGGCCGGATGGAAAACCGCGTTCGGCTGGTCGGACCGCCGACGCTGATCCCCGCCGGGGCCAGGGATTGGGGGGTCGAGGTCTACGACGACATGGCCGAAGGCTTGAAGGATGTGGATGTCGTGATGATGCTCCGCCTTCAGAAAGAGCGGATGGACGGCGCCTTCATCCCCTCCGAGCGCGAATATTTCCACCGTTTCGGCCTGAACGCCGAGAAACTGGCCCATGCCAAGCCCGATGCCATCGTGATGCATCCCGGTCCAATGAACCGCGGCGTGGAAATCGACGGGACCATCGCCGACGACATCAACCGATCCGTAATCCAGGAGCAGGTCGAGATGGGCGTCGCGGTCCGCATGGCCGCGATGGAGCTTCTGGCCGAAAACCTGCGGGAGCGGCGCGAGAAAGGCGTGGCATGACGGATACGCTCCACGTCTTTGCCATCACCGCGCCCGAGGGGCTGAGGCACACCCACCTCACCCGCGCCGAAGGGTTGGCCCCGGACCTGCCGCCCCTGACCGATTGGCTGGGCGCCGAGGTGGATACGGAAGAGATCGAGCTGTTCCCGATCCGCGATCTGGGCGACATGGCCCTGTCCGATTACATCACCATGGCCTTTGCCCCCGAAGCCATCCCTCCGCAGGCGCTGCGAAAGATCAACGGGATCAAGGGCCATGCCCTTCTGGTGCCCGAGCGCGCCCTGTCCGAAGAACCCGCGCCCACGGGCGAGGCACGGCTTATAGCCTCCCTGCCCCTCGCGCGGCCCGATCACAGCGCGACGCTGCCCAAGGCCGATGTCGCGCCGATGCCCCAGACCCTGCCGCCGCTCCCTGCCCCGCCTGCGCGTCGTGGAACAGGGGCGCTTTGGGCCATGGTCGTGCTGGGGGCCGTGGCGCTGATCCTGATATGGGCGCTGTGATGGACCCGCATCTGCCGACCCGCAACATCTTCACCCCCGAGACACCGCTCGATCCGGGCGAGGGGGTGGTCGCGCAATTCCACGCCGACCGCGCCACCTATTGGCGGGAAAACGCTTGGCTTGCGGCCATAGCCATGGCAGCGGGCATGGGCATCCTTTGGGCGCTTGGCAATGAACATGTCTGGACCGGGGCGGTCGGGGGTCTTCTGGCCATCGCGGTCCGCGCGCTTTACCTGTCCTCGGACGAGACCAGGATGCGCTGGGACCTGACAGACCGCCGCCTTCTTGGTCCCGGTCCCCGCGTCATCGCGCTGGACAATATCGCGCAGGTCAACACGATCTTTTCCGCCGTGCAGGTCGTGACCGTCACAGGCGACAAGCACCTGCTGAAATATCAGGCCGATGCCATGGCCACCAAGGCCCGCATCGACGCCGCGCGGGGGCGGGCATGACGCAGGGGGCGGGCTGGGACGGCATTCTGGAACCGGGCGAGACGATCCTGTGGCAGGGGCAGCCCCAGCCGGGGATCATCTGGCGCGACGCGCTCTCGCCGCTTGGCCTGTTCGGGGTCGTGTTCACGGGGTTCTCGCTGTTCTGGATCACCGCCGCCGCTTCGATGCTGGCCGAGGGGCCGGGCTTTCCCTTCACGCTCTTTCCGCTGTTCGGCCTGCCTTTCCTGCTGGTCGGACTTTTCATGATGGGGGGGCATGTGGTGCTGGATGCTTATGTCCGCGCGACCACGTGGTATACGCTGACGGACCGCACGGCCTATGTCGCGCGCGTAATCCTTGGAAAACGCACGCTGGAAAGCTATCCCATCGCCGCCATGGACAGGCTGGAACTCACCGATGGCATGCCGGGGGACGTGATCTTCGGCGTGGCACGGCATGCCCACCCCGAGCGCGTTGCGCGGCAGGGCCGCGCGCGCAACAAGCTGGTGACCGGAACGGTGACGCAAACGGGCTTTCGCAAGATCACCGAGGCGCGCAAGGTCTGGCGGATGATCCGCGACCGGCAGGCGGCGATGGAACGACTGGAAAGGGACGAGACGCCATGACCAACGCGCTGCTTCGCAACGCCCGCCTGATCGACCCGGAGGCGGGGACCGAAACGCTGGGCTGGCTCCGGATCGAGGGGGGGCGCATCGCCGAAACCGGCGAGGGCGCGCGCGCAGGCGGCATCGACTGCCACGGGGCCTGCCTTGCGCCCGGCATCGTGGATATCGGCGTCAAGGTGGGCGAACCGGGCGAACGCCACAAGGAAAGCTTCCGCACCGCTGGCCGCGCGGCGGCGGCGGGCGGCGTCACCACCATGGTCACCCGCCCCGACACCGCCACCCCCATCGACACGCCCGAAGTGCTGGAATTCGTCACCCGCCGCGCGCAACAAGATGCCAGCGTCAAGGTCCGGCCCATGGCCGCCCTGACCCGCGCCCGGCAGGGCCGCGAGATGACCGAGATCGGCTTTCTTCTGGATGCGGGTGCCGTGGCCTTCACCGATGGCGATGCGGTGACCACCAACACCAAGGTCCTGTCGCGCTGCATGACCTACGCAAGATCGCTCGGCGCGCTGATCGTGGGCCACCCGCAGGAACCAGGCCTGAGCGACGGGGCCGCCGTGACCTCGGGCAAATTCGCCTCGCTGCGCGGCCTGCCCGCCGTCTCGCCCATGGCCGAGCGCATGGGGCTGGAGCGTGATCTCGCCTTGGTCGAGATGACGGGCGTGCGCTACCACGCCGACCAGATCACCACCGCCATGGCCCTGCCTGCCCTAGCCCACGCCAAGGCCGCAGGGCTCGACGTGACCGCCGGTGTTTCGATCCATCACCTGACGCTCAACGCGCTCGACGTGGGCGATTACCGCACCTTCTTCAAGGTCAAGCCGCCGCTCCGCGACGAGGAGGATCGGCTTGCCATGGTCGAGGCGCTGCGCGACGGGGTGATCGACGTGATCTGCTCCATGCACACCCCGCAAGACGAGGAAAGCAAGCGCCTGCCCTTCGAAGCCGCCGCCGCGGGCGCGGTGGGGCTCGAAACCCTGCTGCCCGCAGCCTTGCGCCTTTACCATGCCGAGGCGCTGGAGCTGCCGCTTCTGTTCCGGGCGCTGTCGCTGAACCCGGCGCGGCGGTTCGGCCTTGACGGGGGGCGGCTTGCGCCCGGCGCGCCTGCGGATCTGGTGCTCTTCGACCCTGACGTGCCCTATATCCTCGACCGCTACGCGCTCAATTCCAAGTCGCGCAACACGCCCTTCGATGGCCAGCGGATGCAGGGGCGCGTGCTGCGCACATGGGTGGATGGGGCCGTGGTCTACGACCGCACGTCGGAGATGGCGGCATGATCCCCGCGCTTGAAACCGGTCCGGCGCTTCTGGGGGTGGTTGGCCTGCTCGCCTATGTGCTGGGCTCCGTGCCCTTCGGCATCGTGATGGCGCGCCTCTTCGGGCTTGGCGACCTGCGCAAGATCGGATCGGGCAATATCGGGGCCACCAACGTCCTGCGCACCGGCAACAAGCTCGCAGCCTTCCTGACGCTGGTTCTGGACGCGGGCAAGGGTGGCATCGCGGTGCTGGCCGCCCGTGCGACGCTGGGCGAGGATGCGGCGCAGGTCGCGGGCTTTGCCGCCTTTCTTGGCCATTGCTTCCCGGTGTTCCTGGGGTTCAAGGGCGGCAAGGGCGTGGCGACCTTTCTGGGAACGCTCCTGGCCCTGGCATGGCCCGTCGGATTGGCGGCTTGCGCGACATGGGCGGCGGTGGCAGCCGTCAGCCGCATCTCCTCGCTTTCGGCGCTGGTGGCAGCCGCCCTCGCCCCGGTCTGGGCCATCTTGCTTGGAAACAGCGCGGCGGCGCTACTGCTTGTCTTGCTAGCAGGACTGATCTTCTGGCGGCATGCGGGCAATATTTCACGCCTGCTCGCAGGGACGGAGCCACGGATCGGAAAATCCACAAAGGGTTGAACGACCCAGACCGCGTGGCGGTGGGGCAAAGGCCGGTGGCCCGCGCCCCTTTCAGTAGCGATGCGCCGCGTAGATCCGGCTCAGGTCGCCCGCCCATGCGCCGTGGTATTCCTCGAGCAGCTCGTCGGCAGGCACACGCCCGGTTTCCACGCTGTCCTTCAGCGCATTCAGGAAATGCGTCTCGTCGGGGATCAGGCCATCGGCACCGGGTCGCGCGCGGGCCTTGAGCCCGGCTTCGGCGATAGCAACGGCCTCGCGGGCGATATCATGCAGGCGGAGCGTTCCGACCTGCCCCTGCAACCCATCGACCGAGGCCGCAACCCGCAGCGCCTCGCGCGTTTCGGCATCCCAGCCCTTGACCAGATCCCAGGCCGCATCGAGCGCCGATTGGTCATACATCAGGCCGACCCAAAAGGCGGGCAGCGCGCAAAGCCTGCGCCACGGGCCACCATCTGCACCGCGCATCTCGATGTATTTCTTGACGCGCGCCTCGGGAAAGACGGTGGTCATGTGATCGGCCCAATCGCTCAGCGTCGGCACTTCACCGGGCAGGGCAGGCAATTGCCCCTTCAGGAAATCGCGGAAGGATTGGCCCAAAGCGTTGATGTATGTGCCGTCGCGGTAGACGAAATACATCGGCACATCGAGCACGTAATCGACCCAGGCCTCGAAGCCGAAACCCTCCTCGAAGACGAAGGGCAACATGCCGGTCCGCGCGGCATCAAGGTCGCGCCAGACCCGCGAGCGCCACGACTTGTGACCGTTCGGCTTGCCGTCGAGGAAGGGCGAATTGGCAAAGAGCGCGGTGGCCACGGGCTGCAGGGCAAGGGCCACCCGCAGCTTTTGCACCATATCCGCCTCGGAGGCGAAATCGAGGTTCACCTGAACCGTGCAGGTGCGCCGCATCATGGTGGTGCCCATGGTGCCGACGGATTGCATGTAGCCATCCATCAACTTGTAGCGACCCTTGGGCATGAGCGGCATGTCCTCGTGCCGCCAGATCGGGGCCGCGCCCAGCCCGATGAATTCCACCCCGATCCGGTCGGCGACCTCGCGCACTTCGCGCAGATGTTCGTTCACCTCGTCGCAGGTCTGGTGGATCGTCTCGAGCGGCGCGCCCGACAGTTCCAGCTGTCCACCGGGCTCGAGGCTGACATTCGCGCCATCCTTGGTCAGGCCGATGATGTTTCCGCCTTCGAAAACCGGCTGCCATCCGAATTTCTGCTGCAACCCTTCGAGCACTGCCTTGATCGAGCGCGCCCCCTCGTAGGGAAGCGGCGCAAGCGTGTCGCGGCAATAGCCGAATTTCTCGTGCTCGGTGCCGATCCGCCACTCGGATTTGGGCTTGCACCCCGAGGCGATGTATTCGGCCAATTGCCCGTGATGCTCGATGGGACCGCCGCCGGACTGAGGGATGGACATGGGTGTTTCTTTCGCGCTCGGGGCTGCCTTCGGGGGGCACAGGTGACCCGGTGGCTCTATCGTGTCAAGGCCGGAGCGTTCACACGCCGCCACAGCAGCTGTTCACCCATGCGCGTTCCCCGCCGCGCAGCCAACAGGCTCTGGCCGCCAAGACCCGGCAGCGCGGTGAATGCATCGAAGAGCGCATCGGCCCCGGCCGCGTCCACGGGCACGATCAGCATCTGCCCCGGCTCGCTCAGGATCCAGGCCGCCGCACCCGTGTGATCGCGCCGGATCGCAAGGCTTGTCAGATCGGCAAGCGAGACCGCGCCGCCGGTCTGGGGACCCATGTAAAGGATGCGCCCCTCGACCACTTGCACCACGCCCGGCCCCTCGCCCGCCGTGACGAAACGTGCCCGCCGCACCGCCGGGATCAGCGCCAGCAATGCCAGTGCGGCCAGCACATAGCCAAAGCCCTGCACGATCAGCCCCGGTCGCGCCGCGATCCACAGGCCGAGGAGGATGACGGCCACGGCCCCGATCACCTCGCGCCAGCGGTAGAGCAGGGCCGCGACCTCGGGGCGGAGAAACCCGTTCACCGCCAATCCCCGAGGCTGGATTGGAACAAGGTCAGGGCTGCGACCGCGGCCGTATCGGCGCGCAGGATGCGCGGACCCAGCGCGATGGGATGCACGAAGGGCAGGCCGCGCAAGCGGTCACGCTCGGCTTGCGAAAAGCCGCCTTCAGGCCCGATCAGGATGGCCCAGCCGCTTCCTTGGACCTGTTGGTCCGCGTCAGCCGCGACAAGGTCGGGCAGGAGCGCGGAGCGACCGACCGCACCTTCATCCGCAAAGATCAGCCGCCGCCCGTCGGGCCAATCGGCCAGAACCCGGTCCAGCCTGTGAAGATCCGTCACCTCGGGCACGAAGGTGCCGCCGCATTGCTCGGCCGCTTCCACCGCATGGGCCTGCAAGCGGTCCTGCCGGATGCGTTCGGAATTCGTGAATTCGGTCTGGACCGGCATGATGCGCGCGGCCCCCATCTCGACCGCCTTTTCCACGATGAAATCGGTGCGCGCCTTCTTGATCGGGGCAAAGAGCAGCCACAGGTCCGGCGGCAACAGCAGGGGCGCTGTCTGCCGCACGCAACGCAGGACGCCGCCGCGCTTTCCGGCCTCGGCCACGCTGGCGGCCCATTCGCCGTCGCGCCCGTTGAACAGCGCGACCTCGGCCCCCGGCCCCAGCCGCATGACGTTGAACAGGTAATTGGCCTGCTCCCGCGACAGGTCGAGTGTTTGCTCCGGGCCCAAAGGCTGGTCTACATGGAGGCGTATCTTGGGACGGTCCGACATGAGGCGCAAACTATGAGCGAGGCCAGCAAAACGCCAGAGGGTCAGGTGGCTGACGCCGTGCGCGGCAATTGGGTCGACCGGCTCGCGCCCGCGCCCACGCGCCCCTATCTGCGGCTCAGCCGGGCCGACCGCCCCATCGGGACATGGCTTTTGCTTCTGCCCTGCTGGTGGGCGATCTTTCTGGCGGCGGCCTCGGACGGGGCGGGGCTGTCGCTGCACGAGCTGTGGCTCTTCGTCGGGTCCTCCATCGGGGCCTTCCTGATGCGCGGTGCAGGCTGCACTTGGAACGACATCACCGACCGCGACATCGACGGATCGGTCGCGCGCACCCGGTCGCGGCCCATTCCCTCGGGGCAGGTGAGCGTCAAGCAGGCGCTGGCCTGGATGGTGGCGCAGGCGCTTCTGGCCTTTGGCATCCTTTTGACCTTCAACCTGCCCGCCATCCTTCTGGGGTTCGCGTCGCTCCTGACGGTTGCGGTCTATCCTTTTGCCAAGCGCTTCACCTGGTGGCCGCAGGTTTTCCTGGGCCTCGCCTTCAACTGGGGGGCGCTGTTGCTGTGGACGGCGCAGACGGGCAGCCTGGGTTGGCCTGCGGTGCTGCTGTACCTTTCGGGGATCAGCTGGACGCTCTTCTACGACACGATCTACGCCCATCAGGACCGGGAGGATGACGCCCTGATCGGGGTCAAGTCCACGGCCCGGCTGTTCGCCGACAACACCCATCTGTGGCTGCGCGGCTTTCTGGTCGCAACCATCGTCCTCATGGGGCTTGCCGTCCTTGTGGCGCTTGGTCAGGCCTCGGTTCTGGCGCTGGTGCTGGCCTTGGCGGGGATCTGGGGCATGGGTTGGCACATGCTGTGGCAGTTGCAGCGGCTCGACATCGACGATGCCGCGACCTGTCTGCGGCTGTTCCGGTCCAACCGGGACACGGGCCTGATCCCTGCGCTGTTTTTCGCCGCAGCGGCACTGGTCTGATTGAACCCGGCCGGGCTAGCCTGTAACCCCTTTGCAACGCACGCCCGCGGGCAGCCTTTGACGATACGGCCCATGATCCGTTTGCCGACCCTTATTGCTGCTGGTTCCTTTGTTCTCGCGGCCGTTCTTGCCATCTTCACCGCGGGTTTTCTCGCGGTGGCCATGGAACGGCGTTCGGTCGAGGCGATCACCGAGACGCTGCATGCGGGCGGCATGACTTGGGCCGAGATATCGGCCAACGGACTTCAGGTCTTCATCGACGGAACGGCCCCGAGCGAGGCGGCGGCCTTTCGCGCGGTCAGCCGGGCGGGCGCGATCATCGACGCGGACCGGCTGGTGAACCGTGTCGAAATCCGGCGGCGTGACGCCACCGCACCGCCGCGCTTTTCGGTCGATGTGCTGCGCACCACGACGGGTCTGCAGGTCATCGGATTGGTTCCGACGGCCACGGGTCTTGATCCGATCAATGACGCGATCATGGCCATCGAGAATGTCGGCGAGGTCACGAACCTTGTTGAAATCGCTGATTTTCCTGTGCCTCCGACCTGGGTGGCCGCACTGGATTACGGGCTGCGCGCCCTGCAAGAACTGCCCCGGTCCAAGGTCACGATCTATGCCGACCGGGTCGAGGTTCAGGCCATCAGCGAAAGCGCGGAACAGCGTGCCCGTTTCCTTGCGACGCTGGAACGGGGCCAGCCGCAGGGCGTGACCGTCGTTCTGGACATTTCGGCCCCGCGCCCGGTCATCACGCCCTTTACCCTGCGGTTCACCATCGATGCGGATGGGGCACGGTTCGAGACCTGCGCCGCCGATACGCTGGCCGCGCGCGACCGTATCATCCAGGCCGCCGCAGCCGCCGGCGCGCAGGGTGTCCTGACCTGCACGATCGGGTTGGGCGTGCCGTCGCCGCAATGGGGCGATGCCGTCGTCACCGCGATCGGGGCCCTTGCACAACTGGGGCAAGGCACGGTCGCCTTTTCGGATGCGGATGTGACGTTCATCGCCGCCGAGGGGACGGGGCAGGACGATTTTGACCGTGTTATCGGGGAGTTGAGCGCCGCGCTGCCCGATGTCTTCTCGCTCGATGGCGTGCTGCCGACCCCGCAGGTGGACAGCGCATCGGCCAGCACCGGGCCCGCGCGGCTCATCGCGACACTGAGCGAGGACGGAAGGTTGCGCCTGCGCGGGCGGTTGCCGGAGGGACCGGTGGGCCGGTCGGTAGAGGCTTATGCGCGGGCGCTGTTCGGCGCGGCGCGGACCGATATCGCGACGCGGGCGGTGGCGGACCTGCCGCAGGGCTGGTCGATCCGGGCGATGGCGGGGCTGCAGGCCTTGTCGCAGGTCGGCGAGGGCACGATGACGCTGGAGCCCGAAACGCTGCGGCTGGAGGGGCGGACGGGCGATGCGGCGGTCGCCTCCGAGATCACGCGGTTTCTGGCGGGCGAGCTGGGACAGGCTGCGGCCTTTGACGTGGCGGTGCGCTACGACGAGGCGCTGGACCCGGTCGCGGCCCTGCCGACGCCCGAACAATGCGTTGAAAGAATTCAGGAAATTCAGGCCGAGGGAAAGATCACCTTTGATCCCGGCTCGGTCGAGATCAACGAGAGCGCGGGCGAAGTGCTGGACCGGATCGCCGAGGTTTTGCCCGATTGCCAGCATGTGCGGATGGAAATCAGCGGTCATACCGACAGCCAGGGCCGCGAGGAAATGAACCTGAACCTGAGCCAATCGCGCGCGGATGCGGTGCTGAACGGGCTTTTGGCGCGGGAGGTTCTGGTGTCGAACCTTGTCGCGCAGGGCTATGGCGAGAGCCAGCCGCTGGCCTCGAACGAGACCGAGGAAGGGCGCGAACAGAACCGGCGGATCGAGTTCCGGCTGCTGGTCGAAGCGTCGGAAGAAACGGATCAAGCCCCTGTTTTGGAAGGGGAAAATGCAACAGGTGACGCGGCGGAGGTTCCGGCTGGCGCGCGTCCCCGGCCCCGGCCCGCGAGCCTGTCCGGCGCGCCCGAGCAAGAGGATGAAGCCCCATGAACCGCATCGAGTTCATCATCGTGATCGCGATCATCCTGTTCGTGGCCTTTGTGCTGGGATGGTTCGCGCATTGGCTGGTCGCGCGGTTCAGCCAGGTGACGAGCGCGGATCTCAACGAATTGGAATCGCTGGCAAAAGCGCTGCATGACGCGGAAGAAACGCGGGATCAGGCCATCGCCTATCTGCAACATCGCGAGGCGGAGCTGACCGGGCAACTGAGCCAGACGGAGGCGGAATTGCGCGCCGCGATGGATGGTCTGCGCGAGGCGCGGCACGAGACGGAAGAGCTGCGCGTCTATATCGAACGCATGAACCGCGCCGAGGATTGAGCGGCGGATCGTGGTTGATATCCGGTCAACCGCAGGCGCCCATGGTGAACAAGCGGTGAAGATTTCCGGGCAAATCCTGACAGAGGGTTAATTTTCCGGCGCGAAGATGAACGCATCCTTGCGCCGGTGCAGGGCCTTTGGGGATTTGTTCATCTATTGGCGTGACGGAGCGGTTTCGGGGCCCCGCCGGGCGTCCTTGGCCGCGTTGCGCCCCCCCCGACATGCGGACCGCCCGACCCTGCGGCGGGTGCCGTTCGGGCCGGGCGATCAGGCAGCGATGCGGGCTTTTCCCGGGACGGGCCCGGCTACTCGCCCGCCGCGACCGCGGCACGGTAGGACCTGTGGCGCTTCCACTGGCCGTAGAAGCCGTAGACGAGCGACGCGATACTGGCGGTCAGAAGCACAGCGGTGATCGGGCGGGAAACGAATTCCCAGTAGTCGTAGTTCGAGATCACGAGCCCCTGCCGCAGACTGGTTTCCGCGATCGGTCCCAGAACTAGGCCGATCACGAAAGACGCGATGGGATATTTCAACTTGCGCAAGAGAAAGCCGAAAGCCCCCATGGCGAGCATGATGCCGACATCGGAGATGTTGGAATTCAGCGCATAGACGCCGGTCATGCACAAGACGACGATGGCAGGGCCGACCAGCGCATAGGGTGCCTTGAGCACAAGGGCGAAATACCGCGCGGCGCGGATGCCGAAGACCAGCATCAGGATATTGGCCAGGAACATGCCGATGAAGACCGTGTAGACAAGCTGCGCGTTGTTTTCCATCAGCAGCGGGCCGGGGATGATGCCGTGGATCGTGAGCCCGCCGAGCATGACGGCGGTGGTGGCGCTGCCGGGAATGCCGAGCGCCAGAAGCGGCACCATGGAACCGCCCACGGCGGAGTTGTTGGCCGATTCCGGGGCAGCGATGCCATCCGCGATGCCGGTGCCGAAATCCTGCGGGCGCCGGGACCAGCGGACGGCCTCGGAATAGCTGATGAAGGCGGCGGTCGTCGCCCCGACGCCGGGCAGCGCGCCGATGATCGCCCCGATGGTGGACGAGCGCAAAAGCGTGATGCGTGTGGCCATGAATTCCTTGAGGCTGGGCAGCTGGGTCGAGACATCGGTGATGACCTGACCCGTCGTCACGCGTTCGCCCGAGCGCTGCAGCACTTCGGCGAGCGCGAAGGTGCCGATGATGGCGGGCACGAAGCTGATGCCGGTCAGAAGCGACAGGTTTCCGAACGTGTAGCGCTCGGTGCCGGTGATCGGGTCAAGCCCGACCGTGGCGATGCCAAGGCCGATCAGGCCCGCCACCAGCCCCTTGAGGATCGAACCGCCGCCGATGGCCGCGATGGCGGTGATGCCCAGAACGGCCAGCGCGAAATATTCGGCCGGACCGAAATTCAGCGCGAATTGCGCCATGGGCGGGGCCAGCAGCATCAGGACAACGGTGCCGAAGATGCCGCCGATGGCCGAAGCCGCAAGCGCGATGCCCAGCGCCTTGCCGGCTTCGCCGCGCCGGGCCATCGGATAGCCGTCCAGCGCGGTACAGGCGGCCTCGGGACTGCCCGGTGTGTTGAACAAGATGGCCGAGATGGACCCGCCGAAGGTCGAGCCGACATAGACGCCCGACAAGAGCAACAGGCCCGCGATCGGGTCGAGGACGAAGGTGAAGGGGATCAGCAGCGCGACCCCGACGATGCCGGTCAGGCCGGGGACCGAGCCAAAGGCGATGCCCCAGATCACGGCGACGATCAGCAGAAGGAACGAGGACGGGTTCCCGAAGAGATAGGCGAAGGCGGACCCATAAGCTTCCAGCATGTGACGTTTCCTTCGGCTGGCTCAGTAGAAGAGCACGTTGAATTCGTAGAAGACCCCGGTTCCCCGTGGCAGCGGCAGTTGCAGCGCCTTGGTGAAGAAGAGGACGAGAGCCACCGTGAACCCCAGCGCGAAGGCCACGCGGATCGCGTGGTTGGGATAGGGGATCACGAAGCTTGCCAGAAACAGGAAGGTGATGGTGGCAATCGGGAAGCCCACGATCTGCAGCGCGAAATAGAAGGCGAGGATGAGGCCCGCCATCGCGCCCACGCGCGCCACCGAGACCCAGTTTTCGGAGGTCATCACGAAAGCTTGCGTGTCGGCGTCTTTCGGACCCCGCAGGCCCATCAGCCCGCGCACCACCATGATCGCGGTGATCAGGGCCATGGTGCCGAAAACGGCCTTGGGCCAGAAATCCGCATCGGCCTGCGCGAAGCGGCGGGATGTGGGAAATCCGTCCGCCTCGATCCAGAGATAGATCGAGAGGAGGAAGAGGAGGCCAGCGAAAGCCACATCGAGAAGACGCGCCGCCATGGCTATCTCCAGAATCGAGAGGGATGGGGTGCTGCCCGGCCGTGGCATCCACGACCGGGCAGGTGCGACGGCGTCAGTTGTTCAGGAGGCCCAGCGCGTCGAGGACGCGGGTATAGGTCTCGACCTCGGTGTCGATGAAGGCCTGGAACTCGGCCGGATCGAGCAATTCGGACCGGAACTGGAGTGCGGCCTGTTCCTCGAATTCGCGGTAGCTGTCGCTGGCGACGGATTGCTCCACCAGGCTGTACATCGCGTTCACGATCTCGGGGTCGACGCCTGCGGGCATGGCGAAGGCGCGCCAGCGGCCGAGCGTCACGTTATAGCCCAGCTCGACCGCCGTGGGCACATCGGGCAGGACCGGCAGGCGTTCTTCGGAGAAGACGACGAGCGGGCGCATGTCGCCCGATTCGATCAGGCCGCGTGCGGGGCCGTATTCCTCGTGCATCGCGTCGACCTGACCGCCGAGCGTGTTTGACACCATTTCGGCCGAGCCGAAGGGAACGGTGGTCAGTTCGGCACCGGTTTCGATGTTCCAAAGGCCGATGACGGTATCGTCGAAGCCTGCCGCACCAGTGATGCCGATGGTCAGATCGCCGGGATTGGCGCGGGCGTGTTCCATCAGCTCCTGGATGGTCTGGAACGGGCTCGATGCCGGAACGACGATCATGCCCTGGTCGAACTGGACCCGTGCGACGGGGGCGAAATCGGCCATGTCGATGCGGCCGAGCGCGTGGTTGATGATTTCATCGGGGCTGATCGCCATCATCGTGTAGCCGTCGCGGGGACGCTGCATCAGGTTGGCGAAGGCGGGAATGCCGCTGCCGCCCTGGATCGAGATCGGCACCATGGATTCGCCGGCCACCTCCTGGAAGGGCGCGGCCACGGCGCGGACGAAATTGTCCGTGCCGCCACCCGGACCGTAGGAATGGATCACTTCAACTGTGCGTTCGGGGTAGTCCGCTGCCGCCGGGCTGGCGGCCACAGCCAGGCTGGCTGCGGTGAATGTCGTGATGACGGTTGCCTTCAACGAAACCATGGCAAGTTCCTCCCTTGGTGGTCTCTGGGGTTTGGTGCAGTTGCGGTGTGTTTCCCGGGGCGCAACCGCACGAGCGCCCCGGGCAGGCGTTATTCCGCGGCGATCGCGGCGGGGATGTCCTCCTCCAGGACAGCCATCGCCGCTGCCGTTCCACCGGCGGAATGGGGGATGCGCGATTTGGCGAGCGCCATCTCGATGCCCGAGAGGGTACCCATCAGCATCGCATCGTTGAAATCGCCCAGATGGCCGATGCGGAACACCTTGTCGGCGACCTTGGACAGGCCGTTGCCGAGCGAGATGTCGAAGGAGCGCAGCACCTGCGCGCGGAAGGCATCGGCGCTGTGGCCCTCGGGCATGAGGACGGCGGTCAGGACGCCGCTTTCCTGTCCCTGCTGGCGGCAGAGCACCTCGAGCCCCCAGGCGCGGACGGCGGCACGGGTGGCGCGGGCATGGCGGGCGTGGCGGGCGAAGACGTTGTCGAGCCCTTCCTCGTGCAGCATCGCGATGGCCTCGTTCAGGCCGTAAAGCGCGTTGGTGGCGGGCGTGTAGGGGAAATAGCCGGTGGCATTGGGCCCGGTCATGTCGTGCCAATCCCAGTAGGACCGGCGCATGCCGCCCTTGCGCGACACTTCCATCGCCTTGTCGCTGACGCAGTTGAAGGAGATGCCGGGCGGCAGCATCAGGCCCTTTTGCGAACCCGAGACGCAGACATCCACGCCCCATTCGTCGAAGCGGAAATCGACCGAGGCGAGGCCCGATATCGAATCCACCATCAAGAGCGCGGGATGGCCCGCCGCGTCGATGGCCGCGCGGATGTCGGCGATGGGAGAGACGGAGCCGGTCGAGGTCTCGTTGTGGACCACGCAGACCGCCTTGATCTCGTGGGCGGTATCCTTGCGCAGATAGGCTTCGATGGCATCGGCATCGGCCCCGCCGCGCCAGTCGCCTTCGATGAATTCGGCGCGCACGCCGAGCCGGTCGGCCATCTTTTTCCACAGCGTCGCGAAATGGCCGGTTTCATACATCAAGACGCGGTCGCCCTCGGCCAAGGTGTTGACCAATGCGGCCTCCCAGGCGCCGGTGCCGGAAGCGGGATAGATGAAGACGCGACCGGCCTCGGTCTTGAAGATCGTCTTCATGCCGTCGAGCGCGGTCTTGCCCACATCGGCGAAATCCGGGCCGCGGTGGTCGATCACCTGCGCGCTCATCGCCCGGAGGATGCGCTCGGGCACGGCACTTGGCCCAGGAATCTGCAGGAAGTGTCGGCCTGCGTTTCTCCGCTTCATTTTGTCCTCCCTAGACCGGAGCGCACCACGGCGGTATCGTCTTGTTGTGCGCATTATTTAGAATTATGAATACAAAATGCAGACGCCTGTCAAGGCATCGCACAGGGGGAGGAAGGGAATGCCGCTCGACCAGCTCAAGTATCAGTTTTCAGGGGAAATCCTGACCGATGCCTTTACGCGGGGGCGGTATTCGACGGATGCGTCGATCTATCAGATGATGCCGACGGCGGTGGCGATTCCCCGGTCCAAGGAGGATGTCATGGCCGCGCTGTCCATGGCGCGGGCCGAGGGATTGAGCGTCACCGGGCGGGGCGGCGGCACGTCGCAATGCGGGCAGACGGTGAATTCGGGGCTGATCATCGACAATGCCCGGCATTTCAACCGCATCCTCGAGATCGACGTGGAAGGACGCCGCGCCATCGTGGAGCCGGGCGTCGTGCTGGACGAGCTGAACCGGGCGCTGAAACCCCATGGTCTTTGGTTCCCGGTGGATGTGTCGACCGCATCGCGCGCCACCATCGGGGGGATGGCCGCCAACAATTCCTGCGGGGGGCGGTCGCTGAGATACGGGACGATGCGCTCGAACGTGCTGTCCATCGACGCGATCCTTGCCGATGGGACGCAGGCGCGCTTTGGCGAGGTGCAGGGCGGGCGGCTGTCGAACCATCCTGCCGCCGACATCATCAACGACATGCTGCGGATCGGAGCGGATCACGCGGAGCTGATCGATGCCCGTTTCCCCAAGCTCAACCGCCGCGTGGGGGGCTACAATCTCGATGCGCTGATCCCCGGCGGGGGCGCCCCCAACCTGTCGCATCTGTTGGTCGGGTCCGAGGGGACGCTGGCCTATTTCACCGCCATCGAGCTGAAGCTTTGGCCGCTGGTGGGCGAGAAGGTCCTGGCCGTCTGCCATTTCCCGAGTTTCTACCAGGCGATGGATGCGACCCAGCACCTGGTGGCGCTGGACCCGCTGTCGGTCGAATTGGTCGATGACACGATGATCGCGCTGTCGCGGCAGATCCCGCTGTTCCGGCGCACCATCGACGCGGTGGTCACGGGCGAGCCTGCCGCGCTTTTGCTGGTCGAATTCGACGAAGGCTCGGCCGAGGGCAATGCCCGCAAGCTGGCCGAGATCGAGGCGCGGATGGGGGAATTGGGCTTTTCGTGGCAGGGCACGGGGCGAAGCTGGGGCGGGGTGACGCCGATCACCGATCAGCGCCTGCAGAGCCAGATCGCCGAAGTGCGCAAATCGGGCCTGAACATCATGATGTCGATGAAGGAGGACGGCAAACCTGTCTCTTTCGTCGAGGATTGCGCGGTCGCACTGCCCGATCTGGCCGATTACACCGCCCGGTTGACGGAGGTGTTCGAGCGCCACGGCACGCGCGGCACGTGGTATGCCCATGCGTCGGTCGGGTGTCTGCATGTGCGGCCGGTGCTGAACCTGAAGCTGGCCGAGGACGTGCAGAAGATGCGCTCCATTGCCGAAGAAGCCTTTGCGCTGGTCGCGGAATACAAGGGGTCCCATTCGGGCGAACATGGCGACGGCATCGTGCGGTCGGAATTCCACGAACGCATGTACGGGACCGAGGTCACCGATCTGTTCCGCAAGGTGAAGGACCGCTTTGACCCCACGGGGGTGATGAACCCCGGCAAGATCGTCGATCCGCCCAAGATGGATGACCGCAGCCTGTTCCGCTATCCGCCCGATTACAGGGTCGCGCCGCTCAAGACGCAGTTCGACTGGTCCGCCTGGACCGGCGAAGGCGGCGGTTTTCAGGGCGCGGTCGAGATGTGCAACAACAACGGGGCTTGCCGGAAGCTGCAGGGCGGGGCGATGTGCCCGTCCTACCGGGTGACGCGCAACGAACGCGACGTGACGCGGGGGCGGGCGAATTCGCTGAGGCTGGCGATCTCGGGACAGCTGGGCCCGGATGCGCTGACCTCCGACGCGATGGCCGAGACGATGAAGCTTTGTGTCTCGTGCAAGGCCTGCAAGCGCGAATGCCCCACGGGTGTCGACATGGCCCGGATGAAGACGGAGGTTCTGGCCGCGCGTGTGGCGAAGCACGGGCTGACCCTGCATGACAGGCTGGTGGGCTACATGCCGCGCTATGCGCCCCTTGCCGCGCGGATGCCGTGGCTGATGAACCTGCGCAACAAGATCCCCGGATTGGCCAAGCTGACCGAGGGGCTGACCGGCTTTGCCGCCACGCGCGATCTGCCGACATGGTCGCATCGCCCGTTCCGCGACAGCGAGGTGCAGGCGGAGCGGCCCGATGTGATCCTGTTCGCCGATGCGTTCAACCGCTATTTCGAGCCCGAGAACCTGCGCGCGGCGGCGCGTGTCCTGAAAGCTGCGGGGCTGAAGGTTTCCGTCGCACGGCCAACGGATGGCGGTCGCCCGCTCGATTGCGGGCGCACGCTGTTGTCGGTGGGATTGGTCGAGGAGGCCCGCGCCGAGGCCGAGCGGCTGATCGCGGCGCTGTTGCCCCATGCAGAGGCCGGGGTGCCCATCGTGGGGCTGGAGCCCTCGTCGCTTTTGACGCTGCGCGACGAGATCCCGGCGCTGATCACCGATGGCCGGGCCGGGATCGTCGCGGAACAGGCGCTGATGCTCGAAGAATACCTCGTGCGCGCGAAAATCGCTTTGCCCTTGCAACCTCTGGGACGCAAGATCCTGTTGCACGGGCATTGCCACCAGAAGGCGCATCAGGTCATGCCAGATGTGCAGGCGGCGCTGGCCATGATCCCCGAGGCGGAGGTCGAGGTGGTCGAGACCAGTTGTTGCGGCATGGCCGGTGCCTTTGGCTATAATCGGGAGACGGTCGAGGTTTCCCTGAAGATGGCCGAGGCGAACCTGTTGCCCGCGGTGCGGGCAGCGGATGAAACGACATTGATCGTTGCCGACGGCACATCCTGTCGGCATCAGATCGCGGATGGAACCGGACGCCGGGCGGTGCATGTCGCCCGCATCCTCGAAATGGCCCTATTGGATCGAGGTCTGTGAGATGAACCTGTCTACCCCGCTGGCGCGCCCGTCGCTGCATGACGAGCTTGTCACCCGGCTGCGCGAGGCGGTCGTGGAGGGTGTGCTGGAACCGGGGTCAAAGATCCCCGAGCGCGAATTGTGCGAGAATTTGGGCGTGTCGCGCACCCCCCTGCGCGAGGCGCTGAAGGTGCTGGCGAGCGAGGGGCTGGTGGTGCTGGAGCCCAACCGGGGGGCCCGCATCTCGCCCATCACGATGGAGGAGCTGGAAGCCGCCTTTCCGGTGATCGCGGTGCTGGAGGGGCTGGCGGGCGAGCTGGCCTGTGCACGGGCGACGGATGCGGAGATCGCGGCCATCGTGGCGCGGCATGACGACATGTTCCGCGCTTTCGACGCGGGCGACCGGCCGAGCTATTTCAAGGCGAACCGCGATATCCATGCCGCGCTGTTTTCGGCGGCGCGCAACCCGGTGCTGGAGCAGCATTACGCGATGCTGTCGGCGCGCGTGGCGCGGGCACGGCTGTTGGCCAATGTCTCGGACACGCGATGGGCGGAGGCCGTGGCCGAGCATCGCGATATCGTCGAGGCGGTGGCGGAACGCGATGGCGCGCGGTTGGGTGCGCTGCTCGAGATGCATCTGAACAACAAGCTCGCCTCGCTCAAGAAAAGCGCGGGCTAGGTCGCGGGGTGCGGGGGGTGCGGGACGCTCAGCGCCCGGTCCACTCCGGCTTGGTCTTGCCCAGGAAGGCTTCCATGCCGATGCGGAAATCCTCGCTCATGTAGCACGAGGTGATCAGGTCGTCGTCATCGACCTTGGCCGCCGCGCGGTTGCGGCGCAAAGCCTCCTTGGTGGCGCGGAGCGTCAGGGGGGCCATGCCGCCCACGAGCGCGGCAAGCTCCGCTGCACGCGCCATCAGCGCGGCCTCATCGGGCAGGATTTCTGAAACCAGACCGCAGGACAGCGCCTCATCGGCTTCGATCAGGCGGGCGGTGAAGATCATCTCGCGCACCCGGCCCGCGCCGATCAGCTCGCTCAACCGCGCGAGATTGGCGGCGGCCAGGCAATTGCCCAGCGTGCGCGCGATGGGAAAGCCGTATTTCAGCTGCGCCGAGGCGATGCGCAGATCACAGGCCGCCGCGATGGAGGCCCCGCCGCCCGTGCAGGCCCCGTGGATCGCCGCGATGGTCGGCACGGGGCAGCGTTCGATGGCATCGAGCACCGCATCGATCCGGCGTTCATAGGCCAGCGCATCCTCTGCCGTCTCGAAGGCGCGGAACTGCGTCATGTCGGTGCCCGCCGCATAGGCCCTGCCGCCCGCGCCGGAGGTCACCATGGCCCGGACCGAGCCGTCGGTGGGCATGGTGGCGCAGATCCGGGCCAGGCGTTCATACATGGCGAAGGTCAGCGCATTGCGCGCCTCGGGCCGGTTGAAGGTGACCCAGAGGATTCCGTCGCGAAGATCTTCGGTCAGGTCGGGCAGATCCGTGTTCATCGCCATGCCTTGTCGTTCTTTCGGGAGGGGGTGTGGGGCCTGCCGCGCGCCAAGGGCAAGGCGCGGGGCCGGGAAGCTCTAGCGCATCCAGCGGGCGAGCGCGTCTTCATCCTCGTCCTTGGCGTCGACCCAGGCGGCGCCTGCGGCCGTGACCTCCTTCTTCCAGAAGGGGGCGCGGGATTTGAGGTAATCCATCAGGAATTCGGCCCCCGCGAAAGCGTCGGCGCGGTGGCGGGCGGCGGTGGCGACCATCATGATCGGCTCGGAGGGCGCAAGGGGCCCGTAGCGGTGCAGGATCATGGCGTCGGTCAGGGAAAATCGGTCGATGGCCTGCGCGCGGATATCGGTGAGCGCCTTTTCGGTCATGCCGGGGTAATGTTCGATCTCCATCACCTGGAGATCGCCGGTGGCCACGTCGCGGGTGATGCCCGAAAAGCTGACCACGGCCCCTGCCCCCGAAACGCTGGCGGCGAAGGCGTTGAGTTCGGCCCCCATGTCGAAGGCGGCCTGTTGCACGCGGATCGGGTCGGGCATGGGGTCAGCCCCCGGTCATGGGCGGGAAAAACGCCACTTCGCGCGCGCCCGAAAGGGGCGCGTCCATCTCGACCAGGGTCTGGTCGATGGCGGCGCGGATGCCTGCGGGATCGGAAAAGGCGAGCGCATAGCCTTCGTCGCGGGCCGACAGCTCGGTGATGAGGTCCGATAGGGTCGCGGCCTCGGTCTCGATCGTTTCGGAAGCGGTGCCGGTGCGTTCGCGCAGCCAGGCGAAATAGCGGATATCGAGTTTCATCACGTGTCCTTCAGGAAGGGCAGGGCCTTGCGGAAGTAATCGTAGCCGGTGACGAGCGTGAGCGCTGCGGCCAGCCACAAGAGGACGAGGCCACCATAGGAGGTGAGCATCAGGCCCTGGTATTTCCAGTTGAGGCCGACGGCATCGGGGATGTCGCCGTTCAGGATGCCCATCACGATCTCGCCGTTCATGCCGAGCGTCTGCATCAGGAAGTAATGGTCGAAAAGACCCCAGGCAAACAGCATGGTGATGGCGACCATCTGGACCATCGTCTTCCACTTGGCCAGCGGCGTGACCTTGAGCGTGGCGGCGGAATGGCCGAGAAATTCGCGCAGGCCCGAGACGAAAACCTCGCGGAAGAGGATGGCGGTGACGGGGATCAGCGTCCAGGCGGTGATGCCGTGGATGCCGAGGATCACGGCCAGCGCGATGACCACGACCGCCTTGTCCGCGATCGGATCGAGCATCGCGCCGAAGCGGCTGATCTGGTTCCAGGCGCGGGCGAGATAGCCGTCGACATAGTCGGTGAGCGAGGCCGCGAGGAAGAGGATCATCGCCACCCAATCCGCGAAAGGCCGCGGCAGGACGAGGAACACGAGCCCCACGAGAGGGGCCGCGATCATCCGGGCGACGGTCAGGATATTGGGCAGGGTCCAACGCATGGGGCAGGTTTAGCGCGGGCGCGGGGGAGAGGGAAGCGGGCGCGGTAGCGGTGTCACCCCCGGTCCTGGAAGTAATCGTAGATCTTTTGCGCCAGCGCGTCGTTGATGCCCTCGACCGCCGTGAGGTCGGAGAGGTTGGCGCGGGAGACGGCCTTGGCCGAGCCGAAATGCGCGAGCAGGGCGCGTTTGCGGGTGGCGCCGACGCCGGGGATGTCGTCGAGGGGGGTGGCGCTGACGGCCTTGGACCGTTTGGCGCGGTGGGCGCCGATGGCGAAGCGGTGCGCCTCGTCGCGCAGGCGCTGGATGAAATAGAGCACGGGATCGTTGCGCTGGAGCGCCATGACCGGCTGGCCGGGGCGGTGGAATTCCTCCTTGCCCTGGTCGCGGTCGATGCCCTTGGCCACGCCGATGAAGGGCAGATCGTCGATGCCGAGATCATCCATGATCTGTTTGACTGCCGAAACCTGTCCCGCGCCGCCGTCGATCAGGAGGAGATCGGGCCAGGCTTCGGACATCCGATCGGGGTCTTCCTTGAGGAGGCGCTGGAAGCGGCGGGTCAGCACCTCTTTCATCATGCCGAAATCGTCGCCGGGGGTGAGGTCGTCGCCGCGGATATTGAACTTGCGGTATTGGGATTTGAGGAAGCCGTCGGGGCCTGCGACGATCATCGCGCCCACGGCATGCGCGCCCTGGATGTGGGAGTTGTCGTAGACTTCGATCCGCTTGGGGGGTGTGTCGAGGTCGAAGGCATCGGCCAGACCGTCCAGGAGCTTGGTCTGGGCCTGCCCCTCGGCCATGCGGCGGGCGAGGCTTTCGCGGGCGTTGCGCATCGCGCTGTCGATCAATTCGGCCTTTTCGCCGCGTTGGGGGACGAGCAATTCCACCTTGCGCCCCAATTTCTGCGAGAGCGCATCGGCCATCAGGTCGGCATTGTCGATCTGGTGGGAGAGGATCAGCTGGGGGGGCGGGTCCTTTTGGTCGTAGAATTGGCCCAAGAACGCCTCGAGCACCTCGGGGGCGTCGATGTCGGCGCCCACGCGGGGGTAGAAATCGCGGTTGCCCCAGTTCTGGTTGGCGCGGATGAAGAAGACCTGAACGCAGGCCTGCCCGCCTTCCATGTGCAGCGCGATCACATCGGCCTCGCGCACGCCACGGGGATTGATGCCTTGGGCGGATTGCACATTGGTCAGCGCGCGGATGCGGTCGCGGAGCGCTGCGGCGCGTTCGAATTCCATGGCCTCGGAGGCCTCGGCCATCTGGGTGGCGAGCTGGGCCTGAAGCTCGGTCGAGTCGCCCTTGAGGAAGCGGACGGCATCGGCGACGGAGGCAGCATAATCCGTCGCGCTGATATAGCCGGTGCAAGGGGCCGAGCAGCGCTTGATCTGGTAGAGCAGGCAGGGTCGCGTGCGGGATTCAAAGGTCGCATCGGTGCAGTTGCGGAGCAAGAAGACCTTTTGCAGCTGGTTGAGCGTGCGGTTCACGGCCCCCGCGCTGGCGAAGGGGCCGAAATAATCTCCCTTTTCCGTCTTGGCCCCGCGATGTTTCTTGATCTGGGGAAAGGCATGGGCGCGCGCGACGAGGATGTTGGGGAACGATTTGTCGTCGCGCAGGAGCACGTTGTAGCGGGGTTTGAGCTGCTTGATGAGGTTTTGTTCCAGAAGCAGCGCCTCGGTTTCGGTGCGCGTGGTCAGGAACATCATCGAGGCCGTTTCGCGGATCATCCGCGCGATGCGGGGGCTGTGCCCGGACGGCTTGGCGTAATTGGACACCCGCCGTTTCAGCGCCCGCGCCTTGCCCACGTAAAGCACCCGGGATTGGGCATCGAGCATCCGGTAGACGCCCGGCGAATTGTCGAGCGTCTTGAGATAGGAGTGGATGATCTCATGCCCGGTTTCGGGCGCTTTCGAGGTCGGTTCGGTCATGGTCGGGACTGCTTTGGCGATTCCCTGTTCGGCTGCAACGGAACGGTGTTTTGATCAAGGGAAGAAGACTCCACCAAACCTGTGGACAAGCTTGAGGAAAAATCTTGGGAGAGGGAAAATTTTCCTTGTTTCGAGGTGGGTTCTGAGCTTTGCCTATTTTTTAGGCTAACTTTTAACGCTCTGATTTCAAAGCGTTTATTTTTCAAACGCCGATCCTGTCATCATCCTGTTACCTTGCATTTACAAGGACTTCACAAAATCGGGGCCGGTGGAAAACTCCGCATCGCGCCCCGACCCGTGGCGCTATTCAACCCCAAGGACGTCCGGGGTCTGCCATGCGAGATGCTGGCCCCCATCGACGCAGATGAGCTGGCCGGTCACGGCGCGCGCGGTCAGGAAATAGCGCAGCGCGTCGCAGATGCCCGCGGGGTCCGCGCCCCGGTTCAGGATCGTCGCCGCGCGCTGGCCCGCGAAATGCGCGGCGGATTGGCGGGCGCCCTGCATGGTCGGACCGGGACCGATGGCATTGACCCGCACGCGGGGGGCCAAAGCCTGCGCCGAGGTGCGGGTGAGCGCCCAGAGGCCCATCTTGGCGATCGTGTAGCTCATGAATTCGGGCGTGGGTTTCAGGACGCGCTGGTCGATCATGTTGACGATCAGGCCCTGCGCCTGCGGTTCGCCGTTTTCATCCGTGAGGGGGTCCGGCACCTGCGCGGCCATGGCTTGCGTCAGGACGAAGGGGGCGCGGAGGTTCGATTCCAGGTGCCTGTCCCAGCTGCTGCGGGTGGCGGTGGCGATATTGTCGTATTCGAAGATCGAGGCGTTGTTGATCAGCACCGTGATCGGGGCATCGAGCGCCGCGACCGCGCGGGGGAGCAGGGTCTGGGTCTCGTCCTCGTGGGTCAGGTCGGCTTGCAGCGTCACGGCGCGGCGGCCGAGCGCGCGCACCTCATCGGCCACGGTCGCGGCCTCTTCGGCGCTGCCGGAATAATGGATGGCCAGATCATGGCCCGCGCGCGCAAGTTCCAGCGCCATGGCGCGACCCAGACGCCGCGCCGCCCCCGTGACCAATGCCGTCATCACAATCTTCCTATGCCAGGACCATCAGAATGTAGGCGACATAGAGCGCGGTGAAGATCACGCCAACCAGACGCCCCATGCCCCAGCGCAGGAAGACGAAGGGCGCAAGCACCGCAGAGGCCGCCAGCATCACCCAGACATCGAAGCGCAGAAGCGCCGGATCGACGGGGATCTGCCCGACAAGGGAGGCCACGCCGATGATGCCCAGAAGGTTGAACATGTTCGAGCCGATGACATTGCCGAGCGCCACATCGGCATGGCGGCGCAGCGCGGCCATGACGGTGGTGGCCAGTTCCGGCAAGGAGGTGCCGACCGCAACAAGCGTCAGGCCGATCACCGTGTCGCTGACCCCGAAGGCCTGCGCGATGCTGACGGAGCTGTCGATCAGCAGTTCGGCCCCGATGGGCAGGCCGATCAGGCCCAGCGCGAGAAAGCCCAGGATCTTCCACCAGGGCATGTCGGGGTCCGCCTCCTCGGGGAGATCGTCGTCGTCTTCTGCCGCTTGGGCATCGGCGGCGGCGGCGCGGCGGTGGGCCTGCACCTCGCGCGCGGAATCGAACAAGATCAGCGCCAGCGCGCCCAGAAGGATCAGGCCCGCCCACCAGCGATAGGGACCCAGAAAGCCCAAGCCCACGAACAGCGCGCTGCCCAGCATCATGAAAAGGAAGCTGCGGCGCGTATCGCTGCCCGTGGCAAGCCCGAAGATCATCGCCGGGATGCCGAGGATCAGCAGCACATTGGCGGTGTTCGAGCCGATCACGTTGCCCAGCGCCAGACCCGGCACGCCATCGAGCACCGCCGTGATCGAGATCAGGAGTTCGGGCGCGGAGGTGCCGAAGGCCACCACCGTCAGGCTGACGATCAGTGCCGGGATGCCGAGCCGGAGGCTGAGGTTGACCGCGCCCTTCACCAGGAGGTCCCCGGCCAGAAGGAGAATGATCAGGCCGAGGCCGGCATAGGCGAATTCCGTGATCAAGATGTCAGCCCTGTTCGTTCTTGCACGTGCGGCAGGGGCCGCCGCGCAGGTTGTAGCGCCCGCAATCGGGGCAAAGTCTGGGTTTGGGCAATCCGCCCGCGCGGTCGCCCCTGCCCCCGATCCGGGGCCAGCGCAGGCGGCCGAACATGGCGAGCACCGCCATGAAGATCAGGAAAAGGCTGACGATCTTGAGCATCACGACAGGCCGTAGCGCGCCCGGAGCGCGCTGTCCTGGAGGGTGCCGGTCAGTTCGGCGGAAAGGCTGGCGCTGAAGCGCTGGAACAGGCCCCGGCGCGGGCCGAAGCGCTGGAAGCGGGTTTTCTTGCCGTAGCGGTCTTTCAGGACCGGGACGATATGGCCGATCCCGTCGGCAAGCCCGAGGTCGACGGCGCGCTGCCCGACCCAGAATTCGCCGGTGAAAAGATCGGCATCCTGCGCCAGCCGTGCGCCGCGGCGAGATTTCACATGGGCGATGAAGCTGTCGTGGATCTGGGACTGGATGGATTTGAGGCGTTCGACATCCTCGGGGCGTTCGGGGCGGAACGGGTCGAGCATCGACTTGTCCTTACCCGAGGTATGGACGCGGCGTTCGATGCCGATGCGCGCGATCGCCTCGTGCAGGCCGAAGCCCGCCGAGATGACGCCGATGGAGCCCACGATGGAGCTTGCGTCGATCCAGATGTCATCGGCGGCGCAGGCCAGCCAATAGCCGCCGGAGGCTGCCACATCCTCGACGAAGGCATGGACGGGGATCTGTTTTTCCTCGGCCAGGCGGCGGATGCGGGCGGCGATGAGCGAGGATTGGGCGGGGCTGCCGCCCGGCGAATTCAGGACAAGCGCGACGGCGGTCGGTTTTCCCTTGGCGAAGGCGCGTTCGATGGCGGGCGCGAGGGCGGCATCGCTGAGTGTGCCGCCACGGTTGGAGGCCGCGATCACGCCCGACAGGGTGATGACCGAGACGAGCGGGTCCTTGGCGATGAACGGAACGAAACGCTTCATAAGGCGCGATGTAGGCCGTGGCGCGGGCGCGAACAAGGCGGGGCCCTCGGGTTTCGGGGACGTTGTGTCGGATGTGCCTGTGGGGGGCTCTGCCCGTTGCTGAGGGTGGGGGCTCCGCCCCCCGGGGCCTTTTGGCCCCTCCCCCCGGGATATTTGGGAAACAGAGAAGCAGGCGGTCAGGGTTCCTCCGCGAGGCGGCGGCGGAGGTCGGTTTTCAGGACCTTGCCGTAATTGTTCTTGGGCAGCTCTTGCAGGGTCACGTAGGCCTTGGGCCGTTTGAAGCGCGCGATATGGGCGAGGCAATGGGCATCGAGCGCTGCCGGATCGGGGGTGGAACCGGGCGTAGGGACGATGAAGGCCACGACCTCTTCGCCCCATTCGGGGGAGGGGCGGCCGATGACCGAAACCTCGTGGATGGAGGGGTGGGTCAGGAGAACCTCCTCCACCTCGCGGGGGTAGATGTTGCTGCCGCCCGAGATGATCACATCCTTGGAGCGGTCGGCGAGGGTGAGGTAGCCATGGGCGTCGAGGCTGCCCATGTCGCCGGTCATGAGCCAGCCGTTGACGAGCGTTTTCGCCGTGGCCTCGGGGTTTTGCCAGTAGCCGGGCATGACGGGGGCGCCGCGCACCATGATCTCGCCGATCTCGCCCCTGGGCAGGGGGGTGCCTGTGGCGTCGCCGATGGCGATTTCCACGAGGCTTTGGGCGCGGCCGACAGAGGCGAGGCGCGCGCGCCAGTTGGGGTGGCTGCGATCCGCGACATCGGCGCGCGAGAGCGCCGTGATCGCCATGGGGCATTCGCCCTGCCCGTAGATCTGCACGAATTTGGGACCGAAGAGCGCCACGGCCTCTTCGATATCGGCGCGATACATGGGGCCGCCGCCATAGACGATGGTGCGGATGCCGCGGCCCTTGCTGCCCATGGCGCGGGCGGCATCGGTCAGGCGGCGGACCATGGTGGGGGCCATGAACATCGAGGTGGGGCCAAGGGTTGCGGAGAGCGCCAGAACCTCGGCAGGATCGAAGCCGCCCGAGGGGGGCACGATGTGGCGCGCGCCCATGCGGACATGGATCGGAGCGTAAAGGCCCGCGCCATGGCTCATCGGGGCGGCATAGAGCGCGGCATCCAAGGGGCTGACCGGATCGACATCGACGGGATAGCAGAGCGAGGTGGCGGCGAGCATGCCATGGGTGATCTGCACCCCCTTGGGCTGGCCGGTGGTGCCCGAGGTGTAGAAGAGCCAGGCCAGATCGCCGGGCGCGCGGTCGGTGATCGGGGCGGGCGCGCCCGTGGTCATGGAGGCGAAGGCGGGGCTGGCGAGCGGGGTCTGCGGCATGTCGGTGTCGGGGGCGAGGCCGGGGCCGAGGAACAGGTGGCGCGCGCCGCTGTCCTGGAGGATGAACGCCGCCTCGCGCGGGTGGAGCTTGGCGTTGATCGGCACGGCGGCGGCCCCGGCGATCCAGATGCCGTAGAGGGCCGTGAGGTAATCGGGGGCATTGCCGGACCAGATCGCGACGCGGTCGCCGGGCAAGATGCCCCTGGCGGTCAGGGCCGTTGCCAGGGCGGCGGCGCGAGCGTGGAAGGTGGCGTAATCGGCCATGAGCCTGTCGCCCAGCATCAGGGCCGGGCTGTCGCCGGCGACTTGCGCGCTGCGGGCGAGCCAATGGGCGATGTTCATGGACCTGTCCCCCCTGTTCCGGCGGGATGTTCCCTTGCAGGGCGCGCGGCTGCAAGGGGGTGCTGGCAGGGCGCGCGCGGGGCGGCTAGGCTGGGGACGCGCGCGCAAGGAGAAGGTCCGCCCATGCCCCATGATATCGTGATCCTTGGCATATTCGTGGCCGATGCGGCGTTCCGCTGTGACGCGCCGCCCCGGTTGGGGGAGACGGTGCTGGGAACGGGGTTCACCCTTGGCCCCGGCGGCAAGGGGTCGAACCAGGCGGTGGCCGCCGCCATGGCGGGGGGCGATGTGGGGTTCCTGACCCGGATCGGGAAAGACACGTTCGGCGCGATGGGGCAGGAGACCTGGGCCCGGGCGGGGGTCCATCCGCTGGCCGTGATCGACGAGAGCCTGCCCACCGGGGCTGCGGGGATATTCGTGGAAACGGGCACGGGCAAGAATGCCATCGTGGTCAGTCCCGGTGCGGCGGGGGCCATCAGCGTGGCGGATGTGGCGGCACAGGCCGAGGCGATCGGACAGGCTAGGGTGGCGCTGACGCAGCTGGAACAGCCGATGGCGGCGGCAGAAGCGTTTTTGCGCGTGGCGCGGGAGGGGGGCGCGATCACGATCCTGAACCCTGCGCCTGCGGCCCCCCTGCCCCAAGGGATGCTGGCGCTTTGCGATTACCTGATCCCGAACGAGGCGGAGGCCGAGGGGTTGACGGGCATTGCCGTGACGGACCGCGACAGCGCGGCGAGGGCTGGGGGCGCATTGCTGGATCAGGGCGTGGGCAAGGCGGTGATCGTGACGCTGGGGGGCGATGGGGCGCTCGTCTGCGATGCGGCGGGCGCGCGGCATGTGCCGCCTATCAACGCAGGGCCGGTGGTGGATACAACCGGCGCAGGCGATGCGTTCAACGGCGGGTTCGCCACGGCGCTGGCCGAAGGGCGGGGGCTGGAGGATGCCTTGCGCTTTGCCACCGCCGTTGCCGCGATCTCGGTCACGCGGGCGGGGGCGGCGGCGGCGATGCCCACCCGTGCCGAGGTAGAGGCGTTGCTGGCGCGCTGAAGCATGTCGCGCAAAAGTGGGAACCGGTTTTGCGCTCCCCGGACATGCGAAGTCAGAAAGAAAAGGAGCGGCGCGTTATCGCGACGCTCTTTAGGGTAGAAGGTTCATCTCGCGCAGGCGGTCGGTTGCGGCGGGGTGCTGCGCCCTTGGCACGAGGTCGAAGAAGCGTTGCAAGATGCCCGGCCATTGCGGGGCGGCGCGCAGGAACATGAAGCGGTGATAGTGCAGGATATGCGCATCGGGCGTCTGGTCGATGGCCGAGCCGCGATGCGACAGCGCGTGGTTCCAGCTTTCGTCCAGCACATGGGCGGTATAGCCGAAGCGCGCGATGGCGAGCGGCAGGGTGATCTGGTCGAGCCAGGGGCGCTTGTTGGCGATCTTGCACTTGTGGTCGAAGTCGAGCGCGGTTTCGAGCCAGTGATCGGCAAAGCGTTTGCCGTCTGGCTGCGCATCCTCGGGCATGGCGACGAGGCCCGCGTTGAAATAGGGCAGGTGTTCGGGCCGGTCGCCGCGCAAGAGGCGGACGCGGGACGTGGGGAGCGGCAGGCCGAAATGGTCATAGGCGCGCTGCCAGCGGTCATCGGGGCCCCATGTGGGCCGCCCCTCGGGTGCTGCGGCGATGTGGGTGGCGGGCAGATCGGCCAATTCCGTCAGGGGTTTGAGGCAGATCATGTCGGTATCGAGAAAGATGCCGCGCCCGGGCCCGCGGTGGTCGGTCGCCGCGACGATCTTGTTGCCATGCGGATAGGGTTTGGCCCAGTTGGGCGATTCCGGCAGGGCGCGCAGGTCGACGCCTGCCTCGGCATAGATGGCGCGGGTGACGGGGCCGACCTGCTCCAGCCAATCGGGGCTGGCATAGGCGTAGAGATGGACATCGCCCCGCCCCCGATGGGCATGGGCAAGGCTTGCCGCCAGAAGCCAGCTTTGCCATTCGAGGCGCTCGCCATCGGCCACGAAGAAGATATGGGTATCGGTCATGCCTGCGCCGCATCCTGCCCGGGTTTCGGCAAAAGATGCCCGCACAACGAAGGTTTGGCCAGTTCAGACCTCGAGATCGGCGACGAAAATCCCGTCGTGACCACCCCGGCAGGCGGCAACCAGCATGCCGCCCGCGCGGATATGGTCGGGGTGCTGTTCATAGGCGAGATGGGCGGCGCGATCGGTGAAATGGACCGAGAAGCCGTAGGTATAGCGCGCCGATTTCCCCTCGAAATCGCGGTTGGGGCCATGGGTGAAGCCGGAGGCACCCGGCAGAGCGTCACAGACGGCGGCAAGGATCGGCATGGCGGCCTTGATCGCGGCCAGCGCCTCGGGCCCGTCGGGGTCCATCAGGACGATATGGTGCAGCATGGTCTAGCCTTCGATCAGGATGGCGCGGAAGTCGTTCACGTTGGTGAGGGTGGGGCCGGTGACGACCTGCCCGCCGATCTTGTAGAAGAAATTATGGGCATCGTTCTGCGCCAGCGCCCCGGCCGCGTCGATGCCTGCGGATGCGGCGCGCGCCAGCGTATCGGGGCCGATGAGCGCGCCCGCGACCTCGGCCGCGCCATCGACGCCATCGGTGTCGCAGGCGATGGCATGGATCCCCGGTGCGCCATCGAGGGCCAGCGCCAGCGCCAGCGCGTATTCGGCATTGGGGCCCCCTATTCCGTCGCCGCGCCGCGTCACGGTCAGCTCACCGCCCGACAGGATCAGGCGCGGACCCTTGGCGGCGCGGGCCAGGGTGGCGTGGATGGTGGCGACCTCGCGCGCCTCCCCCTCCAGCGCGTCGCCGAGGATGTCGACGGCGTAACCCTGCGCGCGGGCCAGATCGGCGGCGGCGGCCAGAGATTGGGCGGGGGCGGCGTAGATCACGTTTTCCACCCGCGACAGGCGCGGATCATCGGGCAGGACCGGGTCACCGCCCGCGCGCAGGAAGGCGTCGATGGAGGGGGGCGGCGTGACGCCCCAGCGGGCGAGCGTGGCCAGCGCGCGGGCCGCATCGCCGCGATGCCCGACCGTGGGGCCAGAGGCGATATCGCCCGGATCATCGCCCGGAACATCCGAGATCATCAGCGCGAGCATCCGTGCGGGATAGGCTGCGGCGGCGAGCCGTCCGCCCTTGACCGCCGATATCTCCTTGCGGATGCCGTTGATGTCGCCGATGGGCGCGCCCGAGGCCAAGAGGCCCTGGGTCAGCGCCTGTTTCTCGGACAGCGTGATGCCGGGTGCGGGCGCACAGAGCAGGGCGGAGCCACCGCCCGAGATGAGGGCGAGGACGAAATCCCCCTCCCCCAGCCCGGACAGGAGGTCGAGCATCCGGCGGGTGGCGGCGACGCCTGCGGCATCGGGGACGGGGTGGGCCGCCTCCACGATCTCGATCCCCTTGCAGGGGCGGGCATAGCCGTAGCGGGTGATGACCAGGCCCTCGCAGGGGCCCCATGCGGCCTCGACCGCTTCGGCCATGCGGGCGCTGGCCTTGCCCGCGCCGATCACGACAACCCGGCCGGGCGGCTTGGGCGGCAGGCGCTGGCCAAGGCTTTGCATCGGGTCGGCGACGGCGACGGCGCGGTCGAACATCGCGCGGAGCAGATCGGGGGGGGTCATTCTGGATGGCCCGTGCTGGACATGCGGGAAACGAGATGGACGGGGCTGCGCAATTCGGGGGCGGGGCGCTGCCCCTCCACCATCCAGGCCAAGAGGCGCGTGGCCGTGTCGCGGGCGAAGCCGGCGATATCGCAAGCGACCGAGGAGAGCGGCGGCCAGGCCTGTTGCGCCTCTTCGATATCGTCGAAGCCGACGACGCGGAATTCCGCCCCGATGGGCCGACCGGCGCGGGCGAAACCGGCCATCAGGCCCAGCGCCACGAGATCGTTGAAACAGATCGCGGCATCGACATCGGGGTGATCGGCGATGAGCTGTCCCGCCGCCTGCATGCCGAAGGCGCGGCTGGATTTGCCGTGGAGCGCGATTTCCTGATGCCCTTCGGATTTCAGCACCTCGCGCCAGCCGGATTTGCGTTCGCGCGTGATGGCGCGGCCCGGCAGCCCCCCGACAAAGGCGATGTTGCGCGCGCCCTGTTCGAGCAGGTGGCGCGCGGCCATGGCGCTGCCGCTGGCATAATCGAAACTGGCGAAGGGAAAGAGATCGGTCCGCTCATCCATCTTGCGCAGCACCTGCATCACCGGCAGGCCGGTGCGCGCCAATTGGTCGAAGGTCTCGGACGCGCCGCCATAGGCGGGCGAGATGACGAGCGCGGACACGCCATGTTCGATCATGGAGCCCACCAGTTTCGCCTGAAGCTCTGCATCCTCGTCGGAATTGGCGATGACGGTGGCATAGCCTTCGGCCGCGAGCGCCATTTGCAGGCTGGTCGCGAATTCGGTGAAAAACGGGTTGCGCAGGTCGTTGATCACAAGACCCACCAGACCCACCGAGGCCGAGCGCAGGTTGGCCGCCGCGCGGTTGTAGACATAGCCGATCTCGGCCATGGCCCGTTCAACGGCGGCGCGGGTTTCGGGGCGCACCTGTTTGGACCCTTGCAGGACCAGGGACACGGTGGATTTCGACACGCCCGCGCGGGCGGCGACATCGAGGATGGTGGGGCGGCGGATCATGCGCCCTAGTTAGCCGCCGATCCCGTGCAAGGCCAAGAGCGATCGCATCCGGGTTTGGGCCAGATCGGGGTCGGACAGGAGCCGCGCCTGATCGGCCAGGCGGTAGACCTGCGCGTAATGCGCAATCTCGCGCGAGGATTGGAAGCCGCCGGGCATGATGAAATGGCTTTGCGTGCCGTTGAGCCAGCTCAGAAAGGCGATGCCCGCCTTGTAGAACCGGGTCGGTGGTTTGAAGATTTCGCGGCTGAGGGGCACGGTGGGCGCGAAGAGCGCGTGATAGGTGGCGCTGTCGCCCATCGCCAGCGCCTCCAGCGCCTGGGAGGCGGCGGGGGCGATGGCGGCAAAGATGCCCAGAAGCGCGTGGGAATGGCGGGTCCCGTCGCCCTCGATCAGGGGGGCGTAGTTGAAATCGTCGCCGGTATAGAGGCGGACACCGGGCGGCAGCTTGGCGCGGAACGATTCCTCGTGCGCCTGATCGAGGAGGCTGATCTTGATCCCGTCGATCTTGGCGGCGTGGCGCGTGATGATGTCGAGGACGACATTGTTGGCCGTCGCGATATCCTGCGCGCCCCAATAGCCGGTCAGGGCGGGGTCGAACATGTCGCCCAGCCAGTGCAGGATCACGGGGTTTGCGGATTCTTCTATAAGTTTTCCGTAAAGCGCGGCGTAATCCTCAGGCCCCGCCTTGATCGCGGGCAGGGCGCGGGTGGCCATCAGGATGATCTGGCCGCCTGCGGCCTCGATCGCCTCCATCTGGGTGCGATAGGCGGCAAGGATCGCGTCAAGGCTGGTGAGATCGGACAGGGTCAGGTGATCGGTGCCCGCGCCACAGGCGACGCGGGGGCGCAGGGGATGGGCCCGCGCCTCGGCCATGGTGCGTTGGATCAATTCGAGCGCGGTGGGCCAATCCACGCCCATGCCGCGCTGCGCGGTATCCATCGCCTCGGCCAGACCCAGACCCTGATCCCAGAGCCGGTGGCGAAAGCCCAGTGTCGCCTCCCAATCGACGGCGGGGCGGCCATCCCACGGGCTGCGTTCGGCCATCGGGTCGCTGATGACATGGGCCGCGGCAAAGGCGGTGCGGGTGAGCGCCACACGGGGGCTGCGCGGGGTCAGCGGGTCGCCCGACAGGCGGTAGTCCTCCAGCGTTCCGGCATAGGTCGGCAGCAGCATCTCAGGCCCTCGCGTCTTGGCGGATCATGTCGGCGGCTTTCTCGCCGATCATGATGGCGGCGGCATTGGTGTTGGAGGAAATGACCTTGGGCATGATGGAATTGTCCACCACGCGCAGCCCCGCGATGCCGTTCAACCGCAGGCGGGGGTCGACCACGGCGGCAGGATCGCTGCCCATCCGGCAGGTGCCCGCGCAATGGTGCGAGGTCTTGGAATGTTCGCAGATGAAGTCGAAATAGTCCTGATCCGTGCGCACATCCGGCCCCGGCAGGCGTTCGGCCAGCACGTAGTTGGCAAGGGGCGCCTGGGCCATGATCTCTTGCGTCAGTTTCAGCCCCCGGATCGACATCTCGCGGTCATGGGGATCGGACAGGTAATTCGGGTCGATCAGCGGGGCCTTGGCCGGATCGCTGGAGGCCAGCCGCACGCTGCCACGCGAGCGCGGGCGCAGGTGGCAGGAATTGAGCGTCACGCCCCCCTGCGGCATGGCCGCGACACCCTTTTCGATGCCGGTGCCAAGGCCGAGATGGAACTGGATATCGGGGGAACGGGCGTCCCGGTCGGCATACCAGAACCCGCCCGTTTCAAAGAGCGAGGAGGCGACCGGCCCCTTGCGCGTCAGCAGGTATTGCAGACCGGCAAGGGCGGCCAAGTGCGGTTTGGCGTAGCGGTCGTAGCTGTAGGGGCCGCTCAGTTCCACGATGCAATAAAGATCGAGGTGATCTTGCAGGTTCTCGCCCACCTGTGGCTGGTCGAGGATCACGTCGATCCCCAGTTCCTGCAGATGATCCGCCGGACCGATGCCCGACAGCTGCAACAGGCGCGGGGAGCCGATGGCGCCGGAGGACAGGATGACCTCGGTCGTCGCGGTGACATGGGTGCCGTCCATCAACTCGACGCCCGTGGCGCGGCCGCCCGTGACCGTGATGCGCCGCACCTGCGCGCCGGTTTTGATGGTCAGGTTCGCCCGCCCCTCGTTCGGGGCGACATAGGCCATCGCGGCAGAGGAGCGGCGCGCGTTGCGCTGGGTCAGCTGGTAATAGCAGACGCCATCCTGTGTTTCGCCGTTGATGTCCATGTTGCGCGGGATGCCGAGGGCGGCGGCCGCCTCGAAATACGCCTCGCAGATCGGCAGGGGGGCGATGGGTTGGGATACGCCCAAGGGGCCGCCCTTGCCGTGGTAGCGGTTGTCGTAGGTGTCGTTGTCCTCGGCCTTGCGGAAATACGGCAGGACATCGTCGTAGGCCCAGCCGTCACAGCCCATCTGCCGCCATTCGTCGTAATCCTGCGCATTGCCGCGCGTGTAGATCTGCGCGTTGAGGCTGGAGCCGCCGCCGATGACCTTGCCTTGGGTATAGTTAAAGACGCGCCCCTTCATGTGGCGCTGCGGCACGGTTTCCCAGCCCCAGGAGCCCAGGCCCTTGGTCATTTTCGCGAAACCTGCGGGCAGGTGATAAAGCGGGTTGCGGTCGCGCCCCCCGGCCTCCAGCAGCAGCACCCGTGCCGTCGTATCCTCGGACAGGCGGCCGGCCAGGACACAGCCCGCGCTGCCGCCGCCGATGATGATGTAATCGAACCCCTCGGCCATGATCGCCCCTTTAGAGCCGGTGAATGGAAAGCCCGCCATCGACGGGGATCACGGCCCCGGTGGCAAAGGCGAAATCGCCGCGCGCAAGCGGCAGGATCACTTGCGCGATATCGGCGGGATTGCCCCAGCGGCGGGCGGGGACAAGGCCATCGGCGATGCGGCTGTCATAGCGGTCGCGGACGGGCGCGGTCATCGGCGTTTCGATGATGCCGGGACGGATGTCGAAGACGCCGATATTCTCGGGCGCAAGCCGCGCGGCAAAGGCTTGCGCCATCATGGCGGCCCCTGCCTTGGAGATGCAGTATTCCGCGCGGTCGGGCGAGACCATCGTGGCAGAGACCGAGGTGATGAAACAGATCGACCGGTAGGGATCGGGCGGCAGGTCACGCATCCGCCGCGCGCAATCTTGTGCAAGAAAGAAGGCACCGCGCAGGTTCACGTCGATGCAGCGGTCGAAACTGTCGGGCTTCATGTCCAAGAGGTCGCCGCGCACCATCGCAGGCACGCCTGCGTTGGAGATCAGCGTCGTGACCGGCCCCACGGCATCGAGCAGCGCGGGGATGGACGCAAGGTCCGTCAGGTCATGCCGGTGATAGGTCGCACCCGGCATCCCGGCCAGGGCGGATTGCACCACCGCCGCCTCCGGCGACAGCTCGGCGGCAAGCGCCACCTGCCAGCCCGCGCCATGGAGCGCTTGCGCGATTCCCAACCCGATGCCCTGCTGCCCGCCGGTGATCAATGCGCGTCTCATGCGGCCTCCTGCGCGATGCGATCCGCCTGCCGCAAAGCCAGCGCCGCGATGGTGAGCGACGGGTTCACCGCCGCCGAGGTCGGCAAGAGCGACGCGTCGCAGATCCAGAGATTGGGGTGATCGTGGCAGCGGCCATAGGAATCTGTCACGCTGGTTGCGGGATCTGCGCCCAGCCGCGCGGTGCCGCATTGATGGGACGGCGTGCTGCGGTCGAAGGGCTTGGACAGAAGCACGGGGAACCCCGCCTTGCGGAGCGCGGTCTTGAGGCGGGCGACCAATGCCTCATGCGCCGCCCAGTTGGAGCGCCGCCAGTCCAGCACGATGTCATCGCCCCGGACCCTGACGCGGCTGTCGGGGTCGGGCAGATCCTCGGACATGACATAGAAATCGATGGCGCGATCCGCGATCAGCTTGGCCAGGGCGCGCGGCAGACCCGTTTGCGCGGCAAGGATCGGGGCGGAAACCCGGCCCAGAAGCTGGATATTGCCCAGCGGTTCCCCCTTGGGTCCGCCGGTCAGATACCAATCGTTCAGCATCAGGGTTTTCTGGTAGATCGACGCGTTGCGGCGGGGCGAGACCGCCAGCAGGGCCGAGGCGTTGTGGTTCATGAAATTGCGCCCGACCTGATCCGAGCGGTTGGCAAGGCCCGTGGGATGATCGGCATTGGCGGATCGCAGGAGCAGCGCGGCGGTGTGCACCGCCCCTGCCGCCAGCACGATACGCGGCGCGGTCAGACGCCCGGCGCTGGTAAGAAGACCGGTGATGCGGTCGCCCTCGGCCTCGATCCGGTGCACGGTGACGCCGGTTTGCAGCCGCACATTGGGGTGCTGCAACGCGAGCGTCAGCGCGGCGGTTTCGGCGTCGAGCTTGCCGCCCGTCGTGTCGGGGAAGGCATCCCAGGGCGTTGCGGCGCGCGCAAGCCAGCGGTCGATGTCGACGGCCAGCGGCAGGGGCGCGGGGTGGAGGCCGACCCCGCGCAGGCGGTGGTCGAGATCGACGATGGCGGGCTCATGCGGGACGGGGGGAAAAAGGTAGTCGGCGGCGCGCGGCGGTTCGGTCGGGTCGATGCCGCCCTGCCCGCGCACCTGATAGAGCGCCTCGGCTTGGGTGTACCACGGCGCGAGCGTGTCATAGGCAAAGGGCCAGCCGGGTGTGGTGCCGCCCATGTGGCGGATGGGGGCGAAATCGGCCTCGCGGTAGCGGATCATCACCGCGCCGTAGAATTTGGAATTGCCGCCGACGCAGGCGTAATTGCCGGGATTGAATCGCGCGCCCTCGGGCGTCAGCCATGTCTCGGCGGGGCGGAAATGGCCCTTGCCAAAGATCGCTGCGGGATCGCGCGCCTCGGCACAATCCTCCAGCCTTTCACCGCGCTCCAGGATCAGGATGCGCAGGCCCGTCGCCGCCAGCCCCGCGGCCAGCGTCGCGCCCCCCATGCCGGAGCCGACGATGATGATATCGGCGTCGCTCACCTGATCCTCCCTGCCCTTGCAACTTAGCTATTGGATCGTTCCAATTCCAGCGGAAAAAATCGCCCGCAGGCCGAGATGACCTGCGGGCGCGGGATCAAGCGATGCGGGTCTCGGTCTCGATGTCGAAGAGCACCGCCTTGTCCATGTTGACCGCGAAATCAAAGGGTTGGCCGGGCCGCACATCGGCATCCGCCCGCATCCGCGCGACGCAATCCTTGCCCGCGAGCGTCATGGTGACAAAGGTGTCGGCCCCGGCGGGTTCGGTCACCCCGACGGTATTGGCCAGCGGCTGGATGTTGCGGGCGTTGCGGTCCGCGCCCTCGGGGTCGGTGATCGCCTCGGGGCGGATGCCCAGCATCACCTCGCGCCCCAGATAGGATCGGGCGGCGGCGGGCGCATGGGGCATGGCCAGCGCGCGTTCGCCGCCATCGGCCCCGGCCATCACGGCATGGGGGATGCCGTTGCGCTCCTCCAGCCGGACCTTGAGGACATTCATCGCGGGGCTGCCCATGAAGGTCGCAACGAACAGGTTGGCGGGGGTGTCGTAGATCTCCTTGGGTGTGCCGAGCTGCTGGACATAGCCGTTGAACATGACCGCGATCCGGGTCGAGAGCGTCATCGCCTCGATCTGGTCATGGGTGACATAGACGATGGTCGTGCCCAGCCGGTGGTGCAGCTTCTTGATCTCGGTCCGCATGTCGACGCGCAGTTTCGCGTCGAGGTTCGACAGCGGCTCGTCAAAGAGGAACACATCGGGGTTGCGCACCAGCGCGCGGCCCATCGCCACCCGCTGACGCTGACCGCCCGACAATTGCCCCGGCTTGCGGTCCAGGAGATGCTCGATCTGCAAGAGCTGGGCCACATCCTTCATCGCCTTTTCCCGCTCGGGCTTGGGCGTGCCATGCATCTCGAGGCCAAAGGTGATGTTCTTGCCCACCGTCATGTTGGGGTAGAGCGCGTAGGATTGGAACACCATCGCGATGTTGCGCCGCGACGGGTGCACGCCGTTCATCACCCGGTCCTTGATCCGGATCTCGCCCGAGGTGATCCCCTCCAGCCCCGCGATCATGTTCAGAAGCGTGGACTTGCCGCAGCCCGAGGGGCCGACGAGGACAAGGAATTCCCCCTCTTCCACGGCGATGTCGACCTTGTGCAGCACTTCGACCGCGCCATAGGACTTGGTGACATTGTCGATGTCGAGAAAGCCCATCGGGTTATCCTTTCACAGAACCCGCCATCAGACCGCGCACGAAATAGCGGCCCGCGACGATATAAACGAGAAGCGTGGGGGCGGCGGCCATGATGGCACCTGCGAAATGCACGTTGTATTCGCGCACCCCCGTGGAAGAGTTGACGAGATTGTTGAGCGCCACCGTCATCGGCGCCCCGCCCCCCGAGGCAAAGGAGGCCCCGAACAGAAAGTCGTTCCAGATATTGGTGAATTGCCAGATGAAGCTGACCGCGATGATCGGCCCCGACGAGGGCAGCATGATCCGCCAGAAGATCTGGAAGAACCCCGCCCCATCGATTTGCGCCGCGCGCACCAGTTCTGTCGGGAAGGCCGCGTAGTAATTGCGGAAATAGAGCGTGGTGAAGCCGATCCCGTAGACGAAATGCACAAGGATCAAGCCCGTCGTCGTCCCCGCCACATCCAGAATCCCAAGGATGCGCGCCATCGGGATCAGCACGATCTGGAACGGGATGAAGCACGAGAACAGCAAGAGGCCAAAGATGATCGTGGCGCCGCGGAAATGCCACTTGGTCAGGACATAGCCGTTCAGCGCCCCCACCACCGTCGACAGGACCACGGCTGGCACGGCCATCACGATGGAATTGATGAAATAGGGGCGCAGGCCCGTCGGCTCGACCCCGATCTGGGCCGTGGACCATGCCGACAGCCAGGGCGCGATCGTCCAATCCTGCGGCAGGGCGATCATGTTGCCGCCGGTGATTTCCGACAGGGGTTTGAGCGAGTTCACCAGCATGATGCCGAAGGGCAAAAGGTAGAACAGCGCGAACAGGAGCAGCACGAGATAGATGAACACCCGCGCGGCATTCGAGGACCGGATCGCGGTTTCGGTGGATGCGACAGCCATCACTTCTTCTCCCGCAGTTCGGCGTAGAGGTAGGGGACCATGATCGCGGCGATGGTCATCAGCATGATGACCGCCGAGGCAGCACCGATCCCCATCTGGTTACGCGTGAAAGTGTAGGAATACATGAAGGTCGCAGGCAGCGCCGTGGCATTGCCGGGGCCCCCACCCGTCAGCGCGATGACAAGGTCATAGGACTTGATCGCGAGATGGCTCAGGATCACGAAGGCCGACAGGAAGGCGGGGCGCAGCTGCGGCAGGATGATCCGGCGATAGAGGTTCCAGTTCGACGCGCCATCCATTTGCGCGGCCTTGAGGATCTCGTTGTCGATCCCGCGCAGGCCCGCAAGAAACATCGCCATGACAAAGCCCGAGGATTGCCAGACGGCGGCGATGACGATTGTATAGATCGCCATCTCGCGGTCCTTGATCCAGTCGAAGGTGAAACTTTCCCAGCCCCAGAGCTGCATGGTGTTTTCCAGCCCGATGGCCGGGTCGAGAAACCATTTCCACGCCGTCCCCGTGACGATGAAGGACAGGGCCATCGGATAAAGGAAAATGGGGCGCAACACGCCCTCGCCCCGGATCTTCTGGTCGAGCAGGATGGCCAGGGTCAGGCCGATCAGCGTGCAGATCACGATGTAGAGCGAGGCAAAGATCGCAAGGTTCGTCAGCGCGACATTCCATTCGCGCACCCGGAACAACCGGTCGTAATTGTCGAAACCCACCCAGCCATAGGACGGCAGCATCCGGCTGTCGGTGAAGCTGAGGTAGATGGTGAAGGCGATGAAGCCGTAGACGAAGACCAGCATGATCGCCAGCGACGGGGACAGCACCAGCTTGGGCAGCCATTCCTGCAACCGCGTGCGGAAATCCGCGCCCGTGTCGGTCGTTGTGGCCATCGGCCCCTCTCCCCCTTTGCGGCGACTGGAAACCGGGCCCTGCGCCCGGAGAAAATGAACCGGCCCCGCAAGGGGGGCCGGTCCGAAACGCCCGTGATTACTGGGCGATCTCGACAGCCGTCACCAGTTCGGCGGCGGCGGTTGCGGCGTCATACTCGCCGTTGAAATGCGCGGTGATCACGTCATACATCGCGTTCTGCACGGCGGGCGGGTTGGCATGGCCATGCGCCATCGACCCGAAGAGGCCACCGTTTGCCGCAGCTTCGGCCAGCTGCGCCATGCCCATCTGGCCACAAGCGTCGAACTGGTCCGAGGGGATGTCGGTGCGCGCGGGCACCGAGCCCTTGACGAGGTTGAAGGCGACCTGGAATTCCGGGCTCAGCACGGCCGAGGCCATGGCGAGCTGGGCTTCCTGGGCTGCCGGGTCGCTCACGTTGAACATGGCGAACTGGTCGGAGTTGAAGGTGACGGTGCCTTCGGTGCCGGGCACGCGGAAGCACTGGAATTCGTTGCCGGCGGTCAGGCCCGCATTGACGAATTCACCCTTGGCCCAGTCGCCCATGATCTGGAACAGCGCTTCGCCGTTGATGACCATCGCGGTGGCGAGGTTCCAGTCGCGGCCCGAGAAGTTGTCATCGACGAAACCACGCAGCGTTTCCATGCGCTGGAACGCTTCGACCATCGTGTCCGACCCCAGCGCTGCGGGGTCCAGGTCGACCATCGCGGCCTGGTAGAAGTCCGGCCCGCCGACGCCCATCACCATCGAATCGAAGATGGTCGCGTCCTGCCAGGCCTGACCGCCATGGGCGAGCGCCACGTGGCCTGCGGCCTCGGCGGCTTCCATCGCGGCGACGAATTCGTCCCAGCTGGTCGGCTGTTCGATGCCCAGCTCCGCCATCAGCGCGCTGTTGGCCCAGACCCAGTTGGTCGAGTGGACGTTCACAGGGGCGGCAACCCAGTGGCCGTCATAGGTCGAGAACGCCTGAAGCGCTGCGGGAACCACGTCGTTCCAGCCCTGTTCGGCGGCCAGCGCGTCAAGGTTGGCCAGCGCGCCTTCGGCGGCCCAATCCTGGATCGAGAAGCCGAGCATCTGAACGGCGGTCGGTGCATCGCCTGCGGTGACGCGAGCGCGCAGAACGGTCATGGCGTCAGAGCCGCCGCCCCCTGCGACGGGCATGTCCTGCCAGCCGATGCCGCCAGCGGCCAGCGTGTCGCGCAGCGTGCCCACGGCGGCAGCTTCGCCACCGGATGTCCACCAGTGCAGCACCTCGACCTCCTGGGCTGCGACCGCCGTGGTCGACAGCGCCAGAATGGCGGCGCTCATGTGCAGTTTCTTCATCATGGTCATGTTTCGGTTCCTCCCTGATTGACCACGCCCTTACGGGCTTGCGTAAATTAAAACGTTATAATTTGGCCTTCCGTCAACTGATAATTTTCGACGGGGGCGCATGGCAAACCCACAAAACGCCCTGCATATGCAGCATTTTTCTGCATCGCGGCATTTTCATGTGCAACGGTTTTCATGTTGAAACGTTTGAAATGCCTGTCAATATGGCCAAGCTCCAACCACAGGCCCGGCAACGCCCGATGACCGACGACAGCAGCCTTTCCGCCCTGCATGGGCATGGCGAAAAACCCACCCTGCGCACGCTGGCGCAGGCCACGGGCTTTTCGGTGGCGACCGTATCGCGGGCCCTGGCCGATGATCCGCGAATCGCCGCCAAGACCCGCGCGACGGTCGCCGAGATGGCCAAACGGCTGGGCTATATCCCCGACCGCGCCGCGCGCCGCCTGCGCACGGGCCGGACGCAGGTGATCTCGCTTCTGCTCAACACCGAGCATGAATTTCTCGGCTTCACCCATGAATTCCTGACCGGCATCACCGAGGTTCTGGCCGGCACCGGCTATTCCGTCACGGTCGTGCCCGACCACCCCGGCGATGACCGGCTTGCGCCCGTGCGCACGATCTTGCGCAACAACCTTGCCGATGGGCTTTTGTTCACCCGGACCGAAGCCTTCGATCCCCGTGTGCGCCTGCTGATGGAGGCGGATTTCCCCTTTGTCAGCCATGGCCGCACCGAATTCACGGCACCGCATCCTTGGGTCGATTACGACAACGAAACCTTTGCCCGTCAGGCCGTGGCCCATCTGGTGGCCAAGGGGCGGCGGCGCATCTGCATGGTGCTGCCGGGCGACCAGTTCACCTTTGCCCAGCATCTGCGCTACGGCTTCGTCTCCGCCGCGCGGGAGGCGGGCATCGCCCACGAGATCGTGCCGGGTATCACGCTCGACAGCCCCACCGCCGCGATTTCCGCCGCCCTGGCCGAGGCGCGGCGCGGCCCCAACCCGCCCGATGGCTATGTCTGCGTGGGCGAGGTGACGGCGCTGGTGGCGCTTGCGGCGCTGGCCGATACCGGGGCGGTTCATGGCGTCGATGCCGATATCGTGGCCAAGCGCGCCTCGCCGATCTTCGACAATATCCGCCCCCGCATCGGGACCGTGTTCGAGGATCTGCGCGCCACGGGCCGCGCCATGGCGGAAATGCTGCTCAGGCGCATGGCAGGCGAACCGCCCGAGCGGCTCAACCGGCTGTTCCAGCCCGATCCGCCGCGCTAGGCTCATGCCACCCAGGCCCCGCGCGTCTGGCCGATGCGCATCTGCACGGTCTTGACCTCGAGGAATTCCTCCAGCCCGTAGCGGCCCAGCTCGCGCCCCTGCCCGCTTTCCTTGAACCCACCAAAGGGCAGTTCCGCGAACCCGTCCATCCAGGTGTTGGTCCAGATTGTCCCCGCCCGCACCCGGCGCATGAAATCCAGACAGGTGGAGACATCGCGGCTCCAGACCCCCGCCGACAGGCCATAGGCCGCGTCATTGGCAAGCGCGATGGCCTCGTCCGCCGTGCGAAAGGTCAGGACCGACAGGACCGGGCCGAACACCTCTTCGCGGGCGATGGCCATCTCGGGGCGGACATCGGTGACGATGGTGGGCTGGTAGAATTGCGCGCCCAATCCCCCCACGGGCAGCGCCGCACCGCCCAGCGCCACGCGCGCGCCTGCCGCCACCGCACCCCGGACATAGCCGTCGATCTTGTCCAGATGCTCGGGCGAGATGATCGCGCCCACCTGCGTGCGCGGATCGAGCGGATCGCCAAAGGGCACCTTGCGGCTGAGCGCCACGATCTTGTCGACCAGTTCGGCGGCGACATCTTCGTGGACGATGATCCGGCTGCCCGAATTGCAGCATTCGCCCGCGTTGAAATAGACGCCAAAGGCGATGGCATCGGCGGCCTGATCCAGATCGGCATCGGCAAAGATGACCTGCGGGTTCTTGCCCCCCAGTTCCAGTGACACTTTCTTGAGCGTTGCGGAGGCTGCGGCGGTGATCCGTTTGCCAACGCCGGTCGATCCGGTGAAGGACACCATGTCGACGCGGGCATCCGTCGACAGCACCTCGCCCACCGGGTCGCCATAGCCCAGGACGATGTTGCACACGCCCTGGGGCAGGCCCGCTTCTTCTAGAAGTTCACCCAGCATCACGGTCGTGCCCGGTGTCAGTTCCGAGGGTTTGACCACTGCCGTGCAGCCCGCCGCGAGCGCAAAGGGCAGCTTTTGCGAGATGATGAGAAACGGGAAATTCCAAGGGGTTATGAGCGACACCACCCCGATGGGTTCCTTCAGCACCAGCCCCAGCATGTCGGGACCAAGGCTGTTGTGGCTTTCGCCCGATTGCGTGCGCGCCAATGCCGCCGCATAGCGCCAGATATCGGCGGCGCCCTCGATCTCGGCCATGGCCTGCGCGATGGGTTTGCCGGATTCCAGCACCTCCTGCCGGGCGATCTTGGCGCGGTCGCGGTCGATCAGGTCGGCGACCTTGAGCAGAAGCGTCGCCCGCTCCTTGCCCGAGGTTTTGGGCCATGCGCCTGTATCGAAAGCGTTTCTTGCCGCAGCGATGGCAGCCTCGGCCTCAGCCCTGCCGCCCTTGGCCGCGACCGACACCGCCACGCCATGCGCGGGCGAGCGCCGTTCGCTTGTCGCGCCATCCGCGCTATCGACCCACGCGCCGCCGATCCAATGCCGCAAGCGCAGCGGCGCAGCCGGCAGATCGGCGGCATTGGTGGCGGGGATGACGGTCAGATCCAGCATGCATCACGCTCCGGGGAATTCGGGTTTACGTTTCTCGGCAAAGGCTTGCACGCCTTCGGCCTTGTCCTGGCTCGCACCGATCATGCCGCCGCCCAGGGCCTCGATCATGGCGGCGCGATCCTCGCCCACGGCGGCATGGATCTGGTATTTCGCCACCTCCACCGCGCGGGGGGAGGCATGGGAAAGCCCGCCCGCGATGCCAAGGGCCGTGGCCAACGGGTCATCCGCCACCTCGGCGACAAAGCCCAAGCCATGGGCGCGCGCCGCATCGATCCGCCGCCCGAACAGCGCCATTTCTTTCAGCACGGGTTCCGGGATCAGCCGCGCAAGCCGCTGCGTGCCCGACCACCCCGGCACGATGCCCACCTGCGCCTCGGGCAGCGCCAGTGTCGCCCCCGGCGCCATCACGCGGATATCGCAACAGGCGGCCAGTTCCAGACCGCCACCGAAAGCCGGGGCGTGGATCACGGCAATCGTGGGTTTCGACAGCCGCGCGAGGCGATCAAAGATGCGATGCCCCTCGCGCACCCACGCCCGGGCAAAATCAAAGGGCGACAAGCCCGCCCAGGCCTTGATATCGGCCCCGGCGCAAAAGGCGCGTGTGCTCTCCGACCGGAGGATCACGGCGCGGATATCGGGGCTGCGTTCCAGCGTGGCGCAATGCGCCTCCAACTGCGCGAGCATGTCGGGGGTAAAGGCGTTGAGCTTGGCCGGGTTGTCCAGCACGACATGTGCCGTCGCCCCGTCGAGGATCAGGTGAACCGCGCTCATGGGGACCATCCCATCGGTTGATCGCGCAAAAGCGCCACGGGCATGCTCGTGGCATTTTCCGCCACCTGCACGCGCCCACCGCTGGCCGCCACGATATCGCGGGTGGGATCGATGCCGGGCATGATCTCGACCGCCTGCAACCCCTGCGCGGTCAGGCGGATCACGCAACGCTCGGTCACGTAGATCACATCCTGCCCCTGCGCGACCGCACGGCGGCCCGAGAAGGTGACGTGTTCGACCTGATCCACCATCTTGGCGAATTTGCCGGGCTTGGCGACGGTGAGGCCCGTATCGGTCAGCGAGAGCTCGGCCCCGGCCTCGAAAAACCCGGAAAAGACGATCTTTTTCGCATGCGCCGTGATGTCGACGAACCCGCCGCAGCCAGCGGTCAGATAGGGTTTCTTGCCCAGTTTCGAGACATTCACGTTGCCCTCGACATCGACCTCGAGAAAGGACAGGAACGTCTGATCAAAGCCCCCACCCTGGAAATAGCTGAACTGGTTGGGCGAGGGGACGAAAGCATCGGCATTCGACGCGCAGCCAAAGGCGAAGCCGGTCAGGGGCATGCCGCCCACCGCGCCCTGTTCGATGGCCCATGTGACGGCCTGCGCATGGCCTTCTTCCAGAAGAACGCGCGGGACCATGGCGGAAATCCCGAAGCCCAGGTTCGCGGTCTGCCCGCGCCGCAACTCCATCGCGGCGCGGCGCGCGATGACCTTTTCCACGCCATGTTCGGCCAGGCTGAAACTGTCCCAGGGGCGCATGATCTCGCCCGAAATGGCAGGGTCGTATTGGGTTTCGGTCGTCTGTTTCTGGTCGGGGGCAACCACGATCAGATCGACCAGATGGCCCGGCACATGCACGTCATGGGGCCGCAGGCTGCCCGCCGCGGTCATCCGCTTGACCTGCGCGATGACGAGGCCACCGTGGTTGCGGGTGGCGATCGCCTGATCCAGCCCGCCCAGATACGCGCCCTCATGCTCATAGGTCAGGTTGCCGCGTTCATCGGCGGTGGTGGCGCGGATGATGGCGACATTGGGCACGATGTTGGGGAAATGCAGCCATGTCTCCCCGCCGAAATCCTGCCGCTGCACGATGGGCGATGCCGCCGCCCGCGCATTCATCGCGCAGCCCTCGCGGATCGGATCAACGAAGGTCTCGAGCCCCACACGCGTCAGCACACCGGGCCTGCGCGCGGCGACATCGCGGTGCATGTCGAACAAGATGCCCGAGGGGACATTGTAGGCCGCGACACGATCCTCCACGACCATCTTCCAGATCTCGGGCATGGGCAGGTTCGACGGCCCCGACGGGTAGCTGCCCGCAATGACCCGCGCCAAAAGCCCGTCCTGCGCGATATGGTCGATCCCCTTGACCCCGTACATGTCGCCCGCCGCAATGGGGTGCAGCGTCGTGAGGCCCCTGGGATGCCCCTCGGCCCGGAACCGTTCGCCCAGCGCTTTCAGCACCGCATCGGGACAGCCCAAGGCGGAGGAGGACGACACCGTGACAACCGCATCATCGGGAATGCGCGCGACAGCCTCGGCCGCGGTGACATGCTTGCCCATGGTTCAGACCCCGCCGTAATCGACCGTGGTGCGCTGGCCGGTCTTGGCGGCCTTGGCCACGGCGGCGGCGACGGCCAGCGACTTGATCCCGTCGATCCCGTCGGCGGCGGGCCGCCCCTGCCCCTGGATGGCCGCATGAAACAGGTTGAGCGACCTGAGGTAGAGGTTGTGATCCGAATAGGGCAGCGCCTCTTCGCCCGCATCGCTGCGCAGCAGGATCTCGCCCACGGGGGCTTGCGTCATCACGTTGCGGGCGACGATCGCGCCCTTGGTGCCATAAATCTCGAACCCCGTCCGCGCATGGGCATGGGTAAAGCTTTCATGCGCCATGACCATCGCGCCCGAAGGCATGGTCCAGACCGACATGCAGCTGTCCTCCACCCCCTTGCCAAGACCCGACACCCCGTCGATGGCGACCACGTCGACCGGGTCCTCGCCCAGATGGAAACGCACGGTATCGGCGTCATGGACCACGATGTCGGGAATGACACCGCCCCCGGCGGCGGGATTGTCGAGCCGCCACCCCTGCAAGACGGGCGGCAGGTAGACGGCGTGGAACACCCTCACGCTCAGCACATCGCCGATCCGGCCCGCGGCCACGGCATCGCGGATCGCCAGATGGGTGCCCGCGTTGCGCAGGTGGTGATTGGTGCCGAAGACCAGCCCCGCCGCCTCGGCCGCACGGACCATGGTGACGGCATCGGCGACGCTCATCGCCAAGGGCTTTTCGCAGAGCACATGCTTGCCCGCCGCAATCGCCGACATGGCCTGCGGGAAATGCTTTTCGTTGGTGGTCGAGATATAGACCGCGTCCAGATCATCGGCGGCCAGCATCGCATCGAGATCGGCATATCCTTTCGCGATGCCATGCTCGGCGGCATAAGCCTTGGCCCGATCCGCATCCGCGCTGAGGACCGAGCGGATATCGCCCCCCGCCCCGCGAATGGCCCCGATCATGTGATTTGCCGCGATGTTGCTCGCGCCGATCAATCCCCACCGCATCAGGGGCCCCTCCCTCTGTCGCGCGGCCCCGAGTCGGAGGTGCCGCATCGTGATACGGGCTTTTTGGAACGATCCAATTCGCAAGTCAACAGCCGTGATGCGGGCGATTGCCCGCAGGCTCAGGCGATGCGCGCGCCGGGTGGAATCGTCGGCGGGGCGGCGTTCAGCGTCTCGATGGCAAAGCCTGCGGCGGCCTTGTACCCGGCCATGAAGGCGCGGCGCTCGGCCTCGGGGATCACGGCGTCGATGTCGTCGAACACCCCGCCGCAGCGCTCGTCGAGCAGCCCCAACAGGCCAAAGGGCCCCATGCCGCGATTGCGCAGGACCAGATCCGACACCGGGCCGCAGAGCTGCGCGTCATAGGCGGCCAACGCCTCGGGCGTCACGCCATGCGCCAGCATCCTGGCCCCGATCACGCGGGCATCCACGATGGCCTGGCTCGCGCCATTGGACCCCGTGGGATACATCGCATGGGCCGCATCCCCCATCAGCGCGACCGGGCCATCCACCCATGTCGGCACCGGGTCGCGGTCGATCATCGGGTTCTCATAGGCGCAATCGGCCCGGGCCAGCATCGCGGGCACATCCAGCCAATCGTAGCGGAAGGCATCGAAATGATGGACGAAATCCGCGACCTCGACCGGTTTGAACCAGGCGTCATCGGGCCAGCCGCCCGAGGCATCCACCGTCACCTCGGCGATCCAGTTGATCAGTGCGGTGCCATCCTCCGCCGGGTGGCCGATCGGATAGATCACCATCCGGTGCCGATGCGTGCCGAGGCCCACAAAGGACGACCCGCCGCGCAAGGGTTTCGCCCGGACCGTGCCGCGCCACATCACGGCACCCCCCCAATGGATCGGCGGCTGGCCCGGATGCATCTGGGCGCGGATGCGCGAATGGATGCCATCGGCCCCGATCAGCAGGCGGCCCGGAACCTGCCGCGTCGTGCCATCGGCAAGCGCGACCTCTGCCACCACCCCGTCACCCTCGCGCCTATAGCCCGTGACCCTTGCCCCAAGGGTGAGGCAATCAGGCCCCGCGCGCTCCAAAAGGCGGCGGTAGAGCAGCATGTGGAACTGACCGCGATGGACGGCATATTGCGGCCAGTCATAGCCCGCCAGACGCCCGCGCGGTTCGGCATAGACCTCCCGCCCGTTCAGACCCACCAGCGCCCATTCCCGTGCCGGCAGGCCGACGGTGTCGAGATCCCCCTCCGTGATCCCCAGATCGAACAATTCGCGCACGCCATGGGGTTGCAGGTTGATGCCCACGCCCAGGGGCTTCATCTCGCGGCTGGATTCGAACAGGTGAAAGGGCACGCCGATCTGGTGCAGCGTCAGCCCCAGCGCCAGACCGGCAATCCCGCCCCCCGCGATCAGGACAGGGGCAGTCATCGCGGCGCCATCCGGATCGCGCCGTCCAGCCGGATCACCTCGCCGTTCAGCATCGGGTTGCGGGTGATATGCTCGACCATGGCGGCGTATTCATCCGGCTGGCCCAGACGCGACGGAAACGGCACCTGCGCGCCGAGCGATGTCTGGACCTCTTCGGGCAGGCCCTGCAACAGGGGCGTCAGGAACAGGCCCGGCGCGATGGTGCAGACGCGGATGCCCTTGTCGGCCAGATCGCGCGCCATGGGCAGCGTCATGCCGACAACCCCGCCCTTCGATGCCGCATAGGCGATCTGCCCGATCTGCCCGTCATAAGCCGCGACCGAGGCCGTGTTGACGATCACGCCGCGCGCGCCATCGGCATCGACCGGGTCGGCGGCGACCATGCGCGCGGCGACCTGTGCGGAGCAGTTGAACGTCCCGATCAGGTTGATCCCGATCACCTTGGCGAAAAGCGCCGGGTCATGCGCCTCCCCCCGCGACACGGTCTTGGCCGCGGGGCCAATGCCCGCGCAATTCACCAAAACGCGCGGGGTGCCGAACCGCCCCTCGACCGCGGCGATGCCCTGGGCGACCGAGGCCGGATCGGATACATCGACCGCCACGAACAGGCCACCCAAAGCCTCCGCCTGCGCCTGCCCCCGTTCCGCGTCCAGATCGAAGATCGCGACCTGTAGGCCCGCCGCCGCCAATCGCGCCGCCGTCGCGGCCCCAAGTCCCGAGGCCCCGCCCGTCACGATGGCGCAATGCCCTGCCCAATCCTGCATCCCGAACCCTCCCCGTTCCTGCCCGTCGTTTGTGTGCGCAACGCGCCCGCCTCGCAAGCCTTTGCGCGGCGCACAGCCCCAAGGTTGCCCTTTGCGGCTTTTGCCCCTATGCCCCGCAGGGAAACATGGACCTGCGCCTTTCGGCGCGGGTGGCTCTTCCGGCCGCCGATCCGCCGGACAATATCACCAACCGTGCGCCTTGCACGCTGGCCGCGCGCCCCTGATGCGGTCGGGTTCGGACAAGATTTCACATGATGTCATTCGACACCTACCGGGCCCAATGGCTCGGCAATATCCGCGCCGATCTCTTGGCGGGCCTTGTCGTGGCGCTGGCGCTCATCCCCGAGGCCATCGCCTTTTCGATCATAGCGGGCGTCGATCCCAAGATCGGGCTTTACGCCAGTTTCTCGATCGCGGTCATCACCGCCATCGCGGGCGGGCGGCCCGGCATGATCTCGGCCGCGACCGCCGCCACCGCCGTCCTGATGGTGACGCTGGTGCGCGATCACGGGCTGCAATACCTGCTGGCCGCGACCGTTCTGGCGGGGCTGTTGCAGATCGCGATGGGGCTTTTGCGGCTGGGCTTCGTCATGCGCTACGTGTCCAAGTCCGTGATGACGGGCTTCGTCAATGCGCTCGCCATCCTGATCTTCATGGCGCAATTGCCCGAGCTTGATCCGCGCAACGTCACGGGTCTGACCTATCTCCTGGTCGCCGTGGGGCTTGCGATCATCTACCTCTTTCCCAGGATCACCAAGGCCGTGCCCTCGCCGCTGGTCACGATCATCGTTCTGACGCTGGTCACGGTGACGCTCGGCCTCGATGTGCGGACGGTGGGCGACATGGGCGCATTGCCCGACACGCTGCCCGTCTTCCTCATCCCCGAGGTGCCGCTCAATTTCGAGACGCTGGCGATCATCTTTCCCTATTCACTGGCCGTGGCGGTCGTGGGCCTGTTGGAAAGCCTGATGACCCAGAACATCGTCGACGATCTGACCGACACGAAATCGAGCCGCGATCAGGAATGCATCGGCCAGGGTCTGGCCAATACCGCCACGGGCTTCATCGGGGGCATGGCGGGCTGCGCCATGATCGGGCAATCCATCATCAACGTGAAATCCGGCGGGCGCGGGCGGCTGTCGTGTTTCGTGGCGGGCGTGTTCCTCCTGATCCTTGTCGTGGGTCTGGGCGATCTGGTCAGCATCATTCCCATGCCCGCGCTGGTGGCGATCATGATCATGGTCTCCATCGGCACCTTTTCATGGTCCTCGATCAAGAACCTTGCCGTGCATCCCCGCTCCTCTTCCATCGTCATGCTGGCGACCGTCGCCACCGTGGTCTGGACCCATAACCTCGCCATCGGGGTTCTGGTGGGCGTGCTGCTTTCGGGCATCTTCTTTGCGGGCAAGATCGCGCAGCTCTTCAAGGTCCGCTCCGACATCAGCGCCGATGGGCGCGTGCGCACCTACCATGTCGAAGGGCAGCTCTTTTACGGCTCGGTCGAGGATTTCATGGATGCCTTCGATTTCCGCGATGCGCCCGAGCGCGTCGTGATCGATGTCAGCCGCGCCCATATCTGGGACATCTCCTCGGTGCAGGCGCTCGACATGGCGATCCTGAAATTCCGCCGCGACGGCGCCGAGGTCGAGGTGGTGGGCATGAACGCCGCCACCGAAACGCTGGTCGACAAGCTGGCCATCCACGACAAGCCGGGCGCGATGGATGCGCTTCTGGACCACTAAGGGAGGGACGCCATGACAGGCAGGATCATCGCACTGGTCGACGGGTCGATCTATTCCGAAAGCGTCTGCCACCACGCGGCATGGATCGCAGGGCGGGTGCAGGCACCGGTCGACCTGATCCACGTTCTGGGCCGGCGCGAGGCCCCCGTGGGCACCGACCTGTCGGGCGCGATCCGGCTGGGCGCGCGCAGCGCGCTGCTCAACGAACTGGCCGATCTCGACGCCCAGCGCGCCAAGCTGATGGCGCAAAAGGGCCGCGCGATCCTCGAGGATGCCCGCGCCATTCTCGACGCTGACGGGGTGGCCGAGATCACAACCCGGCTGCGCCACGGCGATCTGATCGAAACCATCGCCGATACCGAGGACGACGCCCGCGTCATCGTCATCGGAAAACGCGGCGAGGCGGCGGATTTCGCCAAGGGGCATCTGGGCTCGAACCTCGAACGCATCGTGCGCGCCGCCCACAGGCCGGTCTTGGTGGCGTCGCGCGCCTTTGCGCCCATCGCCCGTGTGCTGGTCGCCCATGACGGCGGCACCTCGGCCGACAAGGCCGTGGACCATATCGCGCAAAGCCCGGTGTTTCAGGGTCTCTCCATCACCCTCGTGACCATCGGCCCGGACACCGCCCAACACCGCGCCACCCTGTCGGGGGCCGCGACACGGCTTTCCGCCGCGGGACTGTCGGTCGACACCCGCATCCTCCCCGGCCAGCCCGAGACGGAACTGGCCCGGCTGGTCGAGGCCGAAGGCTTCGACATGCTGGTGATGGGCGCCTATGGCCATTCCCGCATCCGCAGCCTCGTGATCGGTTCGACCACCACGGAAATGGTCCGCTCCTGCAAGGTGCCCGTCGTCCTGATGCGCTGACCGCGCGCGGGTCTTCACAGCGGCTCGAGGCGGCGCGGAATGCCCCCACCGGTGGGGCCGATCTGCTAACCTCTCCCGGACCATAGACCGTTCCGGAGCCACGCATCATGCCGACCCCACCCCTTCTGCCGCGCGCGGCGTTTCTGGCGGCCATGATCGCGCTGGGGTTTGCCGGCACGGTCCCTGCCCAGACAAACCCTTTCGCCGCCGACTGGCCCGCGACCGATTTCACCCGGCTTGCCGTCGACCTGTCCGAGGTCATATCGGGCGGACCGCCGCGCGACGGTATCCCCGCCATCATGGACCCCGTGTTCCTGCCCGCTGCAGAGGAAACCCGGCTCGACGACCGCGAACCGGTGATGACCTTTCAGCCCGAAACCGGCTCCGCCCGCGCCTATCCGATCCGCTACCTGATGTGGCACGAGATCGTGAACGATCGCATCGCGGGCCAGCCCATCGCCGTCACCTTCTGCCCCTTGTGCAACACCGGCATGGTCTTTGACGCGCGGCTGGGCGGGCAGACCCACAGCTTCGGCGTCTCGGGGCTTTTGCGCCATTCCGACATGATCATGTATGACCACCAGACCGAAAGCTGGTGGCAACAGGCGACCGGTGACGCGATCGCCGGGGCGATGACCGGTCAGCGCCTGATCCAACTGCCCGCATGGATGGAAAGCTGGGCCGCCTTTCGCACCGCCCATCCGGGCGGGCTGGTGATGGATGAACCCGATTGGCGGCGCGCCTATGGCAGCAACCCCTATCGCAGCTACGACACGACCCGCCCCTTCCTTTATGCGGGCGAGGACCCGCCGCACGGCATCCCACCGCTGGAACGGGTGGTGCGCGTGGGCGACCGCGCCTGGCCCCTGACCCGGCTCGCCCGTGCAGGCACGATCACCGAAGCGGGCGTGACGCTGAGCTGGGTGGCGGGTCAGGCCTCGGCGCTCGATACGGGCGAGATCGCGGCGGGCCGCGACGTGGGCAATGTTCGGGTGCGCGATGCGGCGGGGCGCGATGTGGTCCACGACATCCCCTTTGCCTTCGCCTTTCACGCCTTTCACCCCGATGGCCGCTGGATGCTGGGGCAGTGATCCGGGCCACGCCCATCTCCCGTCTTTCCCATCGCGCGGGACCTGCATAGTATCCCCCTTGGTAGCGAGGGGGGGCAGTTCGTGCGGACACAGGTCGCGATCATCGGGGGTGGGCCATCGGGCCTTTTGTTGGCGCAGCTTCTGCACCGCCACGGCATCGACAGCGTGGTGCTGGAACGCAAGACCAAGGATTACGTGCTGTCGCGCATCCGGGCGGGTGTTCTGGAACAGGGCCTCGTCCAGCTCATGGAACAGGCGGGCTGCGCCGACAGGCTCCGGTCCAAGGGCCATGTCCATGACGGCACGTTGATCGCCTATGGCGACACGATGTTCCGGCTGGATTTCACCGATCTGACCGGCACCCCGGTCATCGTCTATGGCCAGACCGAGGTGACGCGCGATCTTTACGCCGCGCGCGAGGCGGCGGGCGGCCCCATCGAATTCGAGGTCGAGGATGTCACCATCCACGATGCCGACACCGACAGCCCCCATGTCACCTACAATGTGGGCGGCGAGCCGCGGCGCATCGATTGCGATTTCATCGCGGGCTGCGACGGGTTCCACGGCGTCAGCCGACAGGCGATCCCCCTGACCATCCGCCGCGAATACGAAAAGGTCTATCCTTTCGGCTGGCTGGGCGTCCTGTCCGAAACCCCGCCCGTGAATTCCGAATTGATCTATGCCAACAGCCCCCGCGGCTTTGCGCTCTGTTCCATGCGCAGCGACACGCTCAGCCGCTATTACATCCAGTGCTCGCTGTCGGACAAACCCGAGGATTGGACCGATGCCGCCTTCTGGCAGGAACTGAAACGCCGCATCCCCCCCGATCAGGCCGAGCGGCTCGTCACCGGCCCCTCGATCGAGAAATCCATCGCCCCCCTGCGGTCCTTCGTCACCGAACCGATGCGCTGGGGCCGCCTGTTCCTGTGCGGCGATGCCGCCCATATCGTGCCGCCCACGGGGGCAAAGGGGCTCAACACCGCCGCCTCCGACGTGCACTACCTCTTCACCGGCCTCCGGCAATTCTACGACACCGGCGCAACCGACGGGATCGACAGCTATTCCGCCAAGGCTCTCGCCCGCGTCTGGAAGGTCGAGCGCTTCAGCTGGTGGTTCTCGAGCCTCATGCACCGCTACCCCGATCAATCCGATTTCGACCTGCGCATCCAGATCGCCGAGCTGGAATTCCTGCGCACCAACCGCGCCGCCCAACAGGCGATGGCGGAAAACTACGTGGGCCTGCCCTATTGACCGCGCCCGAAAGGATCAGCCGATGACCGACCGCCACACGACAGGCATGACAACCCGCCGCGCGGTTCTGGGCGATGCCCATGTCGACCGGGCCGAGGCCGCGAAAACCGCCTTCGACGCGCCCTTCCAGACGCTCATCACCGAAAGCGCATGGGGCACGGTCTGGTCGGATGACACGATCACGCGGCGCGAACGCTCGATGCTGACGCTCGCCATTCTGGCCGCCACCGGCAGTTTCGACGAAATCCCGATGCATGTGCGCGCCACGGCCAACACCGGGGCCAGCGCCGATGACATCCTGCAAGCCTTCCTGCATGTGGCGATCTATGCCGGCGTGCCCAAGGCCAACCACGCGATCAAGCTCGCCAAACAGACCCTGGCCCAGATGGAGGAGGAGGAGGCGCGATGAACACCCCCGCCGAATATTACCAGCGCGACCCCGACCGCCATCCGCCCGCCCTGACACCGGGCTACAAGACGTCCGTGGCGCGCAGCCCGCGTCTGGCCCCCATCAGCCTCGAACAAAGCGTGAGCGAGATCACCGGCCCCACCTTCGGCCACGCCGATATCGGCCCGCTCGATCACGACCTGATCCGCAACTACGCCAAGACGGGCGATCCCATCGGCGAACGCATCATCGTGCATGGGCGCGTGCTCGATGAAAACGCGCGCCCCGTGCCCAACACGCTCGTGGAAATCTGGCAGGCCAACGCGGGCGGGCGGTATCGCCATGTGAATGACCGCTACCTTGCGCCCATCGACCCGAATTTCGGGGGCTGCGGGCGCACCCTGACCGATGCCGATGGCTATTACTTCTTCCGCACGGTCAAACCGGGCGCCTATCCGTGGCGCAACCGGATCAACAACTGGCGGCCCGCGCATATCCATGTGTCGGTCTTCGGCGCGTCCTTTTCCCAGCGCCTCATCACCCAGCTCTATTTCGAGGGCGATCCGCTGATCCCGCTCTGCCCCATCGTGCAGACCATCCCCGACCCGACGGCGGTAGAGGCGCTGATCGCCCGGCTCGACCTGAACGCAAGCGTGCCGCTCGACAGCATCGCCTACCGCTTCGACATCGTCCTGCGCGGGCGGCGGTCGACCCTGTTCGAGAACCGACTGGAGGGGAATTGATATGACCCGCCTTCCCTATCTCAAGGAAACACCGTCCCAGACCGCCGGTCCCTATGTCCATATCGGCCTTGCGCCGGGGGCCGCAGGTTTCGACATCTACGAGCGCGAACTGGGCCATGACATCGCGGGCCCCCATGCCGCGGGCCAGCGCATCCGGGTCGAGGGGCTGGTGATCGACGGCACCGGCAGCCCGATCAAGGACGTGATGCTGGAAGCATGGCAGGCCAATGCCGCAGGCCATTACGCCCACGCGCAAGGCGGCGGCCCGGTCGAGGACGGCTTTCGCGGCTGGGGGCGCGTCATCACCGATTTCGCGACCGGCGAATGGGGCTTCGACACCGTCAAACCCGGTCCCGTTCCGGGCCGGAACGGCACGGTCCAGGCCCCGCATATCAGCCTCTGGCTGGTGGCGCGCGGCATCAACCTCGGCCTGCACACCCGCCTCTATTTCGAGGATGAGGCCGACGCCAATGCCGCCGATCCGGTCCTGAACGGGATCGAATGGGCCGCCCGCCGTCCCACCCTCATCGCCCGCCGCACAGGCCACGACGGCCATGTCATCTACCGCTTCGACATCCGCATCCAGGGTGAGGGCGAAACCGTCTTTTTCGAGATCTGACCATGACCAATCCCTGCATCATCTGCGTGGCCATCACGGGCTCGCTGCCCACCAAGGCGAACAATCCCGCCGTGCCGATCACCGTCACCGAACAGGTGGAATCCACCCATGAGGCGTTCGAGGCCGGGGCCACCATCGTCCACGCCCATGTCAGGAACGACGATCAGACCCCATCGTCGGACCCCGAGAAATTCGCGCGGCTGAAAGAGGGGCTCGAGAAACACTGCCCCGGCATGATCATCCAGTTCTCGACCGGTGGCCGCTCCGGTGCCGGTCAGGCGCGGGGGGCGATGTTGCCGCTGCGCCCCGACATGGCCTCCCTCTCCGTGGGCTCGAACAACTTCCCCACGCGGGTCTATGAGAACCCGCCGGACCTGGTGGATTGGCTGGCGTCCGAGATGCTGACCTACGATGTGAAGCCCGAGATCGAGGCCTTCGACCTCAGCCACATCCTGAAAGCGCGCGAAATGGCCGACAAGGGCCAGCTCAAGGGCACGCCCTACGTCCAATTCGTGATGGGGGTGAAGAACGCCATGCCTGTCGACCGCGAGGTCTTCGATTTCTACATCAAGACCGTCCACCGCCTCTTCGGCCCCGATGCCCCATGGTGCGCGGCGGGCATCGGCCAGAACCAGTTGACCCTCAACGAATGGGCCATCGCGGCGGGCGGCCATGCGCGCACGGGGCTTGAGGATAACGTGCGGCTCGACCGCGACCGGCTTGCGCCGTCCAACGCCGCCCTCGTCCGCCGCGCGGTCGAGATCTGTGACAAGAACGAACGCCCCGTCGCCACATGGCAACAGGCGCGCGCGATCCTTGGCCTGAAAGCGGCTTAACCCTCACCGAAGATCAGCGCGTAGACAAACCGGAGCGCCACCACCGCAAGGAAACTGCCAAAGGCCAGCTCGAGGCTCCGCCGCGACAGCTTGTGCGCGAGCGCCACGCCCAACCGCGTCGTCAGCATCGAGGTCGGCATGGTCAGCGCAAAGGCCGCCCCCGACACGAAGCCGAGAGAGGTGGGCGGCAGCCCCTCCTGCCCCAGGCCCGCCAGCACGTAGCCGATGGTGCCGGGGATGGCGATCAGCACGCCCACCCCCGCCGAGGTCGAAATCGCCCGGTGGATCGGCACGCCATGCAGCGTCAGGAACAGGTTCGACACCGCCCCGCCCCCGATCCCCATGATCGCGGAGACCAGGCCGATCACCCCGCCCGCAACCCGCAGCGCCGCGCGCCCCGGCAGGCTGTCGGCCAATTGCCACCCCTTGCCGCCCGTCAACAGCTTGGTCGCATTGATCGAGGCGACCATGACGAACACGGCCTGGAACACCGCAGGCGGCGCAAACCGCGCGATCACCGCGCCAAGGATCACCCCCAACAGCACCGGCACCGCCCAGATGCGCAACATCTCCATGTCGAGCGTGCCATGCTTGCGATGGCCCAGCGCGGAATTGACCGAGACCGGGATGATGACCGCCAGCGACGTGCCCACCGCCAGCGGCATGGCGATCTCGGGCGGATACTCCAGCGCCCGGAAGATCTCGAAGAAGACCGGCACGGAAATCGCGCCGCCCCCCACGCCGAAAAGCCCGGCCAGAAACCCGATGGCGGCCCCCGCGAACACAAGAGCCGCAACGAGCGCCCAAAGAAGCGCCGGATCGTCGAATATTGTCATGGTCAGATCGTCCCGTTCGGGGGCTTGCGCCCGCCCAAGCGCTCCTCTGCCCAAGATCGCGGCCAAGTTCCAGACTCCGCATCGAAGGATAGCACGCCCCATCCCGCCCCAAGCCTGCGCTGGACATGCGGCACGTGATACCCTAGCAGCGCAGACTTTGTCGCGTCACACTGACCCCGACACCCCACGGATACGCCCTGACATGATCCCCACCATCGCCAAAGCCCTTGCCGAACGCGGCTACGACACCCTGACCGAGGTGCAGGAGGCCGTGACAAACCCCGACCTGGCCGAGGCAGATCTGCTGGTCTCCGCCCAGACCGGATCGGGCAAGACCGTGGGCTTTGGCCTCGCGATTGCCAAGACCCTGCTGGGCGATGCCGAGCGGCTGGGGCCGCCGGCAGCTCCGCTGGCGCTCGTGATCGCGCCCACCCGCGAACTGGCGCTCCAGGTGCAGCGCGAACTGGCGTGGCTTTATGCCGAGGCCGGCGCCCGCGTCGTCTCCTGCATCGGCGGCATGGACACGCGCGAGGAACGCCGCGCGCTGGATCGCGGCGCGCATATCGTCGTCGGCACGCCGGGGCGCCTGCGCGACCACATCACGCGAAACAACCTCGACCTGACCGATATCCGCGCCATCGTGCTGGACGAGGCCGACGAGATGCTCGACCTCGGCTTCCGCGAAGACCTCGAATTCATGCTGGGCGAGGCACCGGCCACCCGCCGCACGCTGATGTTCTCGGCCACCGTGCCGCCCGCCATCGCGGAACTGGCCAAGCAATACCAGCGCGACGCGGTGCGCGTGACGACCGTGGTGCGCGGCAGCCAGCATGCCGATATCGCCTACCAGGTGGTGCAGGTCGCAGCCCATGACGTGGAACATGCGATCATCAACCTGCTGCGCTACCACGATGCGCCCACCGCGATCGTTTTCGCCAATACCCGCGCCACGGTCGCGCGTCTGGCCGCACGGCTCGCCAACCGCAGCCTGCCTGTGGTGACGCTCTCGGGGGAACTCAGCCAGGATGAACGAAGCCACGCGCTGCAGGCGATGCGCGACGGGCGCGCGCGGGTCTGCGTTGCGACCGATGTGGCCGCACGCGGCATCGACCTGCCCAAGCTCGACCTGGTGATCCACGCCGACATGCCCACGAACACCGAGGCGCTCTTGCACCGCTCGGGCCGCACCGGCCGCGCCGGGCGCAAGGGGATTTCTGCCATGATCGTCCCCGACAAGGCGACGAACAAGGCGTCCCGCCTCCTGAAATGGGCCAAGATCGAGGCGGAATGGACCTTCGCCCCCACCGCCGAGGATATCCTTGCCCTCGATGAAACCCGCCTTCTGACCGATCCGCTCTGGGATGGGCCGATGACCGAGGGCGAGGCGAGCTTTGCCGCGCGCCTGATGGCCGAACGCTCGCCCGAAGCCATCGCCATGGCCTGCCTGCGCCTCTACCGCGCGGGCTTGTCCGCACCCGAGGAGATCAACGCACCGGGCACCGCCGCCGCCCCGCGCCCCGAACGCGCGCCCTTCGGCCCCTCGGTCTGGTTCGAACTGTCGACCGGCCACGACAAGCGGGCCGAGGCGCGCTGGCTTTTGCCCATGCTCTGCCGGGCGGGCAATCTCGACAAGGCGCATATCGGCAAGATCCGGGTGCAGGCGGCGACGACCTTGGTGGAACTGGCCGAACCGGCCGTTCCCGGTTTCGTCGCCAGCCTCGGGGCCGGCGGCGTGCTGGAGGAGGACGTGACCGCCCGCCAGCTTGATGCCGCCCCCGAATTCGCCAGCCAGCCGCGCGGCCCCCGGCCCGACCGGCCCGAGCGCGGCGAACGCCCGGCGCGCAAGCCCCGGTCCGATGCGCCCCGCGGCGATGGCCCGCGCCCGTCCCGTCCGGCACCGGTCAGGGACCCGGTCGCAGAGCCGGTCCAATCCGCGCCCGCAACCCCCACGCCGGAACCTGCCGCGCCCCGCCAAGCCGAGCGCGCGCCGGAACCCAAGTCGGAGCGTCCCGCCGCACCCGACCGCCCCGCGCGTCAGGATGCCAAACCGCCCTACAAGGGCGAGGGCAAACCGCCCTACAAGGGTGATGCAAAGCCCCCCTACAAGGGCGCGGCCAAACCCGCCTACAAGGGTGAGGGCAAGCCGCCCTACAAGGGCGAGGGGAAACCCGCCTACAAGGGCGAGGGCAAACCCCGCTCCGGTCCCGGCACCGGCCCAAGGGACACGCGCGGCAAGCCCGCGTGGCAGGGCAAGGATGGCGGGCGCGGCCCCGACCGTACGGGGCCGACCGACGGCCCGCGCAAACCGCACGCGACGGAGGGCAAGAAAGAGTGGACCAAGCCCAAGCATGACCATTCCAAACCCGCTGCCGCCGCCCCGACCGGCCCGCGCCCCGGTGCCGCCGACCCATCGCAGCGGATGGAACGCCCCGGGGCCAAGCCGCGCGGCGCATCGCCGGGCGGCAGACCCGGCAAGCCTGGCCCCGGCGGCAAACCCCGCACCGGCGGCCCTGGTGGCAAACCCTTCGGCACCAGCGGCGGCAAGCCCCCGCGCAAGGGCGGCAGCACCCCTCCCCGCCGCAAGGACTGACACGGGCATCGGGCGGGGTCGCTAAACACTTCCCCGCCGCAACCGTTCCCTTCAACGGATCGTGCGCAGCCTTGCCGCATCCGTCATGGGAGGTTGGTGAACATGCGTTTTCTTCCGCTGGTCTTGTGCCTGTGCCTGATCCCTGCGGGTCTGGCCCTGTCGGCCGTGCAACCCTTGTGGGGCGGGGCGATCGCGGCGATGGCCCTTCTGGCTTCGGGCATCGGTCTCCACGACCTGCTGCAACCCCGCCGCGCGGTGCTCAAGAACTACCCGATCTCGGCCCGCCTGCGCTTCGTCTTCGAACATTTCCGCCCCGAGATCCGGCAGTATTTCCTCGAAAGCGATCACGAGGAAACGCCCTTTTCCCGCGAACAGCGCGCGCTGGTCTATCGCCGCGCCAAGGGGATCGAGGGGCTGCGCCCCTTCGGCACGCTCCGCAACGTGAACGAGATCGGGCATGAATGGATCAACCATTCCATGCGCCCCACGCATCTGGACAGCGGCGATTTCCGCATCACCATCGGCGGCCCCGATTGCACGCGTCCCTATGCGTCGTCGGTCCTGAACATCTCGGGCATGTCCTATGGCGCGCTCTCGCCCAATGCGATCGAGGCGCTGAACAAGGGCGCGCGCCTTGGCGGCTTTGCCCATACGACCGGCGAAGGCGGCGTATCGCGCTTTCACCGCCTGCATGGCGGCGATCTGATCTGGCAGATCGGCAGCGGCTATTTCGGCTGCCGCACGCCCGAAGGCCGCTTCTGCCCCGATGCCTTCGCGGCCACCGCCGCCGAGGATCAGGTCAGGATGATCGAGATCAAGCTGTCCCAAGGCGCCAAGCCCGGCCATGGCGGCATCCTGCCCGGCGCCAAGGTCACCGAAGCCATCGCCGAGGCGCGCGGCGTCACCGTCGGCCAGGATTGCGTCAGCCCCGCCGCCCATTCCGAGTTTTCCACCCCGCTCGAGCTTTGCGCCTTCATCGGCCGCCTGCGCGCCCTGTCCGATGGCAAGCCCATCGGCATCAAGCTCTGCGTCGGCCACCCGTGGGAGGTGTTCGCCCTGATCAAGGCGATGCGCCAAACCGGCATCACCCCCGATTTCATCACCATCGACGGGGCCGAGGGCGGCACCGGGGCGGCCCCCGTCGAATTCGCCGACCATCGCGGCGCACCCCTGCGCGAGGGGCTGATGCTGGTCCATAACGTGCTGACGGGCATCGGCCTGCGCGACCGGGTCAAGCTGATCGTCTCGGGCAAGATCATCAGCGCCTTCGACATGTGCCGCCTCTTCGCGCTGGGGGCCGATGGCTGCAACATCGCGCGCGGCTTCATGTTCGCCATCGGCTGCATCCAGGCCCAAGTCTGCCATTCCGGCAAATGCCCCACCGGCGTCGCCTCGCAAGATCCCGGCCGCTACCGGGCGCTGGTCGTGGCCGACAAGTTCCAGCGCGTCGCCAATTACCACCGCAACACCCTGACAGCGCTCAAGGAGGCGGTGGAATCGGCGGGCCTTGCCGCCCCCGCCGACCTCTCGCCGCATCACCTGATGATCCGCGTCTCCAGCCGCGAGGTGCGCTCGGCGGCCAGCCAATACGACTGGCTCGAACCCCGCGCGCTGGTGGATGGCACGGCCACCCATCCCGCCTTCGCCAAGTATTGGGACAAGGCCGATCCGGCCCGCTTCGACATGGCCTGAGGGCGGCGCGCGCGGGCCTCAGATCAGCCCCCGCTCCTCCAGCACCTTGCGCGCGACGCGGAAACATTCATGCGCCTGCGGCACGCCGCAATAAATCGCCACCGCGTGACAGGCGGCGCGGATCTCCTCGACCGTGCAGCCATTGTTCAGCGCGCCCCGGCAATGCAATTCCCATTCATGCATCTTGCCGAGCGCGCCCAGCATCGACAGGTTCATCAGGCTGCGCGTCTTGGCGTCGATCGCATCATCGCCCCAGCCGAACCCCCAGCACCAGGCCGTCATCGCCTCCTGAAAGCCGCGCGTCAGATCATCCGCGCCATCCAGGCTTTTCTGGACATATTCGGCCCCCAGCGTCGCCTTGCGCCGCGCCAACCCCTTCTCGAACAGATCCTCGTCAAAGGTTCCCATCGGCTTTCCCTTCCTCTCGTTCATCCCGCCTGACCGCGCAATGTCGCGATCAGGGCCGCGGTCTGCGGACTGACCGCCGCCAAATCGCGCACTGCCAACAGCAGGTCCCGCGTGGCCCATGGCTCGTCCAGCGGCACCATCGCCAACCGCGTCGCATCCAGATAGGGCTCGACCGCGCCAAAGGGCAGAACCGCGATCCCCAGCCTTGCCTGAACCATGCGCCGCACCCCGTCGAAACTCTGCACCGCCACCTGTGTGCGGATGCGCGCGCCCAATTCCTCGGCCCAGCGTTCGATCCAGGTCTGGATCGAGCTTCCGGCCTGCAGCGCGACAAAAGGCTCGCCCACCACATCCTCCAGCCGCAGCACCCTGTTGCGCGCCAACGGGTGGTCGGCGGGCATGACGACGACCAGCGTGTCGCGCCGATAGGGCAGGATCGACAGGCCAGCGGCGTCGGTCAGCCCCGAGAATATGCCCAGATCGACCCTTCCCGCGCGGACCGCCTCGATCACCTCCACGCTCGTCATCTCGGCCAGGTTCACGGTCAGATCGGGATGCGCCGTCACGAATTCCGCCAGATCCTCGGGCAAAAACTGCGAGATGGCCGAGGAATTTGCCGCCACCCGGATCGCCCCGCGCCGACCCGTGGCATGGGCCCCCATCTCGGCCTCCATCCGGTCGACCGCATCGCGCAAGGCCTCCGCGTGGCGGAGCAGGTCACGCCCCGCCGGTGTCAGCTCCACCCCCCGGCGATGCCGGTTCAAGAGCGGCACACCCACCAGCGCCTCCAGATCCGCGATCCTTTTGCTCACGGCCGAGGGCACCAGCCCATGCAGGCTGGCCGCCTGCGCGATGCTGCCCCCGCTTGCCACGCTGCGAAACAGCGCCAGCGACACGAGATCGTAGCGCGTGCCCCCTGCCACGCCGCCGCCTCAGCCTTCGGTCAGGCGCTCGGCCTTGCTCTGCTTGTGGTCGCGCACCGCCAGCCAGACCGACAGCGCCAAGAAGCCCGCGGTCAGAACATAAAGCGTGATCGAAATCGGGCTCGCGATCAGGATGCCCCAATCCCCCGCCGAGATCGACATCGCCCGGCGCAGCGCCCGTTCCATGTCACCCCCCAGCAAAAGCCCCAGGACCAGCGGCACCAGGCTGATGTCGAGCTTGCGCATGATGTAGCCGATCACCCCGAAAAACACCATCAACTCAAGGTCGAAGATCGAATTCGAGATGCCGTAGACCCCGACAAAGGTGATCGCGGCCACCACCGGCATCAGCGCCCAGGTGGGCGTCATCATCAACCGGGTAAAGATGCCGATCATCGGCAGGTTCAGGATCAGAAGCGCGATATTGGCCAGGTAGAGCGACGCCACCAGACCCCAGACCAGATCGGGCTGACGCTCGAACAACAACGGACCCGGCTGGACGTTGAGCGAGATGAGCATCGCCAGCAGCACCGCCGTCGTCCCCGACCCCGGCACGCCCAAGGACAGCATCGGGATCAGCGCACCGCCCGCCGCCGCGTTGTTCCCCGCCTCCGGGGCGGCCACGCCGCGCGGATCACCCTTGCCGAACGTGCCCTTGGCATTCGATTTCTGCTTTTCGAAGACATAGGCCATGAACGAGCCCAGCGAGGCACCGGCCCCCGGCAACACGCCCGCGACGAAGCCCACGCCCGAGCCCCTCAGCATCGCCCAGCGCGTCGGCCAGATCGCCGACCATTGCGGCAACCAGCGGTCCACCTTGATCGCCTTGGGCCGTTCCTTGGCGGTCTTTTCCAAGAGCAGCAGGATCTCCGAGATCGCGAACAGACCCACCAGCGCGACGATGGGCTGGATCCCGTCATAAAGGTGGAAATTGTCCATCGTGTAGCGCGGCACGCCCGAAATCGGGTCGATGCCCACGGTAGCCAGCATCAACCCGATCAGGGCCGACAACAGCGTCTTGCGCGGATCGACCCCCGCGATGCCGCCGATGGTGGCAAAGGCAAGGATATAGAGCGCGAAATAATCCGCCGGTCCGAAATGGATCGCCGCGCGCGCCAGCACGGGCGCAAACAGCGACAGGCCGATCACCGCGATGGTCGCCCCCACGAACGACGCGACGCCCGAAATCGCCAGCGCATTGGCCGCCTGCCCCTGCACCGCCATCGGATAGCCGTCGAGCGTGGTCATGATCGCCGGCTCGTCGCCCGGAATGTTGAGCAGGATCGACGAAATCCGCCCCCCGTACATGCAGCCGAAATAGACCGCACACAGCAAGATCAGCGACGAGGTGGGATCGAAGCCAAAGGCGAATGTCAGCGGGATCAGCACCGCCACCCCGTTCACCGGCCCCAACCCCGGCAGCGCGCCCAAGAGCGTGCCGACGAAACAGCCCATCAGCAACAGGCCGATGTTGAGCGGCGTCAGCGCGACCAGAAAGCCGTTGCCGATCAGCGAGAGCACTTCCATGGATGGTCCCCCCACGCTGCTCCGGCCTCAGCCGAACAGCGTCCCCAGAAAATCAAGCGGCAATCCCAGCACCTTGTCGAACAGCGCCCACAGGCCGGGGCCGAATACCGCGCCCAGCGCGATGGCTCGCCAGGGCGCGCCCCCCATCACGATGCCGACGATGGCGATCAGCGCCGCCGTTGCGATGGGAAAGCCCAGCTCTTCCATCACCAGCGTGTAGCCGACGAAAGCCGCCAGCGCGACGGCCTGCCGCCACAGACGGTCCCGTCCCGGCCATTCCACCTGTCCGGTCGGAAAGATCACCAGCGAGGCCGACAGGATCATCATCGGAATGCCCACGATCAGCGGAAAGACCGACGGCCCCAGCACGTCGCCAAAGGTGATCTGATACGTCTGCGAGTGCAGCGTATAAAGTGCCGCGATCGCAAAGACCGCGGCACCAAAGAGCCTGACGCTCATTCCTGTCATTGAATGATGCCGATATCGCGCGAGATCTGCTCCATGATCCCCGCCTGATCCCGGACGAAGGCTTCGAATTCGGCACCGCCGCGCCAGATCGGCACCAGACCTGCCGAGGTCGCGGCCGTCTGCCAGTTGTCCGAATTGTAGAGCGTCTCGAGCCGCTCGACCCAGCCGTCATAGGCCGCGTCCGACACCTGGCCGCCGGTGTAAAGCCCGCGCCAGTTGTAGCCGGTCACGTCCACACCCTGCGAAATCGCGGTGGGGATATCCGGGAAAGCCGGGATCGGATCATCCGACAGCGCCGCCAGGACGCGGATATCGCCCGATTCCACGAAGCCCGCGATCTCGCCCATGTCGGTCGACACCACGTCGATCTGGCCGCCCATCATCTGCGTGACCGCATCGGTGCCGCCGTCGAACTGCACCCAGCGGATCGCGCTCAGATCCTCGGTGCCGGTCGCATCGGCCACCATCAACAGGCGGATATGGTCCCAGCCGCCAGCGCCCGACGAACCACCCGTCACGAGCGAGCCCGGATCGGCCGCGATGGCGGCGGTCAGCTCGGCCAGCGACTGGATCGGGCTGTCGTTGTCGACCGCGATCACGCCCACATCGGCACCCAGCATCGCCAGGTAGCGCATGGTTTCCAGCGGCGCGGGGTAACGGCCCTGCGCCATCTGCGTGACGCCGACGGTCGAGGTGGCGACGATCAGGTCCTCGTCATCCGGGCGCTCGGCTGCGACCATGGCAAAGGTCACGGCCCCGACGCCGCCGGGCATGTTGGTGACCTGGACGTTGCCCTCGACAAGACCCAGCTCGCCCAGCACGCGCCCGATCGTGCGGCAGGTGAAATCCCAGCCGCCGCCGGGGTTCGACGGCGCGATGCATTCGGTCGCCGATGCGGGCGCAGCCGTCACGGTCAATGCGGCCGCCAGCACGGCCCCCAGTTTCACGGAAGTCAGTGTACGTACGGTCATAAGGTCCTCTCCTCCCTTGTGCCAAACCGCTTGCAGGGGATTGCATCTGCAAATGTTTTGCAAGCGTGCATGACGGGTGCTCACGCCTGACATCACCATTTTTCATGCCTGAGCCCCGAGGATCGATGGCTAGCCGCAATGCGGCACAACCCTCAATAACCTCCACAAAACCACATGATATCAAGGGTTTGAAAATTCCCACGCGGTGCCCCGACCGCCCCACCCCCGCCTGCCCTTTCTGCAAAAGCAGCATAACAAGACGCCATGAGACCGGAACAGGCGCCGCGCCCCGCCCTTGCCGTGGCCTGCGACAGCGCGCCAATATGCGCCCGCAACCCCGCCCCGGCCCCTGCCGCGCGACAAGGACAGACCATGACCCACGCCGCCTCCCCCCCCGTCCCCGACGGTGCCCATATCACCATCTGCGAGGTCGGCCCCCGCGACGGGTTCCAGATCGAATCCACCTTCATCCCGACCGACAAGAAGATCGCGATCATCAACGCGCTCTTCGCCGCCGGATTGCGCGCGATGCAGGTGACCTCCTTCGTCAGCCCCCGCGCCGTGCCGCAACTCGCCGATGCCGAAGCCGTGCTTGCCGGCATCGACCGGCCAAAGGGGGCGCTGATCACCGCCCTCATCCCCAATCTCAAGGGGGCCGAACGCGCCGCCGCCTGCGGGGTGGATGCGGTCCATACCGTCGTCTCCGCGTCAGAGACCCACAACCGCAAGAACGTGAACCGCCCCATCGACGCCTCGCTCAAGGATTTCGAGGCCGTCTGCGACCTGATGCTGCAAAAGGGGATCATGGTCGAAGGCGGCATCGCCACGGCCTTCGGCTGCCCCTTCGAGGGCGTGGTGCCCCCCGAACAGGTGGCCCGCATCGCCAAACGCTACCAGGATCTCGGCGCGACCGCCGTGGGTCTGGGCGATACCACCGGCATGGCCACCCCCGCCACCGTCCGCGCCGCCGTCCAGGCGATCCGGGCCGAGGCGCCGGGGCTGGGCATCGGCCTCCATTTCCACAACACGCGCGGTGTGGGTCTGGCCTGTGTCATGGCGGGCCTGGCCGAAGGCGTGACCCATTACGACGCCTCCGTGGGCGGCCTGGGCGGCTGCCCCTTTGCTGCCGGGGCCACCGGCAACATCTGCACCGAGGATCTGGTCTATCTCCTGAACGAAAGCGGCTATGACACGGGTGTCGACCTCGACGCGATGATCACGGCCGCGAAACTCGCCCAGGACATCATCGGCCGCGAGCTTCCGGGGCAGGTCATCAAATCCGGCCCGCGCCTGCGCCGCTACGATCCCGGCCTGACCGCCACGGCCGCAGGATGAGCCAGCTTCCCCTGTCCGGCGTGCGGGTGGTCGACCTCACCCGCATCCTGTCCGGTCCCTTCTGCGCCATGATCCTTGGCGATCTCGGGGCCGATGTGATCAAGATCGAGGCCCCGGGCGGCGACCATGTGCGCGGCCAGGGCGAAAAGGTCGACGGCTTCTCCTGGTATTTCGCCAGCTTCAACCGCAACAAGCGGTCCGTCGTCCTCGACCTGCGCAACCCCGAGGGGCTCAAGGTGCTCGAGCGTCTGCTCGCCGATGCCGACATCCTGACCGAGAATTTCCGCCCCGGCGTCCTGTCCGAAATGGGCTTCACGCCCGAACGGCTGGCCGACATCAACCCCCGCCTGATCGTGGTCTCGGTCAATGGCTATGGCTCGACCGGCCCCTATGCCGACCGCCCGGCCTTCGATTTCATCGCGCAGGCCATGTCGGGCTACATGACCACCAATGGTCGCCCCGATACCGGCCCCTTGCGCACCGGCCCGCCGCTCACCGACCTGATCGCGGGGCTCTACGCGGCCCTTGGCGCGGTCGCGGCACTCGCCGGCCGCGACAGGGGCGGGCCCGCGCAACGGGTCGAAGCCTCCATGATGATGTCGATGATGTCGATGATGGCCTATCTATCGGCCAATGCGCTGGTGACGGGCCGCGATGCCGCCCCCACCGGCAATGACCATCCCATCGCATCACCCTATGGCCTGTTCCGCGCGCAGGACGGCGATATCGCCATCGCGCCCTCGACCCTGCCCATCGTCAAACGCCTTCTGGCCGAAATCGGCCTGCCCGATCTTTTGTCCGATCCCCGCTTCGCCACGAACGAGGCCCGGGTCCAGAACCGCGCGGCGCTGAACGCGCTGATCGACGCCGCCCTCGCCCATGACACGCAGGAAAACTGGATCACGCGGCTCAATGGCGCGGGCGTGCCCTGTGGCCGGGTCCAGACCCTGACCGAGGCGCTGGCCGATCCGCAGGTCGCGGCACAGGACATGGTGCTGTCCGTGCCCCATCCCGGCCATGGCACCGTGAAAATGGTGGGCTTCCCGGTGAAGTTCTCTCAAACGCCCTTGCAGGTCCGCCACCCCGCCCCCGATCTGGGCGCCCATACCGATGCCGTCCTGGCCGAGGCGGGCTATGACGCCGCCACCATCGCCAACTTGCGCGACAGGAATGTCATCGGCTGAAAATCTGGCGACCCCGACAGGATTCGAACCTGTAACCTGTCCCTTAGGAGGGGACTGCTCTATCCAGTTGAGCCACGGGGCCACGCCGCCCGCGTTTTCGGCCATTCGCGCCCGTCGGGCAAGGCGCAATTCGCACGCGGCTTGCGGTAGGGCGCGGGGCGACCTAACACTGGTCGCACGGCGACAGCCTCAAAGGACCGGATTTTTGCGCGGACGCAACCCTTTCGACGGAAAACCCCAGATGACGCTCCGCGACGTGGCCGAGGCTGCGGGCGTGTCGGAAATGACCGTCAGCCGCGTGTTGCGCAGCCGGGGCGATGTCTCGGCCCAGACGCGCGAACGCGTCTTCGCCGCCGCCCGCAAGCTCGGCTATGTCCCCAACAAGATCGCGGGCGCGCTGGCCTCCAACCGGGTGAACCTGGTGGGCGTGGTCATCCCGTCGCTCTCGAACATGGTCTTTCCCGACGTTCTGGCCGGCATCGGCGAGGTGCTGGACGAAACGCCGCTGCAACCCGTGATCGGCACCTCGAAATACGACGACGATCTCGAGGAAAAGGTGATCTACGAAATGCTCAGCTGGCGGCCCTCCGGGCTGATCGTGGCGGGGCTCGAACATTCCGATGCCGCCCGCGCGATGATGGCCAATGCGGGCATCCCCGTGGTCGAGGTGATGGATGTCGACGGCGACCCCGTCGCGGCTTGCGTCGGCATCAGCCATCTCGAGGCCGGGCGCCAGATGGCCCGCGAGATTGCCGCGCGCGGCTATCGCAAGATCGGCTATTGCGGCTCCTCCTCGATCAAGGACCACCGCGCGCAGAAACGGCGGCAGGGCTTCGAACAGGGTCTGGCCGAGGCGGGGCTGTCGCTCACCGATGCCTGTCTTTACGCGGGCACGTCCGGCTTCGGCACCGGGCGCGGCATGACCGCCGAGATATTGGGCCGCACGCCCGACCTCGATTTCCTCTACTACAACAGTGACATCAACGCGGCGGGCGGGCTGCTCTATTGCCTCGAAAAGGGCATGGATATTCCGGGCCGGATCGGGCTTGCCGGGTTCAATTCCTTCGAAGTGCTGGACGGCCTGCCGATGCGCATCGCCACGATGGACAGCCAGCGTCACGACATCGGCCGCCGCGCGGCCGAACTGATCGCGGCCAATGCCCTGACGAACGAGGTGGTGACGCTCGCCCCCGTCTTCCTCCCCGGCGACACCGTCCGGTAGGTTGGGCAATCTGCCCACCAGAACGCACCCGGCCAACAAATCCCTAACCGGTCAAGTCCACGGCAACCTTCCGTCAACATCCGCCCCCGGATCTTAACGAAGCCTCAAGGTTTCGCACAAACCATTAAACCCCGTGTAGGGTGCGCCTTCAGGCGCACCGCACGGCCCACAGAACCCACCGCACCCTCAACATTCCGGCAGGTTGACCGCCAATCCGCCAAGGCTCGTTTCCTTGTACTTCGTCGACATGTCGAGACCCGTCTGCCGCATCGCCTCGATGCAATTGTCGAGCGGCATGAAATGCGTGCCATCACCGCGCAACGCCAATGACGCCGCCGAAACCGCCTTGATCGCGCCCAGCCCGTTGCGCTCGATACAGGGCACCTGCACCAAGCCGCCCACCGGGTCGCAGGTCATGCCCAGATGATGCTCCAACGCGATTTCCGCCGCGTTTTCAACCTGTTCATTGGTCCCGCCCAAGGCCGCGCACAGCCCCGCCGCCGCCATGGCGCTGGCCGATCCGACCTCGCCCTGACAGCCCACCTCGGCGCCCGAGATGCTGGCATTGTGCTTGATCAACCCCCCGATGGCCGAGGCCGCCATCAGGAACCGCCGCCGCCCATCTTCCGTCGCACCGATGCAATGGTCACGGTAATAGCGCAGCACCGCAGGCACCACGCCGGCAGCCCCATTGGTGGGCGAGGTGACGACCCGCCCGCCCGCGGCGTTTTCCTCGTTCACGGCCATCGCATAGACCGACAACCAATCGTTCACCGTATGCGGCTGGGCCAGGTTCGAGCCGCGTTCGGCCAGCAATTGCTGGTGGATCGCCCGCGCGCGCCGCTTGACGCGCAACCCGCCGGGCAGCTCGCCCTCCATCCTCAGGCCCCGGTCGATGCAATCGTCCATCGCCTGCCAGACGGCATCGAGCCGCTCTTGCACCTCGCGCGCGGGGTGGCGGGCGGTTTCATTGGCCCATTTCATCTCGGCGATGCTCTTGCCCGACGCGCGCCCCATCGCCAGCATTTCTGCAGCAGACCCAAAGGGATAGGGATATCCCGCCGCCGCCTTTTCGTCATGGAGCGCGCCAGCACCCCCCGGCGTTCCCCCCGCCAATTCCCGCGCGGTCAGGACGAAACCGCCCCCGACGGAATAATAGGTCTCCTCCATGTAGAGGTTCCCGGCCCCGTCGAAGGCGCGCAGCACCATGCCATTGGCATGACCGGGCAGCGGCGGGCCGTAGTCGAAGACCAGGTCGCTTTCGGGATCGAAGCGCAGGGGCGGCAGGCCCGGCGGCGTGACGAGACCCGTCCGGCGCACCTCGGCCTCCAGCGCCTCGGCCCGGTCGGGATCGAGCGTTGCGGGCACGTGGCCCGAAAGGCCAAGGATCACGGCCCGGTCGGTCGCATGCCCCTTGCCGGTAAAGGCAAGCGAGCCATGCAGCGTGCAGCCAAGCGCCGCCAATTCCCCCGCGCCCGGCTCCTTTTCCCGACCCGATCGCAGGTCGGACAAGAATCGCGCCGCAGCCGTCATCGGCCCCATCGTGTGGGACGAGGACGGGCCGACGCCGATCTTGAAGATGTCGAAAACGCTCAGGAACATGGCCCCTTGATAGGCCATCGCACCGGAAACCCCATAGGGAAAACGACAGGCGGCGCATGGTTCGCGACCGGCATCATCATCTTGTTTCACAGGGGATAAATGGTGAGCCCGACAGGATTCGAACCTGTGACCAATTGATTAAAAGTCAACTGCTCTACCAACTGAGCTACGGGCCCACTCAGGGCCGCGTCTCTACGGCGGGGGTTTGGCGGCGTCAAGCCAAAAACCGGGCGGGGGATTTCCTTGCAAGCCGCAGAGGTGTATGTGCCCGCGCATGTCCCAGATGCCGCCCCCTTCCGGCCTGCCCTTTGTGAAAATGCACGGGCTTGGCAATGACTTCGTGGTGATCGACGCGCGCAACACCGATGCCGCCGTCACGCCCGCCTTGGCGCGTGCGCTGGCCGATCGTCACCGGGGCGTGGGCTTTGACCAACTGGCGCAGGTCGAAACGGGGGATGATTCCGATCTGCGGCTGACCTTCTGGAACGCCGATGGCAGCCTGTCCTCGACCTGCGGCAATGCCACGCGCTGCATCGCCGCGCGGGAAATGGCGCGGACTGGCAAGAGCACGCTGACGCTGCGGACCGAACGCGGTCTGTTGCAGGCGCGCGATGCGGGCGGCGGCCTGACCTCGGTCAACATGGGGCAGCCCGTGCTCGACTGGCAGGGCGTGCCGCTCGCCCGCGATGTGGACCTGCTGCACCTGCCGATTCCCGGCGATCCGGTGGCGACCGGCATGGGCAATCCGCATTGCAGCTTTTTCGTCGCCGATGCCGAGGCGGTGGACCTTGCCGCCCGGGGCGCGGAGATGGAACATCACCCGCTCTTTCCCGAACGCACCAACGTGCAGTTCGCCCATGTGATCGGTCCCGACCATCTGCGGATGCGGGTCTGGGAACGGGGCACGGGGATCACGCTGGCCTCCGGCTCGTCATCCTGTGCGGTCGGTGTCGCCGCCGCGCGGCGCGGGCTGACCGGGCGCAAGGTCCAGATCACGCTCGATGGCGGCGATATCTTCATCGACTGGCGTGACGATGGCGTCTGGATGACCGGCCCGACCGCGCTGGTGTTTGAGGGGTATCTGTCGCCCGACTGGCTGGCCGCCATCCCATGAGCGCCGCGCCCGTCTTTCACACGCTCGGCTGTCGGCTCAACGCCTATGAAACCGAAGCCATGCGCGAGATGACCGAGGCTGCGGGCCTTGGCCAGACGGTCGTGGTCAACACCTGCGCCGTGACCGCCGAGGCGGTGCGCAAGGCCCGTCAGGACATCCGCCGCCTGCGCCGCCAGCACCCCGAGGCGACCCTGATCGTCACCGGCTGCGCCGCACAGACGGAGCCCGAAACCTTCGCCCGGATGCCCGAGGTCGACCGCGTCATCGGCAATACCGAAAAGATGCAGCCCGAGACATGGGCCGCCATGGCCGTGGACCTGATCGGAGAAACCGAGCGGGTGCAGGTCGACGACATCATGTCCGTGACCGAAACGGCGGGTCACCTGATCGACGGGTTCGGCACGCGCAGCCGCGCCTATGTGCAGGTCCAGAATGGGTGCGATCATCGCTGCACCTTTTGCATCATCCCCTTTGGTCGCGGCAATTCGCGCAGCGTTCCGGCGGGTGTCGTGGTCGATCAGATCAAGCGGCTGGTCGATCGCGGCTATAACGAGGTGGTGCTGACCGGCGTCGATCTGACCTCCTGGGGCGCGGACCTGCCGGGGGCGCCGCGGCTGGGCGATCTGGTGATGCGCATCTTGCGGCTGGTGCCCGATTTGCCGCGCCTCAGGATCAGTTCGATCGATTCCATCGAAGCCGACGAGAACCTGATGCAGGCCATCGCGACCGAGCCGCGCCTGATGCCCCATCTGCACCTGTCGTTGCAGCATGGCGACGACCTGATCCTGAAACGGATGAAGCGCCGCCACCTGCGCGACGATGCGATCCGGTTCTGCGAGGAGGCGCGGCGGCTGCGCCCCGACATGGTCTTCGGCGCCGACATCATCGCCGGTTTCCCGACCGAGACGGAGGCCGCCTTCGACAATTCGCTGAAGCTGGTCGCGGACTGCGGGCTGACCTGGCTCCATGTCTTTCCCTATTCGCCCCGCCCCGGCACACCCGCCGCGCGGATGCCACAGGTCGCAGGGCCCGCGATCAAGGACCGCGCCGCGCGGCTGCGCGCAGCCGGTGCAGCACAGGTCGCGGCGCATCTGGCCGGACAGGTCGGGCGCGCGCACCTTATCCTGATGGAAAACCCCCGCATGGGCCGAACCGAGCAATTCACCGAAGTCTCCTTTGCCACCGACCACCCCGAAGGCCAGATCGTCACCGCCACGATCACGGGCATCGCGGGCGAACAGCTGACCGCTTGACCGACGGGGAGAGAGATGCACCCGAACCCGGCCTTTCGCTCTGAACCCGAGGCGCTGAACCTCGCCTTTGCCCGCGCGCGCGGTTTCGGCACCTTGTGCGTGAACGGCGATCAGGGGCCGATGCTGGCGCATGTGCCCTTTTGGCTGAACGCGGATGCGACGATGGGCGAGCTGCACCTTGTGCGCTCGAACCCCATCGCGCGGGCGGTGACAGGCCCCGTGCCTGCCGTCATCGCCGTGATGGGTCCCGATGGCTACATTTCGCCCGATTGGTATGGCGACCCGGCGCAGGTGCCGACATGGAATTACATCGCCGTGCATTTGCGCGGGCATCTGCACCCGGCCGATCCCGATGAGATGCGCCGCCACCTCGACCGCGTTTCGGCCCATTTCGAGGATCGCCTTGCCCCCAAGACACCCTGGACCGTCGACAAGATGCCAGAGGAGGCGCTGGCGCGGATGATGCGGGGCATCCTGCCCTTCCGGTTCACGCTGGACGCGGTCGACGGGACGTGGAAGCTCAACCAGAACAAGACCGAAGCGGCCCGGCTTGGCGCTGCCGATGCGGTCGCTTCCTCGCCCATCGGGCACGAGGTCGAGAGGCTGGCCCAGCTCATGCGCGACGGCCCGCCGCCGATGGACAGCGACACGCCCTTCCCCTATCTCTGAGCGCAAGTTCCAGCCGCAAGGGAGGTTGCGCCTTGGCCATTCCGTTCACCCCGATCGCTGCTGCGGCGCTGCGCTATGGCGCGGTCGCGGCGCTCAGCTATGCCGTGGCGCGCCGCGCGCGGCCCCACAGCCTGCACCCCGCCACCGAGGCCGAGATGGACCGGATGCCCGAGGGCGCGCATCTGGGCCATGCGCCGGGGCAGATGAACGCCACCGCCCGCCTTCGGCGCGCCATCCGCCTGGGCGCGACCGGTCCGGGCGTGGAAATCGACCTTGGCGCGCTGGCCCGCCTTCGCCTGCGGAGGCTCGCATGACGCAGGTTCTTCTGGGCTCGCCGCTCTCGCCCTTCGTGCGCAAGGCGCGCGTGGTGATCGCCGAACTGGGCATCACCGATATTCCCTTCGAACAGGTGGCAACCTCGCCCGTGCATGGCGAAGAGCGGATCAACGCCGCCAATCCGCTGGGCAAGATCCCGGCGCTGGTGCGCGACGAGGGGCCGACGCTCTATGACAGCCGGGTCATCACCCGCTACCTCGATGCGACGCGCGGCGGCACCCTCTATCCCGAGGCCCGCCTGTGGGAGGTTCTGACGCTCGAGGCCACCGCCGACGGCATCATGGATGCCGCCGTGGGCATGATCTACGAGGAACGCTATCGCCCCGAAGAGATGCGTTTCGCCCCCTGGGTCGAAGGGCAATGGGGCAAGGTCAGCCGTGGCCTCGACGCGATCGAGGCGCAATGGATGAGCCATCTGGCCGGACCGCTCGACATGGGCCAGATCGCGGTGGGCTGCGCGTTGGGGTATCTCGACCTGCGGCACGGGGCGCGCGACTGGCGCGCGGGGCGTCCGGCGCTGGCGGCATGGTATGCCGCTTTCGCCGCCCGCCCCTCGATGGCCGCCACCGCCCCCGCATGAGGATCGGCCCCGCCACGACGACAGCCGCCCGCGCGGCCTGTTTCGCCGTGCGCCGGGCCGTCTTCATCGAGGAACAGGGCATCCCCGAGGCCGAGGAATGGGACGCGGCGGATGAAACCTGCCTGCACATCCTGGCCGAGGATGATACCGGCCCTCTGGGCACCGCGCGCCTGATCGCGCGGGGTGCCGTGGCCAAGATCGGACGCGTCGCGGTCCTGCCACAGGCCCGTGGCACGGGGCTTGGCCGCAAGATCATGGACCATGCGCTGAACGCGGCGCGCACCGCCGGTTTCGCCGAAGCGATGCTGGAATCGCAGGTCAGCGTCATCGGCTTTTACGAAGGTCTGGGATTCGTCGCCGAGGGGCCGGAATATGACGACGGCTCGGGCATCTTGCACCGGGTGATGCGCCGCCCGCTGCCCTGAACACCGGCAATGCTCAATTCAGGCGAAAGCCCGAGGGCAGGCCGCTCACCCAAGGGCTGAAAACGCGCTCGAAATCGGCGGTTTGGATGCGACATTTCGGCCAAGATGCGCGCGTTTGTCCGCTGGACGCCTATAACGGCAATCCATAGACAGCGGACTATCCGGGTGAAGGGACGACTCCCTTCGCCCTCTCGGGTTTTCAAGGTCCGGCATTCCCCGGACCCAGAACAAGGGGAGACGCGAAACCGTGTCACACGCCGAAGACCATAGCGGTGATCGCCGCGATTTTCTGTACTACGCCACTGCCGGTGTCGGCGCCGTGGCCGTCGGGGCGGCAGTTTGGCCCCTCGTCAACCAGATGAACCCCTCCGCCGACGTGCAGGCGGCAAGCCAGATGCGCGTCGACGTGTCGGGCGTCGATGTCGGCACGCAGCTGACCGTGCTGTTCCTCGGAAAGCCCGTGTTCATCCGCCACCGCACCGAGGAAGAGATCGCCGAGGCGCGCGCCGTTTCGGTCGATGATCTTGTCGATCCCATCGCCCGCAATCGCAATCTCGGCGATGTGCCCGCGACCGACGAAAACCGCACGATGACCGATTTCAACGGCGAGAACACCGGCGAATGGCTGGTCCAGATCGGCGTTTGCACCCATCTGGGCTGCGTGCCGATCGGTGACGGTGCCGGCGATTTCGGCGGCTGGTTCTGCCCCTGCCACGGGTCGCATTACGATGGCGCCGGCCGCATCCGTCGCGGGCCCGCCCCCCAGAACCTTCCCATTCCCGTCGCAGAATTCGTGGATGAAACCACGATCCTGCTCGGCTGACCCGGAGGAAACGCGCTCATGTCCGGAATTCCCCACGATCATTACGAGCCGAAGAGCAACGCCGAAAAGTGGTTGCACCGCAGGCTCCCCATCGTGTCGCTGATGTATGACACGCTGATGATCCCGACCCCCAAGAACCTCAACTGGATGTGGATCTGGGGCATCGTGCTGGTCTTCACGCTGGTTCTCCAGATCGTGACCGGCATCATCCTCGTGATGCACTACACGCCGCATGTCGACCTGGCCTTTGCTTCGGTCGAGCACATCATGCGCAACGTGAACGGGGGATGGGCGATCCGCTACATCCACCAGAACGGCGCGTCGCTGTTCTTCATCGCCGTTTACCTCCACATCTTCCGCGGCCTCTACTACGGCTCCTACAAGGCCCCGCGCGAGGTGACGTGGATCATCGGCATGCTGATCTACCTGTTGATGATGGGCACCGCCTTCATGGGCTACGTTCTGCCCTGGGGTCAGATGTCCTTCTGGGGCGCGACCGTGATCACCGGCCTTTTCGGCGCCATCCCCTTCGTGGGCGAGGCGATCCAGACCTGGCTTCTGGGCGGACCGGCGGTGGACAATGCCACGCTGAACCGCTTCCTGTCGCTGCACTACCTGTTGCCCTTCGTCATCCTGGGCCTCGTGATCGTGCATGTCTGGGCCTTCCACACGACTGGCAACAACAACCCCACGGGTGTTGAAGTTCGCCGCACGTCGAAAAAGGAAGCCGAGGCCGACACCCTGCCCTTCTGGCCCTATTTCGTGATCAAGGACCTGTTCGCGCTTGCCGTGATCCTCGTCGCCTTCTTCGCGATCGTGGGCTTCATGCCCAACTACCTCGGCCACCCCGACAACTACATCGAGGCCAACCCGCTGGTGACGCCCGCGCATATCGTGCCCGAATGGTACTTCCTGCCGTTCTACGCGATCCTGCGCGCCTTCGACGGCGAAGTCTGGCTGGTGATGCTGGTCGACTTCCTGACCGCGGGCATCGTCGACGCCAAGTTCTTCGGCGTGGTGGCGATGTTCGGCGCGATCATCGTGATGGCGCTGGTGCCGTGGCTCGACACCTCTTCGGTGCGTTCGGGCCGCTACCGGCCGATGTTCAAGTGGTGGTTCTGGCTCTTTGTCGTCAACTTCTTCGTCCTGATGTGGGCGGGGGCGATGCCGGCCGAAGGGATCTACCCCTATATCGCGCTGATCGGCTCGGCCTATTGGTTCGCCTATTTCCTCGTGATCCTGCCGCTTCTGGGCGTGATCGAAAAGCCGACGACCCCACCGGCCACGATCGAGGAAGACTTCAAAGCCCACTACGGCAAAGACCACGACGGCCATGGCGGCGTGACCGCCACCGCGCCGACGCCGGCCGAGTGAAAGAAAGGACACTGAGTATGCTCAGGAAACTTGCCCTCAGCTCGGCCACCGCCGCCACGCTCGCCCTCTCTTCGGGGGCGGCGCTGGCAGCCGGTGCGGCGGGCCATGTCGAAGATTACGCCTTCTCCTTCGAAGGCCCCTTCGGCACCTTCGACCAAATCCAGCTCCAGCGCGGGCTGCAGGTCTACACGCAGGTCTGCGCGGCCTGCCACGGCCTGCGCTACGTGCCGATCCGCACCCTCTCGGACGAGGGCGGCCCCGGCTTCACCGAAGAAGAGGTCCGCGCCTACATCGAGCAGAACTTCATCGAGGTCTACGACCCCGAGCTGCAGGATTGGCGCGCCGCCACCCCGAATGACAACTTCCCGGCCAATGATGCGGCCGGGGCCCCCGACCTCAGCCTGATGACCAAGGCGCGCGCGGGTTTCAGCGGCCCCTACGGGCTTGGCCTGAACCCGCTGTTCCGCGGCATGGGCGGTCCCGAATATGTCGCCTCGCTCCTGACCCATTACACCGGGTCCGAGCGCGAGGAATTCGGCTCGGTTCTCTACGGCAACGAAACCTTCCCCGGCGGCTACATCTCGATGGCCCCGCCGCTTTGGGAAGGTGCCGTGGAATACGGTGACGGGACCGAAGCGACCGAGGAACAGATGGCGCTCGACGTGGCGGCCTTCCTGACCTGGGCGGCGGAACCCAAGCTGATGGCGCGCAAGCAGATGGGCTTTACCGCCGTGCTGCTTCTGGGCGTGCTGTCGGTCCTGCTCTACCTGACGAACAAGCGCCTCTGGGCTCCGGTCAAGGCTCGCGCCAAGGGCGCACAGCCCGCCGAGTGATCCTCGTGGCTAGCCAAACAGGAAAACGCGCCCCCCGGGGCGCGTTTTTCGTTTGGCGGGTCGCCCCACCGGTCATGGTGCGCCTAAAGGCGCACCCTACAGCGCACAATCCGTCCCAGTGGGTAGGGTGCGCCTTCAGGCGCACCTTGCGGCCCATCGGTAGGATGCGCCTTCAGGCGCACCGCAACACCCGCCACGTCACCGGCGCCGAACAAACCCCTCACCACGCCCCTCACATCCAGGCGCGCAAGGCCTCTGGCGGCTCCTTCCCCAAATCCGCCATGGCTAAATCCAACACCTTCGCCCCATCCTCCAAGAGCCAGAGCCGGTCGCACAACCGTTCCGCATCGCGCAGGTCGTGGCAGGCCATGATCAGCGTCAGGCCCCGGTCCACGCACAGCTCTCGCACCAGCGCCAGCATCTCGGTCTTCAACCCGGGATCGAGCGCGGCAAAAGGTTCGTCGAGCAGCGCCAGCGGCCGATCCCTCAGCAGCATCCGCGCCAGGGCCACCCGCGCCTGTTGCCCCCCCGACAGGGCCGCAGGTTTGCGCCCACCAAGGCCCGCCAGCCCGACCCGCGCCAAGGCATCCTCCACCCGCGCCCTGTCCGCCTCCGACAGGCGCAGATCGGGCCTAAGCCCCAGCGCGACATTGTCCACGACCGTCAGATGCGGAAACAGGTTCCCATCCTGAAACAGGATCGACACCGGCCGCCCGGCGACCGGGGCGCGGGTGATCTCCTGCCCGTCCCACAGGATACGGCCCCGGTCGGGCCAATCGAACCCCGCGATCAGGGACAGGAGCGTGCTTTTCCCGCTCCCCGATGCGCCCAGAAGCGCCACACGTTCCCCCGCCGCGACATCGCCCGACAGGGCCAGCGTAAAACCATCTTGCGTCAGCCGCAGATCATCGAGCGATAGCATCAAGCCGTCCTCCCCGGTCGAACAGCCAAAACAGCGCCAATGTCAGCGCCATGAGCAGCACCGCCGCACCCTGGGCGTCATCGGTGCGATAGGCCCCCATCAACCGATACATCTCGAGCGGCAGGGTCCCCTGTCCGGGGCTCGAGAACAAGGTGATCACGCCCAGATCGCCCATGGAAAATGCCGCCGCCAGCCCCGCACCAAACCCAAGCGGGCGAGCAAGGCGTGGCAGGATGGCATGGCGCAACCGGGCCATCCCGCTCATTCCCAGGGCTTCGGCCAGACGCCCCTGCCCACCCTCCGCCGCCAGCGCGGCGGGCACAAGCGCGCGCAACAGGAAGGGCAGCGCCACCAGCGCATTCACCAGCCCCGTCACGGGCAGCGCCAGCGCCACCGGGTCGCCCCATGGACGGATCAGCACGAACATCCCCGTCCCGATCACCAGCGATGACACCGCGATGGTCAGGAATGCCAGCCCCTCGACCATCCCGGGCCGGCGGAGCCGCGCCACGAAAAGCGCGATGGGCAAGGCCAGCGCCACCGCCAAACCGGCGGAGGCCAGCGCCAGAACCACGGACCGCAGCGCCGCCTGCCAGACCGACAGGGGCATACCCGCAAGCGCCGGCAGACCCTTCAGCGCCACGGCAAGCAGGGGCAATAGCAGGAACAGGGCGGCCAGCGTGATCGCCAGCGCATCCCGCGCGCGCGCGCCCTGCCCATCCCCCGGCCATGCCAGCGGCGGGCGGTCCAGCCCCGTGCCCAGCTCCCGCCCCCGGATCGCGCCAAAGGCCAGCGCCCCCGCCCCAAGACAGATCGCCACCTGCACCAACCCCAGCGCCGCCGCGCGCCCAAGATCGAAATCGAACCGGAACGCCTGGTAGATCGCCAGTTCCACGGTCGTGGCCCTCGGCCCCCCGCCCAGGATCAACGCCACCGCGAAACTCGTCGTGCAGATGAGAAAGATCAGCAGACCCGCACCGGGCAGAACCGCGCGCAGCAAGGGCCGCTCGAAATGGCGGTGCATGTCGGCCCCGGAAAATCCCAGCGCAATCGCCAGCCGCACCCGTTCCGACGGGATATCCTGCCAGCCCTGCAAGATCAGCCGCACCGCCAGCGGCAGGTTGAGAAAGACATGGGCCAGCACAACGCCCTGCAACCCGTAGACATCGATCCGCCCCAGCCCGATGCCCATGAGCGCCGCGTTGATCCAGCCCGCCCGGCCAAAGACCGCCAAAAGGCCCAGGACCGCCACGATCACCGGCAACAGGAACGGCGCGCCCATCAGCGTCACCAGCATCCGCCGCCCCGCGAAATCCCGCCGCGCCAGCGCGCGCGCTACGGGGATCGCCAGCACGACGCTCAACAGGGCCGACAGCGCCGCCTGCACCAGCGTGAACCGGATCGCCGCAAGATCCGCAGGACCCAGCGCCAGCGGCCAATCGGCCCGCGCCATCACGGCGGCCAAGGGCCCCAGAACGGCCAACGTGACGAGCGCGGCGAAAACCGCGCCCGTCTTGTGCAGCCCGCTCAGCGGCTGAGCGCGGCTTGCCATGTGGCCAATGCCTCGTCACGGACCGCCGCCGCCTCTTCGGGCGACAGAAGGATGGGCCGCGCAGGCGTCAAGAGCGTCTCGAAGCCTTCGGGCAGCGCCTCGGCGGGCAGGGCGGCGGGATACATCCAGTTCGTCGTCGGGATGACCGACTGGAACCCCTCGTCCAGCATGAAGCGCAGGAAATCCCGCGCCAGTTCGGGCTGATCGGTGCCCGCCAGCATCCCCGCCACCTCGACCTGCATGTAATGCCCTTCGTCGAAACCGGCTGCGGCAAAGCCTGCGTCCTCCTCGGCGATCAGGTGATAGGCGGGAGATGTCGTGTAGCTCAGCACCATGTCGGCCTCGCCCTCGAGGAACAGGCCATAGGCCTCGGACCAGCCGGGGGTCACGGTGACGATATTGTCGGCCAATCCTTCCCAGATCGCGGCCGCACCCTCGCCATGCGCGGCCGCTACCCACATCAACAGGCCCAGACCGGGGGTCGAGGACCTTGGGTCCTGGATAACGATGGAGATGTCGGAGGCCGCCAGCGCGGCAAAGGAATTCGGCACATCCTCCAGCCCCGCACGATGGACAAAGGCGAAATAGCCCCAGTCGAAGGGCAGGAATTCGGCGTCGTCCCACGCGACGGGCAGGGTCAGCCCCTCGGGCGTGAGGCCATGGGGCGCGAACAGCCCCGTGTCGCGCGCCGCCGCCGTCAGGTTGGTGTCGAGGCCAAGGACCACATCGGCCTCGGACCTTTCGCCTTCCAGCCTGACCCGCGCCAAAAGCGCCGCGCCATCGCCCGCGCCGACGAATTGCAGGTCGCAGCCGCATGTCGCCTCGAAGGCTTCCTCGATGGCCGGTCCCGGCCCCCATTCGGATACGAAGCTGTCATAGGTATAGACCGTCAGCACCGGGGCCTGCGCGAAAGCGGCCCCTGCGAAAACGCTCAACCCCGCAGCGATGATGGTGTGTTTCATGTCTCACTCCTCCATTGCGACGGGCGAAGTGAAGTGTGGGGTTCGTTCGTGACCCGCAAACCTTCCCTCCGCCGGTCCTAACCGGTTCAGGTTCAACGGGTTCGCGCATCAGCCCGCGCATCTCAGGTCGCATCACGACCACCCCGAGGTGGGCCAACAGCTAGCGCCGCGCCCGCCCGCGTGCAAGCGCCTTGGCATTTGGCGCTTGGGACGCTAGGCCGTGGTCTGAGCAAAAGGGATGCCCGCGCGATGAGCTTCAACAGTTTCGGCCACCTCTTCCGCGTCACCACATGGGGCGAAAGCCATGGACCCGCGCTTGGGGCCACGGTCGACGGCTGCCCGCCGGGCGTTGCCATCGACGCGGCGGCGATCCAGCATTGGCTCGACCGGCGCAAACCGGGGCAGAACAAGTACACGACCCAGCGCCGCGAACCCGACGAGGTGGAAATCCTCTCCGGCGTCTACGAGGGGCAATCGACCGGCACGCCGATCCAGCTGATGATCCGCAACACCGACCAGCGGTCCAAGGATTACGGCGACATCGCCGAGAAATTCCGCCCCGGCCACGCCGATATCACCTATTGGCAGAAATACGGCATCCGCGATCCGCGCGGCGGCGGGCGGTCCAGCGCGCGCGAAACGGCGGCGCGGGTGGCCGCAGGCGGCGTGGCGCGCGCGGCGCTGGCCGATCTGGTTCCGGGGCTTTCGATCACGGGCTACATGGTCCAGATGGGCCCGCACGGCATCGACCGCACCCGCTTTGACGCAGCCGAGATCGAGCGCAATCCCTTCTGGGTGCCCGATGCGACGGCGGCCGCCGAATGGGCCGAATACCTCGATGCCTTGCGCAAATCGGGCGACAGCGTCGGCGCCGTGATCGAGGTCGTGGCGCGCGGCGTGCCTGCGGGCCTTGGCGCACCGATCTATGGCAAACTCGACACCGATCTGGCCGCCGCGATGATGTCCATCAACGCGGTCAAGGGCGTGGAAATCGGCGATGGCATGGCGGCGGCCGCGCTGACCGGCAGCCAGAATGCCGATGAAATCTCCATGGGAGCCAACGGGCCGGTCTATGCCTCGAACCATGCGGGCGGCATCCTTGGCGGCATCTCGACCGGGCAGGACGTGGTGGTGCGCTTCGCGGTCAAGCCGACCTCGTCGATCCTGACCCCGCGCAAGACGATCACCAAATCGGGCGAACCGGTCGAGATCGTGACCAAGGGCCGCCACGACCCTTGCGTCGGCATCCGCGCCGTGCCGGTGGGCGAGGCGATGATGGCCTGCATCCTGCTTGACCACCTGCTGCTCCATCGCGGTCAGGTCGGCGACAGGGGTGGCCGTATCGGCTGAAGACGCGGCAGGATCGGCCCATCCCGAAACAATACCGACCGATGGGCGGGTGTGGTTTCCGGGCTGGAACCCCTGCACCGAAAGCACCCGATCCTTGCCCCGGAATTGCCACAATTCCACCTGACCCCGGACATGTTTGGGGCAAGTCACGGAATGTCTGCATATGGCTGCTGCGCTGCATCGCTACCTTGGCCACGGCTATCGGCGGGTCGATTGGGCCCTGATCCTTGTCGTGATCATGGCACTTGCCTTGTTCATGGCCAGCGTGATCCGCTCGGGCGCGCCTGACGGTGGCACCCAATTCGGCCTGCAGCTCGGCGGGTTGCGCGCATTGTCCGAGACCGAAACGCTGGTCACCTTCGAGCCGGACGGCCCGGTCGATCCCGGCGCATGGGCCGGCGGGCGGCCCAACGCCGATCATGCGGCCCTTGGGTCGGTCTGGCTGGCTGATCCGCCCGATCAACCCCTGACCCGCGTCATCACCCTGCCCGAAGGCAGCGCGCGCGCCCTCCTGTCCTTCGACCTTGTCGTCATGGGCGATTGGTCCGCGCGGGGGCTTGCCGTGTCGATCGATGGCGAAGACGTGCTGCGTCAACCCTTTGGCGCCGCCGATCAGGCCCCGCCGCCCCCCGAAACGATGCGCGGTGACGACCGCATCGCGCTGCGCAGCCGCATCACCGGCCCCCGCATGCTGTCGGGTCCACCGGACCTGTCCGTCCAGCGTCTGCACCTCGATATATCGGTCGTGACCCCCCAAGAGGCGATCACCCTGACCCTTGCGCCACTCGGCACCGACACGGGCGGCGCTGATCCTGCGCCGTCTTGGGCGGTCGACAATCTTGTCGTCGTGGCTGACGGCCCGCCCTACCCGCCCTAGATCGTCGTGGCCGAAGGCCCGCCCTAGGCCAGCCCCAGATCCAGCAGCGCCCGGATCTCCGCCTCCCGCGTGCCGGCGACGATCCGGCCCAGTTCCATATCGCCGCGCAGCAACACCAGCGTGGACCGGCGCGGGATGTTCAGACGCCGCGACAACTCCCCGTCGCCATGCTGATCCCAATCCACCCGGACAAAGCCCATCGCCGCATCATAGGCGGGGTTCGTGGCGCGCAATTCCTCGATCACGCGGGTCTGCGCGCGGCAGGTCGAACACCAGCTGGCCCAGAAATCCACCAGCAGCGTCTCGCCCGCCGCCAACCGTTCATCGACCAGACCGGGCGTATAGTCGACCATCGCCGCCGCCCCGCGCGCAAGGGGCGTCAGGGCCAGCGCGCCCGCCCCGATCAGAAAGCTTCTCTTGTGCATCCCCGACATCTCCCTGAACCAAGTCAAAGCGCGACCGACAGATCCACCAGCCAGACCGGCAATCGGTCCAGAAGCCAGATCTCGGCCATGTGATGCCAGCGCAGCAAGATCGCCACGCCGACGAAAACGAAAACCGCCCCCATCACCGGGCGCGAGGCCAGGGCGAAGCGGCGCAAGCTTTCCATGTGCCGCCGCATCAGCCCGCGCGCCCCATGGCCCAGCGCGATAACCACCGTCCCGATGCCCAGCGCAAAGCCCAGCATGATGCCGAAGGCGCGCAACAGATCCTCGCCCTGCGAGGCAAGCGAGATCGCGCCGCCCAGCGTCGGGCCGACACAGGGGCTCCAGACAGCGCCCAAAAGCAGCCCGCCCAGGAATTGCCCCCTCCAGCCCTCGCGCGGAATGTCCTGCATGCCCTGATCGGCGCGCGCGGCCATGCCCGCCGTGGCCAGCGCGAACCGTGCCTGCGCCTGCGGCAGCAACAGCACCAATCCGAACCCCACCATCAGCACCGCACCCGCGCGGGCCACCATCTCTTCGGTCAGGCCCACCAGATGGCCCGCCGCGATCACCCCGAACCCCAGCGTGACAAAGGCAAGCCCCATTCCGGCAGCCAGCGCCAGCGGACCGAACCGGCTGGCCTGCAAGGCACCGGCCAGCACGATCGGCAAGACCGGCAGGACGCAAGGATTGATCAGCGTCAGCAGGCCCGCACCATATGCGAGAACGAATTCCATGCGTCCTGATGCGCCGCCCGGCGCGCCCTGTCACCCAACATGCGCGTGATCGCTGCGTGAAAGCCGCTCAGGCCGGTTTGGCGCGTGACAGCTGCACCGCCAGGATGCCCGCCGCCACGATGGCCACGCCCAGCGCATCGACCCAGGACAGGCCCTCGCCCAAAAGCACGGCGGCGATGGCCACCCCGAAGACCGGGTTGAGGAAGTGAAAGGTCGCGGCCCGCGTCGCCCCGATCCGGCCCACAAGCCAGAACCAGATCAGCGTTGCCAGCAATCCCGGCATCAGCGTGGTATAGGCAAAGGCCACGACCAGGGGCACCGACCAATCCACCACGATCGTCTCGGTCAGCGCCGCAATCGGGGCCAGCACGGCCGATCCGACCAGCATCTGCAAGCCCACGATCATCAACAGGTTGCCGCCGCCCTGTGCGGCGACCCGCACCGCCAGCGTCGCCACCGTCAGGGCCACCGCCCCGATCAGGCACAGCACGATGCCCAGCGCATCCGCGCCGCCCGACAGGCGTTGCACCATGATCAGCCCGACGCCGAAAAACCCCGCCGCCAGCCCGGCCAGACCCAGCGCAGGCAACCGGTCGCGGAACAGACCCCAGGACGCCGCCGCCACTAACAGCGGCATGGTCGAGGCGATGATGGCGGCCAGCGACGCCTCGATCCATTGCATGGCGACGAAGTTGAGCCCCAGATACAGCGCGTTCTGGCAGATGCCGAAAATGACCACGGCGCGCCACTGCGCCGCCGACAGGCGCATGGATTGGCCCATGGCCAGCGCGATGCCGATGCCGATCCCGCCCGAGATCAGGAACCGCAGCGCCAGCGCGGTGAGGGGCGGGGCCGCCTCCACGATGATCCGGGCCGAGGCAAAGGCCGACGACCAGATCAGGGCAAACAACAGCCCCCCAAGCAGCGCGCGAATGTCCATGAACCGCCTTCCCGTCCCTGCGCGCAGCAAACGCGCAACGCGCGGCGGGGGCAAGCGGATTTGCGGCCTGTCCGGCCCCTGCAAACCCGCCATGCAGAAATGAAAAGGCCGCGGCCCGATCCGGGCGCGGCCTTGTTGAACCCGAGGGGTTCTGTCGGGTCAGCCGTTGACGCTGTCCTTGAGGGCCTTGGCGACGGTGACCTTCACCTGCTTGTCGGCCTCTTTCTTGATCGTCTCGCCGGTGGCGGGGTTGCGCACCATGCGCTCGGGGCGCTCGCGGCAATAGACCTTGCCGATGCCCGGCAGGGTGACGGCGCCGCCGGCGGCGACTTCACGGGTCACGATTGCGGTGACGGCGTCCAGCGCTGCACCCGCGGTCTTCTTGTCTCCGCCCATCTCTTCGGCGATGGCCGCAACGAGCTGGGTTTTGGTCATGGGTTTGTTTGCCATTGGTCTTGTTCTCCTGACGACTGCCCGAGCCCTTGGGCCCGTTGCGCACAAACTAACCGAATATTGTGGGCCCACACAACGCTTCGCATGACGAAAAAGCCCAAAAACATGGCCTAGACGGCATTTTTTGCCCTCAAAGGAAGGCTGTTTCCTCGAAGGACCGCAGCTTGCGGCTGTGCAAACGCTCCAGCGGCATGTCGCGCAGGGTCTCCATCGCGCGAATTCCTATCAAAAGATGACGCGCAACCTGGGTCTTGTAGAAGTCCGAGGCCATGCCGGGCAGCTTCAATTCGCCATGCAGCGGCTTGTCCGACACGCACAAAAGCGTCCCGTAAGGCACCCGGAACCGGAACCCGTTGGCCGCGATCGTGGCGCTTTCCATGTCGAGCGCGATGGCGCGGGACTGCGACAGGCGCTGCACCGGCCCGGTCTGGTCGCGCAATTCCCAGTTGCGGTTATCAAGGCTCGCCACCGTCCCCGTGCGCATGATCCGCTTCAGCTCGAACCCTTCCAGCTCGGTCACATGCGCGACGGCGTTTTCCAGCGCGACCTGGATTTCGGCCAGCGCGGGCACCGGCACCCAGACGGGCAGGTCGTCGTCCAGAACCTTGTCCTCGCGCAGATAGGCATGGGCCAGGACGAAATCGCCCAGACGCTGCGAATTTCGCAAGCCCGCGCAATGGCCCACCATCACCCAGGCATGCGGGCGCAAAACCGCGATATGATCGGTCGCCGTCTTGGCATTCGACGGCCCCACCCCGATGTTGACCAGCGTGATCCCGTTCCCGTCCGCCCGCTTCAGGTGATAGGTCGGCATCTGCGGCATCTTGGGGGGCTGCGCGATGGGGGTGTCAGCCTCCGTGATCTCGACATTTCCGGTCGCGACGAACCCGGTATAGCCGCTGTCGGGATCGGCCAGCATGGCGCGGGCATAGGCCTCGAATTCATCGACATAGAACTGGTAGTTGGTGAACAGGACGTGGTTCTGGAAATGCACCGGATCGGTCGCGGTGTAATGCGCCAGCCGCGCCAGCGAATAATCCACCCTCTGCGCGGTGAAGGGTGCCAGCGGATGCGCCCCATCCTCGTAGGTAAATCCCAGGCCATTGACGATATCGTCATGCGTGGTGGACAGGTCCGGCACGTCAAAGACATCGCGCAGCGTGAAATCGCCCGCGCCTTCCTGCGGCACGGTGACGGCGCTGTCGCCGGCAACGGCGAAATGCACCGGAATGGGCGTCAGCGACGGGCCGATCTCGACCGGCACACCGTGGTTCTTGATCAAGAGACCGATCTGCTGGCGCAGGTAATTGCCGAACAGGTCGGGCCGCGTGACGGTGGTGGCATAAGTGCCGGGTTCCGCCACATGGCCGAAACTCAACCGGCTGTCTGTGACGGCATAGGTGGCCGTCGTGATGCGGATTTCGGGGTAGTAGGCGCGGTAGCGCGTATCGCCGGGCGCACCGTCGCGCAGCGTCTCGGTAAAGCGGGCGCGCAGGAACCCCGTGGCCTCGGTATAGAGCGCCTGAAGATGGGCGACGGCCTCGCCCGCATCGGTAAAGACCTTGGCCTTCTGCCCTTGGTCGGGCGTTGAAATCTTGAGCGACGGCTCAGACATGGACATCCCCTCGGACTTGATCTTTTCTCACGGGCTCGGCGCGACGATCAGGTCGGTCAACTGGAACCGCGTCACATCCACAAGGCCCAGGTCGGAAATCCGCAAGGCCGGGATCACGACCAGCGCCAGCAGCGAATGCTGCATATAGGCATTGTTGAGCGTGCAGCCGCACTCCGCCATGGCCGCGACCATGGCTTGCGCCTTGGCCGCCACCTCGGCCGCGGGGCTGTCCGACATCAGGCCTGCGATGGGCAATTCCACCAGCGCGCGCTCCGTCCCGTCCTTCCAGACGGTCACGCCGCCCCCCACCTCGGCCAGCCGGTTGGCCGCCTGCGCCATCATCGCGCGGTCGGTGCCCACGACGATCATGTGGTGGCTGTCATGCGCCACGGTGGAGGCCATGGCCATTCCCGGCCCATAGCCGAACCCCGACACGAAGCCGTTCACCACCTGCCCCGTGCCGCGATGCCGTTCCACCAGCGCGATCTGGGCGACACCGCCCGCGCCCTCGACGATGCCGCCCGCCACGGGCAGATCGGCCTCCAGCGCCTCGGTCGGGGCCTGGTTTTCCACCACCCCGATCACGCGCACCCGGACCCTGTCAGCGCCTTCGGGCGCGACAATCTCGAAATCCCGCGCGTCCAGCACCCGGCCCAGATGCACCGATCCCCGCGTATCGGCGGGCCAATCCAGATGCGGACAATGGGCAAGGCAGACACCATCCTCCGCCACCTTCACCCCGCGCGCATAAACTTCCTCCACGGGAAGTGCGGCCAGATCCGATGTCACGATCATGTCCGCCCGCCGCCCCGGCGCGATCTGGCCGATCTCCCGCTCCAGACCGAAATGGCTGGCGGTGTTGATCGTGGCCATCTGCAAGGCCACCAGCGGGTCGCAGCCGCAGCCGATCGCATGGCGCACCGCGCGGTTCATGTGCCCCTCGTGGACCAGCGTGCCCGAATGGCAATCATCGGTGCACAGGATCATGTTGCGCGGATCAAGCCCCCGCTCGGTGATCGCGGTGATCTGGCTTTCGATGTCATACCATGCCGATCCCAGCCGGATCATCGACCGCATCCCCTGCCGCATCCGCGCCACCGCATCCGCCTCGCAGGTGCCTTCGTGGTCATCGGCGGGACCGCCCGCGACATAGGCATGGAACGCAGGCCCCAGATCGGGCGAGGCGTAATGCCCGCCCACGGTCTTGCCCGCCTTCTGCGTCTCGGCGATCTCGGCCAGCATCTGCTGGCTGCCCGCCACGACGCCGGGGAAATTCATCATCTCGCCCAGGCCGATGATGCCCGGCCATGTCATGGCCTCCGCCACATCCTCCGGCCCGATCTCGTAACCCGTCGTCTCCAGCCCGGGGGCCGACGGCGCGCAGCTTGGCATCTGGGTCCAGATGTTCACGGGCTGCATCAACGCCTCGTCATGCATCAACCGCACGCCGCGCAGGCCAAAGACATTGGCGATTTCATGGGGGTCGGTGAACATGCTTGTCGTGCCATGCGGGATCACCGCGCGGGCGAATTCGGCGGGCGTCAGCATCCCGCTTTCGATATGCATATGCCCGTCACACAGACCGGGGATCAGGTAGCGCCCGCCCAGTTCGACAACCTCGGTCGCGGGCCCGATGCAATGGTTGGCGTCCGGTCCGACATAGGCAAAGCGCCCATGGCGCACGGCGACCTGCCAGCCCTCCATCACCTCGCGCGTCTGCACCAGCACCACGCGGCCCCCGCGCAGCACCAGATCGGCGGGGGCGCGGCCTGCGGCGGTCGCAACCAGATCGCTGGCCACATCGGCCCAGCTGGGGAAAGGGGGGATGTTTCGCTGTTCCATGGCACAGCATCTCCAATCGCGGGACGCTCTGCAAGCAACCGTTCGGTGACGTGTCGTCAGCCGGTCCGCAACGCCCGCGCCTTCATCGCCTCGTAGATCGGCAACGCCGCCTCCAAGAGCGCGCGCCGCCCCTCCGGCACCTCGGGCAAGGCGCCTTCCGCCCCGGCGAACCCGGTCGACCGGTGCACGGCATTATACCAATGCGCGGCCCAGACGCCGTCATAGGGGCGCGGCCCCTCGGGCCAGCCCAGCATCGCCTCGCTGAACGCCAATCCGATCTCGGCACAGAGCCGCCCCAGCGCGCCGCCCGGATCGGCCCTGATATCGGCACTGTCGATCACCGGCCCCGGCAGGCGTTCCCACAGCGCCATCTGCTGGGGAAAGCCGATATCCTCCAACGTCATCTCCCCCCGCTTCTCGGCATAGCTCGCGATCACGCGGGCCGGATGCCGGATCAGGTGGACATTCACGCAACCCTCCGCCCAATCCAGCGGGAACCCCGCCACCATGTGGTGGGGCATGTGCTTCATGTAGAAATGCGCGCGGCCGTCCGGCACGGGCCCCGCGCATCTTGCGGCAACGCGGGCGGGGTCGGTTTCATGGGCGGCCATGATTTCGGCCGCCATCGGGTGGTCGGCCCCCGTCGCGGCCAGGTAGGGCGCATAGAACGGCTCGTCCCAGACCGCGCAATCGCCGCGTGCGGCAAAGGCATACATCATCGCCGTCGACAGGTTGCGTGGCCCCGACCACATCGCGATCTTCATGTGACCCCTCCCTTTTCCCGGCATAAAGGCCCGCGCCCTTGCCAGACACAAGGGGTCACGCCTGCGTGAGATCACGCAAGCTTGCCTTGCACCCTCCGCACCCCCGCTATCCTCTCGCCTGCACCATCCCGAAAGGAGCCGACATGCCCCGCCTTCCCCTTTCGCCCGTGACCAAGGCGCTGGCCCTGACCGCCGCCCTCCTTGCCGCGCTCGCCACCCAATCGGGCCGCGCCCATGCGCAGGACCTCCGCACCGCCGTGGTCGCAGGCGGCTGTTTCTGGTGCGTGGAGGCCGATTTCGAACGCGTCCCCGGCGTGGTCTCGGTCGTGTCGGGCTTTGCCGGCGGCAGCGTCCCGAATCCCTCCTATCGACAGGTCGTGGCGGGCGGCACCGGCCATCTCGAAGTGGTCCGGATCACCTATGACGCGACGATCCTGCCGCAGGACCGGCTCCTGCACCTGTTCCTGCGCTCCATCGATCCGCTGGATGCGGGCGGGCAATTCTGCGACCGGGGCGAAAACTACACCTCCGCCATTTTCGTCGAAACGCCGCAGGACCGGCAATTGGCCGAGGCCGCGCTGGCACAAGCCTCCCGCGACTTGGGCCAAGAGGTCGTGACACCGGTCCGCGATGCCGCCCCCTTCTACCCGGCCGAAGCCTATCATCAGGATTATTACCTGTCGGACGAGCTGATCCTCACCCGCTTTGGGCCGCGCCGCAAATCCGTGGCCTATGGCCTCTACCGCACGGCCTGTGGCCGCGATGCGCGCGTCGAACAGCTCTGGGGCGCGGATGCGCCCTTCCTCCCCCGCTCCGGGGGGTGAATTGGCCCCGCCCGCCGCCCGATGGGCAGGACGGGCAGGGCCCCGGCCCGGCTCAGGACTTCAGTGCGCAGGTGTTGATCCCGAGCAGGCGGTAGGCAGGGCAATAGCCGACAAGCCCGGTGATCAGCGGCACGACGCCGATCCAGCCCCAGACCGTCTGGGGGCCGATGAACACGAGCGAGATCAGCACAAGGCCCGCGATGATGCGGATGGCGCGATCGATGGTGCCTTCGTTGCGGGGCATGACATGCCTCCTTTCCTGTTGCGATGGAGCCATCATGCCAGAAACCGGCACGGGGCGCGGTGACTCTGTCACCGGTTGTCTGCGGCAATCCGTTCCAGCGCGGCCCGGTCCAGCACCCGCACACCGCCCTTTTCCTGCGCCACAGCACCCCCGCGCGCCATCTCGGCCAGCCGTCGACTGACAAAAGCGCGGCCCGATGCCGTCTCGGCCGCCAGCGCCGCATGGGTCGCGGCAACGAACCCGGCCTCATCGGCCAACCGCAACAGCACACGCGCCAGCCGCGCGTCGAAGCCGGTCAGCGCGACCTCTTCGACCAGCCTTTGGTATTCCCCGAACCGCGCCGCCACCCCGTCAAAGACCAGCGCGCGAAATCCGTCATCCTGAGACAGCCGCGCCCGGAACAGCTCGGCGGGCACCAATTCGCCCTCCACATCCGCCTCCACCACGCCCTCGGCGCTGTAATGCCCACCGCCCACCAGACAGGTGAAGGTCTGCAAACACACGCTTCCCGCCGTCACGCGGTAGAGCACCACCTCCCGCCCGTTCGCCGCCGTCAGGCTCACCCGGATCGTCCCCTTGTCGAGGATCAGGAAACCGGGGCAGGCCGCGCCGGGGTGAAACAGCACATCGCCCGCGCGGGCGGCGAAACGGCGGATCATGGATGGCCCCCTGAGACTTTGACAGGGTCAAGTGTTTCGCGCGCCCCGCGCGCCGTCAACACCGCTTGACAGCCAAGGCCCAGCCGCGCGAGGGAAAGCGCCATGAGCACAGACGCCCCCACACCCCGCAGCCGCGATGTCTACACCCTCGTCGTCGAGGTCGGCCGCAAGGCGGGCGACGGCCTGCCCGACAAGGCCACGGGGGCAGCCCTCCTGTGCTACGCCGCCGGCGTGGACGAGGCCGAAGCCGTGCGCGAAACCGTCGCCGTGCTGAAACAGGCCGATCTCGCACCGCTCGATGTCACCGGCCACGGCACGCGCGCCGAACGGACCGAGGCGGGCGACGACATCGACCCCGAGGAAATCGCCCTGATGGATCGCGCGCTCTCCGAAAATGCGGTGATCGTGGCCCAGATGACGGCCTTCTACGACTGAGGCCACACGGCAGCGGCAGGGTCACCCCAGAACGCGCCGCCCCTTGAACCCGATCAGCGCCTGCGCGCCCGCGCGGTCCAGAACCGGCAGACAGGGCGTCCGGTCGGTCTCCGCCAATTGGCTGGCCACCTTCGCATCGCCCGCCGCGATCACATCGGCCAACAGCGCCGTCTCGATCCCGCAGCGATCCACCATCACGCAGGCATGATCGTCGAGCATCAGGTGATGCACATGGCGCACCGGCTTCCAACGGTCGCGGCGCGCGCCTGCAATCGTGGTCATGTCGCCCGCGCGGACCAGCACCTTTTCGACACCAAAGATGTATTCGACCGCCGGACCCGAGCGCACGACCCGTGTCTCCGGCGTCACCCAGATGTCGCGCGCCAGCCCGAAATAGGGTGCGCGCAACCTGACCGGCGCGCTCCGGCCAAGACACAGGCGCGGGCGCCGCTCGATCCAGCGCAGCGGCATCCGTGCGCCCGTTGCCGTCACCAGCTCGTTGCCAACGCGCAGGCTGTCGACCGCCCGCGCCCCCCCGCGCGTCATCACCACCGCCTGACCGGACATGCCCGGCAGATCGCTCGGCGGCAGACCGAAACCGGCGATGGCCGCCACCTGGCAGACCTGAAGGAACCGCTCGTCGCGCGGCAACAGCTCGTCCAGCCGCGCGGCGACGGCAAGCCCCGTGCGCACCCTGTGACGCTGTGTGCGGTCATGGTTGATGATGTCGAGGATATCCCCCCGCCCCCGCGCGCAACTCCGGTAGCGCAGCGACAGCGTCTCGCCCGTGCGCCCCAGGTCGGGCCCGGTGGTCAGGTCGATCTCGCCATGAACCAGCCGAAACGCCCCCTCCGGCAAACGATAGAGCGCCAGCGCCCGCCCCGGCGCCGCCTGCCCCTGCCACAACCGCACCGGCCCCGAAACCCGCACCGGCGGCACCGTGAATTCCAGGCACAGCGTCATTTCCGCCTGTGGCCCCGGTACCCGGACCCACTCCCCGCGCGCGATGGGCACACCCGCCTCCCAGATCGCGGCCCAGCGCTCGGACGGGCGGATAGGCCCGTCCTGCTCCAGCGCCGCGGACAAGGGGGCGGTGACCTGCATCATGCCACGGCGACGCCCCGCAGAACCCGCGCCTCGTAGGACCGCAGCGATGCCCGTGCCGAGGCCCCGTAGCCCCGATGCGTCTCGGCATCGATCTCGGGGAACAGCTCCAGCACCTCCGCGCGCACATCCTCTTCCATCGCCGACATCACCTGCGGCCCCGGCAGGAAGCTTTCGGTCAGCAATCCCTCCGACCAGATGATCTCGTGCCGGTCGAACAGGAGATGGACATAGCTCACCTCGCCCCCCTCCTGCAGCCTGACCGAACAGCCGTTCACAAGATCGCGGGCCGCCACCAGCACCTCTTCCTCGCCGAACAGCAATTCCGCCATCCAATGCGTCAGAAGCACCCGGTGCTGCTGCGACACGACCAGCCGCCGATGATGTCCGAAAACACCCGCCTCGATCACCACCGGCGCATGCGCGCCCAGCGCCGCAACCCGCCGCTCCCCGATCCAGCGCACCGGCTGCAGCCCGTGATCGCGCGTCTTGACCAGGTCGCCCACCGCCAGCGCCTCGACCGGCACTTCGCCGCGCTCCGTCCTGATCCGCGTGCCATGGGTGAAACAGGGCACCGTCGTCACCGTGACAAAGGCCGTGTCGCTCACGCCTGCCGCCGATTGGGCCGTGTAGCTGAAATTCGTCGTCACCGGCGCGGTCTGGCCCGCCTGCGCCGCCGGGGGCATGATCAAGAGCGTGCCATCGGGCATCAGCACGACCAGCGCCCCGTCCGACAGCGTCACGAAACCGCCCGGGCTGACCGCGATGCCGTTGATATGGGTGACCACGGCCACCCCCACCCCGTCCCCGTCATTGGCCAGAACGTCGAGGATCCCGTAGGTGTTCTGGTTCACCGTGATCGTGTCATCCTGCGCGATGAAGGCGCTCTGCACCGATCCCGCCGCGATCAGCACCGCGCTGTCATAGGACGCGTCGGCCACATCCGCGATCCCGATGGTCAGCGTGTTCACCACGCCCGGATTGACCGGGATCAGCAGCGACAGCGTCACCGTGAACCCGTCCATCTCGGTGTTGTAGGCATCGCCCGTGTTGTTCACGAACAGCGTCGAATTGGCGCTCTGGTTGATCGAATTGATCTGGGTGAAATTCACCACCGGCGAAGTCACGACCTGCCCGTTGATCCAGATCCCCACCGCATCGTTGAAGATCGACCCCGCGAATTCCGGGTATTCCTCCGAGGCAAAGACGAAACTGATCGTCAGCACATCGCCCGTGGGAATGAAACTGGTGGTCAGGATCGCCGCGTCAAACGTCCGTCCCCCGACCAAGCCGTTGAACAGCGGGTTGTCGTTCTGCCCCGTCGTGTTGGTCGAGGTGCTGCCCGACCGGTTGGGATCGCCCGAGGATTGCGTGAAATCCCGCACATAGCCCGTGGACAGGATCACGCCGCTGTCAGAGGGCGCGACACCGGGCGTCACCGCATCGGCATTGCTGTAGATGCCCGAGGACAACCTGTCCCCGGAATAACTCGCGCTCACGACCGTTGCACCGCTTCCGAAAATGGTCTGTGCCATCTGGAACGCGCTGGCGTTCACGTTGATGGGCAATTCCTGGCCGACTGCCATACCGCCTACTCACCTCGTACAGGTGCCGGGTGCATGGGTACGGCGACATAGATCACGTGAACCATCACGCGACGGTCGGCCGCGCCGCCTGTGGCGCGCCTCCCGATCCTTCCTGCCTCGATGCGGCTTGTGCCGCTGCCTGCCCCGGCATTGTTTTCTTTGCAAGAAGGATACCATCCGGCACCCGCCATCGTAACGGCCCGTTCGCCTCCCGCCGCAGCGACACGCCCCATTGTGCCTTCGCCGCCACAGCGCTAGGCAAAGACGACCCCCGGACGGAGCCCAGACCATGCCTACCGATCCCGCACGCCTGACAGCCGATCTCGTCCGCTGCCCCTCCGTCACCCCGACCGAAGGCGGCGCGCTCACCCTCCTGCAGGGGCTTCTGGAACAGGCGGGTTTCGCCTGCACCCGCGTCGACCGGGGCGATACCCCCAATCTCTTCGCCCGCTGGGGCGCCAAAGGGGCTGCGAAAAGCTTCGGCTTCAACGGCCATACCGATGTCGTCCCCGTGGGCGACGAGGCCGCCTGGACCCATCCCCCCTTTTCCGCCCATGAACAGGATGGCTGGCTCTACGGGCGCGGCGCCACCGACATGAAATCGGGCGTCGCGGCCTTTGCCGCCGCCGCGATCGACTTCGTCGCCGCAACGCCCCCCGATGGCGCGATCCTCCTGACCATCACCGGCGACGAGGAGGGGCCGGGCCGCGACGGCACCATCGCCATCCTCGACTGGATGCAGGCCAATGGCGAGGCGATGGATATCTGCATCGTGGGCGAGCCGACCTCGGTCGAGCACATCGGCGACATGGTCAAGATCGGCCGCCGCGGCTCGATGACCGCGCGCTTCACCGTGACCGGCAAACAGGGCCATTCCGCCTATCTGCACAAGGCGCTGAACCCGATGCCCGCGGTGGCCCTGTTGGCGCACCGGCTCTCGACCCACCAACTCGACCAGGGCACCGACCATTTCGATCCCTCGACCATCTCGGTCACCACGATCGACACCGGCAACCCGGCCTCCAACGTCATCCCCGCCCGCAGCCGCATGACGGTGAACATCCGCTTCAACGACCGCCACACGGGCCAGACCCTCACCGACTGGCTCGACGCCGAGGCCACAGCCGTGGCCGAGGCGACGGGAACGACCATCGACATGGACACCCAGGTCTCGGGCGAGGCTTTCCTGACCCCTCCGGGCCCGCTGTCCGATCTCGTGCGCCGCGCCATCGGGCAGGAAACCAACCAATCGCCCACCCTGTCCACCACCGGCGGCACGTCCGATGCCCGCTTCGTCAAGGATCATTGCCCGGTCGTGGAATTCGGCCTCGTCGGCCACCGCATGCACGAGGTCGACGAACGCGTCTGGCTGCAAGACATCCACGACCTCAAACGCATCTACACCCGCATGCTCACCGAATACTTCGCCCCACAGCGTTAACCCCGCATCAAGGTTAACGCGCCCCCCTTCATCTTGGCCAAAAAACTCCCGCCCATTGCCCGACAAGCGGCTTTGCCGCTGAGAGGGGAGGCTCCCGCAGCCGCCACCGGCACGACGCCCCCTGAATTCCCCCATGACGCCCCGCGCGGCCCATGATAGGCCGATCCCATGGCCATGATCCCCACCAAAGACCAGATCCGCAGCTGGATCGCCGAAAACCCCCATGCGACGTCCAAGCGCGACATCGCCAAGGCTTTCGGCATCAAGGGTGCCGACCGCATCGACCTCAAGCGCATCCTCAAGGATCTGGAGGCCGAGGGCCTCGTCGAGAAAAAGGGCAAGACCTACCGCGACCCCGACAAGCTGCCGCCCGTCGCCGTCCTGCAGGTCACCGCCCCCGACGATCTGGGCGATGTCTTCGCCCGCCCGCTCGAATGGCAGGGCGACGGGCCCGAGCCGAAAATCCTCTTTCTCGCCCGCGCCACCGACCCCGCACTCGGGCAGGGCGACCGCATCCTCGCCCGCCTGCAGGAGGTGGATGGCGAGGATCACCACTACGTCGCCCGCCTGATCCGCAAGATCGGCACCAATCCCCTGCGCGTTCTGGGCATCTTCCGCAAAGGCGCCGAGGGCGGGCGCATCCTGCCCATCTCCAAGGGATCGGACCGCGACTGGATGGTGCGCCCCGGTGACACCCATGGCGCGCGCGACGGCGAATTGGTCGAGGCCGAACAGGTCGGCCCCAAGGCCCGCATGGGCAGCCCGCGCGCCCGCATCATCACCCGTCTGGGCGACCCCGGCGCGCCCCGCGCCGTCAGCCTCATCGCCATCGCCGAACACGCCATCCCCGACGCCTTCCCCGATGCCGCCATCGCCGAAGCCGATGCCGCCAAGCCCGCAGGCCTCGACGGCCGCACCGATCTGCGCGACATGCCGCTTGTCACCATCGACCCCGCCGATGCGCGTGACCGCGACGATGCCTGCCTCGCCCATCCCGACACCGACCCGAACAATCCCGGCGGCCATGTGATCTGGGTCGCCATCGCCGATGTCGCCCATTACGTCCGCCCCGGTTCCGCGCTGGATCGCGAGGCCCGCAAACGCGGCAATTCCACCTATTTCCCCGACCGCGTCGTCCCCATGCTGCCCGACCGGCTTTCGGGCGATCTGTGTTCCCTGCACGAGGGCGTGCCGCGCGCCTGCCTTGCCGTGCGCATGGTCATCGACGCCCAAGGCACCAAGATCTCGCACCGCTTCCTGCGCGGCATGATGCGCTCTGTCGCCTCCCTCGAATACCAGCAGGTTCAGGCCGCCCGCGACGGCAATCCCGACGCGAAAACCGCGCCGCTCCTCGCGGATGTGATCCATCCCCTCTACGCCGCCTACGAGGCGCTCGTCGCGGCCCGCCAGCGCCGCCAGCCCCTCGACCTCGACCTGCCCGAACGCCGGATCGAACTGAGCGAGGAGGGGGAAGTGACCTCCGTCGCCTTCAAGGATCGTCTCGACGCCCATCGCCTGATCGAGGAATTCATGGTGCTGGCCAATGTCGCCGCCGCCGAGGACCTGATCGCGAAACGCCAGCCCCTTCTCTTCCGCGTCCACGAGGAACCCGCCCCCGAGAAACTCGAGGCGCTGCGCGAGGTCGCGGCCGCCTCCGGCTTCACGCTGGCCAAGGGCCAGGTCCTCCAGACCAGCCAGCTCAACCGCCTTCTGGCCCAGGCCGAAGGCTCCGATTTCGACGAGCTGATCAACATCACCACGCTGCGCGCCATGCAGCAGGCCTATTACTTCCCCCAGAATTTCGGCCATTTCGGCCTGGCACTCAAGGCTTACGCCCATTTCACCTCGCCGATCCGGCGCTATTCCGACCTGATCGTCCACCGCGCGCTGATCGCGGCCCATGGCTGGGGCACGGATGGCCTCAGCCCTGACGAGGCGGCAGAGCTCGAAGCGACGGCCAAGCACATCTCCGACACCGAACGCCGCTCCATGGCCGCCGAACGCGACACCGCCGACCGCTATCTCGCGGCCTTCCTGTCGGACCGCGTGGGCTCGACCTTCACCGGCCGCATCTCGGGCGTCGCGCGCTTCGGCGCTTTCGTGAAACTGGACGAGACGGGGGCCGATGGCCTGTTGCCGATCCGGTCCCTGGGCCACGAATATTTCCACCACGACGCCGACAGCCAGACCCTGATGGGATCGGAATCCGGCCTGACCATCGGCATCGGCGACCGCGTCACAGTGAAACTGGCCGAAGCGGTGCCGGTGACGGGCGGCCTTGTCCTCGAACTGATCGAGATCGACGGCAAACACACCCCCACCCGCCGCCGCGGCAAACCGGGCCAAAGCCCCCGGCGCAAGGCAGGCCAGGTCGCGAAAAAACGCGCCAGCCTGCGCAAGAAAGCGCCCAGCCGCCGCTCCAAGGGCTGAAATCTCCCCAAAGCGCACCGGCGATCTTAAGCTCATGGTCACCTTCATGGCCTAGGCCGGGCTGTGAGCCTGCCGCTTTTGAGCTATACTCCGCAGAAATCGAGCATCATCGGACACCAGAAAAACCATGCGCCGATCCCGCCTTGCCCTCTTGGCCGCAGCCCTCGGCCTTGCCCTGCCGACGCTCGGCGCGGCGCTGCCGCCCGCCACATCGCTCCGCCCCGAAATGCGGCCCCTGCCCGCCGCGCAGACCCCGCCGCGCGTGGTCACGCTCTCGACGCAGGCAACGCCCCTGGCCGTCCCCCGCTCGATCCGCCCGCAATTGCGCGCGACCCCCACCCTTGCGCGCAGCATGGCCGCGGCGGTCACGCCCGCTGCCGACACCGAATTCTCAGCATGGCTGCAGGGGTTCCAGACCCGCGCCCGCACAGCCGGGATCGCGCAGGCCACGCTTGACCGCGCCTTTGCCGGGGTCACGGTCCAATCCCGCGTGCTGGAGCGTGACCGCAACCAGGCCGAATTCTCCCGCGCGCTCTGGGAATACCTCGACAGCGCCGTCTCCGACACGCGCGTGGCCAACGGGCGGACAGCCTTTGACCGCCACCGCGACGCGCTCGCCCGGATCGAACGCCGCTACGGGGTGGAGGCAGAGGTCGTCGTCGCCATCTGGGGCCTTGAATCCGCCTATGGCGCGATGCGCGGCGACACCGACATCATCGCCGCCATGGCGACGCTCGCCCATGACGGGCGCCGCCGCGATTTCTTCGAGGATCAGCTGATCGCCGCCCTGCGCATCCTGCAGGCAGGCGATGTCGCGCCCCGGCAGATGACCGGGTCCTGGGCCGGCGCGATGGGCCATACGCAGTTCATGCCGACCTCCTATCTCGATCACGCCGTCGATTTCGACGGGGACGGGCGGCGCGATATCTGGTCCGACGATCCCATCGACGCGCTGGCCTCCACCGCCAATTACCTACGCCATTTCGGCTGGACCACCGGCCAACCCTGGGGGATGGAGGTGCGTCTGCCCGAGGGCTTCGATTACAGCCTGACGGGCGAGGGGGTGAAACACCCCGCCGCCTTCTGGAACGCGCGGGGCGTGCGCCTGCCCGACGGGGGCCGCATCCCCGACCATGGCCGCGCCTCGATCCTTCTGCCTGCCGGGCATCGCGGCGTGGCGCTGGTGATCTTCGACAATTTCCACGTGATCGAACGCTACAACCCGGCCGATGCCTATGTGATCGCCGTGGGCCACCTGTCCGACCGGATCACGGGCGGCGCGCCCTTCCGCGCCTCCTGGCCGCGCGAGGATCGCGCGCTCACCCGCGCCGAGCGGGAGGAATTGCAGACCCGCCTCGTCTCGGCCGGGTTCCACCGTTTTGGCGTGGACGGGATCATCGGACCGCAGACCATCGATTCGGTCCGCCGGTTCCAGGCCTCCATCGGCTGGGTGCCCGACGGCTACGCCTCCCTCCGCGTCCTCGAACGCTTGCGGTAGGGTGGGCAATCTGCCCACCACCCCCCCGCCCGCGAAAACGCACCGATTGGCCGTGGTGGGTTGCACCCACCCTACGCCCTACCCTGCGCACGGTGCGCCCGAAGGCGCACCCTACAATTCGCTTGCGTAGGGTGCGCCTTCAGGCGCACCGCGCCCACGTCAATCCCTGAGCAACTCGTTGATCGATGTCTTGGACCGGGTCTTTTCATCCACCCGCTTCACGATCACCGCGCAATAGAGGTTCACACCGTTCTTCGACGGCATCGACCCTGCCACCACGACCGAACCTGCGGGCACTTCGCCATACATGACCTCGCCCGTCTCCCGGTCGACGATCTTGGTCGACTGGCCGATGAACACGCCCATCCCCAGAACGGACCCCTCGCGCACGATCACGCCCTCGACCACCTCGGACCGCGCCCCGATAAAGCAATTGTCCTCGATGATCGTCGGCCCCGCCTGCATCGGCTCCAGCACGCCGCCGATGCCCACGCCGCCTGACAGGTGCACGTTCTTGCCGATCTGCGCGCAGCTGCCGACGGTCGCCCAGGTGTCCACCATCGTGCCGCTGTCGACATAAGCGCCCAGGTTCACGAAGGACGGCATCAACACCACGCCCGGCGCGATATAGGCCGACCGCCGCACGACGCAGTTGGGAACGGCGCGGAATCCCGCCGCCTTCCACTCCGCATCGCCCCAATCCTTGAACTTGCTGTCGACCTTGTCCCACCAGCCGCCGCCCTGCGGGCCGCCCGATTGCTGCGCCATGTCCTTGAGCCGGAATCCCAGCAGAACCGCCTTCTTGGCCCATTGATTGACATGCCAGCGCCCATCGGCCTGCCGCTCGGCCACGCGCAGCGCTCCGGCATCCAGCGCGTTCAGCGTGGCTTCGATGGCCTCGCGCGTCTCGCCCGTGGTGGCGGGCGTGATCTGGTCGCGGGCCTCCCAGGCGGCCTCGATGGCGGTTTCCAGTTGGGCGTTCGACATGGCGGCTCTCTCCTGCGGGATGGGTCGGATGGGTCGTCCGGGGCGGCTATAGCGACCATGCCCCGCGCTGGCAATCCGCGCGGGCGCGCGCTAGGCCATGCAGGCAAAGACCCCGAAAGGACCGGATGATGAAGGACGACCCGCGCAAAGGCCCGTTCCGCCGCGCCAATCAGGATATCGACGCCGCCCGCAAGGTTCCCGACACGCCGCAGGCGCGCTCGTCCGCCTATCGCCTCGCCTTCGCCGATCCCGAATTCCTCCTGCGCGAGGAATTGCGCCCCGTCCGCCTGCAACTCGAACTCCTCAAGCCCGAGCTCGAACTTGACGCGCGCGGCATCCGCTCGACCGTGGTGCTCTTCGGCGGCGCGCGCATCCCCGCCCCCGAAGCCGCCGACAAGGCCCGCAGCGCAGGTCTGCGCGACATGTCCCGCTACTACGACGAGGCGCGGCGTTTCGCCCAGCTGATCACCGAGCGGTCCGTCGCCACCGATTGCACCGAGAATGTCATCGTCACCGGCGGCGGCCCCGGCGTGATGGAGGCCGGCAACCGCGGCGCGGCCGAGGCCGGGGGCTGCTCCATCGGCCTCAACATCGTCCTGCCCCATGAACAGGTCCCCAACGCCTATGTCACGCCGGAGCTCTGCTTCAACTTCCACTATTTCGGCATCCGCAAGATGCATTTCCTCCTGCGCGCCAAGGCCATCGCCGTCTTTCCCGGCGGTTTCGGCACGCTCGACGAATTGTTCGAAAGCCTGACCCTGATCCAGACGGGCCGCATGGAACAGGTGCCCGTCCTCCTCTTCGGACAGGCATTCTGGCGCAATGTCGTGAACTGGGACGCGCTGGCCGAGGCGGGCACGATCTCGCCCGACGACCTCAGCCTCTTCCGCTTCGTGGAAACCGCCGACGAGGCACTCGCCGTCATCGACGGCTGGACCCTCACGGGCAAGCGCGGCACGATCCCGGGGCGCTAACCCCCCAAGAGCGCCGCACATTGCCGGGGCAATTCGCCCAAGGTCAGCGGGCCGCGCGGCGGCGGCGGCTCGTAATCGGGGTCGGGCGGCGGCGGGTTCAGGATATTGGCCGCCCATTGCCGTGCCTCGTCGCAGCCATCGCCGGGCGGCGGCGGGTCCTGGTTCACGCAACCGGGCGACCCCGCCGGACAGCTCAGGCGCACGTGGAAATGGTAATGATGCCCCGCCGCGGGCCGGATGTTGCGCAGCCAGGACCGGTCCCCCGTGGCATTGTCGCACATCCAGACCTTGGCACCGGGAAAGACGAAAATCCGCGCCACCCTCGGGTCCGAGGCCGCAAGCCGCATCACCTCCATATGCGCGGGCGTCCAGCTCTCGCCCACACGCGCGCCCCCCGCCGACCGGGTCGAAATCGACGACAGGCTTTCCCGCTCCGCCGCCGACAGGTCGAACCGCGTGGGCGGCAGCATCCAGATATCCACGTCCAGCCCCGATTGATGGCTCACATGGCCCGACAACATCGGCCCGCCCCTCGGCTGCGACATGTCCCCCACGTAAAGCCCGCGCCACGGCGTCTCCGCCGCCACCCGCGCCGACAGGTCCTGCACGTAATCGACCAGCTCGGGATGGCCCCAGTTCCGGTTCCGGCTGAGCCGCATCGCGGCCCATGTGGGCCCTGTCTCCGCCAGCCGCTCCGCCCCGGCCAGACAGCCCCGCGAATAGCCGCCGATCACCTCCGGCGCGCCGCTGCTCGCCCCCCGCTCGGCCCCGAACAACAGCCGCGCCTCCTGCCCCGACACCGTGGCGTCCAAGGGCGGCAAACCCTCGCGCACGGGCACACACCCGGCCACCAGCGCCAGCGCCACCGCCAGAAGACCCGGCCAGACCCTCATGCCCTCTCCCCCTCGGGCCGGACCCAGACCAGCAATACCAATCCCAGCACGAACAACCCGATCAGCGGCGCCATCCCCAATCGCGCGCTTTCCGTCGCCCATGTCGTCACCCCGATCAGCGCGGGCCCGAGAAACGCCGTGGCTTTCCCCGACAGGGCATAAAGCCCAAAGGCTTCCGTGGGCCGCGCAACCGGCGCATGGCGGCACATCATCGACCGCGACGCCGATTGCAAAACGCCGCCAGCCCCCCCGATGATCGCCCCGCAGATGTAGAAGACCACGTCCGGCACCCCCGACCCTTCGGCAAGCGCGATCCCCCACAGGCTCTCCCGCGACATGCCCAGGATCACCGCGCAAACCACGATCAGCGTCACGATCGCGCCGATGATCACGGGCTTGGGTCCCAACCTGCTGTCGGCCTTCCCCCCCAGCCACGTCGCCAGCGCCGAGGTGACGGCCCCGATGATCCCGAAAATCCCCACCTGCGTCACCGACCAGTTCAGCACCAGCACCGCATAGGTCCCCCCGAACCCGTAAAGCGCGTTCAGCGCATCGCGGTAGAACATCGAGGATCCGAGATAGGCAAACAGGCTCACCCGCCCCGGCAATCCCTTCACCGTCCGCACCAGCTCGCCCAGCGCCGCGCCGAACCGCGCATGGGTCGCGGGCCGCCGTGCCTCGCGCACCCACAGAAAGAACGGGATCATGAACACCACGTACCAGATCGCGATGAAGGGTCCGACGAACCGCGTCCCCTCCCGCGCCTCGGCATCCAGCCCCAGCGCGGGCTCCAGGCCCACGAATGTCCGCCCGCTCTCCCCCTCGGCGAAAAAGATCAGCATGATGAACAGCGCCAGAACCCCGCCCAGGTAGCCCCAGGCGAACCCATTGCCCGACAGCCGCCCGATGGCGCTGTCCTCGCCCAGTTCCGGCAACATGGAATTGGTGAAAATCGTGGTGAATTCCGCCCCGATCAACCCGATGCCAAATGCGATCAAGGCCCCGACCAGGAACGACCCGTCAGGCAGCGTGAACCACAAGGCCGCCGCCCCCAGCACGTAGAACAGCGAAAACAGCACGATCCAGGGCATCCGCCGCCCCGTATTGTCGGCAAATGCCCCCAGGATCGGCGCACAAAGCGCGATGATCACGCCCGCCACCGTCTGGCCCAGCGACCACAGGCTTTGCGCCCGCGCATCCGCCGCCTGTTCGGCCAATCCCTGCGCCATGAAGGCTTCGGTCGCGACAGCCGCGAAATAGGGGCCAAAGATGAAGGTCAGGCCAAGGGTGAAATAGGGCTGGCTCGCCCAGTCAAAGGCCCACCAGCCATGAATGCGCCTGCGCGCGGCACGCAGCGCCTCGGGGGTGGGGATCGCGGGGTCGATGGATACGCTACTCATGGCCTGCAGCATCCGCCATCACCCCCCGGTTTGTCTACGGGTCAGATGCGGGTCCCTGCATCGGCGGCCAGGGCCTGTGCCCATCCGCCTCGGCCCAGGCCGCCACCCATTCCGGCAATCCGGGCGAGGTCTCGGAAACCCCCATCGCGCGCGCCACATCCGCCACCGGGGCCAGCCGCCCCTTTTGCGTCACGCCGGTGCGCAACAGCGCATGGTTGCAACAGGTCTCGCCCCGCCACATGCCCTGCTCGATGTAGAAAAACCGCGCATCCCAGCCCAAAAGCCGTGTCCGCAGCTCGAACCGCTGGAACCCCGTGATCCGCGCCCGGTAGCGCACCGTGGACCCGGCCACGACCAGCCCCCAGCGCTCGCGCTTGAGCACATCCCACAACCCCACCCGGATCGACAGGCCGAACCGCCCGATGTCGTAGAGCGTCAGGATGCGCCCGTTGTTCATTTCCAGGAACCCGTCCAGGTCCACCGGCAGACAGCGCAGGGACAGGCGATGGGTCTGAAACAACCCCAACGCCGGTTTGCGGCGCTCGGACAGGGTGACGGCGGCAAGGCGCAAAAAGGGATACATCCCCCCGCCAAACCCCGGAACGCCGCCCCGGTCAAGCCCGCCGCCACGTCACCAGCACCACGTCACCACCGCCACGTCACCACCGCCACATCACCACCACCAGGCCACCGCCCCACATCCCCGCCCCGCGCACCCTTCCCCTTCATCTTGGCAAGAAAACTCCGGGGGAGGCCGCAGGCCGGGGGCAGAGCCCCCCAAAACAGGTCGAATGCAGAGCCCCCACCCCCGACTTGCGCCAGCCGCCCCGCCCGACTATCTCGACCAAGGACATTCCCACAGGAGCCGACGCGCCGATGACCTCCCTCTTCCAGATCCTCATGCTCCTGATCGACGTGGCCTTCTTCATCGTCATCGCCCATATTATCATGAGCTGGCTGATCAATTTCGGCGTCCTCAACCTCCGCCAACCGCTCGTGGCACAGCTCTGGGACGGGCTGAACCGGATGCTCGAACCGGTCTATGGCCCGCTCCGCCGCCGCCTGCCGATGATGGGCGGCCTCGATCTCGCGCCCTTGATCGTGATCCTCGGCCTCTACGCGGTCGAAATCATCCTGCGCAACAACGTCTCCCTCTTCCTCTGATCCCCTGCGGGACTCGACTCCGCCGCAGCCACGGGCTAGCCTTGGAACAAAACATGAACAAGCTGCCCGCCCCGGATCATGAACCCCGATGCCCCCCGCCCCGCCCGGCCGGTCAACCGCCGCATCCTGTCGCTGTGGTTTCCCCGGCTCGCCGCCGAACGCCTGCTGCGCCATGAACCCGCGCTGGCCGAAGTGCCGCTCGCCGTGGTGGGGGAGGCCGCCAACCAGCGCCGCCTCACCGCGCTGACCCCTGCCGCCAGCGCGCGCGGCCTTCTGCGCGGCCAGCCCCTGGCCGAGGCGCTGACGCTCTGCCCCGATCTCGTCACGCGCCCCGCCGATCCCCCGCGCGAGGCGCAGACGCTGGCAGCCCTCCGCCGCTGGGCCGGTCGCTTCAGCCCCTGGGTCGCCGAAGAAGGAACCGAGGCGCTGATGGTCGACCTGACCGGCTGCGCCCATCTCTTCGGCGGAGAGACGGCGCTGTTCCAACAGGTCCACGACGATTGCGCCGACCTGGGCCTGACGGTGCGCGCGGGCATCGCCGATACCGCAGGGGCCGCCTGGGCGCTGGCCCGCCATGCCGAGGGCGGTGGGATGACGCCCGCCCGCACCGGCGACGCCATCGACCAGGAGGCGCGGGCGACCCGCTCGCGCGCCCAGAAACGGCACTGGGTCCGGGGCGGGCCCGCACCCGCGCCTTCGCCCGGCCCCGGCGCGGCGGACGGAACCCGCATCTCGCCCCCCGGTGCCCTGCGCCAATCGCTCGCCCCCCTGCCCGTCGCGGCGCTGCGCATCGCCCCCGACACGGCAGCGGGCCTCGCCCGGCTGGGGATCCGGCGGATCGGCGATCTGATGGGCATGCCGCGCGCAGGGCTCGCCCGCCGCTTCGGGCAGGATCTCGTGCGTCGCCTCGACCAGGCGCTGGGGGTGGAGCCCGAACCGATCTCGCCCGCCGGTGCGCCGCTGCATTTCGCCACCCGCCTGTCCCTGCCCGAACCGATCGGGCTTCAGGCCGATATCCTCGCCGGTCTCGACCGGCTGCTGCCGCCGCTCTGCGACAAGCTCCGCGCCCGTGGGCGCGGCGCGCGGAGGCTCCGGCTCGACCTGCTGCGCGCCGAAGGCGGCACCGAACGGATCGAGATCGGCCTCGCCCGTCCCACCGACCGCCCCGACAGCCTGCGCCCGCTCTTCGAGCTGAAACTGGGCGATCTGGACGCGGGCTTCGGCTTCGACGTGCTGCGCCTCGTGGCCCCGGTCACCGAACCGCTGCACGCCACCACCCACAAGGGCGGCTGGGCCGTCGCAGCCGAGGCGCGGACGGACCGCACCGACGGGCAGGCGCTCGACGACCTGATCGCCCGGATCGGCGCGCGCGTGGGGCTCGAGCGGATCACCCGCGAACATCCCGCCGACAGCCATATCCCCGAAAAGACCCAATCGACCCAGGCCGCCGCCTACAGCGCGCCCGCGCCCGACTGGCCCGCGCCCATGCGGCCCCGGCCCCTGACGCTCTTCCGCCCCGAACCCGTCACCGCGCCGGCCACGCCCGACCCGCCCGCGCGGTTCCGCTGGCGCGGCCGCGACTTCGAGATCCGGCTCGCCCAGGGCCCCGAACGCATCGCGCCGGAATGGTGGCTCGACGATCCGAACTGGCGCTCGGGCGTGCGCGACTACTGGCGCGTGACGACCACCCAAGGGGCGCGGCTCTGGCTCTTCTTCGCCCATGGCGCGACCCTCTCGGGCGGCTGGTTCGCGCAGGGCGATTTCGCCTGATTCGACCCCGGATCGACCCCCAACCGGCGCCAGATCAGCCCGGTTTACAATTCGTGGACAATCCCGCCATTCGTTAGGAGATTTTTCAAAAAGGCCGGAAAAAACAAAGGTCTTCTTAACCAAAAAATGCCGAAATTTTATCTTTAGTTTGACATTCACCCCCGCCTTGGACACCCACTTTCCCATTGGTTAACAGATGTCGGCCCTGCCCGTCGCAGCGCGCGGCATCGCTCGTGTAACGATGGAATGGGTGTCGCGATGCTGTTCGGAATCTTGCCGCTGGTCCTTGCCGCCGTCGGGTTGAGCTTCATCCTCGGCGATGACGACGACAACGACGACACCACCGAGGCGAGAGATACCGGCGCGATCCGCAACCTGACGCCCAACGACGACCGGCTGATCCTGCGCGATCCGAATGTCACCCAGGTCAATGCCCTCGAAGGCGATGACACGATCGGCTCCTTCAACGCCCGCGATCTGACCATCAACCTCGGCGACGGCGATGACGGCGCGGCGATCCTCAACGGCAATGTCACCGTCAACGGCGGCGCGGGCAATGATACCGTTCTGCTCGAAAGCGGCTCGCTTCTGGCCTTTCTGGGCGAAGGCGACGACGAACTCGAGGTCGACCCGACCGCCCAGAACACCACGGTCGTGGCCTTCGGCGCTGGCGGCAACGACAATCTGCAAGGCGGGCTTGGCGATGACCGCCTGCTCGGCGGCACCGGCGACGACACGCTCAACGGCGGCGGCGGCCACGACAGCCTCGAAGGCGGCTTCGGCGCCGACAGCCTCTTGGGTGGCGGCGGGCTCGACACCCTGATCGGCGGCGACGGCAATGACACGCTGTCAGGCGGGCTTGGCGATGACGAAGTGTTCGGCGGGCTCGGCGGCGACCGCCTGACGGGTGGGGGCGGCAATGACCGCCTGCTCGGCGGGGCCGGCAACGACGAGCTCGACGGCGAGGAAGGCGACGACAGCCTGCGCGGCGGCACCGGGGATGACGTGATCTTCGGGCGCACCGGCTCCGACCTCATCTTCGGCGATGACGGTGACGACCTCCTGAACGGCGGCGCGGGGAATGACTTCCTCGACGGCGGTGACGGCGTCGACACCCTGCTCGGCGGCGCGGAAAACGACCGCCTGCAAGGCGGCGCCGGCAACGACCGCCTGAGCGGCGAAGAGGGGGACGACACGCTGGTCGGCGGGTTCGGCGATGACACCGTCCTGGGCGACGATGGCAATGACATCATCACCGACCTGTTCGGCAATGACAGCCTTGTCGGCGGCGCGGGCAATGACACCATGACCTCGGATGGGGTCGGCGACACGATCTTCGGCTTTGCCGGCAATGACAGCATCACCGCCGTCGCACCCGATGCCACCACCGCGACGGGCTCCGTCATCGACGGGGGCGTCGGCGACGACACGATCATCGGCGACATGAACGCCACGATCACCGGGGGCGAAGGGGCCGATGACATCACGATCAACACCCTGTTCGGCACGCCCGACACGCCCGCACAGATCACCGATTTCGATCCCGCGACCGACCGTTTGGCGCTCGACATCACGGTCGATGGCCAGGGCCTGCCGCAACAGCCCCCGACCCTGACCGTCCGCGCCAGCACCGATCCCGCCGGGGTCGAGGTGCTCTTGGGCGACCAGGTCTATGTCGTTCTGAACGGCGCAACCCTCACGCCCGAGCTTCTGGCCGCGATCCGGCTCGTCTGACGCTGGCCGAACGCGCCGCAGGGGCGGCGGGTTACACCGCCGCCTTGCGCATCTCGTCGAGATAGATCTCGCGCAGCCGTGCCGTCACGCGGCCGGGCGTGCCCGATCCGATGGGCTGCCCATCCATCTCCACCACCGGCATGACGAAAGCCGAGGCCGAGGTGATGAAGGCCTCGTCCGCCGCCTTGGCCTCCTCGATGGTAAAGGGGCGCTCCTCGACCACCATCTGCGCCTCGCGCGCGAACCGCAGCACGGCCGCCCGCGTGATCCCGTGCAGGATCTCGGTGCCCAGATGGCGCGTGACGATGGTGTTGCCCTTGACGATATAGGCGTTGTTCGACGTGCCCTCGGTCACATGGCCATCCTCGACCATCCAGGCGTCATCGGCACCTGCCGCCTTGGCCATCATCTTGCCCATCGACGGGTACAAAAGCTGCACGGTCTTGATGTCGCGGCGGCCCCAGCGCTGATCCTCGATGGAAATCACCTTCATCCCCGTCTTGGCCAGCGGGCTGTCGGCCAATCCGGGCTTGGCCTGGGTGAACAGGACGATCGTGGGCGTGGCCTCCTTGGGATAGGCGAAATCGCGATCCGCCGCCCCCCGCGTGATCTGGAGATAGACCAGACCATCCTCGATCCCGTTCGCCCGCACCAATTCGCGGTGGATCTCCAGCAGTTCGTCCTCTGTCACGGGATTGGCCATCTGCAATTCGTCAAGCGACCGCTGCAACCGTTTGGCATGGCCCGCGAAATCGATCAGCTTGCCGCCCAGAACGCTCGTCACCTCGTAGACGCCATCGGCGAACAGGAAACCGCGGTCAAAGACCGACACCTTCGCCTGATCCTCGGGCAGGTATTCTCCGTTCACATAGACGGTGCGGGTCATCACAGGCTCATCCCCAAAGTTCGGGCCGCGGCGGGTGCACGCCCGCGGCGTCATAATCCAAAGGCACCGCCCGGTCTTCTGCCAGCAAAAGCGGCCCGTCAAGGTCCACGATCGCCACGCCCTGGGCCACCAGCACGGCCGGTGCCATGGCCAGCGAGGATCCCACCATGCAGCCGACCATGACGCCATGGCCCGCCGCCTCGGCCTCGACCCGCAGCGCCAAGGCTTCGGTCAGGCCACCGGTCTTGTCGAGCTTGATGTTGACCATGTCGTATTTGCCCTTGAGCTCCGGCAGGCTGTCACGGTCATGGCAGCTTTCATCGGCGCAGACGGGCAGCGGCCGCGCGATCTCGGCCAGCATGTCATCGGACCCGGCGGGCAGGGGCTGTTCCACCATCTCCACCCCCAGCCGCAAGAGATGCGGGGCAAGATCGGCATAAACCTCCGCGCTCCAGCCCTCGTTCGCATCGACGATGATCCGCGCGTCGGGCGCGCCCGCCCGCACTGCCTCGAGCCGGGGCATGTCATCAGGCGTGCCGAGCTTGATCTTCAGAAGCGGGCGATGGGCCTGTGCTGCGGCGGCCGCGCGCATGGCTTCGGGCGTATCGAGCGACAGCGTATAGGCCGTGACCAGGGGCCCCGGCGCCGCCAATCCGGCCAGCTCCCAAACCCGGCGCCCGGCGCGCTTCGCCTCCCAATCCCACAGCGCGCAATCGACCGCGTTGCGCGCCGCCCCGGCCGGCAGGGCCGCTTGCAGATCGGCGCGACCGATATCCTCGGGCAAAGCCGCGATCTGGGCCGCGACACTCTCGAGCGTCTCGCCGTAGCGCGCATAGGGCACGCATTCGCCGCGCCCCGTCACGCCTTCACGCGTCACGGTCACGGTCAGCACCTGCGCCTCGGTCCGCGAGCCACGGCTGATGGTGAACACCTGCGCCAGCCGGAACCTGTCCCACGTCACCTGCAACATGCTGCCTTCCCCTTCATCTTGGCCGAAAAACTCCCGCCGGAGGCTCCCGAAACCGCCACCGGCACGACGCCTCAGATCGCGTCCAGCGCATCCGCCAGCTTGGCCGCACCCTGCCGGAACGGGTCGCAGGCGGGCAGGCCCAGCCGCTTTTCCGTGGCCTCCAGATAGCTCAAGGCCTCGTCCTCGCCCATGGCGGAGGTGTTGATCGACACGCCCACCACCTGGCAGGCCGGGTTGGCGATCCGCGCGATGGGCAATGCCATGTCGCGCAAGGCCTCGAGCGACGGCAGATCATAGCCCGGCAGGCCACGCATATGCGCCCGCGTGGGTTCGTGGCACAGGATCAGCGCATCGGGCTGGCCACCATGGATGAGCGCCATGGTCACCCCGGAATAGGAGACATGGAACAGGCTGCCCTGCCCCTCGATATGATCCCAGTGATCGGCCTCGTTGTCGGGCGTCAGCCATTCGATGGACCCGGCCATGAAATCCGCGATCACCGCATCCAGCGGCACGCCGTTCCCGGTGACGAGGATCCCGGTCTGCCCCGTCGCGCGGAAGCTCGATTTCAGCCTCCGCGCCTTCATCTCGGCATCGACGGCGAGCGAGGTGTACATCTTGCCGACCGAACAATCCGTCCCGATGGTCAGGCAGCGCTTGCCCGACCGCTTGACGCCATTGGCGATGGGATAGGGCACGCTCGGGACCCGCACATCATGCAGGCTGCGGCCCGTGGCCTGTGCCACGGCCACCAGATCCGCCTCGTCGCGCAAGAGGTTGTGCAGGCCCGAGGCAAGGTCGAACCCCTCCTCCAGCGCCTGAACCAGCACCTTTTTCCACGCGGCCGAGATCACGCCGCCCCGGTTGGCCACGCCGATCACCAGCGTCTTGGCCCCCGCCGCCTTGGCCGCCGCCAGATCCATGTCGGGCAGGCGCACATCGGCGCGGCAGCCCTCCATCCGGAACTGGCCCACCGCGTTGTCGGGCCGCCAATCGCGGATGCCTTGGGCGACCTTGGCGGCCAATTGGTCGGGCGCGTCGCCCAGGAACAACAGATAGGGGGTCTGGATCATGACAGGATCTCCGGGCCGGAATGCGAAAAGGGCGACTGGCGGGAAGGATAGGCCCCTTCCCGCGCAGATCGGTCGCAATCTTCGCAAGCTTCCCCGGTATCTGCGCAGGTTTCTTGCGCAAGTCAGCCCGGCTGCAGGAAATCCTCTCGGCGCTCAGGCCGAGGGCAGGAAACCCGCCACGACATCGCCCGGCGTTTCGAAATCGACGGGGGCGCGCGTCTGGGCGGCGGTGTTGCGCTTGAACTCGTAGCGCATCAGGTCGCCATCCTGTTCCGAGGCGACGATCAGCGCCTGGTAGAGATGCCGGGGACCGTCATAGATGTCGATCAACCCGCGCAGATGCGGCGCATCCTCGGCATCGACGCAGAAGCCCCGTTCGGTCATCTCGAGGATCGGATAGGCCTCGTCGCCCACATGGACCACGCGCGTCGCACGGCGGCGGCGTGCCTGCCTTTGCGCTGTGGCCAGTTCGTCGCGCACGGCCTTGGGGAGAAATTCAGACATGGCCCGTCCTTCCGATCAACTTGCTGTGAAAGTGGCGCAAATCCCGATTAGGTCAATGATTTGAATATGCTGCACCTGCATCCGTCACAGTGCGGCCACAGCCGCCTCTGGACGACAGGCCCGTAAACCCGCATCGTGACATCATGATGGCGGGCCCGTGGACAGGATGCAGACGATCAAGGTTTCCGGCATGACCCCCGGCCATCCGGCCCTCGCTTTCCTCAACACCGTCACGGATGACGGCAAGACGCGCAAGCACGACAGCTTTGCCGACGGGGCGGAATTCATCGCGATCCTCGAGGATGCGGGTTTCGTGCCGCGCGGCCTGCCCCCGCCCGGCCCCGGTCAGATGACCGCGATCAAGGGCCTGCGCGAGGCGGGCCATGCCGTCCTGTCGGCCATGGCCGCCGGGCGCCGCCCCGGCCGCGAAGAGGCCCTGACGCTCGAGGCGGCGATCAAATCGGCGGTGCAGGACGCCTCCTTCGCCCTTGGGGCCAAGGGGGTTCACCTCATGCCCGGCCCCTTGGGCGGGCTCTACGATCACCTTGCGCTGGCGCTCTTCGACCTCATGCAACGCACGGATCTGGACCGCTTGCCGGAATGCGGTCGCTGCACCCATCTGTTTCTCGACCATGGGCGCGGGCCCGGGCGGCGCTGGTGTTCCATGGCGCGCTGCGGCAACCGGGCCAAGGTGGAAAGCTTCCGCGCCCGGCACCGCGCGGCTCCCTGATCCCTTGTGCTCGACATGTGCGCCCCTGCGGGGGCGGGTCTGCGCAGGGTCCGGTTACATGCGCCCGCCCCCTCCCATACCTTGCAGGGGGATGGAAAAGGAGGGCGCGACATGGGCCTGTTGATCGACGGCGACTGGCATGACCAATGGTATGACACCAAGTCCAGCGGCGGCGCCTTCCAGCGTCAGGAAAGCCGCTTTCGCAACTGGGTGACCGCCGATGGCGCGCCGGGGCCCAGCGGCACGGGCGGCTACAAGGCCGAAAGCGGGCGCTACCATCTCTATGTCAGCGATGCCTGCCCATGGGCAAACCGGGCCATGATCTTTCGCAGCCTCAAGGGGCTTGAGGGTCACATCGACGTGTCGGTCGTCCATCCCGACATGCTGTCGGACGGCTGGACATTTCACACCGACGACCATGGCGCGACCGGCGATCTCTTGTTCGGCAGCCGCTACCTGCGCGAGATCTACCAACGCGCCGACCCGCAGGCCACGACCCGCGTGACCGTGCCCGTCCTGTGGGACAGGAAAACCGGCACCATCGTCTCCAACGAAAGCGCCGAGATCATCCGCATGTTCAATTCGGCCTTCGACGGGCTGACCGGCAACCGCGACGATTACTACCCGGCAGCCCTGCGCGACCGGATCGATGCGATCAATGCGCGCGTCTATGACGCGGTGAACAACGGCGTCTACAAGGCGGGCTTCGCCACGACGCAATCGGCCTATGACGGGGCGGTCCATGCGCTGTTCGACGCGCTCGACTGGCTCGAAGACCTGCTCAGCGAAAACCGCTACCTCGCGGGCGACCGCGTGACCGAGGCCGATTGGCGGCTCTTCACCACGCTCGTGCGCTTCGATGCGGTCTATCACCTGCATTTCAAATGCAACCGCAGCCGGATCGTGGATTACCCCAACCTCTGGGCCTATGCCCGCGAGCTTTATCAATGGCCGGGTGTGGCGGGCACGATCAACTTCGACCACATCGTGCGCCACTACCATTACAGCCACGACAGCATAAACCCGCACCGGATCGTGCCCATCAACCCGGTGATCGACTGGCACGCGCCCCACGACCGCGCCCGGCTGAAAGCCGCCTGACGGATGCAATGCTTGCGGGATTATGCAGCCTTGTTAGTCTGAGCCCGGACCTCGAACCGACAGGGCTGTTTTGACATGAAGCGTTTCTTGTGTGCCGGGGGCCTTGCCCTCGGGCTTTTGACCGGGGCGGCAAATGCCCAGCAATGCGGCGGGGATTTCGGGCAATTCCTGCAAGGCCTCAAATCCGAGGCCGTGTCGCGCGGCCATGCGCAATCCACGGTCGACGCGTTTTTCCGCAGCGCGCGCTTTGACCAGCGCACGCTCGATGCCGACCGGCGGCAGGGCTTCTTTCAACAGCCCTTCACCGAATTCGCCCGCCGCCTGATCTCGCAGAACCGGATGGATGCGGGCCGGCGCAACGCCGAACGCTTCGATGCCGTCTTCGACGAGGCCGAGCGCCGCTTTGGCGTCTCGCGCGGCATCCTGCTGGCCTTCTGGGCCTTCGAAACCGATTACGGCGCGTTCCAGGGCGATTACAACACGCTCAACAGCCTCGTGACGCTGGCCCATGATTGCCGCCGCCCGCATATCTTCCGGCCCCAGATCTTCGCCGCGCTGGAATTGTTCGAGAACGGCGATTTCGATCCGGTGAACACGCAAGGCGCCTGGGCGGGCGAGATCGGCATGGTCCAGATGCTGCCCGAGGATATCGTGGAAAACGGCATCGACGGCGATGGCGACGGGCATGTCTACCTGCAGACCTCGGCCCCCGATGCGCTGATGTCGGGGGCGAATGTGCTCTCGTCGCTGGGCTGGCGGCCGAACGAGCCGTGGCTTGTCGAGATCACCGTGCCGGGTGACCTCGACTGGTTCCAGACCGGCGTCCACACCAGCCGCCGCGTATCGGATTGGGAAGCGGCGGGCGTGCGCGCCCGGGCCGGCGGCGCGCTGCCCATGCCGGGATCGCAGGCCTCGGTCGTGCTGCCGCAGGGGCGCAACGGACCGGCCTTCCTGGCCTATCCCAATTTCACGGTTCTCTTCGAATGGAACCAGAGCTTCACCTATGTCCTGACCGCCGCCTATTTCGCGACACGGCTCGAGGGCGCGCCGGTGTTCGACCCGCGCAACCCCGATCCGGGCCTGTCGGGCGACCAGATGCGCGCCCTGCAACAACGGCTGCAGGCGCGCGGGCATGACGTCGGCGCCATCGACGGCATCCTCGGGGCTGGCACCCGTGCCGCCGTGCGCGCCGAACAGCAACGGCTTGGCCTGCCCGCCGATGCCTGGCCGACCACGCAACTGCTGAACGCGCTCTGACCGGGACCGCGCGCCGCCTCCGCGATCCCCGCAACACAACCGCCCCCGGCCTATCCTGCGGTCCCCAACCGCAGGACAGGCCCATGGACCCCATCCAACACATCCCCCTCGACCAGATCGACGCCGCCGCCCTCCCCCGCGACCGGCTCGACCTCGACCCCATCGCGCTCTCCGACCTCACCCTCTCCATCGCCGCCCACGGGCTGCGCATGCCGATCGAGGTCTTCCCCGCCACCGGCCCCCTCCCCTATGGCCTCATCTCCGGCTACCGGCGGCTGATCGCGCACCGCGAGCTGAACCAGCCCACCATTCCCGCCTTCATCCGCCAGCCCGCCGACATCCCCGCGGCGCTGGCCGCCATGATCGAGGAAAACGAGATCCGCGCCGAGATCACGCCCTGGGAACGGGCCAGCATCCTGCTCACCGCCCTCGAGCACGGCCATTTCGCCACGCTCGACGACGCGCTCCCGGCGCTCTACCCCACCTACGACCGCTTCCGCCGCGCCCGCCTGCGCGCCGTGGTCGAGGTTGTCCAGCATTTCGGCCCCACCCTGACCGAGCCGCTGTCGCTCTCGCAGCAAAAACTCACCCGCCTTGCCGCGGGGCTGCGCGCCGGTCTGGGCCCGGTGATGGACGTGGCGCTGGCCGAATCCTCCGACCGCTCCCCCGCGACGCAATGGAGCCTGCTCTCCGCCATCCTCGACGAGATGGAGGAGGAGGCCCGCCACCCCCCGCCCCCCTACCGCAAGGACCGCCCGAGGCACTACCTCCGCACCGCGATGTCCCTCACCATAAGGCGCGAGCGGCACAAGGACGGCTGGCTCCTGCGCTTCACCGGACGGGACGCCAGCGGCCCCCTGATGGAGGATGTGATGGATTACGTGGAGGCTTGGTTGGGGGGAGGTGAGGGGGGCGAACTGCCTGACGGCAGCGCGGTATGGCATTTAAAGAACCGTTGCGGAAGCAGACGTCCCGGTGGATAGTCGCGAAATTGCAGCCGGATCTATCCCGAGAGATGAAAGCCTTTTGCCGGCGGTGTGTCACACGAGGTAGAACTGCCGCTCGCCTGCCTTGCAACAATCAGGCCATGTGGCCGAGGCTCGACCTACAGTTTTTTGAATTTCCCATGATGGGCAATTCGCACAACTAGGCGGGCCTCTTAGCCTTCATATTGCTCCAAGCTTTGCTAATCAAAGTATTGAAAGTACTTCTGTTGACCCACTGCGTTCGATGGTTATTTGAAGTAGCATCGGATTTTCTTAGGGAGATGTAAAAAATTGCGGCTTGCACGTAAATTGTGCAGTCTGCACAATTGTCAAAGAGGGATCTTCTGCGGATCGCGTCACCATGCAGTCCAACAAAAATCGCTGCGATGGCGCGCACGGCATCATGTCGGTCTCTGTCATTAAATACTCGCAGTACTGGAACAATATCAGCATCTACATGATGTCGCCCTTGAAGGAAAGCTCCGATTACCCACATCAGCTGCCAATCATGGAGGCGTGCATCTTCAACTTTAGATCTAAGAAATGCCAGCACCTCGTCCCTGTCAGTGAATTTTCCTAGATATGAGCAGTAAATCTGAGCCATGGATGGCCTTTTGTCAAAAGATGAAATCACATGCTCAATGGCGTAATCAGATTTAGCTTTAATGAATAAGGGTATGCAAAATCTCTCGACCTCCTCTTCGTATCCGCTGTAAAGATTTACAGAATCAAACAAAGATTTCGTTGCTTCAAGGTGAATTTTTGCATCATCATCATCTCCTTCATCCTCCCAATCCCACTCCTCCTGAAACCCATAGGCAGTTGAAAAATCGTTTTCGTCAAGCTGCTCTCTTATTTCTGCAATAGCTAAATCAAATAGCTCTTGAAGGTCAGGCTCTTCTGCGGTGAGTACATTCTTGGGAAGTATTTTTGACTTCGCCTCATTAAGCGACAGGTCAAGCTCACGTAACTTTGGAATAATCTTCTTAAGAGTTTCCTCTGCCTGATTTACGCTTTCAAAGAAAATATAAATGTCGTCTACATATCTTGCAGACTGAATTCCGATGTCGCTCATAAAGCGATCAAAAGGCTCGAGGTAGAAATTTCCAATTAAATCGCTCGGAAAAATTCCCTGAATAATTCCTCGAGACGATCTCGAGTTTGTGAAGCTGGTGAGTGTGACCTCTAAGCGCTCCACCACATCCCTTGAGAGCCCATGATCTAGCAGGTTGTTGACTAGCACATGCTGATTTATACTACCAAAAAAGTTAGCAATATCAATTTTCATAACATACTTAATTTCATCCGGATCAGAATATTCCTTAATGGCCCGCTGAAAATCGGCCCAGCATGCACGTGTGGATTTGAATAGGCTTTCCGGGTTTTCATAGTCTATTTGGTGGCTAAATGACCTAGCCCTGTCGGTTTTGCCTTCCACCACTGTAAGCGCATAATCTGCACAAAATTGATAGAACAGCCTATCTTCAGGAAAAAGTATGCTTCCTGGCCGAGTGTAATTTGGCCCAGGTCTAGGCGGATTTGACCTGACGCTTATCCTTGAAGCCTTCGGGACTTCAATCGTCATCGGCGTGCCAAGAACGTAATTTCCGGCCCTTAACTTCGACTTTAAAGATTCGATCAATTCGTCTGCAGCATATCGATAAATTAGCCGAAGATGTGGGGCAAAAATAAAATCCGAATTACTATCCGCAGAAATCCTAGCAACGGAGAGGGCCCAATCTGAACCATTAACCTTTTCGGGCTCAAGTCCAAATCCCTCACCCAGTCGAACAGGCATGAATATTTCCTAAAATGTTGCACAAATCGTTACGCTCTTCCGGCGCAATGATCACCGTTAGATCTACCTGGGTCAAGTTTGAAGGTCTGCCTTGCGTGCGCAGCATCCGAAGTGTTCTGCCGAGGTTGACAGTTCGCCAAGGGCCGGTCCCCAACACTCAACCCACACCCAACTCCCCGATCCCCCACAACGAACCCGCTCCAAGCCCCCATCACCCCCTTACCAAAACCCTAACAAAATCCCCTTTCTCCAACGATTCCAACCCCTTGACCCCTCCGTGCAAGCTTGCACACGGGCCGCGTCCCGACCCGCGCCCGGTCAGGCGGGCGGGGTCCACTGGACGTCCGACAGCCGCGGCGCATGGGTGGCGAGCATCACCAACCGGTCGAACCCCAGCGCACAGCCCGCCGCAGGCGGCATCCGGGCCAGCGCCGCCAACAGCTCCTCGTCCAGCGGGTAGCGGGTGCCGTAGATCGCCTCCTTCAGGTCCATGTCCGCCTCGAACCGCGCCCGCTGCTCCGCCGGGTCCGTCAGCTCCCCGAAGGCATTGGCCAGCTCCACCCCGCAGGCGAACAGCTCGAACCGCTCCGCCGTGCGCGGGTCCTGCGCCGACCGCCGCGCCAGCGCCGCCTCGGGCGCGGGATAGGCGTCAAGGATCACGGGGCCGGAACCCAGCTCCGGCTCGATCCGCGCCGTCAAAAGCCGCGAGAACAGGTCCGACCAGCTGTCGCCCGCGCCCGGTGCGATGCCGATGGCGGCCAGTTGGGCGGCAAGGGCCGCGGCATCGGGCACGGGCCCGTCCAGCGTGGCCAGAAGATCGACACCATGGCGCATCGCCTCGGCCTGCAGCGTGGTGCGGCGCGGACCGGCAAAGGGATCGCAGACGACATCCCGGTGGCGCAGCTCTGTCACGCCCGAGGCCTCCGCCGCCACCCGCATCAGCGCCGCGCAATCCTCCATCAGCACCTCGTAGCCTTCGCCCGCGCGATACCACTCGAGCATCGTGAACTCGACCGCATGGCGCGGCCCGCCCTCCCGGTTGCGCCAGACGCGCGACAGGGTGAAAATCTTTTCCTCCCCCGCCGCGAGCAGTTTCTTCATCGCGAATTCGGGCGAGGTGTGCAGGTAGCGGCGGCGCGGCGTCAGGCTGTCGTCCATCGCCACGGTCTCGAACGCGTGCAGATGCGTTTCATTGCCGGGCGAGACCACCAGATAGGCGGGGTCGACCTCGACAAAGCCCTGATCCTCGAACCAACGCCGGATCGCGGCGAGGATGCGGCCGCGCGCCATCAGCGCGGGGCGGCGGTCGGCGTGGGTGTCACGATGCCACCATGTCATGGCTGGCCCTTTCGCGGCGGATGCGGTAACGGCTGCCTCTAACGCGGGGGCGGCAGGCCCTCAAGCGACATCAAGTTCTGGAGGCTTGTCATGAAGGTCATCGCGTCCCAGCTGCGCAAGGGCAATGTCGTCGATATCGACGGCGTTCTCTACGTCATCCTCAAGGCCGAGAATTTCCACCCCGGCAAGGGCACGCCCGTGACCCAGGTGGACATGCGGCGCATCGACAACGGCACCAAGGTCAGCGAACGCTGGAAAACCACCGAGGGCGTGATGCGCGCCCATGTCGAGGAAAGCAGCTACACCTTCCTCTATGCCGATGGCGAAGGCTACCATTTCATGGAGCCCACCAGCTACGAGCAGATCACCGTGACCGAGGATGTCGTGGGCGACGGCAAGGTCTGGCTGCAGGATGGCATGTCGGTCTATCTCTCGGTCCACAATGGCGTCGCCATCGCGATCGAACTGCCCCAAAAGGTGACGGTCGAGATCATGGAGACCGAACCGGTGGTGAAGGGGCAGACGGCCTCCTCCTCCTACAAACCCGCGACGGCGGACAATGGCGTGCGCGTGATGGTGCCGCCCCATATCGGCGTCGGGACCCGCGTGGTGGTGAACACCGAGGATGCCACCTACGTCGAACGCGCCAAGGATTGAGGGCTGCCTGCCATGGCCGATGATGCGCCCGGCCCGGTGACGGTGCCGGGCCTTTTGTTTCTGGTCGCCGTGCCGGGGCTGGAAGCGCCGCTTGCCGCCGAGGCAAAGGCTGCGGGCTTTGCCGGCGTGACGGTCCTGCCCGGTGGGGTCGAGGTGACAGGCGGCCTGCCCGAGGCGATCCGCGCCAACCGGACGCTGCGCTGTGCCGTGCGCGTGCTGTGGCGCGTCGCGGCCTTTCGCGCGCTGCATCTGGCCCAGCTCGACAAGCGCGCGCGCAAGCTGCCATGGACCGAATGGCTCGGCCCCGATCACCCTGTCCGGGTCGAGGCCGTGTGTCGCGGCTCGCGGATCTACCACCACAAGGCCGCCGCCCAGCGCCTTGCGGGGGCCATCACGGCGGCAGGCATCCCCGTTTCGGGCCCCGGTTCGGGCGATGCGGCGATCCCGCTCAAGGCCCGGATCGAGGACGATCTGTGCACGATCTCGATCGACACCACGGGCGAGCCGCTGCACCGGCGCGGCCACAAGAGTTTCGTCGGCAAGGCGCCCCTGCGCGAAACCATGGCGGCGGGATTCCTGTGGCAGATGGGGTTCGACGGCAGCCAGGCGGTCGTCGATCCGATGTGCGGCTCGGGAACGATCCCGATGGAGGCTGCCGAGATCGCCATGGGCCTTGTGCCGGGCCGATCGCGCGATTTCGCCTTTGCCCATCTGGCAGGCGGCGGGAGCGAGGGGCCCTGCCCCTCGCGCTCCCCGGCATATTTGGAGAAAGATGAAGGGGACGCACGGTTTTTCGGTTTCGACCGGGATGACGGCGCGATCCGGGGCGCACGCGGCAATGCCGAGCGGGCGGGGCTGTCCGGGATCTGCAGCTTTGCGCGGCAGGCCGTGAGCGATCTGGCACCGCCCGAGGGCATGGCGCCGGGGATCGTCCTGACCAATCCCCCCTATGGGGCGCGGATCGGGGAGCGGAAGCTCCTGTTCGCGGTCTATGGCGCGCTTGGCGCGACGCTCAAGGCGCGGTTTTCCGGCTGGCAGGTCGGCATCATCACCAGCGACAAGGGGCTGGCGCAGGCGACCGGCCTTGCGCTCGAGGCCGTGGGGCCGGTCGATCATTCCGGCACCAAGGTCTGGCTCTGGCGCGGGCGCGTCGCGTGAGCCCTGCAAAATAGGGAAGGTCGACCCCGGATCGGAACACCCACCCTGATGCGCGTTCTCTCAATGCGCAAGGGAGGAACATGTGTTCTTGATTGGGCATAATCTCAGTCATCTTGTCCCGGCGCGCACCCTTGAAGAGGTCGGCACAGCGGTATAGCTGCGCGCGATGGGCCATTGGCTGGCCCGATCTGGAGAGATGCGATGTTCGAGACGCTTGGCCTTGAGATGTCCCCGCAAACGGCTTCGGTCTGGTTCGGCCTGATCCTGGGCCTGGCCTTCGGTGCGCTGGCGATGTTGACGCGGTTCTGCCTGCGGCGGGCGCTGGTCGGCCCGGTCGAGGACCGGAGCGAGGCGCGCGGCGTCTGGGCGCTGGCGCTGGCCGTGGCCGTTCTGGGAACCCAAGGGTTTGTCGCGGCGGGCCTCGTGAGTTTCGAGGCGCACCGGTTCCATGCCGAGCCTGTTCCGGTTGTGGGCCTTGTCGTCGGGGGTCTCCTGTTCGGGCTGGGCACGGTGCTGGCACGCGGCTGCCTGTCGCGGCTGACGATCCTGTCGGCCAGCGGCAACCTGCGGGCGCTCGTGGCGATCCTGGTGGCGGCGGTCGCGGCCCATGCGACGTTGCAGGGCGCGCTTGCGCCACTGCGGATGGCGCTGGGGTCGGTCACCGTATCCTTGGGCAGCGTGTTGCCGGGCGCGGGCTGGATCTGGGCCGCTGTCATCGCAGGCCTTGCATTGTTGGTGGTGCTGCGGTCGCGCATATCCGTCCCGATGCTTTTGGGCGGGGCGCTGATCGGCGCACTGGTGCCGGTGGCCTGGGTCGGCACGGGCTACGTGCTTTACGATGAATTCGACGCCATCCCGATCGAGGGGCTGGCCTTTACCGGCCCCTGGGCCGAGGCGCTGTTCTGGGGCGTTGCCGCCAGTGTCACGACGGCCGGCTTTGGCGCGGGATTGATCGGGGGCGTTCTGGCCGGGGCCTTCGCCGCTGCCATCCTGTCCCGGCGCTTTGCCTGGGAAAGCTTTGACAGCGCGGGCCAGATGGGTCGGAGCCTTGGGGGCGCGACGCTGATGGGCGTGGGCGGCGTTCTGGCGGGCGGCTGCACCGTGGGCGCGGGCCTTGCCGGTCTGCCGACGCTGGGCATTGCGGCGCTGATCGCCTTTGCCGCTGTCGTGGCGGGCATCCTTGGCGCCGATGCGGTGCTGAACCGGCGCGGGCTGGGGCGGGGCATCGTTCCGGCGGAATGACGGATCTCAGGCGAGCGTCACGCCCGCCTGAACCATCCCGTCCTGCGCGGCCGCCAGCGACCCGTCGAAATCGATGGCACGGCACAGGTCCTGCCGCACGGTGACATCGAAGCCGAGCCGCGCCGCATCCACCGCCGAGAAATTCACGCAGAAATCCGTGGCCAGCCCCACCAGCGTCAGCGCAGTGATGCCGCGCGTCCGCAGGTACCCTTCGAGGCCTGTGGGCGTTGTCTTGTCATTCTCGAAAAAGGCCGAATAGCTGTCGATCTTGCGGCGAAACCCCTTGCGCAGGATCAGCTCGGCCCGGCTCACCCGCAGACCGGGGTGGAATTCCGCGCCATGCGTGCCCTGCACGCAGTGATCGGGCCACAGGACCTGCGGCCCATAGGGCATCTGGGTCAGCTCCATTGGTGCACGGCCCCGGTGCTGGCTGGCAAAGGACAGGTGATCGGCCGGGTGCCAATCCTGCGTCAGGATCACGGTGGCGAAATCATCCATCAGCGCGTTGATGCCGGGCACGATCGCATCGCCCTCGGGCACGGCCAGGGCACCTCCGGGGCAGAAATCGTTCTGCACGTCGATGACGAGAAGGGCATGGGTGGCGTCTTGCATCGGGGCCTCCGGTCGCGGTCAGGTGCGACCAGCCTACGCCTTGAGGCGCAGGGTGCAACGGCGTATCTGGCCGGGCATGGTCATCGTCGCAACCCTCTACAAGTTCACGCCCTTTCCCGACCCCGCCCAGCTGCGCGGGCCGCTTCTGGACCTCTGTGCGGCGCAGGGCGTGCGCGGCACGCTGTTGCTGGCGGGCGAGGGGATCAACGGCACCATCGCGGGATCGCGCGCGGGGCTCGACGCGGTGCTGGCCCATATCCGCAGCCTGCCCGGCTGCGCCGATCTGGAGTGGAAGGAAAGCACGGCCCAGATCATGCCCTTTGGCCGCATGAAGGTGCGGCTCAAGCGCGAGATCGTGACCATGGGCGTACCGGGCACCGATCCGCGCAGCCTTGTCGGCACCTATGTGGACCCCGCCGATTGGAACGCGCTGATTTCCGCGCCCGATGTGGCGGTGATCGACACGCGCAACGATTACGAGGTCGCCATCGGCAGTTTCCGCGGCGCGGTCGATCCCGAAACCGCCAGTTTCCGCGATTTCCCGGCCTGGTGGGCCGCCAACCGTGACCGGTTCCACAACAAGCGGGTGGCGATGTTCTGCACCGGCGGCATCCGCTGCGAGAAATCCACCGCCTTCCTCAAGGCGCAGGGCGTGGAAGAGGTCTATCACCTCAAGGGCGGCATCCTCAAATACCTCGAGGAGGTGCCCGAGGATGAGAGCCTGTGGGATGGCGGCTGTTTCGTTTTCGACGAACGTGTGGCGGTCGGCCATGGGTTGCAGCCCCTGCCCCATCAGCTCTGCCGCGCCTGTCGGCGACCCATCCTGCCAGAGGATCGCAGCCGCCCGGAATTCGAGGAAGGGGTGCAATGCCACCTCTGCGTCGGGGAATATTCCGAAGAAGACCGCGCGCGGTTCCGCGAACGCCAGCGCCAGATCAAGCTGGCCGAGGCCCGCGGCCAGGAACATCTCGGGCTTGGGTAGGGTGCGCCTTGAGGCGCACCGTCACCTCGCCATGCCCCTGCGGTGCGCCTCAAGACGCACCCGCGGACCCGAACGGAAAAAGGGGCGCCCGTGGGCGCCCCTTCCGCTGTCTGTCCGAAGGGAGGTTCGGATCAGCCCTTGGTGAAGTCGGGATAGGCTTCCATGCCCAGTTCCGCGACATCGAGACCATTGACCTCGTCCTCTTCGCTCGGGCGCAGGCCCATGACCGCCTTGAGGATGACCCACACGATCAGCGAGGTGACGAAGACGAAGGCACCGATGGCGGCAAAGCCCATGATCTGCGTGCCAAAGCTCGTGCCTTCGGTGTAGAAGGGAACGGCCAGCGTGCCCCAGAAGCCCGCGATCAGGTGGACCGGGATGGCGCCGACAACGTCGTCGATCTTCATCTTGTCCAGCATCGGGACCGCGAAGACCACGATGACGCCGCCGATGGCACCGATCCACAGCGCCCCGAAGAGCGACGGATCAAGCGGGCCTGCGGTGATCGACACGAGGCCGGCCAGCGCGCCGTTCAGCACCATGGTCAGGTCGACCTTACCATACATCACCTGCGTCAGGATCAGCGCCGCGATGGCACCGGCAGCCGCCGCCATGTTGGTGTTGGCAAAGATGCGGGACACGTCGGTCACGTCACCCACGGTGCCCATGGCCAGCTGCGAGCCGCCGTTGAAGCCGAACCAACCCAGCCACAGGATGAACGTGCCGAGCGTGGCGAGGGCGAGGTTGGAACCCGGCATCGGGTTGACCTTGCCGTCCTTGCCGTACTTGCCGATCCGCGGCCCGAGGATGAGGGCACCGGCCAGCGCTGCGAAACCACCTGCCGCGTGCACCAGCGTAGAGCCGGCGAAGTCGGAGAAGCCCGCTTCGGACAGCCAGCCGCCGCCCCACTGCCAGGATGCCTCGATCGGGTAGATGAAGCCGGTCAGCACGACCACGAAGACGAGGAAGGGCCACAGCTTGATCCGCTCGGCCAGCGTGCCCGACACGATCGACGCGGTCGTCGCGCAGAACATCAGCTGGAAGAAGAAATCGGACCCGACCGACGCGTAGTCGAGCGTGGCTTCCGCCGCCGCAAGACCCACGGGCTCGAGCGAGGTGACGGCAAAGAACGGACCCAGCCAGCCTGCGATCATCCAGCCATCGCCGGGATACATCAGGTTGAAGCCGACCAGCCAGTACATGACCGCCGCGATCGAGAAGAGCGAGATGTTCTTGGTCAGCTGCATCGTGACGTTCTTGGACCGCACGAGGCCCGCCTCGAGCATGGCAAAGCCCGCGGCCATCCAGAACACGAGGAAGCCGCCGATCAGGAACAGCAGCGTGGTGAGGATATACGAGGTCTCGAGCGCGGGCGAGGTCGAGGCTTCCGCCTCCTGCGCCAGACCGAGACCCGGCAGGAGCGTGGCGGTCGCCACGGCTGCCAGGGGAAGGAGATACTTGGTTTTCATCTCGTCGGTTTCCTTATCGTCGAAAGGGCGCGCGGATCAGACCGCGTCGTCGTTGGTCTCGCCGGTGCGGACGCGCACGGCGCTCTGAACGTCGAGGACAAAGATCTTGCCGTCGCCGATCTTGTCGGTCTTGGCCGTCTTCTGGATGGTCTCGACCACCTGGTCGGCCATGCCGTCCGAGACCACGATCTCGAGCTTCACCTTCGGGACGAAGTTCACGGCGTATTCCGCGCCGCGGTAGATTTCGGTGTGGCCGGACTGCGAGCCGAAGCCCTTGATCTCGGTCACCATCATGCCGCGCACGCCGATTGCGGTCAGGGCTTCCCGGACCTCCTCGAGCTTGAACGGCTTGATCGCTGCGATGATGAGTTTCACGTTTTACCCCTTCCGGTTGCTGTTCCGGTTCGCCCGCAAGACCCACGGTCTCGTGAACGTCACGGGCCCAAATCACGGCCAGAGCCCCTGCAGGGCAACGGATCAGACCCCTTCGGACACAACCCACGGCGGAAACTGCTGCAAATTTGTGCAGAAAAAAATTAAAGCATATATTTTGGGCATTCAAAAAATGCGGCGGCGCGGCGAAGGGGGTCTACAACCGACTCGTTTTTCCCTATCTTGGTAAAAAAGAGGCAGGCAGTCGTCATGAGTTCATCCGGATCAGGCCGTCGTTCCACGCCCGGCGGGCGACGCAGCATCGTGGCCGACCGGAGGCCTGCAGCCGCTCAGAAACCCCAAGCCTCTGCGCGCAAACCGGCATCGGGGGGAACGGGGTCTACCCGCCGCCGCCGCCGATCCCGCGCGCCGCGCCCCCGGCCCCGTGGCCCGCTGGGCTGGCTCGGGGCGCTGGTGCGTTTCGTCTGGCGCATCATCTGGGGCCTGATCTGGCGCGGCACCGTGGCGGTGATGCTCCTCCTTGGGGCGGCCACCGCCTATTACTACGCCCAGCTTCCCGATCTGGCCGCCGCCGTGGATGCGCGCTATCGCGGCTCGGTCACCATGCTCGACCGCAACGGCAATGTCTTTGCCTGGCGCGGCGAACAATTCGGGGGCGCGATCGACCCCGAAACCGTCAGCCCGCATCTGGTCAACGCCATCGTCGCGACCGAGGATCGGCGCTTTTACCGCCACCTGGGCGTCAGCCCGCGCGGCATCGCGAGCGCCATCCGCATCAACCTGTCCGAGGGGCGCGGCCCCCTGTCGGGCCATGGCGGCTCCACCATCACGCAGCAGGTGGCCAAGCTCATGTGCCTTGGCGTGCCCTACGACCCCGATACCTGGGAGTCAGAGGCCGATTACGAACAGGACTGCCGCCGCACCACGATCTGGCGCAAGATCCAGGAAGTGCCCTTCGCGCTGGCGATGGAATTCCGCTACACCAAGGATGAAATCCTGTCGGTCTACATGAACCGCGCCTTTCTGGGCGCGGGCACGCGCGGGTTCGAGGCGGCAGCGCAGCGCTATTTCGCCACCTCCTCCGCCGATCTGAACCCGCAACAGGCCGCGATGCTGGCGGGGCTTCTGGTCGCCCCCTCCTATTATGCGCCGACCCGCGACCTGGACCGCGCGCAGCGCCGCGCCTCGACCGTGCTGCGCCTGATGGAGGATCAGGGCTACCTGACCGCCGAACAGGCCGCCGCCGCCCAGGCCAATCCCGCCACCCTGTCCGACCGCGCGCGGCAGGACACGGGCGGCGCCTTTGCCGACTGGATCATGTCGACCGGCCCCGATTTCCTGACCGGGGAGACCACCGAGGACGTGACGATCCGCACCACCTTCGACCCCGCGATGCAGGCCGCCGCCGAAGCCGCGCTCGAAAACGTCTTCGCCAACCAGGTCCGCGAAGGCTCCGAGGCGCAGGCCGCCATCGTGGTCATGTCCGCCGATGGCGCGGTCCGCGCGATGGTGGGCGGGCGCGATACGGCGGGCACGGGCCTGTTCAACCGCGCGACACAGGCGATGCGCCAGACAGGGTCAAGCTTCAAACCCTTCGTCTATGCCGCGGCCCTCGAACTCGGCTGGCGCTTCGATGACCTGATCCTCGACGCGCCGCTCACGCTCAACATCCCCGGCTCGGGGCCTTGGTCGCCCGAGAATTACACCGGCGAATTCTACGGCGAGGTGACCCTGACCGAGGCGCTGCGCCAATCGCTCAACACCGCCGCCGTCCGCCTGTCCGAAGAGGTGGGGCGCGATGCGGTCCGCACCGTCGCCGCGCAATTCGGCATCGAAAGCGATCTGGCCGATGGCCCGGCCCTGGCGCTCGGGGCCTCCGAATCCACCCTGATCGAGATGACCGGGGCCTATGCGGGCATCCTCAACGGCGGTTCCGCCGTGCTGCCCTACGGCGTGCAGGAATTGCGCCTGATCGGCGATGACCGCCCGCTCTTCGAACAGACCACCGGCATCCAGGAACGGGTCATCTCCGAAAGCGCCGCGCGCCAGCTGACTTACATGATGTCGGTCGCCGTGGCGCAGGGCACGGGCCAGCGCGCGCAATTGCCCGACCGCCCCGTCGCGGGCAAGACCGGCACCACCAACAGCCAGCGCGACGCCTGGTTCATCGGCTTCACCGCCGATTACGTCGCGGGCGTCTGGATGGGCTATGACGACAACACGCCGCTCTCGGGCGTGACGGGCGGCGGCCTGCCCGCCGAATTGTGGCGCCAGACGATGGAGGGCATACACCGCGATATCTCGCCCCGGCCCCTGCCCATGATCGACCCCGCAGCCGAGGGGCGGCGCGATCCGCAAGTGGTGGAATACGGCCCCGGCGGCCTGATCGGCACACCCCCGCCGCGCGGCACCCTGCTTGGCCCCGCCCCGCAAGATGACGCCGACCAGATCCTGATGCGCGTGCTCAACGGGCTTCTGGGGCGGAACTGACCGCATGAAAAAGGCGCCCCGCGGGGCGCCCTTGTCCTTCGAAAAGCGGGGGGTGTCACACCGCCTCGTCGATCCATTTCTGAAGCGCGGCCTTGGGCGCGGCCCCGATCTTGTTCGAGATCACCTCGCCGCCCTTGAACATGAACAGCGCCGGGATGCCGCGCACGCCCATCTGCATCGGCGATTGCGGGTTCTCGTCCACGTTGACCTTCACGATCTTCACGCGGCCGGCATATTCCTCGGACAGCTCTTCCAGCGCGGGGCCGATCTGCTTGCAGGGGCCGCACCATTCTGCCCAGAAATCCACCACGACGGGGATGTCGGACTGGCGCACTTCGGCGTCGAAGGTGGCGTCGGAAACGGAAACGGTTGCCATGGCGTCTGGCCCTCCTGGCGGTGTGTGTGTCGGGGGAGGAACCTAAGGATGGCCCGCCACAGGGTCAAGCAGTGCTTGCGCGCGCCAATGCGGCGGACACGATATCGTGTGGCAGCTCCATCAGGCGCGCGGTCCGCGTCCACAAGATCGCCGTCGCGATCTCGCGCCCTGGGTAGAGCGGCGCGAGCATCGCGGCATAGGCCCCCATCTGCCGCAAAAGCCCCTCCGGCACGGCCTCGACGCTGTCGGGCACCACGGCATTGGTCTTGAAATCCACCGCCAGAACCCGATCCTCGGTCACGATCAGCCGGTCGATCACACCCAGCATCGCACCGCCCAAGGCCGGGCTGTCGCCGGTCAGCGTCACCTCGGCCAAGGCATCGGGCGCGAAGAGATGCGCCAGATTCTGCGGGGTCAGAACCCCCACGGCCTCGGCCATCAGCCCGGACAGCTCGGCCTCCGTCACCTCGCCCGGTTCCAGCGCCACGATGCCCGGTGCGGCCTCGTGCCATCCCGCCTGCGGGATCCGCGGCAGATGCTCCAGAAGCAGGTGGATCAAGCTGCCCCGCCGAAGCGCGGCGGCTTCCTCCAACCCCTCGCGCGCGCCCCCCACGATCTTGGCACCGCCCAGATCCGACGGGCTCTTCGCCGGAACCGCCCGGACGGATGGCGGCGCGGGTGCCTTCGCCCAATCGGGCAGATCGGGCAAACCGGGCCGCGCCCCACCCGCAGCGGCAAGGCAGGTCCAATCCCCCGCCTGCAGCCGCAATCCCTGCTCCTCCTCGCCGTGCAGGATCAGGGGGGCAGCCCCCTCCTCCTCCATCGCGGCGCGGATCGTGGCGTACCAGCTTTTCGCGGGGTCAATGTCCTTGGTGTCCGTCTGCCCCGCCGCCGCCACGATCAGCCAGCTTTCCGCCCGCGTCATGGCGACATAGAGCAGGCGGTTGCGTTCCTCCGCCTCGGCCTGCGCGCGGGTGGCCAATGCCGCGCGCACATCCTCGGGCGCATCCGCCGACCTGGCCCAGACCAGTGGCCCGCCCTCCGGCGTCACCAGCTGGATCTTCGGCCCCCCGCCGCCACCCTTCTGGATCGCGGTATCGGGCAAGATCACCACCGGGGCCTCCAGCCCCTTGGCGCCATGCACCGTCATCACCCGGATCTGTCCGTTGGGCTTGGCCAGGTCGCGCTTGACCGTCACCTGCCCGCTATCGAGCCATCCGACGAAGCCCGTCAGGCTCGGCACCTCGATCGCCTCATAGGCCAGCGCCTGCGACAGCATCGCGTCGATGCCGTCCTCCGCCTCCGGCCCCAGCCGCGCGATCAGCCGCAGCCGCGCGCCGTGCTGGATCAACACCCGCTCCAGCAGGTCATAGGGCCGCAGGTAATCGGCCTGCCGCCGCAGATCGTCCAGCAGCGCGACCGCCTCGGGCCATTCCCCGGCCCGGTCCCGCAATGCCCGCCAAAGGAAAGTCTTTTCGCCCCGCCCATGGGCCAGCCGGAACAGCGCATCCTCCGACAGCCCCACGATGGGCGAGCGCAGCACGCAAGCCAGCGACAGGTCGTCCTCGGGCAACGCCAGGAACCGCATCAGGGCGATCAGGTCGCGCACCGCCAGGGGTTCGGCGATCTGCGCCCGGTCCACCCCCGCCACCGGCAGGCCCGCGGTCTTGAGCGCCGCGATGATCTTGCGAAACAAGGGCGACCGGCGCTGCACGAGGATGAGGATATCCTCGGCCACAACCGGGCGGGGGCCGTTCCTGGTCCAGATCGGATGGCCCGCCGCCAGCATATCCCCGATCCGCTCCGCGATCTTGCGCGCGAGGATGCTGTTGTGATGGTCGTCCGACACGATGTCCTGCGGATCGTCCCAGGCCACCTCGTCGGCATTGGACGGTGTCGCGGGCACCACGGGCCACAGATCGACGCGCCCGGGCTTTTCCCCGAAAAAAGCACGATGCTGCACGCCCGGCCCCACGCCGGGTTCACCCGCCCCCGCCGCCACACGGTCGACAAGCGACAGGATCACCGGCGCGGATCGAAAGGAATGGACCAGTTCGGCAGGCTGGAACGGCAGATCGGCCTCGGCATGGCGCGCGGCGAAATGATCGCGCATCCGGTCGAACCCACCGGGATCGGCCCCCTGAAAGGAATAGATCGACTGTTTCTTGTCGCCCACGACAAAGATCGTGCGCCGCGCATCGGGCCGCGCGCCCTGCCCGCTGGCGAATTCCTCGGCCAGCCGCGCCACGATCTGCCATTGCGCGGGGCTCGTGTCCTGGCTTTCGTCGACGAGGATATGGTCGATCCCGCCATCGAGCCGGAACAACACCCATTGCGCCATGTCGCGGCTGGTCAACAGCTTGCGGGTCGCCCGGATGAGATCGTCGAAATCAAGCCATCCGCGCTGCGCCTTGGCCTGCGCGTAAAGCGGCAGGAACGCCTCCGCGAAACGGTGCAGCGCATCGGTCCGCCGCGCGGTCAGATACCCCAGCCGCAGGGGCCGCACCTGCGCCAGACGTTCGGCCAGATCGTCATAGGCCGCCACCAGATCGGGCCCCATCGCCTTTCGCACAGTGGCATTGGCGATGGCCTTGGGCTGGCCTTCCTTCGCGCCCGATTGCGTAAGACACGCCGCTTCCAGCTCCGCCAGATCCGCAAGCGTCATCCTGTCCCATGGCATGCTCCCCAGGCGGTCGGCGAGCTTTGCCTGCGGCTGAACCGTCGTATCCAGATGCGCGATCAGGGACTTGGCCAGATCGGCCTCCGATCCGTCCAGCGCCATCCCCAGCAGACCCGCCTCGCTCAAACCCGGCGCGATCCCCGCCCAGTCACAGATCGCGGGCCAATCCCACGGCTCTTCCAGCGCCTCGGCCTGCCCTGCGACGGCGCGGGCCAGACGCTCCAACCCGTCATCCTCGCTCAGGGCCGCCGCCGCCAGATCGACCACATCGCGCGTCCGGGCATCCTCCGCCATCCGGTCCAGCAATTCGACGATCAATCGCGCCTGCACCCGTTCGTCGATCTCGGTGAAGCCGGGGCTGACACCCGCCTCCAACGGGAACCGCCGCAACACCGAGGCACAAAAGGAATGGATCGTCTGGATCTTCAAGCCGCCCGGCGTTTCGATGGCGCGCGCAAACAGCGTCCGCGCCCGGCCCAGCAACTCCGCCGACAGCCCCTCCACCCCGATCTCGGTCAGGGCATGGGTCAGGGCCGCGTCATCCTTCATCGCCCATTCGCCCAGACGCTTGAACAGGCGGTTCTGCATCTCCATCGCAGCCGCCTTGGTATAGGTCAGGCACAGGATATGCTCGGGCTTGACCCCGTCGAGCAGCAAACGCGCCACCCGGTCCGTCAAAACCCGCGTCTTGCCCGAGCCTGCATTGGCCGAAAGCCAGGTCGAGGTCGCGGGATCGGCCGCCCTGACCTGCGCCAGCGTCGCCTCATCCATCGCCATCATCCCCTGTCCGGCCCACCGGGATCAACTCGGGTGCCTGTGTCTCGTCCCATTCGCCGTAGCGGGCAAGCTGGTCGAAATCGCCCGCAAAGCGCGTGGTCTTGACCGCCCGGCGCGACGGAAACCCGCTTTCGGGGGCGGCCATGTGCAGCAACCGCCGCCGAAACGCCGCCGCCACCTCGGCCAGTTCCGCCCGGTCCACGTCATGGCCAAGGACAACGGGGCTGGCCCCCAGCCCGATATAGGCCGCATGGCCCACGATCTGACCCGGCGGCAGGCCGAAACTGCCGCCCTCGGCCATCAGCGCCATCAGCCACAGTTGCTTGGCGAACTGCTTTTCCTCCTTGGCGTCGGGGGGCGTGCCCGTCTTGTAATCGTAGATGGCAAGCCGCCCATCCTCCAACCGGTCGATCCGGTCGCCCTTGCCGCGCAGGGTGACACCGGTGCCCGGCACCGCCCATTCGCCCAGCGTCTCGAGGATCTCGGGGGTGCCAAGGCTGCGCCGCTCGGCCTCGGTCGACAGAAAGAACTCCGCCACCCGCGCCATGCGGGCCCGCCACAGGCGGCGCGCGGCGGGCCAGGGCGCTTCCTCGGCCAGAACCGCATCGGTCAGCGCCATCAACTGCGCAAGGGCCGTGGCGCGGTCGGGCAATCCCGCCTGCGTGTCCCTGACAAATTTCTCCATGACCTTGTGCAGAACCGTGCCCCGCGCCCGCGCATCGGCATCGCCGCGCAACGGGTCAAGCTTGCGCAACCCCAGCACCCGGCGCGCATAGATCGCATAGGGGTCGCGGATCAAAACCTCCACATCGGTCACGCTCAGGGTCTTGGGCCGCGCATGGGCCGGCGGCTGGGGGGCCGGGCGCGGCGCAAAGGCGACATCGGCCTCGGGCGTCAGCAACCGCTCGGCCAGCGCCAGATAGGCCGCCCCCCGCGCCTCCATCCCCGCCAGCGCGGCCTTGGCCGCCTCCCCCGATCCGGCCAGCAGGTTGTGCAGCCGGTTCAACCAGCGTGACGGCACGGTATCGGTCTCGGCATCCCGTTTCGCCCGCGTCAACCAGACCTCGGGGGCGGCGATCCCCTGCTGGAAATCATGCGCCGCCAAACCGATCACCCGATCCGGCAGCCGCAACCCCGCCTCGGCCCGCAGCTTGCGGTTCAGCCACGGATCGGCGGGCGGGGCGGCTGGCCATCCGCCCTCGTTCAACCCCGCAAGGATGATCAGGTCGGCCCCCTGAACCCGCGCCTCCTGCGTGCCCCAGATCAGGATGTCGGCATGCGGAAAGAGCGGCTGACGCACCTCCCGGTCGCGGGTCAGAGCGGTGAAAAGATCGCGGTAATCCGTGGCGCCGATCGGGCCACCCACGCCCGCCTCGGCCCCCAGATCCGTCATCAGCTTGTGCGCCGCCTCGCCGGGTTCCTTGTCGTAGAGCTCCCCCGACCCTTCGGCCAATGATCCCGCCGCCAGCCGCTCGGCCCGCGCCTTGTGATGCGCGACCCGCAGCTCCATCGCCATCGGCTCGGGCCGGGGCGCGACCAACAGCGTATCGGCCAGCCATGTCACCCAGCCCATCGCGCCCGGATCCTCCTTGCGCCCCTCGGCCCAGTCGACCAGCCGCGCCCGCGACGGCAGGCCGGGGCGCGCGCGCAGCACCTGCACCTCCAGATCACGCGCCCGCCGCAGATGGTCGTTGCGATCCCCCCCGCTATGACACAGCGGATGTTTCAGGATCACCGCCAGCGCCTCGGGGTCGAGCGGCGTGGCCTCCAACTCCGCGACATGGCGCAGGAACCGACCCGGCGCGGACAGTGACAGGGGTTGGCCCGCGCTGTCATCGGGCAGGATGTTCCACCGCGCCAGGGCTGCCGTCACCTGCCGCGTCAGCGTCCGGTCGGACGCGATCACCGCCGCGCGCTGGCCCTTGTCCACCGCCTCGCGCAGGCGCAGCGCGATGGCCGCGGCCTCCGCCTGCGGGTTCGGCGCCTCCAGCCACGTGACGCCCGCGAAAGCCTCCTCCAGCCCCGTCAGCTTCGGCCCTTCCTTCAGCCATTGATCCGTGACCGGCGCAGGCCGCAGCGCAAGCGAGATCACGGCCCCCCGCCCCCCGCGCGGCCGCTCCGATCCCGGCCAATCGGGAATGGCCCATGGGTCAAGCCCCAGCTTTTCCGCGAATTTCGCAAGCCGGAATTGCGGATGATCCTCGCCATCCAGCCCTTCGCGCCGCCCCTCCAGCAGCCGCGCCCAGATGTCTTGCGGCAGGTCGCGGTCGATGCCCGGCAAGACCACCGCCCCCTGCGGCAGACGCGCCACCGCCTCCATCAGCTGCGCAGTCGCCCCTCGCGACCCGGTCGAGCCTGCGACGATCACCGGATGTCGGGGCGGCTGGCCCTGCCATTGCCGCGCCAACAGCGCCACGATCCGGGTCTGCCGCGCCTCGCGGGTCAGGGCGGCATCGTCTTTCAGGTAATGGGTGACCAGCTCCAGAAAGGCCTGCGCGCGCTGCCAATGGGTGGCATGTTCTGCCACGTCCAGACCCGCGATGGTCTCGGGCCTCACGTCTTCCTCGAACATCTCGGCCATCAGGTCGGCCAGGCTGTCGGCCAGATCGTAAAGCGCCGAACGCGGGGCCAGTTCGGGCTGATTGTCCAACAGCTTGCCGATCAGCTGCACCAGCTCCAGCCGCAACCGCAGGGGCGGGATGGCGGCGGGCAGCCCCGCAAGATCGGCCTGATCGCCCAGCGCCTGAACCGGCCGGATGCGCGGCAAGAACCCCGCCCCCCGCGCCATGTAGAGCGTGCGCAACCGCCGCTCCATCCGCGCATTGGCGACATACAGATCGACATGCGCGATGGCCTCGGGCGGTTGCCCCGCGAGCATCCGGTCGAGCCCTTCCACCAACGCGGCGCAGAAATCGACGCCCAGCGGCGTGGCATAGACCCGGGGGCCGTCCTGACTGGCGAACAGATCACGCATCGGCCAGCATCCCCTCGGCCAGCGCGATCCCCTCCGGATGGCCCACATCGGCCCAGCGCCCGGGATGGATCACGCCGAAAAGCCGCCCCTCCTCCATCTGCTCCTGCCAGATGTCGAGCAGCGAAAACGCCGCCTCGGGCCGGGCCGCGATCAAGGCGGGGTCGATCAACTGCGCGCCGGTATGCACCAGCCCCGTCTCGCTCCGGTCCCATGTCAGACGACCTTGGGCATCCATCGCCACATCGCCGCCCCCCGTCCGCCCCACGGCGCGCGCGCGCGGCACCAACAGCATCAAGGCCCCCATCCGCGCCCCGTCCCAAGCCTCCGCCAGCGTCCGGATCGGCCCCGGACCGGTCCAGACGGCATCGGCATTCAGCGTGGCGATGGGGTTGCCCGCCAGATGCGGCAGCGCCCGCTTCACCCCACCCCCGGAGTCAAGGATTTCGGGCGCCTCCACCGACAGGTGGATATCGGGCATCCCTGCCAGATGCGCCGCGATCTGTTCGGCCCGGTAATGCGCATTCACCGCGATCCGCCCGCCGCCCTCGCGCGCCGCCGCGATGGCATGGTCCAACAGGGCGCGGCCCGCCACCTCGATCAGGGGCTTGGGCCTGTCGGCGGTCAGGGCCCCCATCCGCGTGCCGAACCCGGCGGCAAGGATCATCACGTCGGGCCGGATCGTCATGCCCATCCCTCCGTCTGGCGGCGCAGATGGGCCACCGGCGCGCGCAACTCCGACAGCGCCGGATGCGCCACCGCCCGGTCGATCAACGCCCCCGTGCGCGGCAGAAAGGCACGATAGGCGGGCTTGCCCAGCGCGCTGGCCAGACGGTGAAAGATGCCGAGGATGCGCAGGTTGCGCAAAAGCGACAGCACCGCGACCCGTGCCGCAACCTCCGCCACCGGCAGGCCCATGGTCCCGGCGAATTCCGCGATCAACGCCTCGCGCCAGCCCTCGGGCAGATCCCGGCGCGGATCATCGACCATCGAGGCCAGATCGTAGCCCAGCGGCAGCGCGACGGCATCCTGGTGATCCAGCAACCCCACACGCGCCGACCCCACACGCGCCGGCAACCAGATCAGGTTGTCTCCGTGACAATCGCGCAGCGCCAGAACCGGCGGGCCGGGGCAAAGCCGGACCAGTGCCGCCTCCAGCACAGGGCGCAGATCCGCCACGCCACCCGGATCGGGCAACATCCCCAGCGTCAGATCGATCATCCCCGCCTGCGCCCCGGCGTCAGGCCGCGCCGCCCAATCGGGCACCTCCGCCCGCGCCAGATGCGGCAGCACCTCGCCCGCCATCACGCCATAGGCCTCCCGCGCCATGTCGGGATCGCCGCGCAAAAGCCGGGCCAGCGTCGCATCCCCCAGATCCTCGATCAGAACCAGTCCCGCCGCCGGATCGACCGCCCGGATCTCGGGTGCCGACAGGCCCAGCGCCCGCAGATGCCCGCCCACCCGCAGAAAGGCGGCAAGGCTGCCCTGCTCCGCCGCATCGCTCACCGGGGCCTGCATCAGGATCGCGGTCGCGCCATCCGCCCGGACCAACCGCCCATAACGCCGGGCCGAGGCGTCGCCCGCCAGAGCGGACAGCACCGCACCTCCCCATCCCGCCGCCCGCAGGAATGCCTCGTCCCCGCCTTCTTGCACCACCGTCATGCCACCGCCATGGCGGCAAGACACCGCCGCGCCAGATCGCTTCCCGCCGGGGCCAGCAGCGTGGCGCCACGCGCCTCCGCCGCACCCGGCACCCGCTCAAGCCGCAGGCAGATCGCCTCCTGCGGCCAATCCGGCGCGATCCGGTCGGGCCATTCGATCAGGCAGATCGCCTCCTCCATCGCGGCATCGAGGCCCAGTTCCACCAGCTCCTGCGGATCGCCCATCCGGTACAGATCGGCATGCCAAATCTCGCCCGCCGCGCTGTCATAGGCCTGCACCAGCGTGAAGGTCGGCGAAGGGATCTCCGCACGCTCCCCCTCGGGTCCCATCAGCGCCCGGATCAGCGTGCGGGCGAAATGGCTTTTCCCGGCCCCCAATTGCCCCTGCAACAGGATCGTGTCCCCCGCCCTCAGGACCGGGGCCAGCGCATGGGCCAAGGCCTCCGTCGCCCCGGCATCCTCCAGCGCAGGCAGGGCGGTGGCGGTCCAGCCCTCGGGCGGCGCGGCAAGATCGGGATCATGGGGCAGGACAAGGGGCTGGCTCATGCGCCCGAGTGTAGCGATCTGCCCCGCCGCTGCAACGCGCGACACCCCTCATCGCTGCGGCGCGGGCGCTCGGGGGGCCGGACCACGGGTGACGGCCTCCTGCGCCTGTTGCGCGCCCCGCCCGGGAGCCGGTGCCATCTCTGCATCGACGGACCTGACCGGCTGCGCCCTGTCGCAGGCCGGCGCGCCCTCGGGCTCGAACCGGACCATGATCGCCCCGCCCGCAATCGCTGCGACCGAAAGATCCAGACACCGCCTGTCCCGCAGAACCAGCCGGGCGCGCACCTCCGGCTCGGCGGCCTTGCGCTCCGCGATACGGCGGATATCGCCCCAACACCCCGACGCCGCCGACGACGGCAGACAGGCGGCCTGCCACCGCGCCATCGCCTCGGGCAGAAACACCGGACGCGCCTCCGCCTCCTCGGGCAGGCGCCACAGCTGCCGATAGGCCCGGTTCGCCAACACCCTGCGCCCATCCCCCGCAAACACCGCCATGGCCCCCGGCTGCGCGTCGATCACCGCCCGGTGCAGCTCCAGCTCGCCGCGGAATTGCTGCGTCAGCGTCACCTCGGCGGTGATGTCCTCGAACATGAAAGCCACCGCGCCATCGGGATGCGGACGCCCCATCACCCGCAGGCTCTGCCCCCCCGGCAAGGCCCAGACATCCTCGTAGGTGCCCTGCTCGGCCCGCGCCTCCAGATGCGCGATGGAATCCCGCCAGCCCTTGTAATCCTTGGGCTCCGGCATCCGTTTTCGGTCCCGCAGCGCATCGAGGAAATCCACCAGCCGCGGCCGCCCGGCCAGCGCCTGCGGCGGCAAGGTCGACAGCGTGACCAGCGCCGGGTTGAACAGGACCAATTCGCGGCGCTTGTCGAAAATGGCCAGCCCGATGGGCAGATGGGCAAAAGTCTTGGACAGGGTCTGCACGAAATTGCGCAGCGCCGTCTCGGCGGCGACCAGCCGGTCGATGGGGGCGGCACAGAACATCAGGCCGTCCCCCCGCTCGATGGCCGTGACCTCGAACCAGAGCGTTCCGCCCTCCGGCCCCGGCTCGGTCTGCGCCACGCTCAGGCTGCACCGGCGCGGGTTGTCCGGTTCGGGACGGGGATGCACCTGCGCGCCGAACAGCGCGGGCAGCGGCCAGACAGCCTCCGCCCCCGCGCGCCCCGCGACCCGGTCGACCAGCGCAAGATAGGCCGCATTGGCCCAGATCACGCGCCCCTCCGCATCCACGGTCCAGATCGCGGCCCCGCCCAGATCCAGCGCATGGCGCAAATCCTCGCTCTCGGCCTGTATCGCCCGCAGCACGGGCACATCCACGATCTCGCGCCCGGTGCCGACCTCGGCGGGCCCTACCATCACGACCATCCGCCCCTTGGCCGAGCAGCCCGCGACCGACAGCGCATCGACCCCGAACCGACCCGTCAGCACAAAGGCTTCCCCCCGTCGCGCCAGCGCGCCAAGCCGTCCGGGCAGATCGGCATGCAGCATGGCCAGCGCCCGCGTCAAATCGCCGAATGCGGCCCCCCGATCCGTGTCGGGCGACAGAAAGGCGTCATTGGGATCGATCGGCGAAACCAGGTAGCCTTCGTGGAATTCGTAGCGGCGCATGGCGTCGATCAGAACCGGCGGGCGACCGTCGTTCCCCCCCGGCCTGACCCGGCGCGATATCAGTCCCGGAAGCCAAAGCGCGGCAAGCGCGCTCAACAGGCTGATCCCTCCGAAAAGAACCAAGTCGAACAGATCGGCCTGCATGCGGATACCCCGCCGGAACAAAGACAAGCAGAGGTTGCATCCGAAACGGTTAACAGGGCGTTAAACGGGAAATCAGAAGGGCTTCAAATCGGCCCGCGAAACGGGCGGCCCCCGCCCCGCGGCCGCCCTCAGGCGTCGAAGGGGCGGTTTTCGCCCAATGGCCCGGTCGCCTCGGTCAGGGGCACGCCGATGGCCGCCTGCGGCCAGACCACCTCGACGATGGCGCCGCTGCGTTCGGCCTTGTCCTCGGCCGACAGGAACGGGTCCGAGGCATTCAGGAACACCACCCTTGCCCCCGACCGTTCCAACAGCGTCTTGGCGATGAACAGACCCAGACCCATCCCCTCGTATCCGGGGCGCGCGGGGCTTTGGGCGCGCGCGCGGCGGCTCAGGAACGGATCGCCCAACCGCCCCAGCAGATCCTGCGGATAGCCCGGCCCGTCATCGGTGATCCTCAGCCGGATCTCGCCATCCCCCCAGCTCGCATCGACCCAGATCTGCGTCGCGGCAAAATCGACGGCATTCTGCACGAGGTTGCGCAGCCCGTGGATCACCTCGGGCTTGCGGCGGATGATCGGCTGGCCCTCGGGCGCGCCCGGATCGGCCAGGAAATCGTACAAGATCGCGATGCCCCGCCCGGAATGGGGCTCGGCCGCTTCGCGCACCACCGCCCCCAGCGGCGCGGAGCGCATGTGCAGATCGTCCTTCCCGGCCCGCCCCATCGACCGCAGGATGTCGCGGCAGCGGTCGGCCTGATCGCGGATCAACCTTGCATCCTCGGCCAGGTCGGGCTGGCCCTCCAGCTCCTCGGCCAGCTCCGTCGACACCAGCTTGATCGTGGCCAGCGGCGTGCCCAGCTCATGGGCGGCCGCCGCCACCACGCCGCCCAGATCGGTCAGCTTCTGTTCCCGCGCCAGCGCCATCTGCGTCGCCAGCAAGGCCTGGCTCATCGAATGCGTCTCCGACGTGATCCGCCGCGCATAGGCCGACAAAAAGACGATGCCGATCACGATGGAAATCCAGAACCCCAGGATGAACAGGTCCGGCAGGCGCAATATCTCGCCCGTCTCGGTCGCCAAGGGCACATGGAACAATCCCAGAAGCGAGATCATCACGATCGCCAAAAGCCCCAGGATCGTGGTCGACCGCACCGTCAGCGCCGTGGCCGAAATCGTGACCGGCGCAAGGATCAAGAGCGCAAAGGGATTGTTCAATCCCCCCGTCAGGAACAACAGGAAACTCAGCTGCGACAGGTCGAACAAGAGCGTCAGCATCGCATCGCGATCCGACAGGCGCTGGTTCTCGGGAAAGATCGTCATCGCGATCAGGTTCGAGATGACCGAGGCCCCGATGGCCAAAAAACACAGGCCCAGCTCGATCCTCAGCCCCAGGTGCAGCGAGGCGATGACCACCGTCACCGTCTGCCCAAGGATCGCCAGCCAGCGCAGCACCAGAAGCGTGCGCAGCCTGACCCAATCGCTGCGGGCGTCCTGGCTGACCAGCTCCAGCGCCGGATCGTTTGTGGCGGTCACCATCTTTGGAGGGGCTTTCTGTCACAGGCGCGGGATCGTGAATTGATAGGACGCGCGGCATAGGTAATCAACATTGACCGACACGACGGACGCATCCCGCGTCCCCAACCCGCGAGACCATGCCATGACCCGCACCTATGCCCTTGCCTCGGCCGCGCTGATCGGGGTGCTCGTGATCGGGGCCGCCGTCGCCGTCTATCTCGGCCAGGTGCGCCAAAGAGCCTCCGCCGATCCCTTCGGCCAATGCCGCGCCAGCGTCGTGGCGGGCGGCGCGGGCCAGATCGGCGGGCCCTTCACGCTCGTCACCGAAACCGGCCAGACCGTGACCGATGCCGATGTCATCACGCAGCCGACGCTTCTTTATTTCGGCTATACCTTCTGCCCCGATGTCTGCCCGCTCGACGCGGTGCGCAACGCCGAAGCCGTCGATATCCTCGAGGCCGACGGCTATGACGTGCTGCCCGCGATGATCTCGGTCGATCCCATGCGCGACACGCCCGAGGTCATGGCCGCCTTCACCGAAAACGTGCATCCCCGCATGCTCGGCCTGACCGGCACGCCCGAACAGACGGATGCCGCCGCCCGCGCCTATCGCGTCTTCTACCGCATCAACCGCGAAGGCGATGACCCCTATTACCTCGTGGATCATTCCGCCTTCACCTATCTCGTCCTGCCCGGTCACGGCTTCGTCGAATTCTTCAACCGCGAAACCACCCCGCAAGAGATGGCGCAGCGCACGGAATGTTTCGTGGATGCAGGCAGTTGACGCTTCGCGCCATGGTTGCGCGCGATAAATTGACCGGTCGAGACGATTGCCTGTAAGAAGGTTCAACCGCCTAAACGATCGGAAGGAGAGGCCCATGTCGCAGGAGCGCACCCAAAGGGATATCGGACCCGACAAATCCCTGCTGCTCGTGGACGATGACGAACCCTTCCTGCGCCGTCTGGAACGCGCCATGGAAAAGCGCGGCTTCGAGGTCGAGGCGGCGCTCTCCGTCGCCGCCGGCAAGGCCATCGCCACCGCCCGCCCCCCGGCCTTTGCCGTGGTGGACCTGCGGCTCGAGGATGGCAACGGCCTCGACGTGGTCGAAACGCTCCGCGCCAAACGCCCCGATTGCCGGATCGTCGTCCTGACGGGCTATGGCGCCATCGCCACCGCCGTGGCGGCGGTCAAGATCGGCGCGACCGACTACCTGTCGAAACCGGCGGATGCCAATGACATCACCTCGGCGCTTCTGGCCGATGACGAGGAAATGCCGCCGCCGCCCGAAAACCCGATGTCGGCGGACCGGGTGCGCTGGGAACATATCCAGCGCGTTTACGAGTTGTGCGACCGCAACGTCAGCGAAACCGCGCGGCGGCTCAACATGCACCGCCGCACGCTGCAACGTATTCTCGCCAAGCGCAGCCCGCGCTAAGAGATCGGCGAAACCGCCGGGGGGACCCGAGTCGCCCCCGTTTGCCCGGAGTAATGACCGATGCACGTTCGTGCCCTGACGATCCTTGCCGCAACGCTGGCGCTTGCCGCCTGTGTCACGACCGCGCGCGAACCCCAGCCCCCGGTCCTGACGCTCGACGCCCAGGGCATCCAACCCACGGTCAGCCAGCTCCGCATCGATTTCGGCCGCGCCCAGCCCGGCGTGATCGACACCGTCAGCCGTCTTCTGGGCGACGGACCCGAGGCGGTGACGACCAATGCCGAATGCGGCGCGGGCCCGGTGACCAGTGCCACATGGGAGGACGGCTTGACGCTGAACTTCCAGAACGGCGATTTCGTCGGCTGGGTCAGCAGCGATCCCGATCTTGGCGTGGCGGGCGGCTTCCGCCCCGGCATGTCCCGGCTCGAGATGCCCCAGACCTCGTTTCAGATCACGACGCTCGGCACCGAATTCTCCCGCAGCGACATCAACGGCATCCTGACCGAAGGCGATGCCGCCATCCGCCTGCTCTGGGCCGGGACGACCTGCTTTTTCCGATGAACGTCAGCGCAGGTCGTAGCGTTTCAGGATCTTGTCCACGACCTGCCCATCTTTCATCCTGTAGCCGGTGATCCGCCCGTAATCCTCGAAGCCGCGGGATTGGTAATAGATCAGCCCGCCGCCATTGTCGGCGCGGATATTGGCGTTGATCCAGGCATAGCCCAGCGCCAGCGCGGCGCGCTTGGTCGCCTCGAACAGCTTGGACCCGATCCCCAGACCCTGCCGCCCCGGCTTGGCGAATGTGGCGATTTCCGCCGCCTCGGGCGGCAGGTGATCCGCCCCCGGCGCGATCCATTGAAACCCCACGATCTCGCCCGTCTCGGTCTCGGCCACATGCCAGGCCGACGCCTCGGGCGCCTGTCCCATCCAGTCGCGGATATCCTCGGGCCCGATCCGGCCCGTGATCGCCGTGGTGCCGCCGATGGCGATCACCTCGGACAGGATCGCGGCCATGTCGCGGGCATCCAGATCATGGGCGGGGCGGACCGTGATCCTCATAGCGCCGCCATCAATTCTGCATGCCGCGCGGTAAAGGCGTCGCGCACCTCGACGGGCGGGCGCAGGACCAGCCGCAACCCCGCCGTCAGCGCCGCATCCGGACGGCCAAAGAACCGGTCGGCCTCGGCTTCCGCAAACCCGGCAAGCTGCACCGCCTCCAGCCATGCGGACACCCGGTCGGCCTGCTTGATCAGCGTCTTGACCGGCTTGGGCAGGATGGCAGGCAGGCCAAAGCGCAGGTGGATCGCGGCTGTCAGCCTGTCGTCGAGCGCCCCGTAACCGGGGCCCACCGCCGCCTTCACCGGGCTGATCATGTCGCCGATCACGTATTCCGGCGCATCATGCAAAAGCGCCGCCAATTGCCATCTCGCCCCCCATCCGGGCGCAAGCCGCGCGCAGATCTGTTCCACCAGCAGCGAATGCTCGGCCACCGAATAGGCGTAATCGCCCCGCGTCTGCCCGTTCCAGCGCGCGACAAAGGCAAGACCATGCGCGATGTCCTCGATCTCGATGTCGACGGGCGTCGGATCGAGCAGATCCAGACGACGGCCCGACAACATCCTTTGCCAGGCGCGGGGCGGGGCTTTGGGCATGGCGACCTCCGGTTTTGGCGTTTGATAGCATCTGCCGGATTGGGGGCCAGCCCCCAAACCCCCGGAGTATTTGGAAAGCAAAGACGGGAAAAACCGGCGATGGACTTGGTCGCTGTGGGCTGATCGGCATGCATCGACGCGGCCGGACCACCTGCCATTGCCGCAGCCCCCCCTTGGTGCTAAGTGCGCCGCAACGGAATTCCGATCATCTAAGGACAGTCGACGTGACCGATTACATCGTCAAGGATATCGCATTGGCCGAATACGGCCGCAAGGAACTGGACATCGCCGAAACCGAAATGCCGGGCCTGATGGCGCTGCGCGAGGAATACGGCGAGAAAAAGCCGCTCAAGGGCGCGCGCATCGTGGGTTCGCTCCACATGACGATCCAGACCGCGGTGCTGATCGAAACGCTGGCATATCTGGGTGCCGATGTCCGCTGGGCCTCGTGCAACATCTTCTCGACGCAGGACCATGCCGCGGCCGCCATCGCCAAGGCGGGCATCCCGGTCTTTGCGATCAAGGGCCAGACGCTGGAAGAGCATTGGGATTACCTCGACAAATCCTTCATGTTCCCCGAAGGGCCGAACATGATCCTCGACGATGGCGGCGATGCGACGCTCTACATCCTCCTGGGCGCGCGCGCCGAAGCGGGCGAAGAGATCATCCCCGTTCCCCAATCCGAGGAAGAAGAGGTCATCAAGGCGCAGATCAAGAAGCGCATGGAAGCAAGCCCCGGCTGGTTCACCAAGATGAAGGCCCAGATCAAGGGCGTCTCCGAGGAAACCACCACGGGTGTGCACCGTCTCTATGAATTGCAGAAGACCGGTGGCCTGCCCTTCCCCGCGATCAACGTGAATGACAGCGTCACCAAGTCGAAATTCGACAACAAGTATGGCTGCAAGGAATCGCTCGTGGACGGCATCCGCCGCGCCACCGACACGATGATGGCGGGCAAGGTCGCCGTCGTCTGCGGCTATGGCGACGTGGGCAAGGGCTCTGCCGCCTCGCTGCGCGGCGCGGGTGCGCGCGTGAAGGTGACCGAGGCCGATCCGATCTGCGCGCTTCAGGCGGCGATGGACGGCTACGAGGTTGTGCTGCTCGAGGATGTCGTCGACAGCGCCGATATCTTCATCACCACCACCGGCAACAAGGACGTGATCCGCATCGAGCACATGCGCACGATGAAGGACATGGCCATCGTCGGCAACATCGGCCATTTCGACAACGAGATCCAGGTCGCCGCACTCCGCAACCACAAGTGGACGAACATCAAGGAACAGGTGGACATGATCGAGATGCCCTCGGGCAACCGCATCATCCTTCTATCCGAGGGGCGCCTGCTGAACCTCGGCAATGCGACCGGCCACCCCTCCTTCGTGATGTCGGCCTCCTTCACCAACCAGGTGCTTGCACAGATCGAGCTTTGGACCCGCGGCGAGGCCTATGAAAACAAGGTCTATGTCCTGCCCAAGGTGCTGGATGAAAAGGTCGCGCGCCTGCATCTGGCCAAGATCGGCGTGAAGCTCACGCCGCTGTCCAAGGATCAGGCCGATTACATCGGCGTGGCCCCCGAAGGCCCGTTCAAGCCCGAGCATTACCGCTACTGAACGCGCGCGAGAGCGCAGCAGGGGCCGTCCGTTCGGGCGGCCCTTTTGCATGTGCGGGCGCGCAGTTTTGTCTTTGGACAGGACGCAGGCTCGGGTTAACCTTGCCCGGACCCGCGCCTTTTCGGGGCAGGTCGTGACACGAGTTTACGGGAGTGAAGGTACAAATGGGCAAGCGGGACGATCTGATCGCGAAATATGCCGACGATCTCAAAAACAAATGCGGAATGACGCCGGACATGGGCCTTTTGACCAAGGTCACCATCGGCTGCGGCCCCGCGATCTATGACGCCGACGCCTCCACCGTCGCAGGCAGCCAGCCGGGCGAACTGGAGACGGTGAAAAAGAATTTCCTGATCAAGAAACTGGGGCTGAAAGATGGGCCCGAGCTGGATGCCGCCATCGCCTCGGTGATCGAGACCTACGGCAAATCCGAGCGCAACAAGTATCGCGCCGTGATCTACTACATGCTGACCAAGCATTTCGGAAAGGAAAGCGTCTACGGCTGAAGCCGGACGCGATCCGCGTGACTGCCGCGACCCGCCCCGGCGGGTCGTTCGCATTTTCGGCGAACTCGTCTCGAATGCGGCGGGCAATTTCTTTGCGGCGGCGCGAAGGCTGGGCTATCCCGATCCCACGCCTGACCAGGACGGACGGGCCCGACATATCAACACGCGGAGCGAGTGAGCGTGTGGGTGGTGGAGGGTCCCGAGGGGTCGGGACCCTCCGTTTTTCACAAGTCTTGACGAATGCTTGCCAACAGGGCGTCGCGTTCACGCCTCGTCAGGATTTGCCTCGAAAAATTCACCCTTCCGAAAGACTTCGGCGGATATCCGGCCCTGTAGGGTGCGCCTTCAGGCGCACCATTCGCACCCATCGGGTCGTCGCCTCAAGACACGCCGTCGGAGCCACTCTCGACCCCACCCATCGCGCAGATGATCGCCCATTCCTCGGCCGTGACGGGCTGAACCGACAAGCGGGAATTCCGGACAAGAACCATCTTTGCCAGATCCTCCCGCGCCTTGATCGCGTCCAGCGTCACGGGGCGTGGCAGGACCTCCACCGCCTTCACATCCACGCAATCCCAGCGCGGATCGTCGCTGGTGCTGTCGGGATGGGACGTGGCGATCACCTCCACGATGCCGACCACCGCCTTGTCTGTCTGGCTGTGGTAGAAAAACCCGAGATCGCCCAAGGCCATCTCGCGCATGAAATTGCGCGCCTGGTAGTTGCGCACGCCCGACCATTCCTCGCCCACATCGCCCTTGGCCACCTGCTGATCCCAGGACCAGGCATCGGGTTCGGATTTGAACAGCCAGTAACGCATTGCTTTCACTCCGGTTTCAGGGGCCTGTTCAAGAGACGGTCAGCAATTTCGCCAACACTCGCCCGCCCATCGGCAAGGGCTGCAACGGCCTGCGCGATGGGGTTTTCCGCCCCGGCGCGCGCTGCGATCTGGCGGGCGGTATGCAGCCCCTCGACCGTCACATCGGGCGGCAGGCTTTCCCCCCGCGCAAGCGCCATGCCGTAGCGGAAATTGCGCGATTTCTCGGACCCGCAGGTCAGGATCAGATCGCCCAGACCCGACAGGCCGGACAATGTCGCCTCCTGCCCACCAGCGGCGACCGCGATGCGCGTCATCTCGGCCAGCCCGCGCGCCATCAGCGCCGCCCGCGCGCTGTCGCCAAGCCCCGCACCGATGACCGCCCCGGCCGCAATCGCCACGACATTCTTGAGCGCCCCGCCCAGTTCCGCGCCGATCACATCGGTGGTGCGGTAAAGCCGCAGCGCAGGCAGGGACAGGCTTTGCTGCAAGGCGCGGCCAACCGCATCATCGACACAGGCCAGCGTCAACGCGGTCGGCAATCCCGCCGCGATATCGACCGCGAAACTGGGGCCGGTCAGTTGCGCGACCGTCGCCTTGGAATGGCGCGCGATCAGGGCGGTGGGACCAAGCCCCGTGGCGCGGTCGATCCCCTTGGCGCAGGAGACAAGGATATCCGCGCGCAAATCCGTTTCCGCCAAAAACCCGCCCAAGGTCTGCGTGGGCAGCGCCAGAAGCGCACAATTCCCCGTCAGATCAGACAGATCGCCCGTCACGCGCAGCGCCTCGGGCAGGCGATGGCCGGGCAAGCGGCGGGCGTTTTCGCGGGTGCGGCGCATCTCCTGCGCGCCGTCGCGCGCCCAGAGCGTCACGTCGTGGCCCGCCTGCGCATAGGCAATGGCCAATGCCGTGCCGAAAGCCCCCGCCCCCAGAATGTCGAGACGGGCGCTCATGCCTTGGCCCCCTTTTTCCCCGAACCGAGGAGGGGTGCCGCGGCGGCATCAAGCGGCCAACGCGGGCGTGCCGACAGGGTCAGATCATCCCGCGCCCCCGCCTCGTGCAGCAGCAATCCCGCAAAGGCGATCATCGCCGCATTGTCGGTGCAAAGCGCCAGCGGCGGCGCGACGAAAGGCAGACCCGCCGCCGCGGCGACCGCATCGAGCCGCGCGCGCAAACTGGCATTGGCAGCGACCCCGCCCGCCACGGCAAAGCCCGTCAGCGCCCCTTGCCCCTCCAGCGCGCGGGCGGATTTCCCGGCCAGCACATCGGCGACAGCGGCCTGGAACCCGGCGCACAGATCGGCGCGATCCTGTTCGCTCAACCCGCCCTGCGCCGCGACCAGATCGTCGCGGACCCGCAGAACAGCGGTTTTCAGGCCCGAAAAGCTCATGTCGCAACCGGGGCGGTCCATCAGCGGGCGCGGCAGGTCGAACCGCGCGGGATCACCGGCCCTGGCCGCACCTTCGACGGCGGGCCCACCCGGTTGCGGCAGCCCCAGAAGGCGCGCAACCTTGTCAAAGGCTTCGCCGGGCGCGTCGTCGATCGTGCCGCCGAGCCGCCGAAAGTCCTGCGGGCCATCGACGCGCAAGAACTGGCAATGCCCGCCCGAGACCAGCAGCATCAGGTAGGGAAACCGCATCCCGTCCGTCAGAACCGGCGTCAGCGCGTGACCGGCCAGGTGGTTCACCCCGACAAGCGGCTTTCCCAGACCCATCGCCAGCCCCTTGGCCGCCATGACACCGGACAGAACGCCACCGATCAGGCCGGGCCCCGCCGTCACCGCCACGGCATCGATTTCGCAAAGCGCCACGCCCGCCTCGGCGAGCGCCTGTTCCACCATGATATCAAGCTTTTCGGCATGGGCGCGCGCCGCGATCTCGGGCACCACACCGCCAAAGGCCGCGTGCAGGTCGGTCTGGCTGGCCACGACATTGGACAGGATCACGGCCTTGTCCCCCTCACGGCGCAGGACGGCCGCGCCGGTGTCGTCGCAGCTCGATTCAAGACCGAGGATCGTGAGGGAGCGGGGCATCGGGCGCCTCGTTGCAGGCTGGCGCCTTGGCAGGTAACACTCGGGCTCATGTCTGACAATGGCGCGCCCCTTGTGATCCTGACCCGCCCGCGCGCGGCCTCGGACCGCTTTGCCGAGGCGCTGCGTGCCGAATGCGGGCCGATCGCGGTGGCGATCCTGCCCTTGATGGAGATCGCGCCCCTTGGGCAGGGCCTGACGCTTGAGGGTGTGTCGGCTTTGATCTTCACCTCCGCCGCCGGGGTCGAGACCTTTGCCAGCCTGAGCACGGATCGCAGCCTGCCCGCGTGGTGCGTGGGCGACCGCACCGCCGAGGCTGCCCGCGACATCGGGCTCAAGGCGATCTCTGCCGGGGGGGATGCCGCGGCCCTTGTGGGCCTGATGCTCGATGCGCGGCCGGAAGGGCGGCTGTTGCACCTGCATGGTGCACATCTGAGCGCGGATATCGCCGAAGCGCTGAGCCGCGAAGGTCTGAGGGCCGAGGGGCGGGCGATCTACGACCAGGTCAGCATCCCCCAGGGCGCAGCACTTGCCACGGCGCTGGCCCATCCCGGTCCCGTTTTCGTGCCGCTGTTTTCGCCCCGCAGTGCGCGCCTGTTCGTCCGGGCGGCGGGCGATGCAGTCAGCCGAATTCATCCGGTCGTGATCAGCGAGGCCACCCGCGCAGCCCTGCCCGATGATCTTGCCGAACGCGCGACTGTTGCGGCTGCGCCCGATGCGCCTGCGATGATCCGCGCAGTCTCGGCGCTCATTTCTTGCTAGGTGCAGCTTGAGGGGCGTGACACGCTGGTCTAGGCTTTCCGGGATGTCAGTGTCATGCGCTCTGGACAGTTTTGAAACTTACAGATGAAGGACAGTCAGGTGGCACGGGGAAGCTCGAAAAGCTCAGGCAGCACAAGAAATCGGCGCGATAACGCGGAAACGACCGCTCCTGTCGAAGACACGCAAAGCCCTGATGCGATCGAAGCACCGACCGAACAGGCCGATTCGTCCGAAGCGCGGACCACCACCGACGAAGCCCCTGCCGCAGCGGCGGATGTCGTCGAACAGGACAGCCCCCCAGCGACCGATGCGGACGAAACAGCGTCGCCCCAGCCCGATGGCCTTGCCGGGGATGACAGCGTGACCGGTGCCAAGGACGAGGTGGAAGAGGCCGAGGTGGTGCTTGAACCCGGCGACGGAAGCGAAACGCTTGCCACGCCCGAGCCGGAGCCAACCCGGCCCACGCCGCCACCTGCGCCGCCGCCGCCCCAACGCAACAGCCTTGTGCCCATGGTGATCGGCGGCGTTGTCGCAGCCGGTATCGGCTTTGGCGCGGCCTATATGGGCGTCTTGCCGTCGCGCGGGCCCGCACCAAACAGCGCACAGACCGGGGCCATCGCAGAGGCGCTGGCCACCCAGTCCGAAACACTCGCCGCGCTTCAGGCGCAGGTTGCCGCGCTGCAATCGGTACCCGCGACAGTCGGCGCGGCAGGCAACATCGACCTGACCCCCATCACCGATCAGATCGGTGCCTTGGCCGAAGAGATCGCCAGCGCGACCGAAGCGCTTGGAAGCCTGTCCGACAGGGTCGCCGTTCTGGAAGAGCGTCCGGTCTTCAGCGGCGACATCACCGCCGACAATGCCGCAGCGCTCGAAGCCGCGACCGCGCTCGAAGCCGAGCTCGAGGCGCAACGTGCTGCCGCCGCGGAACAGGCCGCGACCCTGCAGGCTGCTGCCGAAGCCGCCGCGCAGGCCGCTGCCGAGGCCGAAGCCCAAGCCGCCGCCGCCGTGGCCGAAGCCGAGGCACAAGCCGCCGCCGCCCTCGCACGGGTCGAAGCGGAAGCAGCACTGGTGCAAATGCAGGTGGCATTGGAAACCGGCGCGCCCTTTGGCGATGCCGTGGCCGCCCTTGGTCAGGTGACCGAGGTTCCCGCAGGGCTTGCCGATCTTGCAGCCTCGGGCGTGCCGACGCTGGGTGCATTGCAGGCGGAGTTTCCCGCCCTTGCCCGTGCCGCCCTGCCCCGCGCCTTGCAGGAGGCTGCGGGCGACAGCATGGGTGACCGTCTGGGTGCCTTTGTCATGGGTCAGATCGGAGGACGGTCCGTCGAACCGCGCGAAGGTGACGATCCCGATGCCGTGCTCAGCCGGATCGGGGCCGCGATCGAAGCGGGCGATCTGAACGGCGCGCTGGCAGAACTGTCCGCGCTGCCCGACGGCGCACAGGCCGAACTGGCGCCATGGGCCACAGGCGTTCAGGCCCGCGCCGATGCGCTTGCGGGGCTCGCCATCCTGTCCGGCGCGCTTGCGTCCAGCGGTAACTGAAGGGACACCATGATGCTTTGGTCCTTGCTCAAAGTCCTGATCTTCATCGCGCTGGTTGCCGGCCTGACCTTTGGGGTCGGACAGCTGACGGAAATGGGGGAACTGGCCACCCTGACCGTGATGGGGCGCGAATTCGTGCTGACGCCGCTCTTGGCTGTGCTGGGGGCCTTGGTGCTGCTTCTGGCGGTATGGCTTTTGTTCAAGACCGTCGGCCTCTTGGTCGCGACCCTGCGGTTCCTGAACGGCGACGAGACCGCGATCAGCCGCTATTTCAACCGCCGTGCCGAGCGCAAGGGCTACGAGGCGCTGGCCGAAGGCATGATGGCACTGGCCGCAGGCGAGGGGCGGCTTGCGATCCGCAAGGCGGAGCGGGCCGAGAAATACCTCGGGCGGCCGGAACTGACCAAGCTTGTCGTGGCCCAAGGGGCCGAGATGGTGGGCGACACGGCCCTTGCCACCGAAACCTTCAAGGCGCTCGTGACGGATGACCGGACACGCTTTGTGGGCGTGCGGGGCCTGATGAAGCAGAAACTGGCGGCGGGCGAGACCGAAACCGCGATGAAACTCGCGGAAAAGGCGCTCGCGATCCGCCCCAAGAACGAAGAGGTGCAGACAACGCTCCTCCAGCTGCAGGCACGGCACGAGGATTGGGCTGGGGCACGGGCGACGCTGGCCGCCGCGCTGAAATCCGGCAACCTGCCGCGCGACGTGCACAAGCGGCGCGATGCGGTTCTGGCGCTCGCCCATGCGCGCGACGCCATGGCCGAAGGCAAGATCGCCGAGGCCGTGCGCGATGCCGAAGCGGCGCAGGCGATGGCACCCGGTCTGGTGCCCGCCGCCGTCATGGCAGGCCGGTTGGCCATCGCCGATGGCAAGCCCAAGCATGCGACCAAGATCCTGAAATCCGCCTGGGACATGAACCCCCATCCCGACATCGCAGCCGCCTTTGCCGAGATCGTGCCGGACGAAACCCCGTCCGAGCGATTGAAGCGGTTCAAGCCGCTCATCGCCAAGCATGCAGGCAGTGCCGAGGCGCGCTTGCTCGAAGCCGAACTGCAGATCGCGGCCGAAGATTTCCCGGCAGCCCGCCGTGCCCTTGGCGATCTGGCCGAGACCAGCCCCACGGCGCGCTCCCTGACCATCATGGCCGCCATCGAACGCGGCGCAGGGGCCGAAGACAGGGTGGTTCGTGCCTGGCTGGCCAAGGCCGTCATGGCACCGCGTGGCATGCAATGGGTTTGTGATTCCTGCGGCCATGTGCATGCGGAATGGCGCCCGGTCTGTTCGCATTGCGGCAGTTTCGACCGGCTGAGCTGGCAGGAAGTGGCCCAGAGCGAGGCGGCCCTCATGGGTCCGGCACAGATGTTGCCGTTGATCGTCGGTGCCCTGGAAGACAAGCGTGAAAGCTCCGGCAAGGATGCGGAAGATGCCGAGGTTCTGGAGGCATCGTCGGATGCCGCGACGGGGCGAAAATAGGGGCTAGGAAACGCCGGGCGGGCTTGCTAATAGCGCGCAACACGCTGTTTGCGTGCTGCATTGAGGCCGGTTTCGGCACCAACGCAAAGAGAAGAATGCCGGTGTAGCTCAGCTGGTAGAGCACGTCATTCGTAATGATGGGGTCGGGGGTTCGAGTCCCTTCACCGGCACCATTCTTCTCTCCGAAATCATCCGATGACATCCTGAAAGGCCTGATTTACAAGGGTGATCCTCCCCCAATGAAGTGGTCCGCCGTTATGTTTAGGAAAACGGAGGATCAGAATGGCTACGAAGCGGCACAAGCCGGAAGAGATTGTCACAAAGCTGCGGCAGGTTGAGGTGCTTGTCGGGCAAGGCATGGCACGGGTGGACGCGATCCGCGAGGTTCGCATTACCGAGCAGACCTACTACCGCTGGCGCAAGCAATACGGCGGTATGGGAACAGACCAACTGAAGGAACTCAAGCGCCTCCAGAAAGAGAATGAACGGTTACGGAAAGCCGTGTCAGATCTGACGCTGGACAAGTTGATCTTGGCGGAGGCGGCACGGGGAAACTTCTGAGCCCCGCTCGTCGCCGTGCTTGCATTGAGCATGCTCGCAGCACGTTCGCGATCTCTGAGCGCCGGGCTTGTCGCGTCCTGGGCCAACACCGCTCCACGCAGCGGAAGCTGCCGCAGGGTCGCGCCGATGAGGTGCAACTGGTCGCGGACATGATCGAGCTGGCGCGTCAGTTTGGTCGCTACGGCTATCGTCGGATCGCGTCCCTGCTGAGAGATGCGGGATGGGAGGTGAACGACAAACGCGTCGAACGCCTGTGGCGGCGAGAGGGGCTTAAGGTGCCAATGCAGCAACCGAAGAAGGGGCGGCTCTGGCTGAACGACGGGTCTTGCGTCCGGCTGCGACCGGAGTATCGGGACCACGTCTGGAGCTATGATTTCGTGCATTGCCGCACGGAGGATGGGAAGGTCTTCAGGACGCTCAACATCCTGGATGAACACAGCCGCGAGTGTCTGGCGATCAAGACAAAGCGCAAGCTGAACTCAGGTGACGTGATCGATGCGCTGAGCGACCTGTTCATCATGCGGGGCGTGCCAGCGTACATCCGGTCAGACAACGGCCCGGAGTTTGTGGCCCAAGCCGTCCGCGATTGGATCAGCGCGGTCGGCGCCCGGACAGCCTACATCGAACCAGGGTCACCATGGGAGAACGGCTACTGCGAGAGCTTCAACGCCAGGTTCCGCGACGAACTGCTCAACGGCGAAGTCTTCTACAGCCTCCGCGAGGCACAAATCCTGATCGAACAATGGAGGAGGCACTACAACACCAAGCGACCCCACAGTGCCCTGGGCTACCGCCCGCCGGCCCCGGAAACCATCGTCCCGATGGACCGAAGGCCAGTCATGCACTAACACTCAAACTGGACCACTCAGGTGGGGCTGATCACCGGCGTGACCCACACACCTTCAAAGCGGCGCTTTTTGCAGCGACTTCGAGATGCTGTAGATTGCAGCGGGGAGTGGAGCATTGTGCGTCGAAGCAATGGCGAGATGCTGTTCCGTGCAGATCTTCTGACGAGAGTGAGTAAGGTGACGAAATTTCGCTAAACTTTGAGGGATCAAGAAGGCCTCTCGTTCCAAACCTCTAGAAGTTTTTGGGAAAAAACCATCACCTCACTCACTCTGCCTGAACGCCCGCCTCCAATCTTTGCTGAGCCGCCCCTCTGCAATCGCCCCTCGCTCGATCTCGCGAAGCTCCGCTCGGATCTCACGTCCAACCTGCGCCCGGCGCTTGGCCGCGGCGCGAGCGTCTTTCGTCATCCGCCCGTGCACGGTCTTGGCTGCCGCGATGCGAGCCCTACCCTCCTCGGTCCGAGGTCCGGTGCTCTTGCCGCCGTGACGCGTGCACCGCCCCGTGCGTTTCACCGCTGGGCGTTTGCAGGACGTACCGGCCTTAGTTCGGGCACCACAGCGCTCGCCCGGCCAGTCCGGTCCGAAGCGCGTTTCCGCGCCGATCTTGTTGCCTTTCAAAAACCGCATCCGGGTCCCCGATGTGAGTGTTATATTATCACATAAATCGGCGGTGGGATTAAGTACCGAGTTGCGGGAACCATGGCCCGTGCACCGAGGGCCGGGCTACGTTAGCCTTGGACCAAGGGCCTGACTCCTGGGACACTCCTTTGTACTGGATCCAGCGGTCAAGGCCACGGCAAACCTGTCGCAGCAAGATGCTTATAAACAGTGTTTCTTGAGACACCGAGCCTACGTGCGGTTAGCGCGATGTTGGAGTTGTTCTGTCGGTAAACTTTGCGAATTTCCCGACACTTGACTTCCTTCAGTGGGTTGCCGCGGCATGTTCCGCAGGGTTCGAGATCGGCGGACCCAAAATTCAGGTGCTTATAGACATGCTCCCGGCGGATCACGCCGGCCGGACAATGCACTGCGAGTCGGCGCAGTTCGGCATCGAGATCCGAAAGGTTCTTGACACGATGATGCCGGATCATCGCCTCGCAGGCGGACTTCGACAGCGTGTGTTCCTCCGAAATCGCTTTCATCATCGCCGTTGCTAAATGATCGAAATCGGTTCTTGCAGATAGTTCCGGCAGAGAGATCGGGATTGTGGCGATTTCTAACATTTCGTGATGCGTGTTCAAATAGTCATCCTCGTCAGTAGTCGTTTCAGTTAGAATGACGTTCCACAACCCGCGCTCATTGAGAGATGTGAGCCGGTGCAGGAGATCTCGCAAGCTCGCAATCTCCAGAGCATTGCGGCTCAGAGTGTCCTCGACGAGGACCGTCCCGCCTTTTGCGATCCAATCCGACGCTTGATCGGGCTGAGATGCGAGCTCGACCTCGAGGTCGCCGCTTTCGGCGAGGGCGCCACTTAAAACTATGAACGAGCCTTGCGGCGAACAAGTTGCGTGCAGATGGCGGGCCAGCGTTGTCTTTCCGCTACCCGCCGGACCTACGATTTGCACGGGCATGCCGTGGCGCATTGCACGCTGCCCGACCAGCAGGGCTTTGCGCACCTGTTCGTCCACATAGATCGGCTCTTCGGCGCTTGTCGGCACCCGCACCACTCCACCCGTGGCTGCGGCGAGGTTCATAACAACGCTGTGATTGCTGCGGCGCGGCCGTGTAAGCCTGACGCGCATGAAGTATGTTGCGTTCAGCCAGTCGCGTACTCGCAGATACTCGCCCCGTAGAAGCGCAGTCAGCGTGGGCGAGAAGCGGTTCTGGAACAGTCTCTCGAAAGAGGTCACGCCGACGAGATCGAGCCCCGTGAGAAACTCAGCTGCCCTGCGGTTTGCGCCAGTTATCTGGCCGTCTTGGTCCACCGACAGCATCGCCACGCTCTGCGTTGTGAGGTACTCTGAACGGGGGTGAAATTGAAGGATGTAGTCTTCGCGATGCGCTTCGACGAACACGCGGTTCTCGATATTGTTGGCGGCAAGAAGCACCAGCGCCTTGGTGTGTATCTGCCTGGCCGCGATTTCGGAGGACGCATCGAGAAGGCCGAGAATCTCGCCGCGTGATCCGAAGATTGGCGCGCTCACGCAGGACACTTCGGCATGGCTGTGGAAGAAGTGCTCTGCCCCTGTTACCGTCGCGGCACGACCGGTATGGAGGGCGAGCCCGAGGGCATTAGTTCCGCGCAAATCTTCGGTCCAGATCGACCCAACCCTGACGGCCTTAGCGCAGGGGGACTCGGCGAACTCGTTGTCCATGATTGCGTCGAGGATGACGCCCTCGGCGTTGGCAAAAGCCGCCATGAAGTTGGTGCCTGCGATCTGGCTGCTGAGAAGCTCCAATTCGGGGCGGACGTGGCGCATCAGGTGGGCTCGCTCCTTTCGCTCGCGTCTCAAGTCTTGGTAGGCGATCACCGCGTTGCGCGGCTCACCGCGCGGGTCGAGGCCGTGGGCCACTGAGCGCTCCCAGCTGTCACTGATGTCGCGTTCGACCTGACCGGTCTGCGGACGGGATCCATTCTCCAGCGCCTCCCGGGCTGCGGCCAATGATGCATCCATGATTATTTCCCTCCCCGGCGAGCGTGCAGGATTCCTCCAATACCTGACGCATGGCCGTTCGTAGCATGACCGCTGTCAGCTCAGAACAGTAATGTTGCCAACTGTTCAGTCTCTGAACACAGAATCCGGAGCGGATTCTTGAAACTGAACACCTGCCGCTGCCACAGACCCGAGTGTTTCTTCCTAAAAGCGATGCCAACGAAACAAGCCTTTCCGCAGGAGGACCTCATGAAGGCGCAAGTGCTCTATCGATACGATGACGCCCTGACCGCCCCCACTTGGGTGGAACACGCCGATGTACCAGATCCGAAGATCACTAAAGGATCGGACGTGATCGTTCGCATCGGCGGTGCGGGTGTCTGCCGAACTGACCTTCACGTCATCGAAGGCGTCTGGCGGCCGCATATGGACCCAACGGGAACCGAGCTGTTGCCGTTGATACTCGGGCACGAGAATGCCGGCTGGATTGAGGATGTCGGCCCGGAGGTCGAAAACCTCAAAAAGGGCGATCCCGTAATCGTCCACCCCAAGATCTCAAATGGCACCTGCCTCGCTTGCCGGCGCGGCGAGGATATGCACGGCGACGGCACTTTCCCGGGGCTCGACAGCGATGGCGGTTACGCTGAGGCTTTGGTGACGTCCGCGCGTAACATCGTCGCCCTGCCGAAATCGCTGAACCCCAAGGACGTGGCGCCCTATTCTGATGCGGGACTGACGGCCTACCGCGCCGCTAAGAAGGCGACGCGGCACCTGCTACCGGGCCAGTATTGCGTCGTGATTGGGGCAGGCGGCCTTGGCCATATTGCGATCCAAGTGCTGGCAGCGATGTGCGCCGCCGAGATCATCGTAGTCGACCGCTCAGACGTGTCGCTGAAGCTCGCTGAGCAATGCGGCGCCCACCATCTCGTCAAGGCGGATGGGGACGAGCTCCAGAAAGTTATGGAACTGACTGCGGGTAAGGGTGCCGAAGCCGTTCTTGATTTCGTTGGCGAACATGGCACGACGGGCAAGGGCCTTGCAATGACGCGCAACGCGGGAAGCTATTATGTGATCGGCTACGGCGAGAATGTGAACGTGCCGACTGTGGATCTAGTGATCACTGAGAAGAACATCATTGGAAATCTCGTGGGCACTTGGGCCGAACTGACCGAGTTGATGGAGCTTGCCCATCGCGGACTGGTTCAACTTGAAACGCGCGAATTCAAGCTCTCAGAGGCTAACAGCGCGCTGCGTGCCCTGCACGAGGGCAAGATCAAGGGCCGTGCTGTCCTGATTCCCTGACATTCGAACCGGATCGGTGGCGGCGTGGCCGCCTCCAATCCAACCGGAGCGCGCCCGTAAATACAGGGCGCCACAAAAAAACCCTACTTTGGAGGAACTAACATGAACCGCTATCTGAATCACTCAGTCTCAGCTCTGGCTGTTGCCGCCGTCGCAACCATCCAGCTTGGTACCGCGCCGGCTTCTGCGCAGGACTATACCCGCTTTGGCATCGTCGAAGACGTTCCCGGCGCCTGCAGCTACGCCTCGATCGACGCTCTCGATTATTCGGGACGGACCCTGAACGTAATCACCCACGCGATACCGGTGATCGGTGAACCCACCGCGCTTCATGCCGAACAATTCTCTGAACTAACCGGAGCCACGGTTAACGTGGTTCACGTGCCCTTTGGCGATCTGTTCCAGCGCATCATGATCCCCTTTCAGAGCAACCAGAACGCCTATGACGTGATGTTCTATGCCTCGCTTTGGATTGGCGATTTCAACCGTTTCCTCGCCCCGGTGCCGGAGAGTTTTCAACAGACCAGCGGCATGCAGGACGTGACAGACAGCTTCGCCGGCGTCGCGACTTGGAACGGGCAGATGATCCAGTATCCGATGGATGGTGACCGTCACTACCTGAAGTACCGACTCGACGTGTTCCAGAGCCCAGAGATGCAGGCGCGATATCTCGCCGATACCGGCAACGAACTGCGAGTTCCCGAGACCTGGGAGGAATACAACCAGATCGCAGCCTATTTTAGCGGCTTCGACTGGGACGGTGACGGCGAACTAAACTACGGATCGGCTGAGGTTGCGCGTCGCGACGACCTGATGTTTTCGGCTTTCATTAGCCGTGCCGCACCATACGCTAGACATCCTGATGTCGGCGGCGGCTTCTTTTTCGACCTCGAGACGATGGAACCGCTAATCAATACGCCGGGCTTCGTACGCGGGCTGGAACTGTTCGTCGAAGCCCAGAACAGCTTTCCACCTGGCGGCACCAATTTCGGCCTCGGGGACGAGATCTTCTCGTTCGGCGGAGGTCAGACCCTGATGAGTTACTCTTGGGACGACGCCTTCATTCAGGCCCAGCAGGAAAACAGCCGCATACGCAACCAAGTAGCCGCTGCGCCACTTCCCGGTGCTTACGAAGTCTGGAACCGCGACACCGGCCAATGGGATACCTTCGAGGAGCCGAACCGTGCGCCCTATATGACTTGGGGCTGGTCCTCGGCCGTCTCGGCGGCTTCTAACGAGCAGGAGATGGCGTTTAACTTCCTCTGCTTCTTCTCTAACGAGGCGAACGCAGCGCATGACCTGCAAATCGGTCGCTTCGGCGTAAACCCATACCGGAACGCTCATTTCGATGTCGACTTCTGGCAGGGCCTCGGCTGGGATCATGACGTTGCCCAAACCTATGTGGAGACGCTGTCGGGCATGGAGCAGAGTGGCAACCGCGTCTACGATTTGCGGGTGCCGGGCGTCGGTCAGTTCATGTCTTCACTCGCCAACGGAGTCGCCGCCGCGCTGGCCGGCCAGATGGAGCCGCAGGCCGCACTCGATCAGGTGGCCGCCGAATGGGCCGATATCGTCGACCGCATCGGCGAGGACCGTCTGCGCGAGGCCTACGCCAACGTGGTCCGTCTCGAAGACTTCACGGATTGATCGGTAGAGCGCGCACGGCGGCAAGTTTTCGCCGTGCGCGCCCCCAAAACCACTTAAGGATCCGGAAAAATGTTAAAGGCCAAGCATTTCTTTCTCTTACCCGCACTGCTTTCGCTCATCGCGATCATCCTGTTCCCGCTTTTGTTCACGATCCGGGTCAGCTTCTCGAGCTGGGACGTCTATCAGGCAGGGCTCGACTGGATCGGCGGACGCAATTTTGGCCGGGTATTGGAAGATGTACGGTTCTGGGAAAGCCTCGGGCGCCTGACACTTCTGTCACTCTTGACAGTGACTCTACAATACGTTCTTGGCTTCGCCTTGGCTCTCATGGTCTGGAACAACATCCGCGGCCGCCGCTTCTTCCGGGTTCTGTTTCTAGTGCCGATGATGACCACGCCGGTTGTCATGTCGGTGATCTGGCGCACGATCTTTCACGAAAGCCTAGGCCCCGCGAACGACATCCTGACGGCCCTCGGCCTGTCAGCGGTGCCCTGGTTGTCAGACGCTACCTTCGCCTTTGTCGCGGTTGTCATCGTCGAGGTGTGGCAGTGGACACCCTTCATGTTCCTGCTGCTGCTCGCCGGTCTTGTCTCGCTTCCGAAGGAGCCCTACCTCGCCGCCGCGATCGACGGGGCCAGCCCAGTACGTACATTCTGGCAAGTGACCTTTCCGCTGATGGCGCCGATCTCTATCGGGGCCATCATCATCCGGATCATCGAAGCCTCCAAAATCATGGACACCGTCTACGTGATGACCTCAGGTGGGCCGGGCACCGCGACCGAAACCCCGTCCTACTACATCTACATAAGGGGGCTTCGCGACTTTCAGGTAGGTTACTCGGCCGCGCTGTCGCTGACCTACCTCGTCATCATGATCGTCACCCTGACCTTCGTCGCAAAGCTCCTGACGCGGTTCCTCGTCGGAAAGGACAGCTGAAATGCCCCACCGCATCTATCACATCATACGATACGTCTGCCTGATGGGCTGGACCATCTTCGTAGTGTTCCCGTTCCTCTGGGCGCTGAGCACGTCGTTTAAAGACGCCAACGCCGTCACCGGCGGCGCTCGCTACCTGCCCTGGGTGGAGTTCGAACCGTCGACGCAAGGTTGGAGCGCGCTTTTCGCGTCAGGCAGCCAAGGCATCAACATCGTCCAGCCCTTCTTCAACAGTGCGCTGGTGACGCTGCTCTCCAGCATCCTGAGCCTCGTTCTTGGCACACTCGCCGCCTATGGCCTATCGCGGTTCCGCTACGACGCTGGGTTCATCAAGAACTCCGATATCACATTCTTCTTCATCTCGCAGCGCATCATGCCGCCGATCGTACTGGCGATCCCTTTCTTCTTGATGCTGCAGGTTGTCGGCGGGCTCGACTCTATCTGGGGTCTGACGTTGATCTACGTAGCGCTTCTGCTACCGATTGCGGTCTGGGTGATGACGGATTTCTTTGCCGGCATCCCCCGCGAGCTAGATGAGATGGCCATGATCGACGGCTGTTCACCGATCGAGGCGTTCTTCCGGGTGATCCTGCCGAACTCTATTCCCGGTCTCGTGGTGGCTGGCATGTTCTGCCTGATCTTCGGCTGGAATGATTTCTTCTTCGCCTTCACGCTCACTTTCACCGAAACCCAGCTACTCCCCGTGGCCATCGTGTCGCTTAACTCTTCCGTGACACCGTGGTGGTCGCTGTCAGCCTTCGCGCTGATCTCTGTCACACCGCTCGCCCTAGTAGCCATTGTGGTCGAACGCTTCATGTCCCGCGGCTCGCTGGCCGGTGCAATTAGGTAGGTTACCATGCTAGAAATCACAGACCTTTCCGCAACCGAAGGGCGCATCGCCCTCGACGGCTTAAATGCCAAGTTCATGCCAGGCCGGATCTACACGATACTCGGGCGCACCGGCGCCGGTAAGACCGAGCTACTGCGCACTCTTATGGGGCTCGATAAGGTCGATTCCGGCCGGATCGAGCTTGACGGAGCCAACCTTGTGTCCCGCCCGGTGAGGTTGCGGCAAATGGCCATGGTCTACCAGCAATTCATCAACTATCCGCATCTAAACGTACTTCGGAATGTTGCTTTCCCCCTGCGCCGACAGGGCATGGCGGCCACCGAGGCGGAAAGACACGCAAGTGAGGCGCTGGAGCTTGTCGGGCTCAGTGAGTTCTCAGACAGGATGCCCTATGAGTTGTCCGGCGGCCAGCAGCAGCGGGTTGCGCTGGCGCGGGCCATCGTCAAGAATGCGCGCATTCTCATGCTGGACGAGCCACTCGCCAACCTCGACTACAAGTTGCGCGAGCAGCTTCGTGAGGAGTTTCCCCGGCTGCTGCACGACAACGCATCCGGCATCATCCTATACACCACAACCGAGCCAGCAGAGGCGATGCAGCTTGGCGACGAGCTTCTTGTGATGGCAGGTGGCCATATCGTTGCGCAAGGCAACCCAGTTGACCTGTTTGAAAACCCGCCCACGATCGAGGTAGCCCGGGTCATCAGCGAGCCCCCAATCTCGATCTTTGAGGGCAAGGTCGTAGATGGTCGGTTGCTTCTGACGGACGGAACCGAGATCCCGTCAGTGGGACTGCGCTTACCGGTCGAAGGACCCGTGAGGATCGGAATTCGCCCAGATGCGCTGACCCGTGGCGGAGCCATTACGGCGACAATCTCCCTTACCGAGTTTTCCGGATCGGAGACAATCTTGCATCTGCACGTTCCATTCGGACAGGCGGTCATGCTGGTCGACGGGATCGAGCACCTCGAAGTCGGCTCTGAGTTGACGGTCCAGCTTGACCCCACCCATGTTCTTCTCTTCGACGCCGATGGGCGCAATGTGACCGAAAGGGCCTACTAATGTCCGAGATCCGCCTGCAGCAACTGGGCCATTCCTACCGTCCGAATCCTACTAAGGAGGAAGATTTCGCGCTGAAGCCTGTCGATCTGACATGGGCCGACGGAAAGACCTATGCCCTGCTAGGCCCCTCTGGTTGTGGCAAGACTACAATGCTGAACATCATCTCGGGGCTGCTGAAACCATCGCACGGGCGTCTGTGGTTCGATGGTCAAGATGTCACCGGAAAATCGACCTCTGAGCGCAACATCGCACAGGTCTTCCAGTTCCCGGTGATCTACGCGACCAAGACCGTGGGGCAGAACCTCGCCTTTCCACTGGAATGCCGAAATTGGGATACGGCCGCGGTAAATCGCCGGGTGGCCGAGATCGCCGACCTTCTCGAATTGCGGGACATGCTCAGCATGCCGGCCTTGAAACTGAGCGCCGACCAAAAGCAGCTCATTTCCCTCGGCCGCGGCCTCGTGCGCCCGGATGTAAGCGCGATCCTGCTCGATGAGCCACTGACCGTGATCGACCCGCAGTTGAAATTCGCGCTGCGGCGCAAGCTGCGCGAGATCAACCGCGCGACCGGCGTCACGATGATCCTCGTGACCCACGACCAAGCCGAGGCAATGTCCTTCGCGGACGAAATCGTGGTGATGCGGGATGGCCGCGTCCAACAATTCGGAGAACCCGCGATCCTATTCGAGCGGCCCGCAAACGAGTTCGTTGGTTACTTTATTGGCTCCCCGCCGATGAACATGCTCGCTCTCGCAGTGCGTGATGGTGGCCTCGTCTGTCCGGCGCTAGAGTGTCCTGTTCCGGGAATCTTGCGACAGAGTTCAGGCACTCTACGGCTCGGGCTTCGGGCCGAAAGAATCCAACTGATCGATCCGCGACCGGACACGCCGCGCGCTACAGTTGTAGAGGCTGAGATCTTGGGTGTAGAAGCTGTGATTACGCTGCGGACCGAAACCGAGGAACCCCTGCGCGTCAAGACTAGACACTACAGGTCCATTCGGGAGGGTGATGTCGTCGGGCTCGCCGTCGATCCGGTTGACATGCTTGTCTACAGCGATGGGGACTTACTTGGTGCGAACTGACAACTGAAATCGTAAGCAGGGGAGTGGTTCTAAAGTGCTTTGAATATCCGACCCCGAACCTCGGCTACGGCCGAACGAATTTACGTCAAACAAAAATTGGCTGCCCAACAACTAGGGCGGGCGTCAGCGCGCAGGGCCGCCCTAATAGAGGTGGCTGCGCAAATTTGAACAGCTGGGATAAGTGGATTTTCCGCGCAACAGCAGCATGATGCTGCAAGCGAGGAGAAGACTATGACAAGACGACCGCGCCGGAATCACAGCCCGGCATTCAAGGCAAAAGTGGCCGTGGCCGCGATCAAGGGCGAGAAGACGCTGATCGAGCTGGCACAAGATTTCGACGTTCATCCGAACCAGATCAAGCAGTGGCGCGATCAGCTGCTTGAGGGCGCGACTAGTGTTTTTGGGGACGCCGCGAAGGCTGAACCAGAACCGGTGATCGACGTGAAGACCCTGCATGCGAAGATCGGAGAGCTGACGCTGGAGAACGATTTTTTGTCCGGCGCGCTCGGGAAGGCGGGTCTGTTGCCGAGCGCAAAAAAATGATCGATCCCACAGCCAAGCTGAGCGTCAGCCGTCAGGCGATAATACTGGGGATCAGCCGGGGCAGTGTCTACTACACGCCTCGCCCGGTGTCGGACGCCGATCTGAAACTGATGCACCGGATCGACAAGCTGCACATGGAGTTTCCCTTCGCGGGCAGCCGTATGCTACGGGGCCTGCTGGCGCAGGAAGGCTTCAAGGTCGGGCGGCTGCACGTTGCCACTCTGATGAAGCGCATGGGTATCGAGGCGCTCTATCGCAAGCCGAACACCTCTAAACCGGCGCCAGGGCACAAGATTTACCCCTATCTTCTGCGAAAACTGCCGATCATCCGGCCCAATCAGGTCTGGGCGATGGACATCACCTATATCCCGATGGCGCGCGGGTTCATCTACCTGGCCGCAGTGCTGGACTGGTTCACGCGGCGTGTCCTAGCCTGGCGGGTGTCAATCACGCTGGAGGCGGATTTTTGCATAGAAGCCGTGGAGGAGGCGCTGGCGAAGCACGGCACGCCCGAGATGTTCAACACGGATAGTCATACGATTGGTGCCAGTTCTCGGGTGGTTTGACTCAAACACCGATCGACCATTCGCTGGGTTGGTGCCGCATGGCTTTCCGGTGTGATCTGACTCTCACTCCGATCGACCCGACGTGTCTTTCCCTGGACCTGTCGATCATCCGGGAACGCCCTGCGGCGAGCTTGTCTCAAAGGTGCGCCGTGACCCAAGAAGGGCCTGACCATCCGGTCTCATGACTGTCCTGTCCCAGCATTCTTCTGAGCGATGCTCGTTCACGTGCCGTAGGAAAGGATCATCGCATGGCCGATCACACCAAAGCATCTCGCGTCGTCGGGGGCGTCGATACCCACAAGGATTTGCACGTGGCGGCCGTTGTCGATCAACGGGATCGCGTCCTTGGTGTCGAGAGCTTTCCCACGACACGACATGGGTATCGCCTGATGCTCGCCTGGATGCGGTCTTTCGGCGATCTGCAGCGCGTCGGCATCGAATGCTCGGGCAGCTATGGCGCAGGATTGTTGCGTTACATGCAGGCATCTGGTGTCGAAGTTCTGGAGGTCACTGCCCCTGACAAGCATGATCGACGCCGACGCGGCAAGAACGACCACTTCGATGCGGAAAGCGCTGCCCATGCCGCCTTTGCCAAACGGCACACCGTGACACCAAGGAGCCGGGATGGAATGGTCGAAAGCCTCCGTGTTCTAAGGGTTTGTCGCAAGACAGCCGTTCAGGCGCGCCGCATTGCATTGCAGATGATCCAAACGACGATCGTCTGCGCCCCTGACAGATTGCGCGACCCCTTGCGGCAGATGACCCGCATGCAGCTGATCCGCACATTGGCAGCTTGGCGGCCTGATCTCACTGCATATCGGGAGGTCGAGGAAGCCTATCGCATCTCGCTCAAATCACTGGCGCGGCGTTATCTCGAGTTGCATGATGAGATCGCCGATCTGGATGACATGATCGAAGCCATCGTCAAGGAACTGGCCCCTGAACTGCTCGAACAGACGGCGATCGGCCTTAACAGCGCGGCGCAACTATTGCTGACGGCTGGCGACAATCCCGAGCGCTTGAAATCTGAAGCGAGCTTTGCCGCCCTTTGCGGCGTTAGTCCGGTACCCGCATCTTCCGGCAAAACGATCCGGCACAGGTTGAACCGAGGCGGTGATCGCGCGGCCAATAGCGCCATCCACATTATCGCGATTGGTCGGTTGCGTCTGGACCCACGCACCCAGGCCTACGTAGCCAAACGCATCGCTGCCGGAAACTCGAAGCTGGAAGCCATTCGCAGTCTCAAGCGCTATATCGCCCGAGAAGTCTTCGGCATCATCATGCGGCGTCAGAAGCAGATCAATCAGTCCCAAATCGCCGCTTGACTCTTAGAAGGGCGTCCAGGGCAGCCAGTTCACGTCCACCGACTTCATCAAGGTGCTGGCCGCACGCGAGATCAAAATCAGCATGGATGGCAAGGGCGCCTGGCGGGATAACGTCTTCGTCGAGCGTTTGTGGCGGAGCATCAAATACGAGGAAGTCTACCTGCGGGCCTATGCCAGCGTGTCCGAGGCCCGGGCCGGGATTGGCCGGTATCTGACCTTCTACAACAGCCGACGCCCACATTCATCGCTTGACGGCAGAACCCCCGATCAGGCCTACTTCAACCAGCCAATGCCCGAAGCGGTGGCGGCATAACCGAGGCGGAAATCCACTTAGAAAACGCCAGACACCTGTTCAAACAAGCCGAACCACCTCTGTGCGACTCGCCAAACGTTGACATGGCGTTGACATGAAACGCGCTGATAATCCCCCAGTGTTTTACTCGGAAACTAAGCGTTTGATATTGTTTGTGATTTTGGTTGCGGGGGTAGGATTTGAACCTACGACCTTCAGGTTATGAGCCTGACGAGCTACCGGGCTGCTCCACCCCGCGCCAATGCCTCGGGCGTGCCAATTAAGGTAGTCCGAAGCGGAAGATCATCGTAGAGAGATACGCGTGTTTCTTTCTAGGTTTGGCGGTGACCTACTCTCCCACGCCTTAAGACGCAGTACCATCGGCGCAGTGGCACTTAACGGCCGGGTTCGGAATGGAGCCGGGTGTTTTGCTCACGCTATGACCACCAAACCGAGGAAGAAACACGCATCCAAGTCAGCACACTCATGTGCGCTTTCGGATCCGATCGGCCATTCCTGGCTTTCACTGGATCAAATCAAGCCTATCGGGCAATTAGTACCGGTCAACTGAACGCATTACTGCGCTTACATCTCCGGCCTATCGACGAGATGGTCTATCTCGGCCCTCAGGGATACCTTGTTTTGAGGGGGGCTTCCCGCTTAGATGCCTTCAGCGGTTATCCTTTCCGTTCATAGCTACCCAGCACTGCCGTTGGCACGACAACTGGTCCACCAGTGGAACGTTCACCCCGGTCCTCTCGTACTAGGGGCAACTCCTCTCAAGTATCCTACACCCACGGCAGATAGGGACCGAACTGTCTCACGACGTTCTAAACCCAGCTCACGTACCTCTTTAAATGGCGAACAGCCATACCCTTGGGACCTGCTCCAGCCCCAGGATGAGATGAGCCGACATCGAGGTGCCAAACGATGCCGTCGATATGGACTCTTGGGCATCATCAGCCTGTTATCCCCGGCGTACCTTTTATCCGTTGAGCGATGGCCCTCCCACTTGGGACCACCGGATCACTATGGCCGTCTTTCGACTCTGCTCGACTTGTCAGTCTCGCAGTCAGGCTGGCTTCTGCCATTGCACTCAACGAGCGATTTCCGACCGCTCTGAGCCAACCTTCGCGCGCCTCCGTTACTCTTTAGGAGGCGACCGCCCCAGTCAAACTACCCACCACGCATGGTCCCGGATCCGGATAACGGACCGCGGTTAGACATCAAGCAAAGCAAGGGTGGTATCTCAAGGGAGGCTCCACAGAGACTGGCGTCCCTGCTTCAAAGCCTACCACCTATCCTGCACATGCTTGGCCTGATGCCAGTGCGAAGTTGTAGTAAAGGTGCACGGGGTCTTTCCGTCTAACCGCGGGAAGCCTGCATCTTGACAGGCAATTCGATTTCGCTGAGTCGATGTTGGAGACAGCGGGGAAGTCGTTACGCCATTCGTGCAGGTCGGAACTTACCCGACAAGGAATTTCGCTACCTTAGGACCGTTATAGTTACGGCCGCCGTTTACCGGGGCTTCAATTCGGAGCTCTCACCCCTCCTTTTAACCTTCCGGCACCGGGCAGGCGTCAGACCCTATACGTCGTCTTGCGACTTCGCAGAGCCCTGTGTTTTTAATAAACAGTCGCCACCCCCTGGTTTGTGCCCCCCGCCAACAGTTGCCTGCCAACGGGGCCTCCTTCTCGCGAACTTACGGAGGTATTTTGCCGAGTTCCTTCAACATCGTTCTCTCAAGCGCCTTGGTATTCTCTACCAGTCCACCTGTGTCGGTTTAGGGTACGATCTTATAGTGGGGCTATTTCCAGGAACCGCTCAGCAGCCCGACCAATCCGATAAGGCCGAACTACACCTGCGATCCGTCACCACCACATGGCCCAGGAATATTAACCTGGTTCCCATCGACTACGCCTTTCGGCCTCGCCTTAGGGGTCGGCTTACCCTGCTCAGATTAGCTTTAAGCAGGAACCCTTGGACTTTCGGCGACAGGGTCTCTCACCCTGTTTGTCGCTACTCACGTCATCATTCTCGCTAGTGATCTCTCCACCGGATGGCTCACGCCCCGGCTTCACAGAAAACTCCTTGTGTCCAAGCCGCCCGAAGGCGGTAAAGACACATGGAGTTATGTCACACTACGCTCCGCTACCATGCACTATGTGCATCCTCAGCTTCGGCTCATGGCTTGAGCCCCGTTACATCTTCGCCGCAGGACAACTTATTTAGACCAGTGAGCTGTTACGCTATCTTTAAAGGATGGCTGCTTCTAAGCCAACCTCCTGGTTGTTTTGGTCGTCCCACCTGCTTTCCCACTTAGCCATGAATTAGGGGCCTTAGCTGGAGGTCAGGGTTGTTTCCCTCTCCACGACGGGCGTTAGCACCCGCCGTGTGTCTGCCGTATAGTACTCCCGGGTATTCGGAGTTTGGTTAGGATCAGTAAGCCTGTGGGGCCCCATTACCCATCCAGTGCTCTACCCCCCGGGGTATTCGTACGACGCTCTACCTAAATAGATTTCGCGGAGAACCAGCTATCTCCGAGTTTGATTGGCCTTTCACCCCTAGGCACAATTCATCCCGACCTTTTTCAACAGGTGTGGGTTCGGACCTCCAGTAAGTGTTACCTTACCTTCATCCTGATCATGCCTAGATCACTCGGTTTCGGGTCTGATCCCACGAACTCAACGCCCTATTAAGACTCGCTTTCGCTGCGCCTACACCTATCGGCTTAAGCTTGCTCGTAAGACCAAGTCGATGACCCATTATACAAAAGGTACGCCGTCACCTCTCAAGGAGGCTCCGACTGCTTGTAGGCGTTCGGTTTCAGGTACTGTTTCACTCCCCTCGTCGGGGTGCTTTTCACCTTTCCCTCACGGTACTGGTTCGCTATCGGTCAGTAAGGAGTACTTAGCCTTCGGAGGTGGTCCT